>CAYOWP010000016.1:0-16616 GCA_964407715.1 uncultured archaeon | reverse complement strand
ATGGTGTGCGGAGGTTGAAAAACAAATAAATTTTTTAAAATTAAATAATCTTCATAATTTTACCCCGTTAGTACTGCCAGGAGTGGCAGGAGGGGAAAGTTCTTAAAATAAAGAGTATAAGAAGGAGAGGCCATATTATGGATATAAAAACATATATTGAGAGATATAAGAGAGTATTGAAATTGCTTAAAAGACCGACAAGAGAGGAATTTATAGCAGGCATAAAGATTGCTGGAATAGGCTTATTACTTGTAGGTTTTATAGGATTTGTGATATGGTATGTTTTAATTCATTTGTTAAAGATAGGGATTTGAGGTGATTCTTTTGCCAATTTATGCTGTGAGAGTTGTAGGTAAAAAAGAGAAGCAGGCAATAGATGCCATAGAGATAAATGCAAAGAGCAAGAAACTACCTATTAAGGCAGTGGCATATATTCCAGAAATAAAAGGATACATTCTGATTGAGGCAGATGATTATGATACAGTAAAAAAAGCCATAACAGGATTTCCTTTTATTCGCGGAATACTTGAAAAACCCATAAAAAAGGAAGAGATAGAAAGATTCTTCAAAGAAAGAACTGCCATACAAAAATTTGATGAGGGAGATATTGTGGAGATAGTTGGAGGTCCATTTAAGAGAGAGAAAGCCAAGATAATTTCTGTTGATGAAACAAAACAAGAGGCAAAGATAGAGTTAATTGATGTTTCAATCCCTATTCCTATCACTATAAAATTAGAGCTATTAAGAAAGATAACTTCATAGAAGGTGCAATGAGATATGGGAAAGCAAAGAGTTATTGATGCATTGGTTGAGGGAGGTAAAGCCACGCCAGCCCCTCCACTAGGCCCAGCATTAGGACAGCTTAAAGTTAATGTTAAGGCAGTAATAGATGCCATTAATGAAAAAACAAAAGCATTTGCAGGCATGAAAGTGCCAGTAAAGATTATTGTGGATGAAGAAACTAAGGAATTTGAAATAGAGGTAGGAACCCCTCCTGTTAGCCAACTTATAAAAAAAGAACTTGGAGTTGAGAAACTATCTCAGCAGCCTGGAAGAGATTTTGTAGGTAACTTAAGCATGGAGCAAGTGATTAAGATAGCAAAAATGAAAAAGGAAGGAATGCTAATAAAATCACTAAAATCAGCTGTTAAATCTGTGATTGGAACTTGTGTATCTGCTGGGGTTAGCATTGAGGGAAAAGACCCTAAGGAGATACTTAAAGAGATTGATGATGGCAAATATGAAGATTACTTTAAAGAATGAGAGGTGTAACTAATGAGAGCAAGAGAGGCACTCAAATATTTAGATGAGAATTCCAAAAAAAGAAATTTCACTCAGAGTATAGAGTTGATAATCAACTTAAGAGATTTAGATTTGAAAAGACCTGATAACAGGATAAAGGAAGAGATACTATTACCAGCTCCCTTATCCAAACCAAGAAAAGTTGGTGTTATAGGAACATTACTTACTCAAAAATATAAAGATATTGCTGATGTAAGTATAACAGAAGAAATGCTTAATGAGTTTATAAATGATAAGAAGAAATTCAAGAAAATCATAAAGAAAGTTGATCATCTCTTAGCAGAGCCACAGTTAATGGTTAAGATTACAAAGGAATTTGGTAAGATGTTGGGTACGAGAGGAAAAATACCTAGACCTGTTCCTCCAAATGTAGATGCTAAGGAAATGATTAAAAAACTAAAGAATACCATAAAGATTAATGTCAGGGATGTTCCAATTATTCAAGTTGTTATAGGATATGAGGACATGAAAGAGGAAGATATATTAAAGAATTATGATGCAGTTTTAAATGCTGTGCTTAAGAAATTACCTAATGGAATACAAAATATAAGAAGCGTTTATATAAAGAAGACAATGAGCGTTCCTATAAGGGTTGATATAAAATAAAGGTGTTGAAAGATGGTAAATGAATACAAAATTCAGATGGCAAGAGATATAGAGAATAGAATAAAGGAAGCAAAGGTTATAGGGATTGTTGATATTAATAAGCTTCCCTCCTCACAATATCAAGAATTAAGGAAAAAAATGAGCAACAAGGCAAATATAAAGGTGATTAAGAAGAGAGTACTTTTGAAAGTTGCTGATAAATTAAATCTTCCTGAGAAATTAAAGGAGTATATAAGGAATGCCGTGATTGTCGGTTTATTAACAACAAATGAGAACCCATTTCATCTATATAAATTTGCAGAAAAGAACAAGACAATGACATTTGCAAAACCAGGAGATGTAGCACCTCAAGATATTGTTGTTCCTGCAGGAGATACTGGCATTCCTCCAGGACCAATTATAAGTGAGTTTAAATCAGCTGGTATTAAGGCAAGGATACAGGGCAATAGCATAGTAATCCAAGAGGATAGCATAATTGCAAAAGAAGGCGAGATCATTGATGAGAAAAAGGCAAACATTTTAATGAAATTAAACATAAAGCCAATTCCTGTTGGATTAAACATCTTGGCTATGTATGAGGATGGCGTGGTATATGATTCAGAGATATTAAGCATAGATGAGAAGGAGTATTATGATGCCATCACTCAAGCATCAATGGAGGCATTTAACTTAGCATATAATGCCAATTACTATATACCCGAGACACTTAAATTAAAGATAAGCGATGCTCATCAAAAAGCATTTAACTTGGCATATAATGCTGAGATATATGAAAAAGAGGTTATGGAAATGCTATTACAAAAAGCGCATTATAGAGCTTTATCCTTGGCATCTTGTCTTGGTGAAGAGATAAGGAACATGCTTGGAATTGATGTTCCTGCTGCACAACCTTCAACTACTCAATCAAAAGAACCAGCAGAGGAAAAGAAAGAAGAGAAAAAGGAAGAGAAGAAATCAGAAGAAGAGGCAGCTGCTGGATTAGGAGCTTTGTTTGGATAATCATGCTAAAATGATTAAGGGGTGTTGATCATGGAATACATATATGCGGCTTTGTTGTTGCATAAGGCGGGAAAAGAGATAAACGAGGAGAACATAAAGAAGGTTATGGAGGCAGCAGGTGTTAAGGTTGATGATGCAAAAGTGAAGGCATTAGTTGCTGCATTAGAAAATGTTAATATAGACGAGGCTATGAGCCAGGCTATCTCTGCTCCTGTTCCTGCTGCACAACCTTCAACTACTCAATCAAAAGAACCAGCAGAGGAAAAGAAAGAAGAGAAAAAGGAAGAGAAGAAATCAGAAGAAGAGGCAGCTGCTGGATTAGGAGCTTTGTTTGGATAATTTATTAATTTTTGTTTTTTAAATTTTTATATTTTCTATTTATTATTTTATGACAGATTTGTTATTCCTGGTTCCGAGATTGTATTCTCAAACTACTAAGATACTCATGGAATGTGCAAGGCAAATGAAAATATCATTTGATGTTTCTTTTTTGGAACATGTAAAACTTGTGATAAAAGGAGATAATGTTTCTATCTTTGATAATGGAAGAGACATCTCAAAACCCGGCTATGTTCTTCCAAGAATAGATGGAAAAAGAAAAAATGAGGGACATAAGATACTTACTGCATATGAACTCAACAATGTGAGGAAGCCATATCCAGCGGATGTTATAAATATTGTGCATGATAAATTCCTAACCTCTCTTTATTTGGCTAAAAAAGGCATTCCTGTTCCTTTTACTATTTATACGAGATCCATTAGCAAGATTGAATCTCTTGATTTTAATTATCCAATCATATTAAAGTTGCTTTCTGGATCTGGTGGTAAGGGAGTGATGTTCATAGATAGTGAGGAATCTCTTAGGGAGCTTGTAGGCACATTGAATGTTGAGGAAAAGGCAGAGTTCCTTATTCAGGAATATCTACGTGTAGAACATCCATATGATATCCGCATATTAGTTGTTGGGGGCAGGATAATAGGGGCAATGAAAAGGATTGCCAAGCAAGGAGAGATTAGAGCAAATGTTAAGGTTGGAGGAAGAGTGGAGAGCTATGCACCAACTCAAGAAGAAGAGGAGATTGCCATAAAATCCTTAGAGGTTTTGAGGATAGACATAGGGGCTGTTGACATCATAACATTACCTAATGGAGAAAGTTATGTTATAGAGCTTAACTTGAATCCAGGAATACAAGGCCTTATGAAGGCAACTGGAAAGGACATAGGCAAGGAGATTATGCTATATGTCAAGGAGCAAATTAGAAGATGAGTTTGGCATTACAGAATATCTTTTCCTATGTAAGGTCTTAAAATCTTTGGTATTGTTATTGTGCAATCCTCATTTTGATAATTCTCTACAATAGCAATAATGGTTCTTTGTAAAGCGGTAAGTGTGCTGTTCAATGTATGCACATATCCTTTTGGCTTTTCTCCTTCTTTTCTCCTATATTTTATCTCTAATCTCCTTGCTTGATAATCTGTTGTATTTGAGCAAGAACAAATTTCTCTATATTTTCCTTGTCCAGGTAACCAGGCCTCGATATCATATTTCTTTGCCGCTACAGGGCCGAGATCTCCGCTGCATACGTTCACAACTCTATAAGGAATACCTAAGCTTTGATAGAACTCTTCTGCTGTTTTTATTAAGAACTCATGTTCATCCCATGATCTTTCAGGATGAGCATAAGAAAACATCTCTACCTTTTCAAATTGATGCACTCTGAATATGCCTTTTGTATCTCTGCCATGGCTTCCTGCCTCTGTTCTAAAGCATGAGCTTATCCCAGCATATCTTAATGGTAATTCATCTTCAAGCAAGACCTCATTAGCATGATAAGCACCTAATGGAACTTCGGCAGTACCTATAAGATAATAATCCTCCCCCTCTATTTTATATAGATCCTCCTTGCCCTTTGGTAGAAAACCTGTACCAAAGAATGCAAATTCCCTTGCAAGCATGGGTACAGAGAAGAAAGCAAAACCTTTTTGCGTTAGATAATCATAGGCATAATTAATCAGTGCAATCTCCAATTTTATGATATCTCCCTTTAGATAGTAAAATCTTGAACCAGATACCTTGGCTGCTCTTTCCAAATCAAACCATCCTCTTTTTTTAAATATCTCTATGTGATCCCGAGGAGTAAAAGAAAAATCTCTTTTTTTCCCAACCGTCCTTACGATTTCATTGTCATTCTCATCTTCTCCATATGGTACAGATTCATGTGTGATGTTTGGTATCTCATAGAGAATCTCTAAGTATGCCTCTTTTTCTTTTTGTATTTCTTTCTCAAGTACTTTTATCTTTTCTGAGATTTCTTTTATCATTTTTATTTCTTTTTCAGCACTTTGATTTTTCCTTTTTTTGTTTGTTATTTCCTCTATAAGGATATTTCTTTCATGTCTTAAAGAATCAATCTCTTTTTTTAATCTCTTATATGTCTTGTAATGCTTAATCATTATATCTACTTTTGGTATAAAATCTTCTTCATTCCTTTTCTTTAGATCCTTTAATACAACATCTTTATTCTCTATGATGAATTTGATATCTAACATAAACTATAAATTATACCGTCATATTATTTAAAAAAATGGGGAACATAGCTCCTGAGAAAGCGTCTCAAAGCAGCAAACCTTGTAGAGCTAATGCGATTGTAAGAGCGAGATTTCTCGTTAACAAATCCCTATTAAAAATTGTTGGACAATACCTTTGGAATAAAATTTATTGATCATATTTTATAAAAAATATATCCCAATATAATGAATTATGAAACCTCTTATTATTAAGGGTTTGAATGAGGATACTATTAGAAAAATCTCTGAAATAAAAAAGGAGCCTGAGTGGATGCTAAGAAAAAGAATAAGGGCATATAGAATTTTCAAGAGCATGCCTTTATCATCATGGCTTTCAAAGATAAAAGAAATTGAATTTGAGAAGCTTACATATTATACTGATAAAAATATCCCAAAATCAGATAAATGGGAAGATATTCCAGAGGAGGTTCGTGAGGTATTGAATAATCTAAACCTATTAGAGATTGAGAAGAGATTTCTTGCAGGATTATCAACGCAATTTGATTCCAATATAATATATCACAAAATAAAAAAATATCTAAAGAAATTAGGGGTAATATACTTGGATACTGATAGAGCATTGAAGAAGCATGAGGATCTTGTTAGAGAATACTTTGGGAAAATTGTTTCTCCAAGGGAAGACAAATTTGCAGCACTTAACACTGCTGTATGGTCTGGAGGAAGTTTTATATATGTTCCAGAGAATACAAAAGTGGAGCTTCCAATCCATACCTTTTTTAGAGTTGAGACACCACTTTTTGGTCAGTTTGAGAGAACATTAATAATATTGGATAAAGGAGCAGAGATGGAGTATATAGAAGGATGTATTGCCCCTTATTATTCATCATATTCCCTTCATGTGGGAGTAGCGGAGATATTATTAAAGGAAAATGCGAGATTAAAACATATAGCAATTCAAAATTGGTCAAAGAATATATACAATTTTGTGATTAAAAAGGTTCATGTGCATAAAAATGCCACTATAGAATGGATAGAAAGCAATATAGGTAGCAAGATTACCATAAAGCATCCTTCTATTCTTTTATTTGGAGATTATGCAAGAGCTAATATACTGAGCATGAATTATGCTTCTCAAGGACAGATATTGGATGTGGGGAGCAAGGTATTTCATATAGGTAAAAATACAAAATCAAAGATAATATCAAAATCAATCAGCAGGAAAGGAGGTAAGAACATCAATAGAGGAAAGGTTGTAATAAATAAACATGCAAGAAATGCGGAGAATTACTCAAGATGTGATATGCTTTTATTGGATGATGTTTCAGAGGGGAAGACAATCCCAAGTAATATAATTGAGGAAAAAAATGCAAATTTGAGATATGAGGCTATGACTGGAAAGATAGAGGACGAGATGCTATTTTATCTTATGAGTAGAGGTTTTAAAAAAGAAGAGGCAGAGACATTGATTGTGCTTGGTTTTATCAAAGAACTGATAAAGGAGTTCCCATTGGAATATACTGCAGAGTTTAATGAACTTATAAGATTGGAAATTGAAAATGAGATTTGATGAGGTGTAAAGTGATATTATGAAAAATATGATGTATGGTGATGCTATCATAATAAAGGGGAACAACATATTTTTAGGCGATAAAATATATCGCTATCTTAATAAAAAAGAATTGGACATAAAGATAGAGGAAGGCAAAGAAGGATTTGTTGATAAAAAATATAAATATTATTTAACAATAAATTTCCTCACTAATAAAGATATTCAGATAGTGCAGATATATGATAGCCCATATCCTATAAGGATTGATATCAACATAGAAAACAATGTAAAATCTTCATTAAGATATTATAAGAGGGCATTTAATTTAGATGGAGATTCTTTAAATGATAGTGTAATAAACATAAACCTTAAAAGAGATACCAAATTAAATCTCATTAATGATGTTAATTTTGATGAAAAGACTTCTTGTTTTGTATTTTTTAGGATTGATATGGATAAGAGTAGTGAATTAAATCTTTTTGAGAAGATAGCGAGCAAAGGAAATATAAAAGAGAGAATAGACATTGCGTTAAAAGAGAAAGCCAAAGCAAGAATATCCTCAAGGTTATATTCATATAAGGAAGGATCCATAGATATGAAATATAATGTTATTCATCTTATGCCAAAAACAGAATCAAAAATAGTAAATAAAGCATTAGTAAAAAACAAATCTAAGATAATTTCCAATGTTTTAGTCAAAATGACCAAAGGAGCATATAAGAGCAAGACAGATATACATCAAAAAGGAATGCTATTGGAACAAGGCAACATAGAGTTCATTCCAGGATTGGAAATTCATACAAAGGATGTAAAGGCAACTCATAGAGCAAACACAACAAGGCTAAGAGATGAGGATATATTTTATATGCAATCAAGAGGTTTTTCAAAGAAAAACATTAAGGAAATAATTATAAAAAAATTCTTATGTAATGGTGATTTATATGTCAAAGGAAATCCTAAGGATAGAGAATCTCAATGTATGTATTGATAATAAAAGGATATTGGAGGATATTAACTTGGAAATTAATGAGGGCGAGATACATTCCATCTTCGGCCCAAATGGTTCTGGAAAATCAACATTATGTTTTACGATTATGGGAAATCCAAAATGTAAAATTTTAAGTGGTAGGATATTATATAAAGGCAAGGATATTACCTCTCTCAAACCATATGAAAGAGCAAGGGAAGGTATCTTTTTATCTTTTCAAACACCTCCTGAAATAGAGCATGTAAATATGATGTTTTTCTTACAGAGCATCTATCATAAATATAAAAGTGAAGAGGATAGCGATAGGGTTAAAGGCTATGTTAGAGATATCATGAAAAAACTACAGTTAAGAGAGAGCATTCTGAATAGGGGCATTAATGAGAATCTTTCTGGAGGAGAAAAGAAAAAAAGCGAGATTTTGCAGATGCTCTTGCTAAATCCAGAATTGATTATATTGGATGAGATAGATACAGGATTAGATATAGATTCCTTAAAAAAGGTATTCAACATCATTAATGATCTAAATAAAAAGAAGAGAAAGACTTTTATAATCATATCCCATAATCAAAAGATGTTGCATTATATTAAGCCTAACAAGATACACATAATGCTTGATGGCAAAATTGTTTATTCAACCACGAATATTCAAGAAATTGAGAACATAATGGAGAGAGAAGGATATAGAGGGTTTAGGAGTTAATTCTTATTTCTTTAAAGAAATTCCATATGACTTTGCATGCATTTATGTCATGGCTTATTCTTCCCACTATTTGCTCTGAGAACCTCCTTAACCCACCAGGCCATGTATGTCCACCTCCCTCAATCCCATAAAGGATAACCTTTGTTCCATTCTCTTCATTTGAGCACTCTTTTTTCCATACCTTTGTCCCATCATTAGGATCAATATCTGGTAAATATGTTTGATTAAATTGTAATGTGCAGTTATTGTGCCTTGCCCAAAACTCAAAGGATTCTTCAATTGAAACAACATTTCCACGTCTCTTTCCAAAGATATGCACATAACCTCCTTCCCAAGGTACTATAGGATCATGTGTGCCATGTATCATCAATATAGAAATCTTATTTGATGGATGGCACAAGATATATAGATTCTCTGGCATTGAAGCAGCAACAGTTGCAATTCCTGCTATTTTATCTGACAGTTCACAGGCCAAGCGAAAGCTCATCATTCCACCATTTGACATCCCTACCACATACACTCTATTTTTATCTATGTTATATTTTTTTCCTAGATAATCGATTAGTGTAGAGATGAATTTTACATCATCAATATTGTGTCTGGCAGAATAAGAATATGGATCCTCTTTGCCATCATTCCAATGTTTTTTGAAAGCATCAGGATATACTACAATAAAATTCTCTTTATCGGCAAGTTTATCAAATTCACCAAGCGTTGTTTTTTCTTCCATACCTTTGCCATTTCCTCCACCACCATGCAGAACTATGAGGAGAGGCAAATGAGCATTTGGATTATAATTATTTGGAATATAAAGATGATATGTTCTTTCTATACCATCAACCATAATTGAGCCATCTATATAGTTTTCTATAATGTTTTGTTGTTTGTGATTTATACAACCACATGACAGCACCACGATCAATATTGTGGTAGAGAGTATGGTGATGATAGAAAGAGAGGGAGTAGAGAGTCTAACGATTTTTCTTAACATGATATCACTCTATAAATTGGCTATCTCAACATGACCATGATATAAAATAATAACTTTTACCATATACATAATTGTTAATAATATAATCTTTTAAAAGTTTGCATCTTAATACATAACATATTATGGATAGGAATCAGAGTGCTCTTCAAGAGTTAAGATTTATAATGGGGCTTGAGACGCATGCTCAATTAAAGACAAAAAGCAAATTATTTTGTAATTGTATTAATAGTGTATACGCTAATGATTTACCTCCAAATACAGCAATATGTGATGTTTGTTTGGGAATGCCAGGGACAAAACCAAGATTAAATAAAAAAGCTGTGGAGATAGTGCTAAAAATAGCTTTGGCATTAAACTGCAAGATAAACAAGGAGTTCTTTTTCTCAAGAAAGACATATTTTTATCCTGACTTAGCCAAGAACTATCAGATTACGCAATATGAGATTCCTGTAGGTGTTAAGGGGTATGTTAAGATACATGTAAATAATAAAGAAAAAATAATAAGAATAAAGCGCGTACATATAGAGGAGGATCCAGCAAAGATTATACATAGAAAGGATTATGTCTTAGTGGATTATAATAGATCAGGAGTTCCTTTAGTTGAGATAGTTACAGAGCCTGATTTCAATACTCCAGAGGAGATTAGGGCATATCTAAACAAGATAATGCAAATCTTGGAATATATTGATGCCTTTGACTCATCAAAAGGAACTTTTAAGTCTGATCTCAATATTTCTATAGAAGGTATTGGAGAAAGAGTAGAGGTAAAGAACATCACAGGGATTAAAGAAGTGGAGATTGCAGCAAATTATGAGATTATAAGACAGAAAAACATTATACTTAGAGGTGGAAGGATTGAGAGGGAGACACGGAGATGGGATGAAAGCAAGAACATCACTCTTTCCATGAGAAAAAAGGAAACAGAAGAGGATTATGGATATATCTTTGAGCCAGATTTACCATCTATAATTATTTCTGATGAAGAAATAGATACTATAAAGCAATCTCTACCAGAACTTCCAGATGTTAAGATAGAGCGTCTTATGAGAGAATACAACATAAATAGAAAACTTGCAGAGTCATTAGCATCTGAGAAAGAGATAGCTGATTTGTTTGAGAGATGTGTTAAGAGAGAGGGAATCTCAATTAAGAATGCATCAACATGGGTTGGTGTGGTGCTTAGAAAGATATTGAATTATAACAACCTTTTATATCGCAATTCAGGTGTTAAGGATGAGTGGATTATAGATGTGATAAAGTGGTATGAAGAGGAAAAATATAATGATTATAATACTGAGATGATTATGAGAAAAATCTTTGAAGATGTTTTACCTCCAGAGGAAATCATAAAGAAATATGGGTTTAAGGAAAAGATAAGAGATGAATCCTTACGTGAAATTGTAAAGAAAGTGATTGAGAAATATCCAAATGCAGTTCAGGATTATCATTCAGGAAAAGAAAAGGCATTGGAGTTCTTGGTTGGTATGGTGCTTAAAGAGACTAAGGGATCAGCTGATCCAAAGCTTGCTCGTAAAATTCTCTTAGAGATTTTAAGAAACAAATGAGGTGATTATGTCATGATAATCTACGAGACATCATCATTTTCAACTGATAGGATTGATAAGGAATATGATGTGATTATTATAGGTGCATCTGCTGCTGGATTGACAGCAGGAATATACACATCACGAGGTGCTCTAAAAACGCTTATAATAGGGAAGAATATTGGAGGACAAATGCTTAATACATCGAGTATTGAGAATTATCCTGGGTTTGAGCTCATTTCTGGCGCAAATCTTTCAAAGAATATGGAGATGCAGGCAAGGAAGTTTGGCGCAAGGATTATTGAGGATGAAGTGGTTGAGATTGTGAGGGAGAATGATATTTTCATAGTTAATGGAAGAATCTATAAAGAACTTAAAGCAAAGGCTATTATTTTAGCGACAGGAAGATCTCCAAGAAGATTAAATGTGAAAGGAGAGGAGAAATTTCTTGGAAAGGGAGTAAGCTATTGTGCTGAATGTGATGGGCCATTTTTTAAGAATAAAGTTGTATGCGTGATTGGCGGGGGTAATAGTGCTTTTACTTCAGCAGAGTACTTATCTAAGATAGCATCGAAAGTATATCTTATACATCGCAGAAAAGAATTTAGGGCTGAGAAGTACCTTGTTAATAAGGTTGAATCATGTGAGAACATTGAGATTATTACTCCTTATGTGATAGAAGAGATTTATGGAGAGGATATTGTGAAGGGAATAAGAATAAAGCATAGAGAAAGTGCTGAGGTTAGAGATATTGAGGTGGACGGCATTTTCATTGAGATAGGCACCATTCCAAACACCTCTTTTATTCCTTCAGATTTTGTTGCACTTAATGAAAAAGGAGAGATAAAGGTTGATCAATTGATGAGGACATCTCAAGAAGGTGTTTTTGCTGCAGGTGATGTTACTGATATTAGGGATAAGCAGATAGCAGTTGCGGTTGGAACTGGATGCATTGCAGGTATATCAGCAAGAGAATACATCTATAAAGGAGAAAGAGAAGGAAAATGGAAGATATTGGGAATAGATTGAGAAGAAACATGATTTCATCATTCAGGACAAGAGGAATTAGCATTCTATAATGCGATTGTGTTTGTGTTAAGTGGTTGCATGGAATGGGTAGAAGAGGGTTAACCGGGAGACATACCTTCTCAAAAGACATATTGGAGCAGGTAACCTTTCTGAGCGTTTGTGAGCAGCTAACCTGAAAAGAGGTTAGTATGCTCTTATGTGCTTGATAAAGCGATTTTCTCCCGTTAATCAATTTTTAATAAAATGGTTAAGGGGAGAAATACCCTCTCAAAAGACATATTGGAGCAGGTAACCTTTCTGAGCGTTTGTGAGCAGCTAACCTGAAAAGAGGTTAGTATGCTCTTATGTGCTTGATAAAGCGATTTTCTCCCGTTAATCAATTTTTAATAAAATGGTTAAGGGGAGAAATACCCTCTCAAAAGACATATTGGAGCAGGTAACCTTTCTGAGCGTTTGTGAGCAGGTAACCTTTCTTCAGGTTAGCATGCTGCTATGCGAGTAGGTTAGCGATATCTTCGCGTTAACCATATTATTCAAGATAAATAAAAGATGGTTAAGGGGAGAGATACCCTCTCAAAAGGCATATTGGAGCAGCTAACCCTTTGAGAAGGACAGCATGCCTTTTATTAACTCTCTCCCTTTCTATTTTAATAGAATTAAATAAATAATAGAAAATTATATAAATCCCTTCAATATATTATATTTTTATGCCAAAAACCTCTCTGAAGAGAGAGAGAGAGAGAGATAACTAAAATTTATGTTACAATTTTTTCTCTACTCTCGATATTTCTATTTCTCTTTATCGTTTATGCATCTGGAAATGTAAATTTCTCCACCACATTCCAAGAAAACATCCCAATAATACAAGATGATTCCTATAATTACATAACTATCCTTCAAAACATAACATTCACAAACTATAATGGAACTTATACGCTAACTTTACCTTCAGGAGCTGTTTATCCCTCTGTATGGAGATATGTAAATGACACAGATATATATAATGATAACTCTACTCTATTAGCATTAAAGTTTGATGAATGCTCAGGTACAATAGCACATGACACATCAGGTCACGGATATAACGGAACCTTAGTAAATAACCCTCAATGGGTCCCTGGCATACATGGATGTGCATTGAATTTTACAACAGATCTAAGTGGTGTTAATGTTTCTTTACCCTTATCAGCCATAGAAAACATTACACAAATCTCTATAACATTCTGGATGAAACCCTACTATCCGCTTAATCCTTGGGCAAGTCCATATAGAAAAGGGCCTAATACACAAGAAGATTTGAGATGGTATGTGGCAGATAAATATGGAGATAAAGCTCTTCAAGTATGTTTTAATACCCCTATAGGAAGGGTTTGTGATAGTGCTTCTACATCTAACCTGATTAATAACAAATGGAATTTTCTTGTCTGGACTTATGATGGAAATGTTTCTCTGATATATGTTAATGGAAAATTAATGCATAAAAGAGAATTTGATCTCCCATTAAAGCTCAATTTAACAGATCCATTATATATCGGAAAAGGATACAATACTAGTATTGATGACTTCCGAATATATACACGAGTTCTAACCCCTTATGAAATTCAATATATGTACAAATCTTTGTACCCAGTGATAGATACAAGTCCTGATATTTACACAAATCAAAATACAGTTTTATTTCTAAAATTTGATAATGTTCTTCGAGATAGAGGGGCATATTCTTCTTTATCTCCACATAAAGTTATAGGAAATAATGTTTCATATACAAGAGGAGTTCAATATAAAGCTTTACTTTTAAATGGAACTGGCTATGTTAAAATAGAGAATACTAATTATCTACATCCAAATCAAGAACTTACTATAGAATTTTGGTTAAAACCTGATGCATTTAACCAAACAGCCAAACTTATAGATACTGATGACTACTTCCTTTATCTTTATAGACCTCAAGATAATACACCAATTACCGAAGAGCATGTTATTTTTGATATGCCTTCTTCTCCTCTATGCTCAACTTGCAATATAACTATAGAGAGAGGAGAAGGTATAATAGGAAATAGTTCTGTAAGATTTCATGCAGAAGAATTTATAAATTCAACATCTTCCTCTCCTTTATATGGTCTGTGGAATGTTAATAAAATTATACTTCCAAAAAATGCAACTCAAATAAGATGGGTAGCATGGTCTAAAGGAAAGAATATAACATGCAATCCGACAGTAGGATGGAAAAGGTTTACTTTACTAGCAAGATTTCTTAACTCCACGGGAAATATCTTACCTCCACCTTATCCTGATTTCCATTTAGCTCCTGCTTATTGTAAAAATTATTCTTATGATTGGTCAAAAAATATAAGTCCTGTATATGATGTACCTACAGATGCAAAATATATAAGAATTTCCTCGTTTGGTCTTAGAAACTCCACAGGAGATGCATGGCTAGATGAACTCAGACTCGAGGCAAACATCTCAAACAAATGGGTAACAGTATGGCGTTATGGATGGGAAGATTCTCTACTTATGGGAGTAAAGGAAGAACAATATAGCAGAGATAGTTATGTATTCATAGAATATCCATTCAATTCATCTAATTTACATAAATGGAATCACATAGTATTTACAGCAAAATATGGCAATCTCTCCCTATACATAAACGGAAAATTAGTTGCTACTTATCCTCTCTTAAACTCAAAGATAGCAACTTCAGATACAGATATAATAATAGGCAAAGATCTAAGAGGAGCAATAGATAATCTAAGAATCTATAATGTTGCTTTAACCCCTAAGGAAATAAAGCAACATTATCTTTCTGCTTTATCCTATAACCAAACCACAGGACAACTAAACATAACTCCACCAGAACCCAACATAACCCTACTCCTAAAATACAAAATCCCAATAAAAAACCAAATAAAAATAAAAAACCAAAAATCATCCTCCAATAATAAAATAAATTACACAATAACCCTAACAATACCAAAAGACATATTAATAAACAACACATATCCAAACATAACCCTATGCACAAACATACTCTATCCTTCATTCTTTTATTTCCCTTGGGGAACATCTAATTATCCAAACATAACAAAATATTGGAACATAATCCCTGATCCTAAAGCAAATTGGAGTTTTAACTTTAAAGATTTAACTCATGCATATTTATGCTCTAACTTAACTTTAACCAATTCAACAACCTCTTTCAATATCTCCTTATCCTATCCTGTAAAAGTGAATCTTGTTGCGAATTACACAAAGCCTATAGGAATATCAAATTTGACTGTAGGATTATCTACAAGTTTATATCATATTACCAATGATAATTTACTTGGTGGAATACCTCCTGAAAAAATTAAAGCAATTACAGGAGGATACTTAACAACCTATTTCCCATCAGATTCATGTGATTTCTGGAATGCAACTATTCACAAATGTAATCATTATGATTGGTCTGATTATGATAAAGCCATAAATTACATAACCAAAACATTAAATGCAACGCCAATATTACATATAGGAGGTTGTCCACCAAATTATCCTCCAGGTATGCCATATGATTCAAGTACATGTATACCTAATGAAACAGATTATGCTCAATATGTGTGGGATATTGTAAATCACACAATAACAGAATTAAATGTTACTAAAATTATACTCGTAATAATAAATGATATTTATCTTAAGGATGCTTTAGGATATATAAGGGTTTATAACTATACAAGAAATAAAATTAACAAATCTTTGCCAAAAGATATGAAAATAGGGAAAAATATATTCTTTGGCATAGAAAATCTTGCAGATATGATGTGGACGGGAGAAGGATATTTCTTTGATTATATTTACAACAACTCTGTAGAATTTGAGACTTATATTGTTAGAGGGTATTTAGAATATGGAACGTGCATGTATCCTTATAATAGCAGCAACTTTAATAATATATACTATCCTCCTAACAATAATGAAGATCCTATAATTAGCAGTAATTATAATTGGAGAACAGATCCAATACTTATTAACTTTGCAAAAGTGAGAACACATAGTGAATATCCAAAAGGAATATATAGTTTTGAGCTTATAACTTCAAAATACAAACAAAAGTTCAATAAAACATTAGATTTAATTTGGACAGAATATAATTTAGGATCTGGAGGCAGTAATGGGACAGATCCTAGAACAATAGCACTACTTAATGCAATTTCTTTTGCAGTAGGGATAAAAGAGGTAGCATTACAAGGTTTCAAAGTTTTTCATGCTTTTTCTCCTTTTGGCGGAAGTGATAATCCTTTAGCAAAATATGGAGGTATAGGATATCAATTACTAAATGCTACTTACCCACACACCCCATATGCTCCATACTGGACTCTCTATTTATGGAACAAACA
>CAYOWP010000015.1:0-17460 GCA_964407715.1 uncultured archaeon | reverse complement strand
GAATCAGATAACCCAGCTCGAGGAGATGAAAGAAAGTATTTTAGAGGAGGTGTTTGGACATGAAAATAAGTAAGGTTTACATAAAGAATTTTCGTTCTATAAAAAATCTTGAGTTTCGTTTTCCAGAAAGCGGTTTAATGATTATGGTGGGTGCTAATAATGCAGGGAAATCTAACATAGTAAGAACGCTTAATAATATTCTTGGGGAAACATGGTGGGGAAAAGATATTGATCCAATCGATTTTTATATGAGAGATCCCAACAACACAATCGAGATTAAGATCGAATTCGATAATGGAAGACGTGTGGAGTTCGAAAGTGATGAGGGAGAATGGCCTAAATATTTTGATGAAAATGGCAATCGAATCTGGCCTTCTCAGGGTAATGTTAAAGAAGATTTCCCATGTATTTATCTTCCAGCACAGAGAAATATTTCTCAAACATTGTCATTCCATAAATGGACTTTAATGGGGAAAATTGCGCAGGCTCTTAATAAACGCATAAAAGAAAGTAATTTAACAGAAGAATTGGAAAAAAAGTTTAATGAAATAATGGATGTTTTTGACAAAATAGGGGAATTTAAACAGTTCAAAGAAGATTTTGCGCTATTTTTTGAAGAACTCCAAACAACAGCCTCTTATAAGTTAAAAGTTGATTTCAAGCCTTTTACACCATTAAATTATTTTAAAACGATTAATATTCTCGTAAATGATAAGGTTTTAGGAGAAAATTATGACATAGATATTGAAGAACTAGGAGAAGGAACCCGAAACTTAATAGTCCTATCTCTATTAAGAGCTTACGCAAAAAATTTCAAACAAGAGGCTCAAGGGTTGTTAATTATTGAAGAACCCGAGATATATATGCATCCTCAGGCGAGAAGGCATTTATTACATGTTTTCAAAGATATAGTTAAAGATTCTAACATTCAAATAATAATTACAACCCATTCCTCCTCATTCATTGAAACAGAACATTTTGAAAATATCGCTCTCGTCTATAAAAATCCTGATGAGGGGACAAAAATTAGACAGGTTACAAAGCAAGAGCTTGTTGATTTTTCGAATGAAACAGGAGCAAGTGGTCGCTCTACAGTAGATAACATCACTGAATTTTACGCCATAACCTCCAATGAAAAATTAAAAGAAGCTTTCTTTGCAAGATATGTTATTCTAGTAGAAGGAGAAACAGAAGAGTTATGCTTTCCAGTATTTCTTAAGAAAATAAGGTTTGATCCAGATAAACTAGGAATATCTGTAATTAGGGTTGGAGGCAAATCCCAAATCCCAAAATATTGGAGATTATTCTATAAGTTTGGAATACCTATGCTAGTTGTTTTTGATAACGATATTGATAAGCCAGAATCAGAAAGAAATAATAAGATCATTGCTGATTGTTTTGATGTAAACGCTGAAGATATTGAGGATATAGGAGAAAATGAAACTTTTAAATTATTGACTGCGAGATTTAAACAAAGATTACTCATATTCAAAGGAAATATAGAGACTGCATTAAAGGAAGATTTTACCAGTTACTGTGAAAACAATGGGAAATATAATAAATATTCCAACTTTGAAGATGAAGCAAGAACTCTAAATCTGAGAAAAGGTCAAAAACTAAGATTTATTATTAACAAGATTTTCAATGAATATCCTGACTACTATCCTTCCTTTTTAAGTGAGACCAAAACTATTTTGGGTGAGGTGTTTAATCATGATGGGGTTAGATAATTTTATGGATGTTGAGAGCTTAGCGAGAGGAACTTCAGGGGTTTTATACATTAACATTTATCCAATCGCTCAGTATCCACGGAAAATAAAAGTTTCAAAAGCTCACTATGATGAAAGTTTCTCGTCAGGTAAATGGAGAAAGAGAATAGGAAACACAGTTTACTATTACGGAAATGATATCAAATCTCATTCTGAAGAAATAGATGTGAATAGTTCTTTATTCGGTATGATCTTCAGAAAATATCTTCTTGATATGCTGTCTGAGAACATAGCAACATCCTGGCAATTAAAGGAATTGGGATCAACTTTGAGGATAATTAAGGAAATTACTGAAAGTTATGACCATTCAGATAAAATAAAACTGCAATATGAACTTATAATAGGCATCCATCATTGGCAAAACACAAATTTTGGACTTACTGCTGATTTAAAGATAAACATATTTGACAGAAAAACTAACGAGCGTATTTCATAGGCATTGTCCAATAAAACATATATAGGGGGATAAACCCCATATATGTATGACCACACAAAAGAAATTTGATTTATAAAAAGATTTAGGAAACAAGATCAATTAAGGCATTGTCCAATAATTCTTTATTGTTAAGCCGAAATGTAACCTCTCACAGAAGCGCATGAGAGCAGTTAACCCTTTGAATAGGGCTATGCTTCCCGTTAACAAATTGTCCAATAATTTTTGATGAGGATTTGTTAACGAGAAATCTTGCTCTTATAATCGCATTAGCTCTATAAGATTTGCTGCTCTAATACTCTTCTTTAAGAGGTTACTCTTCCGCTTAACAAATAGAGGATTATTGGACAACGCCAACATCAAATCCTTTTATAAACCCTTGACCTTTTGTCTATTAAGACAATATAAATAACCTTCTCTTTTTCATCTATTTTATAAATTATTCTAAATTTGCCAACTCTTATTCTGTAAAGAGAGTCAAACCCCCTTAACTTCTTGCCAATGTATGGGCTGTGCTCTAATTTTTTGAGAGACTTTATGATATATTTTAGTAGTTTCTCATCTTTTATCCTATCTAAGATCTTTTCGGACTTCTTGGTTAGTATGATTTTATACATTTAATCTCCTCTTCTTTATATATTCATCTAATGAAACAACTTTTCCATCTTTAATCTCTTTTAGACCCTCCTGCAATTCCTCTATATCAATAAACTCCTCTTCTAAACATGTAAGAATGAGATCAATTTTCCTTTCTAACCTCTCTATATCCTCCTTAGTTGCATACCTTACCCGAGACATTCTACCACCTTATAAGAATATAGTTCATCTAAAGTTTAAAAATGTTGTTTAATGAAAAACATCAAAGGGGCTTTGTTCAATAATTCTTTATTGTTAAGCGGAAACATTACCTCTCACAGAAGCGCATGAGAGCAGTTAACCCTTTGAATATGGCTATGCTTCCCGTTAACAAATTGTCCAATAATTTTTGATGAGGATTTGTTAACGAGAAATCTTGCTCTTATAATCACATTAGCTCTATAAGGTTCGCTACTTTAATGCGCTTCTTTAAGAGGTTACTCTTCCGCTTAACAAATAGAAAATTATTGGACAATGCCAATCCCACAGCTCTTCCAAAAATCTTTATATTCTCTGAGATACTAAATAATTATTATAGTCTTCACTTTGAATTGTGGTGAGTGAGCATGAGCGGCAAGGAATCGGAAGTAGGGATAATGGTTGGTGGTCCGGCAGGTGCAGGGATTATAAGCCTTGGAATCTCTATTGGAAGGGCAATAAAGAGACATGGATGGAATGTCTTTGTGTATGATGATTATCCTTCATTGATAAAAGGCGGTCACAACATGGTTCATATAAGGGCATCTAAGCATGCTATATATTCTCAAAACAAAAATGTAAATATACTTGTGGCATTTGACAATCTGAGTATAGAGAAGCATATACATGAGATATCACCTGAGGGAATGATTATCCATGATGCCTCATTTGAACCATCAGTTAAAAGAGATGATATTTCCTTTATCGCAATTCCATTCAATAAACTTCTCTCTGAGATTGGGGAGATAAAGTATTATAACATGATTGCTTTGGGTGTTGTGGCAAGCATACTTGATATGAACAAATCCATAGTTGAAGAGGTAATAGAAGATACGTTCAAAGGAAAATCTCAAGAAATCATAGAAGTTAATAAAAAGGCATTTCATTTGGGCTTCTCTCAAGTTAGGGATGTCTTTTATAAGGTTAAGATAGATATGATAAAAAGAGATAAGGAAAGACTGTTCATGGATGGCAACACAGCAGCTGTATTGGGTGCTATAAAGGCAGGTGTAAAATATGTTGGTATGTATCCCATGACACCAACCTCTCCCATCTTAACCCTAATGTCAAAGTATGAAAAGAAAAAGAAGATTGTGGTAAAGCAAACAGAGGATGAGATCGCGGCTATAAATAGCGTGATCGGTGCTTCATTTGCTGGAGCAAGAAGCATGGCTGCTACATCAGGAGGTGGATTTGCATTAATGGTTGAGGCATTGGGTATGGCAGGATTAATGGAACTTCCAATAGTGATAATTGAAGGTCAGAGAGGCTCTCCTAGTACTGGCATGCCTACTTATACAGAGCAAGGTGACTTAAGATTTGTAATGCATGCTGCTCAGGGAGAAACTCCAAGAGTGGTCATAGCTCCAGGAGATGTGGAAGAGACGTTTTATGCTGTTTTTGATGCATTTAATATTGCAGAAAAACTTCAAACACCTGTAATTGTGCTATTAGATAAGTATCTCTGCACATCATATCAATCAATTCCAAGATTTGATACATCCAAGTTGAAAATAGATAGAGGGAAGCTTTTAAGTTATGAAGAAGCAGAGAAAGTAAGTGAGTATAAAAGATATTCTCTAAATGAGGAAGATGGGATCTCATATAGAAGTTTGCCATCTTATCCAAATACTATCCATGTTGTGAGCAGCTATGAACATGATGAGACAGGGTTTACAACAGAAAACATTGAGATGAGAAATAAGCAAATGGAGAAGAGAATGAAAAAACTAAATGCCTTGGATAAGGAAATATATAGGTTGAGGGTGTACGAGAAAGGAGAACCTGAAATAAACTTGATATGTTGGGGCTCCACAAAGATGCCATGCTTAGAGGCGCAAAGGATGTTATATGAAGAGCATAATATAGGAAGTAGGGTATTGCATTATCTCTATCTCATGCCATTTCCAACAGAGGATAGTATAGCTTATCTCAATGATAGCGCTAAGAATTTATTGATTGAATTGAACTATACCTCACAATTGGGTGGATTAATAAGGGAGCACACAGGTATAGAGATACATGATAAATATCTGAAATATGATGGAAGACCTTTCATGCCCGAGGATATTGTTGAGAAAGCATTGGAGATATTAAGAAAATAGGGGATATCCATGGTAGGAATAGAGGAATTGGATCCAAAGCATTGGATACAGTGGTGTCCTGGATGTGGTAACTTCGGAATTGTAAATGCTGTAAGGAAAGCCATTGCTGAGTTAAATATTGATCCAAAGGATGTTGTTGTGATTTCAGGTATAGGATGTTCTGGGAAAATACCTCATTATATCAAAACCTATGGATTTGAGGGAATCCATGGAAGAGCCTTACCTCCCGCAATGGCTATAAGATTGGTAAACCCAAACCTAAAGGTTATAGTTCATACAGGGGATGGGGATAATTATGGCATTGGACTGAACCATTGGATTCAAAATATGAGGAGGAACATTGACATAGTGCATATTGTTCACAACAACCATATCTATGCATTAACAAAAGGTCAGGCATCTCCCACAACATATTATCATGTTATCACAAAATCCACACTCCATGGTAATCCTGAGCATGCCATTAATCCAATAGCTTTAGCTATTGAGGCAGGAGCAACATTTATTGCAAGAGGCTTTTCAGGAGATTTAGCACATCTCACAGAACTTGTAAAAAAGGCACTTCAACATAGAGGATATGCCTTCATAGATGTATTGCAGCCATGTGTAAGCATGAATCCATCTATGGATTATTCATATTATTCCTCTCGCATATATAAGCTGGAAGATACGGATTATGAGCCATACGATAAGAATGCTGCTCTTGCTAAGGCATGGGAAGGTTATGAAAAAGATGACAAAATACCTATTGGCGTGTTCTATGTGGAGCAAAAGGAGATTTTAGAGGACGAATATAAAGATATCAACACCCCAATCCCAGCGGCATTACAGGATATAGAAAATGTGGATATCGAAGATCTCTTGGAGGAGTATGTGTAACTTCATTTTTCTATAACTCCTTTATCATATAAACCCATATGACATCTTTATGTTTTTCGGTGATGTCTTTTTGAACCTTTTTGAATCCTAATTTCTCATAAAATCTCAAGGCTTTTTCATTATCCTCTCCTACGGTCAATATAATCTTTTTTATGTTATATCGCGAAATATTATTAAGGAGATACCGAAGGACCTTGCCTCCAATACCTCTAGATTGGTATTCTTTTCTTATGGCAAACTCATGAATAATGGCTCCCCTTTCCAAGAGCTCTTCATCAAACCAGTTAAACTCTATCCCTATAAACCCCACTAATTTTCTTTTATTCTGTCTCTTTATATAGATAAGATAGAAGTTATCCCAGCATCTGTTTATTAGCCATCTAATGTGCTTTCTAATTTGTCTCTTTGTTTTGTATCTAAATCTCTCGATTCCTTTATATGCAGAAACATATATGCTGATGAGTTTAGAGACTATGCTCTTATATATCTTATGATAATTCTTCCCATATGGTACCAAGAAAATTTCCTCATCAACTTTTATTTCTGCTTTTTGTTTTTTATGTTTTAAAACATTTTTTAACGTCATTGTTTACCCTTTATAGCTTTAGATTATGTTTATAATCATTTTTCTTTGCCTTATCCAAATCCCAAGCATCCTCGATTAACATATCAGGCACTTTATCATTTAGCACAGGATATGCAAGAGCGCATGATTTGCACACAAGAAACATGCCTTTCTCCTCAAGGTCTCCTTTGCATTTAGGGCATGCTAAAATCTCTAAAAGCTCTTTTGGAACTGGCATGTTTTAAAACACCTCCAATTTCCTCAAATCAAAATACTCCACAGGATATATCTTATTTGCCCTCTCTATCATCCTCCGATGAATGCTCTCGTTTAAGAAAGCATGAACAATATCCTTGAAGTAGTTAGATGTAACAAATTCCTCAAGAACACTTTTCATTGTTTTTCTGATATCTTTCTTTGTACTTGTTTTAACCCTTCTCTTTGTGATAAGAATCAATTTATATCTTGCCTTTATGCCATCTTTACTTGTGATATCCTCTATGAGATCAACTCGAGATGTCCTTTTTCTTACCATCCTCGCAACAAAATCTCTCAGAAGCTCTATCCCATCAAGCTGAGTATATGCCTTATCACCTTTTACATCGATTATCTTTAAGAATACCTTATATTTATAATGTTTGAAACTGCCTGTTACCTCTGTCAGAGGTAGCTCCACTACTCTGCCAATAACATAACTGGATTTTAATGCTGGTGTCTCTGCAATAACATCCTGTTTGTTAAACATCTCTGGAGCATATACCTTAAACCATGTCTTTTTGCTCCATGTGTCCCTCTTAACTTGTCTCTTCTCTGCCATTTTTTCAATCTCCTTTATCTATGCTATGATATAACTATGTTTATGGTTTAATTTAAATAATTTTTCACTTAAAATATTTAAATCTTGCTGTAATCATAAACCACTTATAAGTAATACCTCTTCTTCAAAATTAAAATATATATAAGGGATCATGCTTTATTAAATATTATGGTAGACAAGGACAAAGAATCTCCCCGTCTACTCGGATTTATTATAATGAGTCTGTTTTTTGGTGTTTTGATTGCTTTGTTATTTAGACCTTATATTGATGTCACTTTCTTAACCATATATCTCATATCAACAACCTCTTTTATAACAGCATATTTGCTTCTCTCTTTGAGAATATACAGAATTAGAGCTTTTTATGTAGCTCTTATTTCTTTGTTTTTATTAGGTATCGCGAATTATTTCTTTAATAAGGTTGAATTCGCTCTTCCTGATCCAAAGAAATATGCCGCAGCATATATCGTTTTTGGAGTATTGATAGGTATAGCTATGTCCATAGGATTCATATATGCAATATCTAATGAAGAATGAAATCTCTCACCAGAATGCAAAGAATTCTTCCAAGGTTCTATCAATATTTTTTGATTTCATTATTGCAGATGCAACAAAAACACCATCTGCACCCAATTGCAAAGCAATATCAATATCTTTTCTTTTGGTTACTCCTGCCCCTACCAAGAAGGAAAGCAATGAATTATTTATTTTTATTCTCTCAGAGAGATATTTGATATCTTCTCCCCTATATTCAGAAACTGACTTTCCACTGCCTATCAGCTCTGGAGGTTCATATGCAATATAAGTGACATGCCTATAATATGAAAAAGCCATAGATGATTCTATCGAGGAAGAGCAAAGTAAAGTCTCTAAATCCAACTCATTAGCTCTATTTAATATTTCCTCAATCTCTTTTATTGTTCTCTGATCCTCAGCATGATTCACCACAACACCTCTTACACCATAATGTAACAGTGCCTTTATAGGTATCTTTCCTGTATGTGCTCCAAAATCTATTCCATAAGTTGTTTGAGCATAGATTTTGAGATATTTATATTTTTTGCTCCTATATATCTCTGTTAAAGGCAAAGCCACTATTGTATCTATATCAAATTCTTTTGCAAAATGCTCTATCTTGTCCAATAACCTCTCACATCCAGGCCCAAATGCATTTTCATATGCCTTGAAATTTATTGCAATAACGGGTTTTTTTGCGCTCATAAGATTAAAAATAATAATGAAATCTTTTTAAAGATTATGAAAAATATATTTTATCTATATGAGAATAACAAATGAGAGAATAGCTATTGTGATTTTGCTTCTCCTCTTAATTTGCGTGTTTTTCGCATATATAAAATTAGAAAAAGAATGCTCTGAAACTATATCAAGATACAATAGGTTTATCAATGTTCTTAACATTGAAAATGCACAAAACATAACTCCTAAAATAGAGGAATACATTCGCGAAAGAGTTAATTCCACAAATAACTCTATTTCAGTTGAATATCTAACGATTGTGAATGGGTTGTATAAATATAATGTTTCTCTTAATAACTCATGGGATTTTGTTTATACAACTATTGACGGGAGATATTTATTTATACCATATATTAATCAATTCAATCACCTTACATTTGAGGTAATTCCGCTTTATAACACAACTTGATATTAGAATGTATACACTTCAATATATATATTAAAGTGTAGAAATATTTAAATATATCACATACTTTAATTTTTTGTAATACTCATAAAAGAAATGGGAGGGTTGGGCTATGGATTTGAGGACATTAATTGAAATGAAAAAGCAGATGTTGATATTGGGAAACTGGAAGGAGGTGCAGAGGATAAACAAAATGATTGCTTTACGTGTAAGAGATTTAGAAAGAAAAAAATCTGCTTCTTTAGAGCATTCTATTACATCATATAAAAGGTATTAGATTTCTTATCCAAATATATCAAATGGATTGAACTCCTTCTCCTCTTTCTCTTTTTTCTTCTCATCATCTTCAGGCTTTTTCTCTACATCCTGTTCCTTAATAGATTCCTCTGCTTTGCTATGTTCCTGAGAAGGTAACAGATTAGGCAAAGAATTTTCTTGTGGTTCCTCTATCTCCTGCTTTTTTTCAAATCTCTCCTTTACCTTCTTCACAATCCAATGATTTTCCCATAATCTTTTCTTTTCTTCTATGTCATAAGAAGGTTGTGTTATCGTAGCAAGATTATCCTGCGAGAATTGCTCGAGTTCTTTATTTTCAGGATGCTCTGATTTAATGGTATCTAAGGGCAAGTCCAAAGGAATAACCTTTTTCTTTATGATATTTTGCTGAGGTGATGTACTTTTCTCATTCTGCTGAAGAATAGATTTTATGGCTTTACTTGTATCTGTATATTCCTTAAATTTTTCCTTTCTATATCTTTTAAATTCAAAAATTCCAAGAAGTAAAAAAACAATACCTGAAAGGAAAAATACCTCCCACATCTTATTCACTCCATATAACTATATCTCTATTTAGAAAAGCCACTACCTTCTCAAGTAAAGAAAGATTCCTCTCCTGGCCATCAAGTATGGTTTGAGATATCTTATCTATCACCATCTGCTGCTCTGTTCCTTTTGCTATATCTACGAATGGCACACCCAATGCTATGCTTTCTCTGAATTTTCTATGATAGCGCACTCTTCCAAGTACCTTTACGCCCAGTCTCTCTTCTATCTCTCTATCCGAGAGCTCATAATGTACATTTCTTGCTTGATTCACCACCACTCCCGCTATCTTTTTTCCTATATTATCAATATATCTTTTGAGGAGCATAACATTCCTCAGTGATGCCTCATCAGGTGTTGTGATGAGAAGAACCTCATCTGCTATCCTTACTGCTGCTTCTACTTCTTTATTAATCCCTGGAGCAGCATCTAATATAACAACATCTGCATTTCCTAAGAGTTGTTTTAATGCCTTCTTTAATCCGCCATAATTTCTCTCAATCTCATCTAAATCAGCAGGCACTACATAAAATCCAGATGAATGCTTATATAAAGCATGAGTAATGTACACATTATGTTTTATTACATCATTTAATGTAATTAAAGATGCTGTAGGAATCCCTAAATGAATTGCTAAGTTTGGTGCTGATAAATTGGCATCTACAACAATCACTTTTTTTCCTTTATTTGCTAAGGAAGCTGCTAAGTTTGTTGTTAGTGTTGTCTTTCCAACACCGCCCTTGCCTGATGCTATCGCAATTATCTTGGTCATATTTTATCACCTTTCAAGCTTATATAAATTAATATATTGATACGTTCTCATATAAATATTTTATTTATGGAAGCAAATAAATTACATAAGGGCATAAAAAAAGAGGTTAAAGAATATCTAATAATGATTAATAGGGATGTGAAGAGGTTAGTTGATCTCTTCAAGTTAATCCTTAAATATAAAATCGTTTTAAGGGGAAAAGGGATAGAATTCTCTGATATAAGAAAGTATTTACCAACAGATGATGCATCTTTGATAGACTGGAAGGTCTCGGCAAGAATGTCAACTTCTGGTAAATTGGATAGACTTTATGTGAAGGTATTTGAGGAAGAGCAGGATCTTGAGGTGATTATTGCTGTTGATTCCTCAGCAACTATGGATTTTGGGACACAAGAGATATTAAAGAGAGAATATGCTACATTATTGGCAGGAAGCATAGCTATTGCAGCACTTGAGAGCGGGTATAGAGTTAGTTTGCTTATGTTCAATGATGATATAAAATATATTCCACCTGAAAATAGCTCAATTCAAACTGTGCGCATATTATCGGAATTGCTTCTAAAGGAAAACTGGAAAGGTAGCAAGAATTTTAAAAAAATGCTAAACTTTATCATGAAGGTATCTTATCAAAGGAGCATCCTTATTATCATCTCGGATTTTATATATGCTGGAGATGATTGGGATGATACACTTAAATCAGCGGCATTTAAATTTGATGGTCTTTTAGGTATTATGGTAAGAGATTTGAGAGATACATATTTGCCAAGAGATGTCGGATATTTACGAGTGCAAAATCCCATAGATGGAAGTATCACAGAGGTTAATATAGATAAAATAAAAGAAAAATACGAAAAGTTAGCAAAACAACAGGAAAAAAAATATGAAAAACTTTTCATTGAAAGCAATGCGGGGTTCATAAAATTTTACACAAACGAGGATTATGTAAAACCCATAATAAAGTGGTTCACTTTATGGAGTTATAAAAGGAAATAATTTATTTTTTTATTATGTCCTTACCAAGTGGTCTACCCCATATCCTAATATTATATCCCTTCTGTTCCTCTTTTTTTGCTTCTTTTTTGATCTTCTCGGGTAGTTCTTGGACTTTTTCATGTGTTATCTTTTTACTTACTTCTCTTCTTTCTTTTAATTCTGTTTTTTTCTTTAATGGTTTTTTCTTGATACTAGCCAACCATATAATATAATGATTCTTTCCTTTCTCTGAAGATACTTCCACGCCATATCCTGCATATTTCCTTGTTGATTTTATCCCTGCTTTTGTGGATATATTCTGAAATGTTTTCTTTAGATATTTTTGTAATTTCTCACCAAAACTTGCCAATCTTTTTCCTACGAACCATTTATCTTTTTTATTATATAGCTCTAACCTTTCTGGTGTTTTATCTATCCATGTAATATAATATACTGGCTTATTTTCATTTTTCCTAATAAAAATCTTTGCATCATTTTTGTTTGCATATTCCTTCAATGCATCAAGAATTTTTTGTGGAGTAGCAATGTTGTATTGCTTCTCTACCTTTGGTGTTTTATTCTCGTGAATATGTATCTTTGACTCAGATCCAGCTTTATTGAGACTATATACTGGTGTTAAAACTCCTCCAATCATAAGTGAAACTCCTGCCAAAATAGCTGCAATCTTGCTTCTCTTTTCGCTTCCTTCTGCTTTTTCCTCATATTTATTAACAAAACTCTCTATTGCATTCTTAGTATTCTCATTTATTCTCTTTCCCATTTGCTCTAAGTATGATCTTAGAATATCACGTGAATATGCCACCAAAGATTCCTTCAATTTTTTATTTACTTTCTCTACTATTTCGAAATATCTTTCAAGGACCTCTAATCTAGCATTCCATGACACAACCCTTCCATAAATCTCCTCCTTAGGAAGTTTCTTATCTAATATAATTTTATAGAATTTATCATATTCTCTTGTTTTGCCTTCCTTATATCCTCCTCGTTTTCCTGAGAGAATATACTTTATGATTCCCTTCTCTTCCTCATCAAGATTTCTATATTTTTCATCAAAATTTGATGCGATTTCACTTATCATGCCAGTATATCTTTCTTGCTCTAAAATCTCATTAAAATATGATCTCACTTTTTCATATATCTCTCTTGGATTTTCTCCATACTTCCTAAATGGAATTATCCTCATTCCCTTCACCCCTCCTTTCTACCAAGATAAATTTAATTATTCTATTTTAGTAAAATTTTTAAATCTTAGTAGACATTATCCAATAATTCTTTATTTGTTAAGCGGAAACTTAACGCGCAAATAGCACTTATAGCGGTTTAACCTCTTGAATAGAGCTCTGCTTCCTGTTAACAAAATGTCCAATAATTTTTTAATGAGGATTTGTTAACGAGAAAACTCGTTCTTACAATTGCATTAGCTCTATAAGGTTTGCTGCTCTAATGCGCTTCTTTAAGAGGTTATCTTTCCGCTTAACAAAATTTTATTAATATGGAAGTATTGGACAATGCCTAATAGCAATTTCCTCATGTCAATAGAATTTCATTATTGGTTAAAGGGAATACACACTATCAAGCAACCCAATCAGAGCAGCTCACCTAAAGAAATGTTAGCATGCTGTAAAAACTTCAGAAAAATGGTTAACGAGAACAAAACCTGTTCATTCGGCGTATTGGAGCAGCTAACCTCATAAAGGGATTAGAAAGCAACTAACCTTTAAGCCGGTTAACATGCTATCATGTGGTTCAGAAAAGCGATTTCTTCGCATTAACTATGTTATCAAAATAAAAATTTGGTTAAGTGGAAATCTAATCTTTTGCTCGGTTTAGAACCAGCTAACCTCTATTAAGGTTAGCTGCTCTGAGACCTCCAATGAAAGAGATTTCCTCCCTGTTAACCATTTCTATCAAATTTTTTTATTTTGTTAAGGGGAAACATAATATTTCAAAAAGTATCCTACAGAAGCTAATCTTCTAAAGTGGTTTTTTGATGGCAACTAACTTTCAAAGAGGTATAGTGTAGGATGGATCTCTAAATCACATTAATTTTAAATATTTTTAGATATCTTATCTAAATTTTATGAAAAGAAAATCTGCATCTCCTTTATTGGCACAAATTATGTTGTTATTATTTGCAATTGGAATAGGAGTGATCATTTTTAATTTTTATGGGAGTGAAATTAAATCACTTGTCGAAAAAACTTTAAATAAAATAAAGATAGGTAATGAGGAAATCGTTTGTAAGATGGAAGAACTTTCTAAGATAGACATTCGCAAGATAATTGTGTATTCTGAAGGTAGAATAAAAAAAGAGCAGAAAAATTTTTTAGATGAAAATAATCAATCTACATTAGCTGTAAATATGAGCTTTTTTAATGTCTCCGATAGCCCTCAGTATGCTTATATTAAACTTCCAAAAGATGCTGAGATTATCTCAGCCTCATTTAAGGTGACAAATAATGCAGGATAAAACATCACCATTAAATGTTATCCTTGTAATAATAGTAATTCTTCTATTTTTTGTAGACATTTCTCTTTTTCTTTATAAAACAAATAAAATAGATTTTATATCATCCTTTCAAAAACACAAAAAAGTTAAGATTTCAGTTTATGATGAATCTAACAACCAGCCATATGAAATTAAATTCTTTGATAAAGATAAAAATAAATTCGTAAGAGAAATATCTATTGGTGATTTATTAGAAAAAACTTATGATATGATAATTTTATCAGATAAGGGAGTTATATTAATTGTTAAGGACATCAGTATTAACTCTACAAAAAATATTCCTTCAAATCTTTCATTCAAAATGATGATTTCAGAACCTAAGGAAAAAAGCAATGAAAAAATTGTACTTTATACACCTCTAATAACAGTAGAGGGTCTAAATAATGTTATAGACTATAACTATGTGGAGATTATTCTTCCTAAAAATAAAGAAGTAAGATGTAATGCGATATATTATTGTAAAAACTATTCTCTTTTAGAAAAAAGATGTGAAAAGTGGGAATCTATACCATTTAACTCAATTTTAGGTTCAAGGCAAAACAAAACTCATATCATATTAAAGGTTGCTAAATTCTCAACTTGGGGGGCTGGAGGATTGGTGTGCGATGAAGGAGATTTAAATACTACCTGTGTAATAAACTCCTCTGTAACTATACCTGATGGCGGTAGTATAAATGGAACGGGTAATTTGCGGATTAAAGATGGAGGATCTCTTAATAGTGCTCCAGGAGATAGATTTGAAATAAATATAGGTGGTTGGGTAAGAATTGATAATGGAGGTAATATTAGTGGTAATGTGAACATCACAGCTCAGAATCTAACTATAGAAGAAGGAGCAAAGATAGATGCAACAGGAAAGGGATATCCTGGAGGTAATATTAACTCTACTGGCCAAGGTCCAGGAGGTGGAGGATATTGCTCCGCTGGAGGTGATGGATGTGGTGGTGGTTATGGTGGTTATGGAGGAAGATCATACGGATGTTCGTGTGGAGGATCTCCTTATGGTTCATTAACTCAACCAACAAGTTTTGGTTCTGGTGGAGGTGGAAGTTCTGAGAATAGAGGAGGGTATGGTGGAGGTGCTATATTCATTAATATTAGCGATACTTTAATAGTTAATGGTTCTATTATTGCAAACGGAGAAACTCCACCAGGTGGAGGTTATGGTGGAGCTGGTGGTGGATCAGGAGGTTCAATATGGATAATTACTAAGAATTTCATTGGTAAAGGAACTATTAGTGCTAAAGGAGGAGATAGAGGCTCAGGTAGCTATAATGAAGGTGGAGGAGGATCTGGAGGTAGGATAGCTATTTATTATGTGAATAATAATTTTTCGGGTGTTTTTTCTGTTGATGGTGGTAGTGGATATGAAAGAGGAGAAAGAGGAACAATATATCCTTGGAATATTTCAATCTCCATAAATCTAGATAAATATACAGTGAATCCAGAGGAGAATATAACCATATCAGGTAGAGCCATCCTAGAACCCGATGGAAGTTCTGTTGTGAATAATACAATTGGGATTTGGCTGGATGGAAAGATGTGGTTAAACTTAGTTGAAGGATGGAATTGTAAAGGAGAATGTGTGAATTTACATAATCAAGGATGGACCTACCGTAAACCAATAACAATCCAAGAAAACTCAGGAAATAACTTAACAGATTATCAGATTCCAATAAATATAACCTATGCTCCTCACATGCAACCAGATTTTGATGATGTAAGATTCACATATTATAATGAAACTTCAAATAAAGAAATAAAGATTCCATATTGGATAGAACAAAAAGTAAACTCTTCATGGGCATATGTATGGATAAAAGTTCCATTCATTCCTGCAAATGGAACAGCAAAGGTTTATCTTTACTATGGAAATCAAAATGCTGTGAGTGAGAGTAATGGAAGTAATGTTTTTGAGTTTTTTGATGATTTTGAAGATGAAGAAATAGATGTGAACAAATGGAACGATAACACAGGAGGATATTCAATTTCTGATAGTAAGATAACCTTTAATTCTGGTGATGGTACTTGGAAATATATAAAAAGTGTTAAATCTTTTCAACCAGAGGTTATACTTGAATATTCTATTGATTATTATGGTGATTGGGGAGGTTCAGGAACTAAGTATGATGGATTTAAAGGAAATACTTTAGGTGGAACTATCTCATATTCTCTAAGTGGAGATAATGGTCCTTTTGTAGGGTTTGGAGAAGGAATCGCAGATTGGAAAGAAACACCAGGAGTTGGCAATGGAGATTCTTCAACGAAAATAAATACAGGAGTTAATACTGCACCACAAAATGTTTTAACTAATCATAAAGCAATAATAAAATGGAAAGTAACTAAGGTTAATTTATACAAAAAATGGGGATCAACTATATATAATGATATCTTTACTTCTTATATTCCAACTTCAGAGATGAATATTATTTTTGGTGTAAGAGGAAATAGCGATTATCCTCGAAGAATATATATTGACTATGTATTTGTTCGCAAATATGCAGATCCAGAACCCACAGCAATAATAGGCTCTGAGCAACCAATAACATCAACAGATTCACAAGGAAATTATAACTACACATTTAAAGCACCATTAGAAGCAGGAACTCATACAATCAAAGTCAATCTAACCAATCCAAACGGAATATATGGAGAGAACTCAACTACATTCATCCAGCAGAGAATAGCAATAAGAAATCAAAAAGCAACATTTGAATATTCTGGAACAGAATATATAGATGCAGATAATCTTCCAGTTAATCCTCTCATAAATATCTCAGCCAAAGTTTACAAAAACATAGACAATCCTATAGATAGTGTATGGATTAATATTCACTGATCCTAATGGCATAACCCATGGACCATATTATTTAACAAATCTCACTCTAAAAACAGAAACAGGATATTGGTATGCAATCCTAAATATAACTGAAGAATTTGGTAATTTATTAGGCACATACACAGTGACATTCTATGCTAATTCCACTCTAGCAAATGGATCAACCATTACTCAGGAAATACCTGCACCTACAACTCAATTCTATGTACAAAACATCTCAATTTCCATTAATTTGGATAAATACACAGTAAACCCAGAAGAGAACATAACCATATCAGGTAAAGCTATATTACAACCAGATGGAAGTCCTGTTGTGAATAATACAATTCATATCTATTTAGATGGAACAGAACTTCTTTATAATCCAATCACTAATTTAGTATCTTCAGATGGTAATCAATCCCTATCAACAGATTCACAAGGAAATTATAACTACACATTTAAAGCACCATTAGAAGCA
>CAYOWP010000014.1:0-21677 GCA_964407715.1 uncultured archaeon | reverse complement strand
TGATGTTGGTAATATTGCTCCAATCTGCATTACATAAGATAAGCTCAGAAAATATCTTGTCTGAGATATTCACAGCTGTGGTGTAATATCCTATTGGCCTATCTCCGGAACCTGTTGCATTTGTTATTGAAGTAGAACATGAAGCAACATAGATGTCCCACAAAGTATTTTCTTTGGCAATGATATCTTTGAGAGTATTTGATGAGGAAGAGTAATCAAGATAAATTCCATAATCATTGTTCTCAGCAGTAAGATTTGTTAATGTATTTGATGAGGCCTTATAAAGATAGATCCCATAATTATTGTCATTAGCTGTGATATTTATTAATGTATTATAGTTGGAAAAAGAATCGAGATAGATGCCATTATTATTGCTATTAGCAATTATATTTGTTAATGTATTTGAGGAAGAAGAAGAAGAAAGATAAATACCATAATCTGGACTGCTCTTAGTGATTATATTCTCTAAGGTATTATACTTAGCATTGGTTAAGTAGATATTTGCAGAATCCCAATCTGTTAATTGACAGTTTTTGATTGTAATGCCTTGAGTATAATCAATATAAATTCCATAATCAACATTGTCATCTCCATCTATTAAATGGTTTTGACAATCAAATGTTATTTCTGGATATGTATAAGGATCAAAATATATGCATTTAGAGGTAGTGGAATCAGTAATATCAACAGTTAATTGCACTATATCATTGGGAGTTGCATTGTTTTGTATTAGAGAAGTACACTCACTACATGATGAACAAGTGAATGTTTTTTGAGGTGTTCCTGTATAGATTGGATAGTAATCATATTTATCATTGATAGCATAAGGATCATCACATATATTGTCATTGTTAGTATCATAGCATCCTTCATGTTCAGCATCATAATCTAGCCAGTGATTTCCTATATTCGTATAGTTCCATTTTGTTGTTGATGATGCATCGGAGATTTTGTATTTAGCTGTAGATAATAGATTGTTATAAAAGAGATTGTTGTTATCGCTGGATGTGATTCTTATATTATTGATTTTGTTTTTGAGTATGGTATTGTTTTTGAAGGTGTTGTTGTCTGAGTAACCATTAAAGTAAATACCTTGAGGGTTAAATTTAATAATTGAGGATGTGATGTTGTTGTTATCTGAACTATAAAGATAAATACCATATTGAGCGTTATATTTTATGGTGGATTTTGCTATTGTGTTGGAGGAGGAGGATCGGAGATAGATGCCCCTATCACCATTGTTATTGGCAGTGATGTTTGTTAAGTTGTTGGATGAAGAAGAAATGATATAGATGCCATACCAATTGTTATTCTGAGCAGTAATGTTTGTTAATGTGTTTGAGGAAACGGAAGAAAGATAGATGCCATACTCACCATTGTTATTAGCGATGATATTTGTTAAGGTGTTAGAGGAAGAGGAAGAGGATTGGAGAAAGATGCCAGAGTGAGAGTTGCTATTAGCAATGATGTTTGTTAAGGTGTTGGAGGAAGAGGAAGAAAGAGAGATACCATACCTATTGTTATTCTGAGCAGTAATGTTTGTTAAGGTGTTGGAGGAAGAGGAATAGAGAAAGATGCCATACTCACCATTGTTATTAGCGATGATATTTGTTAATGTGTTAGAGGAAGAGTGATCAAGATAGATGCCATCCCAATTGTTATTCTGAGCAGTAATGTTTGTTAAGGTGTTAGAGGAAGAGGAATAGAAATGGATGCCATAATAATTCCAACTTGAGTTGATTTTTTTAAATGTTACATTATTTGTAAACATTACTAAAATCCCATTATTCTTTAGAGTATCTGAACCTTTTACTATGATGTTGGTAATATTGCTCCAATCTGCATTACATAAGATAAGCTCAGAAAATATTTTGTCTGAGATATTTATAGCTGTGGTGTAATATCCTATTGGCCTATCTCCAGAACCTATTGCATTTGTTATTGAAGTAGAACATGAAGACGAATCGCTAACCAAAATATCCCAGTTGTGATTTTCTTTTGTGATAATGTTTGTTAAGGTGTTAGAGGAGGAGGAATAGAGATAGATACCATACTCACCATTGTTATTAGCAGTGATATTTGTTAAGGTGTTGGAGGAAGAGGAATAGAAATGGATGCCCCATCTAGAGTTACTATTAGCAGTGATATTTGTTAAGAGGTTAGAGGAACCACCATTAAGATAGATGCCTAACTCACCATTGTTATTAGCAGTGATATTTGTTAAGGTGTTGGAGGAACCACAAAGCTCGATGCCATAATAGTTCTTATTGTTATTAGCAATGATGTTTGTTAAGTTGTTGGAAGAAGAGGAAGAAAGAAAGATGCCATTACTATTGTTATTAGCAATAATGTTTGTTAAGGTGTTAGAGGAAGAGGAATAGAGAATGATGCCCTCCCCCGAGTTGCTATTACTCACAACATTCTCTATCTTGCTATCATGAACACCATTATAGAAGTAAATTCCATAATAAAACTCTTGGATTTTGCAGTTTCTTATGGTGATGTTGCTTAAGGAGCCACTGGCATATATGCCATAACTACCAGAGGCTTGAGTACCATCAATCACATGTCCTTGGCAATCCAAAATTACGTCAGAAGAGGAGATAGTAAAGCAAGTACTGCTTGAGTCAGTGATGTCAGAGGTGAGATAGTAAACTCCTGGAGATGAGATTGTGGTGCAGGAGTTGAGAGAGGTGGCTGCATAGGAAAAAGGTAATGTGAAAAGTATGAGTAAAAGCATCGCGATGAACAATAGATATCTCATGTTATCACCTTAATAAGGTATGGGTGTTAAATCTATGGTGACTTCAACATTGCTATTGTTTAGGGTTAGATTGAAAGTACTTTCCTCATATGCTTTGTCATGGAGAAAAGTTTTGTTGATATAGCTCTCTAATTTGTCTACTACTCCATAAGTTACTTTTTGGATGGAGACTTTTACTTTATCGCAGTTAACAGGTAAGTCCTGTTTTTCTGCTGATTCTGAGATGCTCCTTATGAATGATTTGAACCACCCACTATATAGCATAGCTATAGCAGTAACAAACACAACAAGAAGCACAGCCGAGATGGTTATAGATACTGCTTTTTTTGTTTTAGTTCTCATAAAGAGTAATTATGTATCGTAAATGTTTATAAAGATTTCGGTCTTATCATTATAAAAGGCATTGTCCAATAATTCAATTCTTCATTGTTAAGCGGAAACATAACCTCTCAAATGGCACTTATAGCGGTTTAACCCTTTTGAATAGGGATATGCTTCCCGTTAACCAATTATTTTGAATGGATAAAAATTGTTAACGGGAAGAAATCGCTATTACTACAGGTTTTGTAGCATGTCATCTTTAAGGTTAGCTGCTCTATTGCTACTCATTGACTGGGTATAATTCCTTGTTAAAAAGCAGTCTTTTAAAGAAGCACATCAGAGCAGCAAACCTTAGATAGCTAATGCGATTATAAGAAGAAATTTTCTCATTAACAAATCCTCATTAAAAAATTATTAGATAATGCCATTATAAAAGTATATTCTTTGAAATCATATCCTTATCATACAAGAAATCTATATGCAACTTTGGAAACTCTCTCAAAATTTTGGATTTCAAAAGCTCAAAGCAAATTTTATCTAAATCATATTGATTCGCATATATAACATTGATTCCATACTCTTTTGCATCTTGATAAGAAATATGATCCATTGTTGGCAAAATTATGGCATCAAACTCAACGCTATCATAAATGATATCATTTACATCTGTTGAAATGGCACATATCAATGAGACATTTTTAGGACCAAAATTCATACCTATTACCTTGTTTGTTATTCTTTCTTTGAAAAATTCTAAAAGCTCATTAAACGATATCGATTTCTGAAGTTCACCAATTGCTCCTATTTCAATACCGTCTACTACCCATGTGGTGAGAAATTTTGCATTTAATCTTCTAAGTATATTTGGCGCATTTCCTATTTCCTCGTGAATATCTAAAGGTAAATGGGCCACATAATAATTTATGTTGCTTTCTATCAAAATATTTAATTTCTTTTTTATGTTGCCCTTGATCCTCAAAGGTGCTTTTTTATAAAATATTCCATGATGAGTAATCAGCATATCATATTCTCTTTCTATTGCCTTTTTTACAATATCTTTTGTTGGATCTATAGCAAAAGAAATCGAAAATATTTTATCTCTGCCTTCCACAATAAGACCATTATCATACCACTCATCCTCTATCTCGTTAATTTCCAAGAGTTCATCTAAAAAATTTACGATCTTCCTCCTCTTATACATAAAATTTTTTATCAAATTTTTCTATTTAAAAAGATGAATTAAAAATAGAGTTTTACAGATAGAAGATGATAACATCTTTAAAAGAATAAATGCTCTAAGATGCCTCTGTTGATATAAAAATAATAAAAATGATTAACGGAAGGAACAATCTGCTAAGAAATCATATTAGAACAGCTAACACTCAATTAGGTTAGCATGCTGAAAAGCCTTTGTAAAAGCGATTTCTTCCAGTTAACCATTTAAAATGGTTAACGGGATGAGTAATCCTCTCAGAGAACATTTACAGCAGCTAACATTTCTAAGAGATAATAATGCTACAAAGTCTTGATGATGGCGATTTCTTCTAGTTAATCACTCCAATTAAAAATTTTTATAAGAATTGTTAACGGAAGATATACATCATCAACAAGCCCTAGCAGAGCAAGTAACCTTACTAGAGGCTACCTGCTGCAATGCTGGTTTGAATGGGTGATCCTTCCCGTTAACCATTTTTTAAAAATAAGAATGGTTAAGGAGAGAAATACATAATCAACTAATCTCATCGAAGAAGCTAACCTTAAAAATGAGGTTAGCATGCTGCAAAACATTTGTATTAGCGATATCCTCCCGTTAACAAAATCATTTAAAAATAAAAATGGTTAAGGAGAAGAGATACTCTTAATGAAGCACATCACAACAGCTAACCTTTTGAAGAGGTCTGTGAGCAGCTAACCTTTTTGAAGAGGTTAGCTGCTCTCAAACCTTTGTATTAGCGATATCCTCGCGTTAACAAAATCATTTAAAAACAAAAATGGTTAAGGAAAAGAGATCCTCTCAATGAAGCACATTGTAGCACCTAATCCTTGAAAGCAGTTAGGAAGCAGCTAACCCTTAATAGAGGTTGCGATTCTGTGATATGCTTTTTGAAAAGCGATATTTCTCCGTTAACCAATAATAAAAAAGAATAAAAAATGGTTAACGAGAGGCACATTATTAATGAGCAATATTATAGCACTTAGAAACCATTACTTTTTTAAATTTAATAGGTTTTTAAACATATAATTAAAGGTGGTGTATGTGAAAATTCCTTTATATGTAAAAAGATATTGTAGGGTATGTAATAAGCACACAGTTCAAAAAGTGGAGAGAATAAAAACATCTGGAAGAAGGAAAACAAGTTCATTAAAGGCAGGATCAAGATACAGACTTGAAAAGTTGCATTATGGTTATGGAGGTAGCCCATATCCAAAGATGGAACATGGAGTTAAATATGGTGCAAAAACCTCTCAAAAGATATTCTTAAGGTTTAAATGTACTGAATGTGGTAAATATAATCTCTCAAATAAATGCATCAGAGCAAAGAAATTTGAGATTATTAAATAATTCTTGTTAGTTATGGAGGGAATAAAAATGTTTAAGGAAATTATTTTTAATGCCACAGTTCCAGTAAAACCTGAAATGCTGGGAGAGGACAAAAGGAAATCACTAAAAGAGTCTTTAAAAGAGATTTATGAAGGAAAAATCGTTTTAAAGAAATATTATTTTTTGAAGATACTTGAAATTTTGGATATTGGGGAAGGAGAAATATTTGAAGAGGATCCTAATGTGTATTATCCGGTAAAAGCAAAAGCTATTGTTTTTGAGCCCATGTTACATGAGGTAGTAAAAGGGGAAATAGTTGATGTTACAAATTTTGGAATTTTTATAAGATTTGGACCAATAGATGCCTTAGCCCATATTTCACAGATTACTGATGAGTTCCTAAAATACAATAAAAAAACATCTACACTAGTCACTGAGGATAACAAAAAAATAATAAAAATTGGAGATAGCGCCATTGCTAGAATTATAGGCATTAGTTTAGATAAGGGAGATAAAAATAAGATTTTGCTTACATTAAAACAGCCAGGATTAGGTATTGTTTCATGGATAAAAAGAGAAAAAGAAAAAAAGGCTAAAGATAATAAATGATATAGCAAGGTGAATGTATATGGCAACAGAAAAAGCATGTAAATTATGTGGTAGAATAATAGAGGAAGGGAAGGAATGTGTTGTGTGTAAAAATAGGGATTTATCAACATCATTTAAAGGGATCATATTGATTTTAGATCCAGAGAACTCTGAGATAGCAGAACTAAGTGAGAAAAAGGTACCTGGTAGATATGCATTAAAAGTTTTATGACGGTGATAGCATAATGAGCGGGGATGAAAAAACAAATGAGGAATATGAGGTTAAAATAGAAAATGAGAAGGAAAATGTAATCTTTAATAGAAAGGAGGTTAGAGGTATAGTAATCTCAACAAAAGGGACTCCTTCAAAGGCATATATGATTTCATATTTATCATCTAAGTATAAAGTGCCAGAGAATCACATTAACTTAAAATATATTATGGGCAAGCCTGGAAGAAGAATGTTTGAATTTTTTGCTTTGATATATTCTAAACCCATTACCATAGAGAAAGAGAAAAAAGAAGCAACTTCTTAGGTGATGATTATGGGAAAACATGCCAAGGTGGATATTTGGAAAAAATATAAAATAGAGAACGGAAAATTAATAAGAGATTTTGATCTCTGTCCAAAATGCAAAACAGGCATACTTGCTAAGATGCCAGGGAGAAGGTTTTGTGGGTATTGTGGATATGCAGAGATACAAAAAAAATAATTTTGAGGATATAAAGAAGGAGATCTTCTCTTTTTTACTTAAGATACCTAATGGTAAGATTGTTACCTATAAAATGCTTGGAGATATCTTTCATCTTCATCCGCGTGTGATAGGAAAGATTTTAGCATCCAATAAACATCCAGAAATATATCCATGCTATAAAGTGGTAAAGAGTGACAGCTCTCTTGGTGGATATAACATAGGAATTAAAGAAAAAATAAGAAAACTTAAAAAAGAGGGAATAGAAGTTGATGAGAAAAAGAGAAGGATAAAAAATTTGAAGAATTATCTTTATTTTGCTTAGCAATACTTGATCTTTGCTGAGCTTTATTTTACAATCTCAACATATATATTTCTTTTGTGATAATCAACAAAAGAAAAAATCTCTTTATAATGCATGCCCTTAATTATGTCTTCAACAATTTCCTTGAAATCATAGAGATGATAATATCTGAAATACTTCTTTCTCCACATTACATCTACATCCTTTGGAAGATTTTCAAATTTTTTTTGATGCTTGTACCAGACACTTAAAAATATGGCTTTTCTTGATACTCTAATAAGCTCATTAATAGCTCTCTTTCTTAGTGTCTTAGAAGGTAAATGATGAACAGTTGCTATGCATATGGAATACTCAAAGGAAGCATCTTTAAATGGTAAATCTATTATATTTCCTACAACATATATGCTTTGCTGATAATCTGCCATGGAAATTTTTATAAGATTTTTTGAAAAATCCATGCATACATGAGTTCCATTTATATATTTTCCATATCTATTATAACCACATCCTGCATCCAAAAGTGTGATGTTTGAAGGTAAAGATTTTAGATACTCTATGACTTCTTTCCATTCCTTATCTTTCCTTGTATTCGCAAAATCCTCTGCGAATTTATCATATGATACTTTGAGTTTTCTTATGATATCTTCAGGAGAAGAGACATGCATGTTCCTTGCCATAAATCTTTTAAAAACATAATAGATTTTAAATAATATTGTGTGTATTTGGGGACGTGGTGTAGCGGGAACATCGTGGGCTCCAGAGCATATATGCTGTGGAGCTATGAGCTCTAATGCAATGATTCGTAGAGTGGGGAAACCCACGGCCCTGGGTTCAAATCCCAGCGTCCCCATTATTTCAAACTAAGACTAATACTATCCCTTAATCTTTTCAAAATGAAAACATAGTTTCCTTCTCCTATAGATTTAAATGATGCCATCAATGGAAGTTCAGAATAAATAGGAATAACGACATTACATTTTTTATTTATAATATCTCCAAAAGAGAAGGTACAATACTCATTCTCATAAAATAGAGATATTCTATTACGCAAAGCATCACTATCAGTATATGAATGAAATACTCCCATAATTATGCTTTCCATTGATGGATCCACCTTTAGACCTTGCTCAGATGTATATAGCTCTGCTGTTTCTGATTTAAATAATGTCGGCAAAAGAAAGATGTAAAGATTATTTACCATTATAAGAGAATATTTATATACAGAATTCCTTTCTACTGGAACTCCTCCTTTTATTTTTATGCCAAGAGTAAAGATTCTTGGCATGAGGTAATAGGTATTGTTGGAGATATAACTTGCATTATAGCCTATGAGATATGCTTGCTTATCATATGAATTTGCTGGATGAATAAATGAATCATAGATGTTCCCATTATTTGAAGATATGTTTTTTATGAATCCGCTTGAGGATAAATAAACACTTACATCTCCATCATATGGCGCAAGATATGGCATTATTTTTGCATTTCCTTTAATTATGAATTCTTCTGTTGAATTAACATCATAATTGGTTGGGTTAATTTTTACATTAATGAATATATAGGGCGATAAAGGTAAAGAGTCTGTTAGTGATCCTATTGTATAAGAATTATCACAAAAACCATCTCCATTAGTATCGTTGCAAGTGTCTGAGAAATCAGTTTTTGTTGAATTTCCCCAAAAATTTCCTCCAATACAAGGAGCCTTTGTTATGGCTTTTTGCGTACAATCCTTGGAGATTGACAAATAAATGTTTGATGAGCCATCATCTTGAAAGTTCACATCGTTTATGAATAAATTATTATAGACTGTTATATAATTTGAGTTTTTTGTACAGATTCCATAGGTATTATAGGATATATTATTGTTAAATATCTTCATGTTTTGTGTGTTGTTAACTATAATTCCATAAGAGAAAGAAGAGATATTGATATGAGAGACATTAATTTCATTGGAGTTATCTATCTTTATTCCATTCTCATTTCCTAAGCCTTTAATAGAGAGATATGATATATTGAGATTATTGGATTTCATTGCATATATTCCCTTACTTAGTTCCTCAAGTGAGATGTCAAATATATTTGTGCTGTTAACATCTTCTAAATATAGAGATAATGTAGAGTTATAATCATATATTTTATTAATGGTTATATTAACGCCATTAGTAATATTAATAGAGGTTGTGGAGTTATAGAAGTTACAGTTGGATATGTGAACATTTGATGAATTATGTATTAAAATGGCAGTTCCTGAAAAAGAGGAAGAAAAGGAATGATTATTGCAATCAAATATCATAAAAGATACATTCTCTATTTTGATACATTCTGAAGAGGTGAAGAATATATCCTTTCCTAAGATATAATAACCATTATCAGTTAAAGTGGCACAATTACTTATTTTAACTGCTGACACAACATTTAAAAGCAAATATTGACAAAATAACAAGAAAAGTATTCTTAATGATTTTTCCATAATTTTCGACCCTAACTTATTTATTTTTCATATTTTCTCTTTTCATAATTTCTTTTAGTTCTTTCCGAGTAACATATATCTTATTAATTGGTTTTATTAGGTCAATATATTCTTTTAGTTCTCTTAACTCTGTCTTTCGAGCATATTCTTTTAATTTTCTTTCTATGTTTTTTATGTTTATTGCTTGATTTGTAGTATCAACTTCCAACTTATTTAATCTATTGTTTGTCTCAGTTTTATATTCATTAATGATTTGAAGTTCATCATGAAGCTTTGTATTCAACTCATTTATGGCATTCTCAATTTTAGAGATTCTTTCCTCTATCATTCGTATACGTTGGGCCAATTCCTTAATTATTTTAATTATCTCCTTGAGTGTTTTAGATTGATCATTGTAAGGAATGCTTGCCATGTAAACACCCTTTTTGTTCTCAAAAATAAATATATAATTATTGTGTTTATATTATTTTATTTATGGTTATAATCTCAAATCCTCAAGAAAATCTCTTTTTGGATCATAGGAAGATAAAGGTTGTTGATTATAAAACTCAAGGAACATTTGATATCTTATTTGAGAATCTCAAGTTTCAGATAGATGATATAGACAATCCATTTGGTAGTGTGTTTAAGGTAAAAAGTAATACATCCTTAGTTAGCGGATATGCTTATGTGTTCTCATTAAAAAAAGGTTTTTATATTAAGTTATCATTAAAAAATAATGCTCATAAAAAAGAATCTATAAACATGTATATTTCTTCTTCCTCTTTTATGTGGGATGATGTAAGAGAGGGTTGGATCATAGATAAAGATAAGATATTAGTCATTAACAATATTTCATCAAGAGATTCATCATCACTACGCGTGGAAATAAATCCTTTGGAATCAAAAAAAATCACGATTCTTTATGGAAGCAGAGATTATATTGATTCCATATTAAATAACTTAGAGCATGAAGGAATTCATCCATATATCCTTGTCAATGATAATGACAAACAAAGCAGGAAATATGTGTCATGCATGTATGATATCATAAATAATTTTACTATAAAAACAGATAACATTCATTTAAACTCTCTTCTCAATATATGTAAGAGCATGATTGCGAGTAGCATAAAAGAAAAAGAAAAAAATAAGATATGTTATGCTGAGATAGGAGAAGATATGACAAGACAAATATTGTTTTCTTTAATATTATTGGAATTAGGAGGCCATGAAATAGTAGAAAAATTCATTGAGGAGTTAAGCAAGAAAATCCATAAGAATAGAGGAATATATAACTATGCTTTTATGTTTTTATTAAAATCATATTCCAAATTTTCACATAAAGAAGAAAAAATAGAAAAGTTCTTGGATTATCTCACAAAAATAAAAATAGAGAGCAAGGATGAATATATATTATTTGAACATCTTTACAAAGAGGATTACCAAACAAAGCTAAAGGTCATAGATTTTCTTAGTAAAGATGAAAACCTCTTAAAGGATCCTTTATCTATATATCTATTGGTAAAGATATATCTTAAGGATTTACCCGAGAGCGTGAGAGATTATGTAATTTTAAAACTAACAAAGGAAAAACACAGCTATACTCATTTGCTCAGCAGATTAGAAATCAATGATTATGATACGCTCAAAAATTATCTTTTATTTTATAATGATATATTCTTCGCTACTATTATCTTTATGAAATACTTTAAGGAGATAATAAAAGTGGAGGTAAATAATATCCTAAATAAAATACATTTGGAATTTGAAAATAAACATTTATATGAAAAGAAAATCCTTTATCATGGATTATCTTATGAAAATATAAATCTCAACATAATCTATGATAAAGAGAGAAAGAAAATTGAAATAGAATGTGATGAGAAAATGAAGGATTACAACCTTGAGATTAATATTCCATCAGAAGAGTATGAAATATATCTAAATCATAAGAAATTACCGCATTTGCATAAAGATAATATAATTGTAAGGATATAGGTGGTCCATTATGGAAAAATATTTTATTGTAATGACAACTACAGATAATTATGAAGTAGCAAAGAAAATAGCAAATGTGGTATTAAATAAAAGATTGGCAGCATGTGTTAATATCATATCAAATGTTAATAGCCTTTATTGGTGGAAAGGCAATGTAGTGAATAGTGAAGAATATCTCATAATTATGAAGACACGTGAGGAACTAATAGAAAAACTTAAGAGCGAGGTTCTTGTAATGCATAATTATGAAGTGGCTGAGTTTATAGCCATACCTATAGAGAATCTCTCAGTTCATTATGCAGCATGGATAGACAAAGAAACTAATAAGATTTATTGATTTTTAAGTTGTGATATGGGGGTAGCGTTTGGAATGGTAAGTTTGGGAATCTTAAGGAATATTACCTATAGCACAATTTCCAAAGAACCAAATTTTCTTTATAATATAGGATCAGGAGGTACTGGATATCATGTAGTGACGCAAAGATTGAGAACAGCGGGGTTTATATTAAGCATTAATAAAACAAAAATATATGTTGATCCAGGAATTGGATCATTGATAAGTGCCATTGAAAGTGAGGTAAATTTTGAGGATATAGATGCTGTGTTTGTCTCGCATGCTCATATAGATCATTCCTCAGATGCTGAGGGAATAATTGAATGTATATTCGCAAGAAGCATGTATCGTAAGAAGCCATTGCTTATAGCATCACCATGTGTCTTGGGATTAAAAGGAGATTGCAATAGTTATATCTCAAAATATCATCTTAGAATGGCAAAAGAGGTTATAGTTGGAGAGGTAGATAAAAAAATAGCATTTGAACATTTTAAAATAAAAATAACACCTGCTCTACATCATAAAGAGCATACCATAGGATTTGTTCTTGAAACAGATAAGTTAAAGATAGCATATACATCAGATACCGCATATTTTGAGAGTTTTGAGAAGTATTATAAAGGGGTTGATATATTAATAGCCCATCCATCAGTATTAAGAAGGAACGAGAAAACATCAACTAGGCATGCAAGTTTTGATGATATTGTTGAGATGTTAGCATCTTCAAATCCGAAATATGTTCTGCTTAGACATATAGGATATGAAATTCTGCAATATGGTATAGAAAATTTTATCAATGATATCAAAAGAGAATTTCTTGAGGATATTGAGATCTATGCGCTTTTGGATAAGGATGGAGTTATATTTGAGATATAGCTTTACTTATATGCGCCGGCCGGGAATTGAACCCGGGCCTCCACCGTGGCAGGGTGGCATCATACCACTAGACTACCGGCGCGAATACTCTAAGATAACAAGTTATGCTTTCTTAATTAAAGATTTTAGAAATAAAAATTTAAAAAGGTAAAATTTTGTTAGATAGTCAGATTATTCACTATTGACCGGTTTAATGAATTGGTTAACTGGAAAAAATATCTATTTTTTAGAGGGCTTACAGAATGCTATAACCATAACCACTACTATAAGGTTATCTTCTTCCTAACCACTCTAAGATGGTTAGCTGCTCTGGAGTGGGTTAACGGAAAGAAATCAATAGTAACAAAGCATGTAATAGCATGCTAAGCCTCTTGAAATTACTTACTGCAATATGCTCTATAAAGTGATATTTTCCAGTTAACCATTTTTATTAAAAATAAAAAATCTGGTTAACAGGAACCACACCTTATCAATTAGCTGCATCATAGCAGCTAATCTAATAAAGCGGTTAATTAGCAGCTAACTCGCAGGAGAGATCAGCATGCTATGAGGTGCTCGTTAATGGCAATTTTCTTCGTGTTAACCAATTTCATATTGGTTATGGGGAGATATACTTCATCAACAAGCCATATCAGAGCAGCCAATCTTTTTCGAAGCGGGTTACAATGCTGTAAACCATGGGTGAGAGAGATTTCTTCGCGTTAACCAATAATAAAAAAATTGTTAACAGAAGGTATACTTTATCAGCAAACCACAGCAGAGCAGCTAACCTTTTTGAAAGGTTATCTGCTCCAAAACTTTCTGAATAGCGATATCTTCTCGTTAACCAATTCAAAGAAAATAAAATTGGGTTTTTTATACACTATGTTTTTGAATACAAATAGTAAGAATAAAGAATTAAATAAGCCAATAAGATTATCGTTAATAATATGCCAGCATATAGACTCGCTTTTGATGAATGAACAACCAATATAAGTAGCATAATAACTGCAATAACCTTGAATAATTTTCCTGCTCTTTTGTGGGTCTTATTCCATATTCTTTCACTACTTAAACTCCATGGAGTTCTTATACCTATGAACCAATTCCTTTTAACTTTAGGTAGAAATATGCCAAGATAATATAATAAACCTGCTAATGAGATATCCACTAATAAAATTATGTCATGAATTATTCCAAGATTAATTAAAATAACACCTAAATGTATTATAAAAAGAAAACATAAAAAAACAATAATTAAGCATTCATGATATTTTCTACATTCCTGAATATTATATCTTAATGGATCTATTATCGGAATAATCGAAAATAAAAGGAAAATAAAAAGCATGATTAGAGGTATAATACTTAAGCCAACACTCTTTGTAACAAATTTATCTGGTATACCTGATGTATTCCAATGAATCGCGATTTTATGAGGTAGAATGTTATAAAATACTGCAGAAACGATAACTGACAATAAAATAATTGAGATTTGAATTATTTTCCAATAAACAGCATTATCCATAAAATTAAATAGAACATCTAATCTTTTTAAATTTGGCATATAAAAATTATAAAAATATATAATATATCATAACTCGAAATTCATTTATAAAAAGATTGCATGTTTTTCCATTTTTGATATGCTTGAGGATCAAATTGGAAAAACTCTAAAAAATTTAAATTAAAATATTTTGGACTTGGAGGTGAATACTATGACTGGAGATAGAGGTGCATATATAGGTAACTTAGGAGGACAACCAATTTTAATATTGCCTGAGGGAGCAATAAGGGAAACTGGTAAAACAGCACAAAAGAATAATATTGCAGCTGCAAGAGCAGTTGCAGATGCTGTAAAAACAACACTTGGCCCAAAAGGAATGGATAAGATGCTTGTTGATAGCGTAGGAGACATAATCATAACTAATGATGGTGTTACTATCTTGGAAGAGATGGATGTACAGCACCCAGCCGCTAAGATGCTTGTGGAAGTAGCAAAGACACAAGATAGCGAGGTAGGAGATGGAACTACTACAGCTGTGGTTATTGCGGGTGCTCTTTTAAAAGAGGCTGAGAGTTTACTTGAACAAAATATTCATCCTACCGTAATAATAAGAGGATATAGATTGGCTACTGATAAGGCATTAGAGGTATTGCATAAAATAGCAAAATCAATATCTTTAAAGGATAAGGAAACTCTAAAGAAGATTGCATTAACCTCTATCACAGGTAAATCAGCTGAGGTAGCAAAGGAGAAATTAGCAGATGTTGCAGTTGATGCTGTTCTTTCTATAATAGAGAAGAAAGATGGCAAATATGAAATAGATCTGGATAATATAAAGATTGAGAAGAAGGAAGGAGCAACAATTGAACAAACAGAACTCATAAGAGGAGTTGTCTTAGATAAAGAGAAAGTTCATCCAGGTATGCCATCAACAGTTAAAAACGCTAAAATTGCATTGTTAGATGCTGCTATAGAGGTTAAAGAAACTGAGACAGATGCTCAAATAAGGATAACTGATCCCTCTCAATTACAGGCATTTATTGAACAGGAAGAAAAGATGATTAGGGAGATGGTAGAAAAGATAGCATCAACAGGAGCAAATGTGGTATTTACTCAGAAGGGAATTGATGATTTGGCACAACATTATCTTGCCAAAAAGGGAATATTAGCTGCAAGAAGATTGAAAAAGAGCGATATGGAAGCTTTAGCAAGGGCTACTGGAGCAAGAATAGTAACAAGCATTGATGATCTCACATCTGATGATTTAGGATATGCTGGTATTGTGGAGGAGAAGAAGGTAGCAGGAGATGATATGATTTTTGTGAGAGAATGTAAGGATCCTAAGGCAGTAACTATCCTTGTTAGGGGAGGTACTGAGCATGTTGTAGAGGAAATGTACAGAGCAATGGAAGATGCTGTAAAAAGTTTAGCCTCAGCATTAGAGAGTGGGAAAGTTGTGATTGGAGGAGGTGCGACAGAGGAAACATTGGCAAAGGAGTTAAGGAAATATGCAGAAAAGGTTGGAGGAAGGGAGCAGTTAGCGGTGAATAAATTTGCTGATGCATTAGAGGAAATTCCACGCACTTTAGCAGAGAATGCAGGTTTAGACCCAATTGATATTTTGGTGGAGTTAAGAGCAAAGCATGAAGAAGGAAAAATTTCTTATGGTATTGATGTATTTGATGGAAATGTTAAAGATATGGAGAAAATGGGAGTAATAGAGCCATTAAAAATAAAGGAACAAGCTATTGCATCTGCTAGTGAGGCAGCAGAGATGATATTGAGAATAGATGATGTGATAGCTGCTAAGAAGGCATCTGGAGGAAAGGATACAGGCAATATGGATTTTGAAGAATAACACCTTCAAATTTTCTTTTTCTATTTTTCTATTAGATAGAAAAGATATTAAATTGAGATAGGGTCATTCCGCCCATCTTACATCATAAACTCTTTCAGACAAGGCTGATATAATCATCCCCTATTTTGATATAGAATTTTGAGAATTTAAAAATATTAATTAAAATCATAGCAATGGCACAAATGATACAGGAAAATATGTTTCTATTCTATCTTCCCTTTTTATATATTTTACAAGCATTTGGGAGAATGCTGAGTAATATATTGGAGTCAAAATAATTCCTTTTTTCTCATCAATTTGATCTTTCCATGCTTGATATATCTCTTTTGCGCATGCTGTTGAAATAATTCTATCATAAGGCTTCTTATAAGGATATCCTTTCTTTCCATCCCCTTTTATGAGAAGCACATTACCAAGGTTAAGAAGAGAAATTCTTTTCTTGGCATATTCATAAAGTTCATCAAAATATTCTATGCTTATTATTTCTCCTTTTTTACCTACCAAATGCGAGAGTAGTGTTGCATTATATCCTGATCCCGTACCTATTTCTAATATCCTTTGACCTTTTTTTATGTTTAACAATGTTAGCATAATTAATACCATATGGATTGCTGATATTGTTTGATTTTTAATTAATGGAAGAGGAGTATCTTCATATGCATAATTTAGATATTTTTCTGGTACAAAATATCCTCTATTCACCTTTGCTGCCACTCTTTGTATTTTTGGTGGTATTTCTATGTTGTCAATTTCATATATCTTTTCACATATTCTCGATATGATTTCCCTTCTTTTTTGATATGGGAAAAGCATATCTGCTTTTTTAAACAACTCCTTTAATTCCTTATCTCTGTCCATATATTAATTTATGACTTTAGTTTTATAAGATATTTAATAAAGATGTATATCATAAATGTGCAGAATAAAAAAGCCGCATAATACCACAAACTTTTTGTGGTTTCTTCTTTTGATGTCTCAGCATATTGATTTTGAGTTGTTTTATTTAAGTATATCGCTTTTAAGATTTCTTTCTCTTTTATTGCAATTGTAAAATTATCTTTTATGTTTATTGGTAGCGAACATAATTCCATCTTTGTATTATTGATGCATATTATATACATCTGAGTAATGTTTTTTGATGAGATGTTTATTATTTTTGCTTTTCCGCCAATCACCTCCAAAAACAACTTAATGGTTTTTAGGATTTTGTTATATGTTATTTTTAAGTATCCCTTTTCCTCCTTTGTTTTGTTAAAGGATAGCAAGATAGATATATTATAGATTGGAATTTCAAATGAACAGTTCTCTAATATCTCAATCTCTATTGTATTTTCTGTTTGGTTAATTATCTTCCATGATGGTTCTTTTTTATTTGAATGTTTTATTTGAGATGTTTGATTTTTTGATTCTGAGATTGCTCCTGAAGAAACTATATTTCTATAAGAATGTGATGAACCTGATGAGGCTTTTGATTTCTTTATTTTTTCTTCTTTATAGAATACCACATAAATTAAAGGATCCGTCGAGAGATTTAAAGAAATAAATAACATTCCGCTGCTTACAAACGATTGATTTGTAATTTCTTTCTCTGTGGTATTTATTTTATATATGCTCTTAATGTCATATCCACCTGAGGGAATTGTAAAGTTTATAATTACAAATACGTCTTTGGTATTTGGAATGAGTTTTATGCTTTTATTCAGAGTGTATTTTTTCTTATCTCCTTCAATTGTTATTTTTGTGGTTTGTTTTTCATATCTTACGAGCACAGGAATTTGAGATATATTAATGTCTTCTTTGAGATGCATTGCATATACATATTTTCTTGTTAGGTTATATGTGGAATTTGATGGGATTGGAATGCATGAGGCATTTAAGATATAAGATGCATAATTTTTTGCTATGTCTTCCAAGGTTATATTCAAAGTTATGTTTTTACAGATATCTAATAATAGAAATTCTTGAATCTCATTTGAGGAGTATTTTTTTGTAAAGTTTTCATACTCTATTTTTATTTCATATAAATTTGATTCATTTATCTTTAAAGGAAGCAATATATGCTCTATGTTGGTTGTATTTTTTAATAAAAATTCCGGAGGCTTTAAATCTACAAAAAAGGAAATATTCTTCAAGAACAACGTTTTATTTTTATATATAAGGAACAAAGACAAATTAGCGCTTATGTTGTCATTTCCAGTGAAATTTGTTAGATTTGGCTTCCATGAGAGATTAACTGAAGTATTGGTTGTCAAGAATTCTATGGTATTATTAAGGAACACAATCCTATAAGAGATATTTGATGTTATATTCTTTGTAAGATTTATATTTATAGAGATTGTTGAGTTTATTCCAATGTATTTTGGGTTATTCGTATTTTCTGCATAGATTGAGATGTTTAGAGGTATTGAGATTGCTATTGGAAGATTTCTTGCAAGAGATACATTAACACTTTCATTATTTGGTTTTATTATTTCTGCTTTTAATGATAAATTATAGTTGTATGTTTGATTCTTCATGAAATCAATTATTGGAATTGTAAGAGTTGATAAATTCTCAACCACGTATTCCTTTTCACCAATTCTTGCATGATATCTTATTAATTTATATGGGAACAAGATTGTATGTGTAATATTTATTGTTAAGTTATCAAATATTGAGAGATTAGCAGTGCTAATGTTCATATGAAGCTCTGCTAAAGGAATATTTTTGATCCCTATATTATTTATACATGAAACCTCTATGTCATCACACTTACGATTATTTGTAAACTCTATACGCTTTGTACTATTAATCCTAATGGGTAAAGTGGTATCATTCAATGTGAGATTGCACATGGTTGGAAATCCATAATTTAGTAGGGTTAAGGTTACATTATATGTATCATTATCCATCCATATTCTTAGATTCCTATATGAGATATTGCTATATGCTGTTAAGTTGATAATCTCTTTATATGGAGAATTTATAAATTCTCCATTTATGCTAAGTTGGAAAGTATAATTCCCAGCTGTTAGGTTTTCAGGAATAGTATAAGAAAAACTCATATTTTTTGTTTCATTGGGCAATAAAGTTTCATTAGCTATTTTTGCTCTGAAAGATCCTCTAATTAGAGATACATTCAAAATCAAGGTATAATTGCTAATGTTTGGATTGTACACCTCAATAGCAATCGAGCCAATATGTATTTCAGGTAATGATAGTAACACTTTAGAGATGTTAATTAAGCCGTATCCTTTATCAATTGGTGCAAAATTCATTAAGGAATAAGAATCTTTATCTGTAATATTTCCTATGTTTTCTCTAATTTCCTTTGTGGTTATTGATGGTAGTATTTGTTTTATTAATGCTAAAACACCAGAGAAGAAAGGTGTTGACATTGATGTTCCCGCCATAATGCATCCATAACTCCCATAATATGCAGATGCTGACAATATTTGCTCTCCTGGAGCAACTATGTCTGGCTTTAAAATTGGATATGAATCATTTATTTTCACATCCCCTCTTGAAGAGAAAAAAGAGATTTCTCCTATGTTGCTATGAGGTTTTCCCGAGTCATATATGTGAGAAGCAATGCTTCCAACTGTAAATGCAAAAGGATTTATTCCAGGCGTAAGAATGCTTCTGCTATTGTTATTTGGAAGCAATGTATTTTCATTCATTGTAAATACATCATATGCATATACATCATAATCCATTTCTTCTGAGGAAATTGTAATATTATATTCTTCATTAGAATGTTGAATATCAATGAAAAGAATGCACTGATTTTGGGTACAGAAATAATACAAAGAAGATGCTGAAGGATTATAGGTGTAATTGAAGATATAATCAGTTCCATTATATCCCACTATACCTATGATATCAGCGTTTAATGCATCTATTATTTCTATTTTTTTGATTATCTTGCTTGTGTTATACCATCTTATTAACATGGTAATGTCATCAACAGCATCTTTTAAGTATGTCAAATTAACTGTTGAATTTCTAAGATAATTCCCAAAATGCATCTTATTATCTCCTTCATTACCTGCAGCTATTGAAAATATCACCTCAGGATATGAAGTAATGGTTTGGGAGATGTAATAACATAGCGAATCTGTCATCTCATCACAATCTGTAAAGATTGGGAATCCTCCTAAGGATAGAGAAATTATTGAGGCATTTAATTCAAGAGCTTTGTTTATTGCACATATTATATCAACATCTGAGAAAGTTCCAGTTGTATCATCATAAGGTTTCAGTATTATTAACTCTGCTCCTGGAGCAATAGCATGCGCAATTCCTGCAACATGTGTTCCGTGCCCATCATAATCTGCATAGCTCTTCGTATCTTCTATACAACCAACTTGTGAATCATAGTAAATTCTTCCTTTATATATAATTTTAGCATCTCCAAACCATGATTCAGATGTGTTTATTCCAGTATCTATTATGGCTATCCTAACATTGCTTCCATTTATAATCTTACCTTTATAATAAAGAAAGTTTCTTGGTGTTGTATCATAATAACTTAAATTTCCTGATGTGAAAGGTATCGCGTATTCCAATGTAGGAACATATTTTTTTGATGTCATTATCGAGATTATGTCCTTATTTTTTCTTAGCGCCATTATTTTCTTGAGGTTTACTTTCTTCTTGCCGTACCAATAACAGTTTCTTGTTTTGAATAATATTTTCTCATTTTTGATTGGCTCCTTTGAACATACAAGGATATCATATTCTCCTTCTTTTTCTTTACTTAGATAACTCTTTATAGATTCAAAAAGAGATTCTCTTTCATACTTTTTTAAATCTTTTTCGATTATTGGATCAATGAATTTTTTGTGGATAGTTGCTCCTGCTGATGTGTTACACAAAAAAATAAATATTATTATGATGATAAGAACCCATCTGAATCTGCCCATAAACATAAAATTAATGAAGGTTGTTAAATTTATAAAAATCTAACTTAAGGATTATCTATCTTGGCTTTGTCCAATAATTCTCTATTGTTAAGCGGAAATTTAACGCGCAAATAGCATTTATAGTGGCTAACTCTTTATAATGGTTATGAAGCAACTAACATTTAACGAAAGATTAACATGCTGCATTCCATGAGTGAATGAAGATATTTTCTCGTTAACTATGTTTTTAATAAAACATGGTTAACAGGAAGCATACCACATCAATAACACACATCAGAGCAGCTAATCTTTAACAAAAGGTTAGAGATGTACCTTCTCAAAAGGCAATAAAGCAGCTATTCTTTTAAAGAGATTATCTGCTCTTAAACTTTTATGGTAGCGATATTTTCCCATTAGCCAAATTTTAAAAGGCTATTTTTCCGCTTAACAATAAAGAATTATTGGACAATGCCATCTATCTCAGATTTTTAGGAACAGCACTTATAGTGTAAACAGGGCCGTTTTCTCTACTTAGTATCTTATATTCCTTAGTTTCTGGGTTTAATAAAACTAATGGAA
>CAYOWP010000013.1:0-26335 GCA_964407715.1 uncultured archaeon | reverse complement strand
AGTATAGAGAGGTAGTTCCACTTTTTGCTGCTCCTACTATTAGGAAGTTTGGAAAGTTTTTCATGAACTATTTTAATTAGCCCAAAATTTTAAAAATTCTAACACCTTTCTCGCTCTGTTATCCCATGTATAGTTTTTCATAACTTTTTTATATGCATTCTGGGCTTTTTTATTGCACTCTTTTTTATGCTTCAAAGCATATCTTATCTTATTTGCTAAATCCTTTGAGTCTCCTGGTTTAAAGAAAAGACATTCATTATCTGAAATAATTGCTCTTATAGAGGGCAGGTCACTTGCAATTATGCACTTTTTTGCAGCCATATATTCAAAGAGCTTCATAGGTGAAGTAAAATATGCATTGAATGTTGTTCGAGGTAAAGGGAGTAAGGCAATATCAAATGATTTTAGATAAGATATTGCCTCTTTATGTGGAAGTCTTTTTAGAAGAATCACATTCTTTAAATTTCTTTGCTCCACTAATGCCTTATATCTCTTATATTCATCATCTGTTTTAAAGCCTATGATATAGAATATAGCCTCTTTAATCTCTTTAGCAGCATCTAATATTATTTCTATACCTTTTTTTGATCCTAAGGTTTCTACACTACCAATATATCCAATTATTGGCTTATCTTTTGGTAGTTTTTTGGGTTTTATATTTGAAACCTTCTTTAAATTTACTGCATCATGAATAACTGATGAAGGAGTATTAAATTTGTAGTAGATCTCGTAAAGGTACTTCAAATAAGGAGTCAAGTAAACAATATATAAGATTCTCTTCAGCATATTTCTCTCTAAGATATGATAAAAAGAAGATTTTGTGAAAGCATGTGTTTCATAGATAACAGGCTTAAAAAAAGAAAAAACGAATGCAACATGTGGGTCGCGAGTATATATGAGGTTATATCTCTCTTTCACAATCAAAAGATAAAATAATGAAATAAATGAAAAAAGGAAATCATGTAAATGGAAAAGGAGAGATGCTAATCTATGTAGATATCGTGTAAAGAAAAGGAAATCCAACACATAAATCCTCTTAATTTTAAATGTTTTCTTAACACCATAATATTCAAAGATATCTGAAGGATATACATGATGAGAAGCAAAAAAAGGAATAACCAAAGTTAAATCAACATACTTGCCCAAAGAGGAACACATCTCCATTATGTGAATAGAATGTGCATGCTTAGAGGGAATATTTGCATAAGTAACATAAGCAATTTTAAATTTCTTTTTATCCATATAGCGAATATAATACCATTAATGTTTTAAATTTTTAACATGTTTTATTTTATATATCACCTATTACTTAGGTGGGATATATGAAAGGCACGACCATATGGCTCACAGGTTTGCCATGTAGTGGTAAAACAACATTGGCAAATGCTTTAAAAGAAAAAATACATGCTGAGCATCTTGATGGAGATGAGATGAGGAAGATAATATCACAAGATTTAGGGTTTTCAATGGAGGATAGAGAAAAACATCTTGAAAGAGTGGCTTATATAGCATCATTACTTAATAGAAATGGGGTTGATGTAATAGCAAGTTTTGTAAGTCCATATGAAAAAACACGAGAGAAAATAAGGGAAATCATTGAGAGTAATGGAGGTAGATTTGTGCTTGTATACTTAAAATGTTCCTTAGATACATGTATAAAAAGGGATGTAAAAGGAATGTATAAAAAAGCATTAAAAGGAGAAATTAAGAACTTTACAGGGATTGATGATCCTTATGAGGAGCCTAAAAATGCAGAGATTGTTGTGAACACAGAAAAAGAAAGTGTAGAGGAGTGCGTAAACAAAATATTGGATTATTTGGATCAATTTAAAGAGACGTATTCTCTTTATATTGGTAGATGGCAGCCTTTTCATAATGGTCATAAGGCATTGGTAGAGCATGCTCTGAAGAAAGGTGAAAAAGTTTTGATAGCTATAAGAGACACAAAAAGGGATGAGAAAAATCCGTTTACTGTAAAAGAAAGAGAAATGATGATAAAAGCAGTTATGGGAAATAAAGTAAAAATAATAAAGATTCCTGACATAAACAAAGTATATATTGGAAGGGAAGTTGGATATGAGGTCATACAACTTGGTAAAGAAATGGAAGAATTATCAGCAACAAAAGTAAGACAAGGCAATTTTGATCTTGTTCCAGATGAAATAAGAAAATTCTTAGAAGAAAAATATAAAAAGATAATAGATAAAATCTAATAAATAGGAGAGGATTATATGCTCAATAAAGGAGATATAAGATATATTTATATTCTCTCTTGTGGACATAGTGGAAGCACGATATTAGATATTGCTCTTTCAGTTCATCCAAATATCATAGGTATAGGAGAATTATATACCTTCATCAAGAGATTAAATAGAGATAAGATTGATGTTTCTTCACACAAATGCTCTTGCAATAAATTATGGAATAAATGTGAAATTTGGAAAAAAGTATTTCACGAATGTAAAATCAAATATTATTTTGATTATTATGATAAAATCTTAGAAATATCAAAGAAGCAATATATAGTTGACTCATCAAAGGAATTGCAACCATTAACTCATCTATATAAGGTAAGAGATAAGGTGCTCATTATCCACCTTATTAGAAATCCTTGTGGTTCAATTTATAGATATTATGTAAAATATAATAAGTTATTTAGGTTTATTATATTTTGGATATGGTACAATATAAAAATAAGAATCTGGATAAGAAATTTTCCAAATAAAATATTACTGAGATATGAGGACTTTGTATCAGAACCGCTACATTATTTAAAAAAGATATGCAGCATGATTAATGAGGAATATCAAGAGAAGTATTTATCAAATCTAAATGTAAAATCTCACCAAATAGAAGGAAACAGAATTAGATTAAAAGAAGTAAACAAAATAGAACCAAAAGACGAGTGGAAAGAAAAAATGAGAAAATCTCATAAAATAATAATTTATTTACTCACTTTACCTTTGTATATTTATTTTTATAGAAGATTTCCTTTCTAAAATTGGAGTGGTTATAATAATTTTCTTATCACGATTTATGCTCTGAGCCATTTTTCAAATATCTCTTGTTTGGCTTCCCATTCTTCCAATCCAATTTTATAAATCTCTTTAAATTTCACAAAATCAAATGTTGAATATACTTTAACCTCTTTGTTTGCAAATGGTGAAAAAATAAACCAGTTCTCTTTCCCTCTTATTTCTCTTATAGATAAAGCAGAAATTTCCTCTAATAAAGCATCTAAACTTATCATAAGATTATTATAGATATTCTCTTTATAGTTATTTTTATAAGAATGTGTCCTCCCTCCATACAAATCTATAACAATATTCTTTGCATATTTCTCATTCCTTATTGCTCTCCATGGAATGGGATCCCTTATCCCTCCATCTAAATAATGATTTCCCTTATAAATATAAGAGGGAAAGATTCCTGGTATTGATATAGAACACATTATAGCATCAATTAAAGGTCCTTCCCTTAAATATTCCACTTTCATCTGTGGTATTCTAGTAGCAGCTATAGTTACTTTCACATCGAGATCTTCTATATTCTCCATAATCCCGAGCTCTTCATAAAAAAACTTTTTTATACGAGAATGGGAAACTAAACCTCTTCTCGGATCTGCTGGAGCATACAATTTAAGAAATTGTTTTTTTGTCATCCTTGAAAAGAATTTTTTATATTCATGAAGACTTTCAATTTTCCTTCTCTCTGCTTTCCCGAAAATACCCACAAGCACTGCTCCTATACTACTTCCTGCCATCTCTTTTATCTCTATTTCATTACCATAATATTCTATTATCTTTTCAAAAATAGCAAAAGCAGCATAACCCCTTGAGCCACCTGAAGATATAATTATGTTTACAGGAATTCTTTTATTACTTATAAATTTAGTACATATTCTGTATATTTTTGAAAATTTATCTATCATGTCCTTCCCACCATGCAAATAATACAACCAATTATCTCATAAAAAATTCTGAAAGAAACTTTTAAAGAAATTATCAAAGAAATTATATAACCTGCTGACCAAATCTCCTCCTACATAGAGGAGAGTAATAATGGTAAGAATAGCCAAGACTATTGCAATCAAATACATTCCCATCCCCTCTATGGCGGAGGCGCATCTCTTTATTTTCTTCATTTTCTCCCCATCATAACCAATTGAGCAATTTATATGTTATTATCAATAGCAGGATAACCAAAAAAATAGCAATCATTACATCTCTAAGGAAATTGATACCATTCATAAAATATATAAGCACATAAAATCTTAATATTATTTTTATGAGATATGTCAAAAAAATAAAAGGAGAAATGAGCATAAATACACTCATTGCTATATTGCTTGGGTTCATTGTTCTCTCAATAATAATTTTGTTGCTCATAGCATGGAAAGATAAGGCATTAGAAATGATAGGAGGTATTTCCAATGTTAAGGTCAAATTACCGTTTTAAAAGGAAAAAGAAAGGCTTTTCGTTATCTCTATCAACATTGGTTATGATTATCATTGCAGCAATCTCTGTATTTATACTTATATTTTCTGTATATTATGTTCTCACTTCTTCATCAAAAGATGCATTAGAGACAGAAAAAAAGGTATATGACCAGATAAAAGATGCTCTACCATTTTTCTCTGGATTATTGGTGTTTTATATTGCAAAAAATAAAAAAAGAGGTTTTTTTGCATTAAAAACCATCTTCTACCTCCTTTTATGCATGTTAATTGCAATGATGCTTATTCTTTTAGTGTTAAAAGCAAAAGAAAAGGCAAAAAATCCCGGGATAGAGATAGATAATCCCTCTCTCAAGATCAAATGCTCTCAAGAGTGCGCATTAGATGCAAACTATAAAAGTTGCTTTGAAAATTGCATTAAAAAGGCCACAAAAAAAGAAGAAAAAGGTGAAAAAAATGATAAAACTTAAAGGAAAAGCCATGACTCTTATAAAGTTGATTGGATATTTATTGATTTTATCCATAGTTTTAATTGCTCTAATAAAGATAACCCATGAAATGGGAGGTTTATTAAAAGATGTTGTGAAATCAATATTAGGAGGATAGAAATAGCCTTTAATATATTTTATTTAAATCTCTCTGTTAACAAATTTCAAAGCAGTTAACCTTTAGCCAGGTTATTATGCTTTCAAACTTTTGATAAGATGCAACACTTTCCATCAACCTTTTTTATTAGAAAGTTTGGTTAGCATACTCTCATCCTTGAGTGAATGGCAATATCTTCTCATTAACCAAATTTCTCAAACTACATTATTAGACAATGCGGCATTGTCCAATACTCCCTTATTAACAAAATTTTGTTAAGCGGAAAAGTAACCTCTTAAAGAAGCACATCAGAGCAGCAAACCTTATAAAGCGTTTAGGAAGCAGCTAACCCCTTAAGATAAGGATAGCATGCTCTAATGCGATTGTAAGAACGAATTTTCTCGTTAACAAATCCTTATCAAAAATTGTTGGACAATTTGTTAACGGGAAGCATAGTCATATTCAAAGGGTTAACTGCTCCCATACGCTTCTTTGAGAGGTTATGTTTCCGCTTAACAATAAAGAATTATTGGACAATGCTAGACAATGCCAATCTCTCAAAACTTTTAAATACTTTGGCATTTATTTATGTTAATTATGGAAGAATATGAAAATCCAAAATTTGATGAAAGCATAGAGGAGAGATATCCATTAAAACTATGGATGTTGTTTGAGGTTCAAGCTATAAATGAAAAAGTTGCTAATGAGGCTATGAAAAAGCATATTGAGAGTTTGGGTAAAGAGGAAGGAGTATTCATCAAGAAATATCTTATAGAGGATGCAGAAAAGTTGGATGCGCCTGAGAACATCAAGAAAAAAGGCATTTCTCATGTATTTTCAGTTGTTGCAGAGGTGGTAGTGCATATCAATGAGCTATCGAATGCATTTAAAGTTATAATGAACTATGCACCTTCATCCATCGAGGTAATAGCCCCAGAAAAATATGAACTGTCTTTGCAGGATCTTCAGGAATCATTAAATTCTATTGCTGACTTTATGCATAAAATTTTATCATATGGGTTGGGTGGTGTCGTATTAAAGGTTTAAAACATCTTAAGTTTCTTATCTTGTTAGTTCTCATGATTTTCTTTAATCTTGGGATTTCATATCAGGTTCCAATAACAAATGAAAAAATCGAAGTAAGTATAGTGAACAATACATGGGTTGTATATAATATCTCCATAAATTATAAGGAATATAACAAAAATAAAATTAGTTATGCTTTCTTAGGAGAGGTAAGGAAAATAGAACATGCTTCTTTGAATAACATTCCAGTGGAGTGTTATATAAAAAGATTGAACATAGGAAATGAGATTCTTTGTGATATTCCATCTCATATAACCACTAAGAACACCACATTCAATTTAATATTCCTCTCATCCAAAAGCATCAAACCTGCTGGTAAAATATATGAGTTTGCTTTCTCAAAACCAATTTTGGATTTCACAGAAAATTTAGAGATAAAAGTAATCTTACCACAAAAAGCGTTTATTGCAGAGAATCAAATAGGAAGCAGTATTAATCCAACTAATTTCAGATTATCTGTTGACCCTTCTGGTAGGAGAATCATTGTAGAATGGAAAATTAAGAAACCAAAACTTGGAGAAAAAATAGATTTCTCTGTTTTGTTTGAGATACCAAAACAAGAGCAAATCATAATAACAGAGAAAAGATCCTATGTCTTTTTGTATGTTATTGTAGCAGCTCTCATATTATTCGCATCTATTGCAGCATATCTAATTCTTCTATACCGAAAGAATCAGGAGAAAAAGATAATAAGCGTGTTAAAAGATGATGAGAAATTGGTATTGGAGGTAATAAGAGAATTGGGTAATGGATGTAAACACAAAGATATTGTCAAAAAGACAAAATTTTCAAAAGCAAAGGTTAGCAGGATTTTACTTGAATTACAGAAAAGAGGATTAATAAAACTTGAAAGAGTTGGGAAGAACACAAGAATCTATATTGATTAAGGTTATATCTCTATTATCCTCATTCCTTCCTTGGTAATCTCAAATGGATGTATTAATGTGGAATGATTCGTTCTTCTCATCTTCCTTATAGTCAATGTTCTCTTAAATTCCTCAGAAACAGGAACAAAATCCAATTTTATTACACTATCTACCAAATACTCTATAATCCCAGAACCGCTCAGTCCTTCAGATGTCTCAGGTATTTCTCCACTCATTACAGTTGTTACGCCAAGCTGTCTCAATTTATCTGTAAGGCTCATCAATGAAACTCTTGCAAGGTATTTATCATCTATAAACATCTCCAACACAGAAATAGAATCTATAACCAATCTCTGAGCATTTAATTCCTTTACAGCAAAGGATATTTTATTTATCACATTAAGAATATAACTACGGGTTATCATGGTAATATCTTCTGTTGTTCTCTCTGGAAATACTGGTTTTATTGAGATAAACTTTACAAGGTTTTGTCTTTCCAATTCATCAAAATCCCATCCAAACATGGCTTTTATATCATTTTTTATACCATCTACAGATTCCTCTGTTGTAATGTATAAACCTCTCTCTCCTTGTTTGGCTCCTGCATATATAAAAGAAGAACAGAATTGTGTTTTGCCTGTACCTGCCTTCCCTACTACTAAATTAACAGAGCCTTTTACAAATCCTCCTTCCATTTTGCTATCAAGACCTATAACCCCTGTTGTTACTCTCTCAACCTCTCCTCTCGCATTGCCTTTCCTCTCTGCCTCACTACCTGCAAACAACCCCATAATTATAAATTATATACAAATTAAAGATATATAAGTTTGTACATATTATATGTTTTATGGTGTACTTTTGGGATTATATCATAGATTACTTTATATATTCGGAGACAGGAAAATATATTTTATCATTTATATTCTTATACCTTTTTTTCTTTATTGCTATAAGCATTAGTGGTGTATTTGAAGGCAAAAAATTAAATAAGATTAAAGCAATTCTAAGTCTTGCAATGTCAATAATTGCCCTTTATAATCCCTATACTAAGGAGATGATATTCAACATCATCTCAAATATGACATCTCTATTGCTCATATTTTTTGGATTAATTGTTGTTCTCTATATGGCATGTAAAGTAATCATTCATCCAAAGATGAAAGAAGATATAGTATATGAGGATACATTAAGGAAAATACAAAAATATGCTTTGTATGTATTTTTGGGGTTAGCAGTGCTGGGAGGAATGTATCTTATAATGGCTTCTCCTTTCTCATATAAACTCGTTCCTCCTTGGATCATAGATTACATGACCGCAACACTACCAAAAATAGTCATATTAGGAATCATAGGTGGGCTCTTATATTATATAGTTCTTCGTCCAATAATAAAAGAAGCAAAAGGAGAGGAAAAGAGGAAAAAACTTGAAAGAATAAAAGAGTTAATTAAGGCTAAAGAGCAAGGAAAACTGGAAGCAAATGTTGAGACATTTAAAAACTTGGCTAAGGAGCTATCACCAGAGGAGCGAGCAATACTGGCGAGTGAATACCTTAAGGAGAAAAAAAGAGAGGAATAGAGCATTCTAAATTTAATTTATTTAAAATACAGCAGTCCATTATATCTCTGAGAAGGGTCGGTGGTCTAGTCTGGTTATGACGCCACCCTCACACGGTGGAGGTCGCCGGTTCGAATCCGGCCCGACCCATCTCATTATTCCTGATTTCTTTTTATCTCTCTTGATATCTTCGTTAGTTTCTGATAAATCTGATCCAAAAGAAAAGCAACCTCCTCTCCTCTCTCTGTTAGGATTGCATATTTTATTCTCCCGTCTTTTTCGAAATTGATAAGACCATTTTCTTTTAAGACATTAAGTATTTTCACAGTATGTGAGTATGTGCAATCAGCATATTTTGATAGCATAGCAGGATATGCCTTACCTCCTGAATATTTTAAACCTAACAATATCATAAGTGGTTTTTCATGAAGAATTAATTCTACTAATGAATCTTTCTCAATCCCTATTATACCATGTACCATTCCTTATCACCTTATCCAATTAAATTTGGAGATGAATATTCATAAATATATATTTGGAAAAATTTAAAATATATATTTTAATATGGTAAGAAAATTTCACATAGGATGTTCAGGATTTTTCTATTTTCATTGGAAAGGAAGATTCTATCCTGAAGATGCAAAACCAAGTGATTTCTTTAAATATTATCAATCAGTATTTGATACTGTCGAGATAAACTCAACATTTTATAGATTTCCAAAAGAAAGTACAATGAAAAGGATGTATAAATCAGCAAAAGAGGGATTTTTGTTCTCGGTTAAGATGAATAAAGAAATTACGCATATAAGAAAGTTCAGAAATATAGAAAAGGAATTGGAAAAGTTTTATGAGGAAATATCTGTACTTAAAGAAAAGTTAGGTGCTGTTCTTATTCAACTACCTCCTTCCATAAAGTATAATGAGGAGTTTTTAAGAAGAATAATAGATGCTCTATCTCCATACATGAAGTTTGTGAATGCTATCGAATTTAGGCATATATCATGGTGGAACGAAAAGGTATATGAAAAGCTTAGAGATTCAAACCTAATATTTACTAGTGTAAGTGCAAAAGGATTGCCAGATGATGTTATTTGCACATCTCACATTGGATATGTTAGGTTTCATGGAATATCAGGATGGTATAAAGATGATTATAGCGAAGAATATCTAAGAGAGGTATTAAGGAAAATAAATTCTGAAGATTTTGAAGAGGTTTATGTTTACTTTAATAATGATTTTAATGCCTATGCACCAAAGAATGCCATTACTTTTAGAGATCTATGCTCAGCCACATCTTTATGATGCTATCCCAATTTTACTTGTAATTTTTTAAATAAATGCTCTAAAATATTAACTTATGAGTGTAAGAAAAAAATTTGTAGAGTGTTATGAAAAACTCGCAAATAAATTTTTTGAGCTCTATAAAATTAACATCATAATCTCCACCACCATTATAATAGCAATGCTATGTTTCTTATTTTATCAGTACTATACAACAGGAGATATAATCAAGAGAGGAGTTGATTTTGCTGGAGGATATCAATATGTTGTAAAATATGATGATGTGGATTCTGTAAATGAGATAATAAAGACATTAGAAAAGGAATATCCTGGAATAAGCATAAGAAATGTAGAATCAGAAAAGTTATTGTATGTTGAATATCCATCAGAGATAAATGCTGAGATATTTAAAGAAATGAAAGCTAAGGTTCTATCGAAGAGAACTGTACAGTCATCAATGGCAGAGACATTCTGGAAAAATGCAGTTAAGCTATTGATTATCTCCTATTCTATTGTCACAATAGTTGTATTTGTTATATTTAGATCCTTTGTTCCAAGCATGGCAATAATACTTGCTGGGATTAGTGATATACTTTTTGCAATTGTTGTCATGAATCTCCTCAATATCCCTCTAACAATGGGTACATTGTCTTCTCTCTTAATATTAATGGGATATTCAATAGACACTGACATATTGCTCACTACACGTACTCTAAAAGAAAGACCAACAAATATCAAAGATGCTTTAGTTCATTCATCAAAAACAGGGCTAACAATGACTTTAACATCTATGGTTGCGATGATATCGCTTATCTTATTTTCAACTTCTGTTACCTTAGATAGAATAGCGATGGTTATTTTAGCAGGTTTATTTGCTGATATCATATTTACATGGTTCCAAAATGCCTCCATTTTAAGGATCTATTTGAATAAAATAAATAGGTGATTAAATGGAATTGGAAGATAAAATAAAAATTTTAATAAAGGATTATAGAATCATCTTGGTTTTCATGGTAATATTACTATCCATAATCTTCATTCGACCTTCTCTCTCAATCTCTGAAAAAGGTACCTTTACATTACACACAAACATAAAGAAAGGTATTGATTTAGAGGGAGGAGTAACTGCCATAATAAAACCAGACATACCCACATATGAAAATGCTCAAAAAATTATGCAGATATTGCTTAACAGAATATCAACCTTTGGACTCAAGGAATCCAAATCCTCTCTTGTAGAGATAAATGGTGAATATTATATCGATTTATCATTGGCAGGAGCAACAGAGGAAGATTTAAAACAACTTATAGAGAAGCAGGGAGTGTTTAAGGCATATATTGAGAGAAAAGCGAAAAAATCATCAAACAATACTTATTCCTTTAGATTGAAACGAAAGATATTCACATTGAATAATGGTGAAAATAACACCATAATATATAAAAATCAAACAATACATGTGAATGAGACATTTAAAGTAGAGGATTTTAATATAAGATACATAAATAAGACACAAGATGAAGTAACACTATGGATAGAGGCTTTTTCTGGAGAGGACATAAAAAGCGTATTAACAGGAGCTTCCTATTCCTCTATAGTGAGAGCCGAAGGAGGATATAGGTATGGATTCACAGTTACAATTTCTCAAAAAGCAGCAGAGAATATGAAAATACTTACAGATGATATGGTGCCTATTGGAGAGCATCTAAATGAGCAAATAGTTTTTGTGTTAGATGATAATATAGTAGATAAACTCTATATAGATGCAGATTTAAAAGGAGTAGCAACAACTAATCCGCAAATAACAGGTGGAGGTAAAACAAAAGAAGAAGCAATTGAAAATATGAGAAGATTAACTGCAATCCTTCAATCAGGCAGTTTTCCTGTAGGTGTTAAAATAGTGGAGATACAAGAGATATCTCCAACCTTAGGAGGAGACTTCTTGAAGATTTCAATTTATGCTATTGTTTTTGCTCTGATTTTTGTTTCCTTAGTGATATTCATTGTTTATAAGGATCCGAGAATTGTTATCCCCATGATTCTTACATCAATTACAGAGGTCACAGCAATCTTGGGCTTTGCAGCTTTGGTATCTTGGACAATTGATTTAGCGGCAATAGCAGGTATTGTTGCTGCTATTGGTACTGGAATTGATGATCAAATCGTTGTGATTGATGAGGCTAAGAAGAAAAGAGAAAAAGAAAGTTTAAGATTAAAACTTAAGAGAGCATTCTTTATAATTTTCTCATCAGCAGCCACTACCATAGGAGCAATGACGCCTTTGCTAATGAGCTCATTTGCAAATGTAAAAGGCTTTGCTTTTACTACTATTGTTGGTGTATTGATTGGAGTATTTATCACACGTCCAGCATTTGCAAGAACAGTAAAGGTTCTTTTAAATGAGTGATTTTCACTTCTTCCACAATCTTGGCATCTCCTTAGGCGTTATAAATATCCTTTCAGGTATAGCAACAGGTTTCTTGGATGAGAAGTTTAAATTATTGAAATCAATAGTGGTTTTCATCAATCCTATCAATTCTTTTTTTAATGTAAAAACTCCAACAATCTCTCCTTTTTTTATTCTATTATGATGCATTATAATTCCTCTTGGAAACAATTTTGCTCCATATACTATTGATGATGCAGCCTCATCTTTGACATATACTGGTTTAAAGTTTCTGAAGATAACTTCCTCAACTGGAATTATTATATCTCGTAAAGGTTCATATTTATTAAATGTGGAATAAAGATATGCCCTCTCATAAAAATCATAAAAATTTATTGCTTCCTTCTCATTAAATCCTAAACTCTCTGTTCTTCTTAATTCTTGCATATGGGCTCCCACACCGCTTATTCTCCCAAAATCCCTACATAATGCTCTGATATACGTCCCTGCTTGCACCTTAGCCTTAAATAATACATATCTATTCGAGTCTATTTCCAATATCTCTATGGCATAAATCTTTCTTTTTCTAACCTTTCTTTTAACTGCTGATTTTCTTGGAGGTAATTGATTAATTTCTCCCTCAAAACCCTTCAATATAGAGATTATTTTATCTTCTTCCATCTCTTTGTGTATGTTCATCAAAACAACGTATTCCTTATCTTGTTTTGAAAGATAGTGATTTAGCTTAACTGCTCTATTTAGCAAGATAGGTAAAATTCCAGTAACCTTTGGATCCAATGTGCCTACATGAGATGCCTTATTTATATTTAATGCTCTCTTTATATGAATCACCAAATCCTGAGAAGTTACATCAGAAGGTTTATCCAAAATAATAACTCCTTTATCCAATACCTCACTAAAATCCCTCTCCAAAGGATCTTTACCATAAAGATTTTTCTTTTTTAAGTATTCTTTATCAATGATTGTGAATTCTTCATAATTTATAGAGTTCATTTTTAAATTCACATACACCATAGAGTTAAATTTTTAAAGATTGTGTTTTAAATAATTTTATGCGGAAAAAACCTTTTATCTTTGAGGAATACTCCTTGATAAAAAACTCTGAAGGAAATATAACTCAAAAAAAGCTTCCATATATAGAGCCTTCCTATGCTCTCACTGGAAATCTTCTCACTTTAGAGGTTATTGTTGGATATAATGGCTCATCCGAGATCTCATCAACAAGAGAAATAATCGACTTGGCATCATTAAAGGATATCAATAACAGGATAATATATAGAAAAATAGAAAATTTTCAAAATATTAATAAGATATTAAAGAGAGATGGAGAAGGAATGTATACGCTATCAGATTTCATAAGAGGGAGACTTGGAGAGATTTATGCAGAGATAGGCACTATAAGAATATTTAAGAACATTCTTCCTGAATATATGGAAGAGTATTCAAGAAAATATTTGAAATCATATGATGTCTCTATTGTTGAACAAATTGTATCAAAAAGATATGTTCTCCAAAAGAGAATCAATGCCCTAAATCATAGCAATTATCTCCTTATATATAATAAACCTTCAGGGAATATCATAACCAAAGGAGAATTTGATTTTGTATTTCAAATCAGTTATGAATATAGAAATAGCAAGGTAAGTGTACTTGTAGTTGGAGAAAGCAAAACAGGAAATTTACATATAAACCCAAAGCGTCTAACAGAAAACCTGATAGCGCTTAGCAGATTCCCTTATGATTATATCATTTATTCAATTGTAATTCCTCAAGAAATATATTTCAATAAACAAAAAAACATAAAAAGTTTAATCTCAAAAAATATAAAAGATTTGTATTATTCTATACTTCAAAATGCCAAAACAAGATATAAACAAGTAAAATTTGAGAATAAATATTATATAGTTCCAATCATATTCAGAGTAAGAAATACTGATGTTTCCTCATTTTTCAAATATCTTTCTGGTGTTGTTACAGATAATATTCTGCGTCTATTTAAAGAAAGAAATATAGAGGTTGTATTAAAAGTAGATATGAATGCTCATTCTCCAACTTATATAGATCCAAAAAAATGTAAACCTCATTTTATGATAAAAATCCCATTGGATGTATTGATAGAGGATATAAAACATATGAAAAGCGGTTCAAAAGAAGAACTCCTAAAAAAATATGGAGAGCATATCCATATTCTTATATCTCAATAGAGAATGGGGTCGCCCGGATTTGAACCGGGGTCCCCGGCTCCCAAGGCCGGAAGGATGGACCAAGCTACCCTACGACCCCTTATACAAATAAAAAATAAGAAGAAAATATGCTATTCTTTTACAATCAATTTTGCTAATTCCCTGCTGTATTTCCAGTCCTTAGGTAATTTACCTTGTATTTTATAATATTCTGCTAATCTTCTAATTTTACTCTCCAAGATTTGCAATCCTCTCGCAGAATGCTTATCCTTTTTATGTTTTTCTAAATGATTCGCAACCCTCACTGCTCTTTTTATTAAGTTGTATAGATCCTCTGGTATCTCGCTTGCCAATCCATGCTCTTCCAGTATCTTAGTTATGGTCTTGCCAGTTATCTTCTTTACTGAAGGAATCCCATATTGATCCCTCAAAATAAGACCTATCATCGCAGCTTGATATCCCTCTTTCCTAAGTTTTACTACTAATTTTTCAACTTCCTCCTTGCTATACTCAACCCATTTCAAGTCATCCATGTTTATCACCCTTAGATCTAAACCAGCACTTTGCTGGTTTAGTCCTAAAATTTAATAATATAATAAAAATTTTAAAAATTTATGAGAATCTCAATATAACTATGGCAAAAAATAGATATAATTATGAAGAACTCTTAGAAAAAGCATATAAATCATTACCAGAGAAAGTATTTGAGGATAGTGAAAGATGGGAAATTCCAGTACTTAATTCTACAATTATAGGTAATAGAACAATCATTAAAAATTTTGTCTCATCATGCAAATATATAAGAAGAGATGAAAAGATGGTTGCAAAATATCTTTTTAAGGAAATAGGTACCCAGGGCTATATTGATGGTGAAAATCTTGTGCTCTTAGGAAAATTCTCAAACAAGGTAATTAATGAGAAATTTAATAGATTCGTCAAAAATTATGTTCTATGCCCTATTTGCTCAAAGCCAGATACAATACTTATAAAAGAAAATAGAGTTATGTTCATAAAATGTGAGGCATGTGGAGCAAGAAATTCTGTGAAACCCATATAATCACTAACCCAATCTATTTATTATATGTGGAAGATGATATTTTATAAATCCATAAACCCTCGGAGTAAACAAATCCCTATTTTTTAGATTCTTCAAAGAGATATAATGGAGAGTTTCTTTTTTTATTTCTTTTTGTGAAAAAATAGATATTACCTTGCAAAATTCATATTCTGCATTTATTTTTTTATACTGATAAAAATATATGTAGTCAGAAATCTCAGCCCTGCATTTCTCACAAAAATTCTTAATCACATTTTTTATTTTTTCATCTATTAGCTCGCTCTCATATACATGATCATGATATGCAAAATCATATAGCATTGGATATTCCTCATTCATATTCATCTTTTTTAATCCTATCTTATCACCTGGTTCTAATATTACTAAAACTGCAACAGATAAATGCATCTTTGGAAAATTAGGATCATGGACTACCTCGTGATTTTCATATCCTATTATTTCTCCCAATTCATTTACAAGACAAATTCTTTTTTTCATGATTTCTATACCCTCTAAACTTAAAATATAAGAAGATATATTCCTATTATGAGGAACAATATTCCTCCAATCACACCTAACATGGTATATCCTGGTGGCTGATAATCGCTTTCTCCTGGGTATATAAACACCATAAAATATCCAAAAATGAATATTATTAATCCCACAAATTTTCTGAGTATGACATACCACGGTAGAGAAATAAATATTAAGTATATCCCACTTGAGATAAGCAAAATGCTTATTATAAGAGATAGTGTCATGGCTGAAGAGGAAAGAGCCAATCTAAAACTCAACAAAAACATACTGACTCCTATAAAAAACATTATTATTCCTAAAAAAGAAAATACATTTTCCACCATAAAATTATATTAAGATGTTAATAATATATTAATTTTGTGAGAGAATGGTATGGGCAAAGTCTAGGATGGTAATAAGGGATTATATCTTTGAGCCAAGAAGGAACCTATATTTAATGTGGTCTGGTAGAATTCCATCTAAGATATGTATAGAAATTTATCACCTATTACAAGAGATTTTTTCTGTTCCTGAAAGCCATATAATGGAAATGGTATCTGATTGGGAAACAAAAGAAGGGAATATTAAATTCAAAGTTGGGTGGAGAGTTATAAAGGAATTCGATATATATTCATATCTGAGATTCGATATAAATATAGCTGGAAAGATAGATAAGAGCGGCTATGGTACAATTTCGATAGCAATGAAGCCTCGTTTTTTCACAGAATATCCTCAAGACAACATATTTCAGCAAACAATTCTTTACGAAATTCTGCGAAGAATATGGCATGTTGTATTTTATGAAAAGAAAATTTTTCAGTATAAAGAAGAGAGCAGAATATTGGTAATGGAATTTAACAGGAGATTAAAGGAACTTCTTGAGAGCTATAGCATAACTCCACCACAAACATCATAATATCCATTACTTGTATGGATATCTCCTAATATATCCACATTCCTTGCATATATAAAGTATTGATTTTGTGTTTTTATCTACTCTAACCTTTAATGTGTCTGATGTAAAAAAGGTGTTGCATCTCCTACAGAACTTCTTCCCATATCTTCTTCCAACTCTAAGATTAACCTTCTCTGCTATCCTTCTTGCAAGAGATACATATCTCCTTGCTAATTCTTTCTCGCCTTTTAATGCAGCCTTTTCTGCCAATGAGAACAACATAGAAATTCTTTTCTCAGCAATTCGTATTTGCCATTTCGGTTTTGGAAACCTTTTTCGGTTATCATTCATAAAATAATTTAAATGTTTTAAATACTTAAATAATTATGGTCAAATTTTCAATATTTTCATCCTCAAAGAATAAGGATTCTCAACAACATGTGAAGAATTTGGAAAAATATAGGGAAATTGCATATAGGCTTTTAAAATCAGGAAAGACAGAAAATGAAGTTGCAGCATATCTTAAATCTCATGGATTGTCTTATGAGCAAATAGATTCTATACTTAATGATTTAATAAAATCCGCAACCTTATCTACAAGATTTTCTCCTCCTCCACCACCTGCATCATTTCCTCTTAGCCCTCCAAAGACGCATCAAAAAGCAGAGTTGCAACAACCTCCTCAGCAATCAAATCAAAACATCTCGCATCAATTAGATGTTCAATCCTTGGTAAATACGATATTGGAAAAGGTGCTAATAGAAATGGAAGAGCTTGTGGATTTAATAATAGAAAAGAAGTATGGAAATCTAAAAAAGGATATAAAGGAGTTAAATGAATTAAAAGTAAATATAGAAAATATGGATAAGAAACTTAAGGAATTTACAGATAATTTAAGCTCTCAAATAAATGAGAAATTAGAGAACATAGAAAAAACAATTGCATCTTTAGATGAGAGAATAAATCAATTAGAGCCAAAAATAAACGCATTAGAGAGCGCATTTAAAGACACTGTTCCAAATATCATTGATGATTTAAGAAAAGTTGAGGAGATGATCTCAGAGAAATCTGGTGAAGAAGAAAGTTTTGTTCTCTCTTTAAAAAAAGAAGAAGAAACTAAAAAAAATAAAAAGGAAAAGGAAGAGGAAAGCGATACTTCATCAAGTGAATTCAAATTTGATGATTTAATCAATTAAGGGAGGAATACAAATGAGAATATACACTCTTGGGGGCTATGATGAAGTTGGAAGAAATATGACTGCAATAGAGCATGAGAAGGAAGTTGTAATCTTTGATATGGGATTTAATATGGATAAAATAATTCTTATGGAAGAAGAAGAGAGAAATGCAAGCTATAGAGAACTAATAAAATATTCTGCAATCCCTGATGACTCTATTCTTAAAGGTAAGAAGGTTGTTGCAATAGTGCCATCGCATGGGCATCTTGATCATATAGGTGCTATCCCTATAATGGCTGAGAGATATAATGCCCCAATTTATGCAACCCCTTACACCCATCTTCTTTTAAAAGAAATGTTTAAGGAGCAAGGAAGAGAGCATCTTATTAAAAGATTGAAATGTTTGGATTATAATCAACAAGTAAAAATAGGAAAAAAGGGAATGAGTATAGAATTTATATATGTTACGCATAGCATCCCTTATAGCTCTATGGTTTTATTGAGAACTAAAGAGGGAAATGTGGCTTATCTTAATGATTATAAAATAGATTTTTCACCTGTTCTGAAACAAGAAAAGCCATTTCCTAAAAGACAATTTAAAAAGATTGGAAAAGAAGGATTAAAGGTTCTCATTATGGAAAGCCTAAGGGCTGATGAAAAATCAAAAACATTATCTGAAAATTTGGCAAGATATATGGTGAAAGAAGTTATCAAAGAATCTTATGAAGAAAGCAAAGGGGCTGTATTTTTCACTACTTTTTCTTCTCATATTGCAAGGTTAAACTCTGTAATAGAAGCAAACAAAGGAGAAAGAAAAGTGATAATGCTTGGTAGGAGCTTAGATTTTTATGTTCGATGCGCTCGTAAATTAAATCTTATAGATGTAAAGGATATTCCCATTTATTATCATAGAAAAAAGATTATAAAGGTTCTAAAAAAGATCCAGCAGAATAAAGAGGAATATCTCGTAATTTTAACAGGAAATCAAGGAGAATATGATGCTGTGCTAACAAGAATGTCAAGAGGAGAGTATCCTTATATGTGGGATAAAAATGATACTGTAATTATTTCTTCAAATCCCATTCCTCATCCCGTAAACATCGCTAACAGATTTGTGTTGGAGAGGAATTTGCAAGAAAAAGGGGTAAGAGTCATAGATGGAATCCATGTTTCTGGTCATGCACGCAGAGAGGATTCTCGTGATATTCTAAGGTGGTTAAACCCAGAGTTTTTGATTCCAAGCCATGGAGATCTTAGCAAAACCTCTGCTTTAGCAGAATTGGGCAAGGAAGAGGGTTATATAATAGGAAAAACAGCAATACTATCATATAATGGAAATGTGATTGACTTATGAGGAGAAAATCTCTCATGAGGATATTCCTTCTAGTTTGCTGTATATTTGTGTTTCTATTGATTTTTATAAGCGTTTTATATGTTAATGAGAAGGTTAATTCTCAAAGGCAATATATGCTTTATGCAAAGGTTTTAAAAGTGATAGATGGTGATACCTTTGAAGTTTATGTGTTAAATACAAGTAGAGTTGAACGTTTAAGATTAAAATGCATAGATTTTCCTGATCTTGCTCCTCAGGAGAGAGTAAATAAATGGTTATTTAAATATCATGTGAAAAATATGTCAATACTCATAAGATGTTATCATGAGAGTATTTCATTGCTAAAAGAAATGTTAGAAAACAAGAGCATTATTATCTTGCAAGATAAAAAATATGAACGTGATAAATATCATAGATTGTTGGGATATGTTATATTTAACGGAACAGATATTAATGATTTTCTTATTGAGAATGGATATGCAATCCCATATCTATGCGATAAATATGCTCCTTCTTTTGATAGAGAAGGTTGCTTATGGATTGAATAATGAATCTTCACGCTAACCAAAAATTTTTTTAATAAAATGGTTAACGCAAAGAACATCGCTTTTCCAAAGGTCTTAGAGCAGGTAACTCGAAAAGAGGATAGCATGCTGCAATGCCTTTGTGTTAGCGATTTTGCGCGTTAACCAATTTTTTAATAAATATGGTTAAGGGGAAGTATACCATGTCAAAGGCACTTTATGGCATGCTAACCTCTTCGAGCGTTTAGGAAGCAGATAACATGAAGAAAGGTTAGCATGCTCTTATGTGCTTGGTATGGTAATATCTTCCCTTTAACCAATCTTATTAAAAAAATTTTTGGTTAAGAGGAAACATTACGCTCCAACAGAACACATCTAAGCAGATAATCTTCTAAAGAGGTTTGAGAGTAGCTAGCCTTAATTTGGTTAACTTCTCTAAAACCTTTTAGAAAATACTTTTGCGTTAAAAAAATTATTTAAAATTACCTATCATTTTATTCTTTATGGCTGTGTGGCATAGTAGATCAAGGAGAAAAAAGACAGGTGGTTTATACCATAGAAATAGGAAGCATAAGAAATATGAAATAGGAAGAGAGCCAACATATACAACAATAGGTGAACCAAAAATAAAAGTTATTAGAGTGAGGGGAGGAAATATAAAGGTTAGAGCTGTTTCTGTTGATTATGCTATCATTAACAAAGATGGCAAAGCTCAAAAGGTAAAGATATTAGATGTGATAGAAAACAAAGCAAATATGCACTTTGTAAAAAAGAAAATAATTACTAAAGGAGCCATTATTCAAACTGAATTAGGTAAAGCAAAGGTTACATCCAGACCTGGTCAGGAAGGAGTGGTTAACGCGGTTCTAATTGAATAAGTTGTAAAGATCTCTATTATTTTCTTTTTTAACCAAATTTTTTTAAACTATCATTTTTCAAATATAGATATTATGAAATCAAAAGAAATTATTGAAATATTAAGTAGAAATTTAACAGAAATAAAAAAGTTTGGTGTTAAGAAAATAGGTGTTTTTGGCTCTGCAATAAGAGATGAATTAAAAAAAGGAAGCGATATAGATGTTATTGTGGAGTTTGAGGAAGGAAAGGCAACATTTGAAAATGTAGGAAAACTAATAGATTTTCTTGAAAATATATTTGGTAGAAAAGTAGATATACTCACTCCTTATGGAATAGAATCCATAAGGATAAAAGAAATAAAAGAGAATATAAAAAAGGAGATAGTATATGTCTAAAAGAAAATGCCTTTCTCCTTTCCTCTATATCAACATGTTTCCGAATAAATAAGATAAAAGATAATATGCGCCATAATAAATTGCGATGCTTAGGAGCATGAAAATAGGAGAATATTTCAATGCATTTTTATATCCTCCTGTTTGAATTATGGAAATCAATAAACCAGCAAAAAAAGTGGTAATCATGAGCGAGATAAGGGAAAATATCTCAAACATTTGAACATTTATCTTTGGCTTGTGTATGGTCATGATATTCATAACACTATATTCCTTGAGCATTTCCTCCATTGAAACATCAATCTTCCACATAGACATTGTAGAATTTATTAGAAAAACAGATATTGCGAAGAGCACAGGAGATGCTATAACACCAGCAAAGAATATAAACATGATATATGTTATAACAGTAGTTTTGATCTCCTTCTGTAATAGCTCTGTGTTGCGAATATCATTTGCGGCCTCTTCAAGCAATTTTGCAATGTTTCCTCCAGCTCTTAATCCCTGAATTAGCAATTTTATTGTTTTATTAAAAATTTGTGATTTTATATAAGATGACATATCCAAAAGTGCATCATCAACATCTTTACCGCTATAAATCTCATATGCTGCTTTTCTTGTAATCTCACTGAGCTCACCAAATTCCTTCCGAGATGCAAAAAGGATGGCTTTATCAATAGTAAGACCTGATTTCATATTTGAAGATACAAGAATCAAGAAATCTGGAAGATATTTCTCTATCCTTTTTCTTCTACTTTCAGCAGACATTATCAAGGAAAAATAAGGAATTAATAAAGATGCTATTAACATGAAAATAAAAAGCAAAACAGGAAATATGAAAGAAACCTTAATTAAAAATAGATAGATGGGAAATATAGAAAGTAGCAAAAAAGAGATTATTGATATTTGGGAATAATAATAAGGATAATCTTCTATGTTTGAATATCGTGCTTCCTCCTCTATCTTTCTTTTATAAAAATTTGGAAGTAAATAATAAAGCGTAACCACATATCTTTTGAATTTGTTTCTTTTTGCCTCCTTTTCCACATTTTCTATTTTTCTTTTTATCTCCTCCAAATCTTTCCTATGCCTTCTTTTTATTAGCCACTTAAATGTCATTTAAAAGCACCTTATATCTTGATTGTTGGTCTTTTGCTTTTTATCAAATTAAGGAAACCCCATTGGAAAAAGATTGAGAATATAATAATCCCTATAAAGATTCCTTTATTGAGAGAAAATCCTGCAAAAGAAGAGATTATCATCAAAAAAGTAATTCCTAAGGATGGCATGATCACTGCTATCATCATATATATGAGTGTTAGAGGATTTAGTTGTCTTCCATAATCCTTTATTGTAATGATTTGCTCATTTATGATTTCATTTACAACATTTTCCAAAGGTCTTTCAATATCTGTCCCTGTCTTTATAGCATTGAGTATCTGCCAAAAAGATTTGCGATATTTATCAGATGCACTTCTTAATATGCTTTCTTCTAATGCTTTTGATTCGCTATATCCCGCATTGATTTTCTTAATAATTTTCTTGAACTCTTCACTTAACTCTCCATAATCCCTTGTTAATGACACGAGGGTCTGATAAAGTGGCACTCCTGATCTTATTTGAATAAGCATGTGTCTAAGCGCATATGGAAGCTCCTCTTCTATCTTTCTCGCCTTTCTTAATGCATAAACTTTAGGTCTATAAAGTTGAGTATAAAAAAACATAAAAAAGAATAGAATGGATATGGGAAGTATTTTCAAAAATATGATCTCTTTGGTGAAGAAATATAATATCAACAAAGAAGCAAAAAAGAAAAAAGTAATCTGTAAAGAGGAGTAAAGAGAATATGCAATATATTCAACCAAATTTAAAGGTACCTCGGCTTGATATAAATAGATATTGAGGTGTCTAAAAGACTTTGCTAATTTGTTTGCGATGGGATATAAAAAAGAGCTTCTTCTCAAGATATTCTCATTTATCCTAAACATACTCTCTCCTCATCCAGATGTTTTTAAAGATTGTTTCCATTCTTTATAAATGTCATCTCCAAACAATTCTTTGAAATCCTCCTCATCCAATCTCTTTTTATTAATAAATTCCATAAGATATGCCTCATCTCTATAATATTCTGCAATAACCTTACCAACAGAATTTATGGTCTTTATATTGTTCTTTCTCATCCATTCCAAGATGCTTATCTTCTTTTTAAGCTCCTCCTCTACTTCTTTTTCATTCATCCCTGTATATAAATAGATATCTTCCATTATCCTGTATGGCTTATTAAAGCGTTCAATGATATCTTGCTTAGCATTCCATCTATAAATTATATTAAAACTACTTTTCTCCTCTGCAGGAATTATCTCTGCTATCTCCAATGTTCTCCTAATGCCTAATCTTCTATGTCTAAACTGAACAACTATAAGATGTAAGGCGCTTAGCACAGAAGGAGGCAAGCTCATTGGTGGATTTAGCAATCTCTTAAAAACCTCCTCTGCTCTGTCACCATGAAATGTGGCATATGCACTGTGACCTGTTCTTATTGCCTCAAACATAACCTCTGCCTCTTCCTTTCTTCTTATTTCTCCTATTATTATCCTATCAGGCCTCATTCTAAGAGAGTTTACCAACAAATCTAACATAGTCACTGCTCCTTTTCCTTCAGGATTTGGTTCACGAGATGATAATGGAACCCAATGTAAAAAGCTTGGAAGATTTATCTCGCGAGTGTCCTCTATGGAGATAATTCTATGATTTGGAGGCATGAAAGGCATGAGAACATTAAGCATAGAGGTTTTTCCTGATGCTGTTCCCCCAGCAACCAAAAGGTTCATTTCATATTGAATAGCAGTCCATAAAAAAGCAGCAACCTCAACGCTTAAGGTCTTGCTTTCTATAAAATGTATTATTGTCCATGGATTTCGCGAGAATCTTCTTATTGTAAGTGTGTTTCCCTCTGTTGAAATAGGAAACAAAGTTGCATTTACTCTATCTCCTGTAGGTAAATGAGCATCCATTAGAGGGTTTAGGTTTGTGATTTGTCTGCCAACTCTTCTTCCAATAGCAGAGGCAAAATTATAAATTTTCTCTTCACTCTCCACAAATATATTTGTCTTTAACCATCCATATTTTTTATGATATACCCAAATAGGCTCATTATGTGAGTTTACCACAATCTCCTCGATATTATTATCCACTAAAAGAATCTCTATATCCTCCAATCCTAACATCTCATGCAATAAGATACCTGTAAGATGTTTCTTCTCTTCATCAGATGAATATGGCAAATATTTATCAAGTTCTTTTTGAATTTTCTTTCTAAATTTCTCCTTTACACGTGAATAAAAAGAAGGATCAACAAATTCTCTAACTGACAAATCTATATCCTGGATTATTTCATCTCTGATTGTCTCCAAAATTGCCTTAACAGCAGTTGAAATCTCTTGCTTATTCAATATGTAATGAGGAACATAATCCTTAATACTTCTTTTTATTATTATCTCTGCCTTAACTCCATCTGCCTCTAAATCGTATCTCTCTAAGATGATTTCCTCTTGCTCCTTTTTATCTCTCATATGAATTCACTTTTTTCATGACCACAATATATTGTATAGCATTATATCAAGATGATAATATCATTACATAAATATTTTTATAGCCAGATGCATAAATAAATTTTTGTTTCTAATATTGTGAAGGGAGGTAAAACTAAATGAAAGAGGAAATGATTGTATGTAGAGTTTGCTCTCTTCCTACGCCAATAAATAGAGATAGATGTATACATTGCAAATCTCCATTACAAAAAAGTATATTTGAGAACAATGTAAGAGAAATAACCCTCATTATATCTATTTGGTATGTAATTATGTGGATTATATATGCCCTAACAAAAGCTCCTGAGATAAAGACAATTCTTTTACTCAATAAAATAGAAATTCTTTCGCTTTTGATTATAGATATTCTATTTTTAGATAGATCCCTTCACCATTTTAAAAGTATTAAAAGAATCCTATACCATAGGATTCATAAATGGTCTCCCTATATGTTTTATAAACTTTTTGTTATAAGAAAATAACTTTTATTTATCCACACCACAAAATCTTGTCTCTTATAGGATGACTTGATAGCTTATCCTTTACACCACACGTGGTTTCAACTATTATGTCTTTTATGTTATTGCACAGTATATCGCAAGGTATCCTGAAAATGCCTATTCCTCCAGGAGGTAAAACATATATCTTTGAGAGATTTGTATAGCATACTTTCTTATAATCATTGCTATAGATAGTTATGTTCTTTATTCCTGCATTCTCAAAGAGTATGTTCTCGACCCTTACCACATATCCTCTATATATGATATCCCCAACAATATTAATACCTCCACGAGAATCTGCTTTATATGTTATTGGAATTGTACATGGTAATGTTCCAGAACAATTATTGTTGATATAATTAAGTATGTAAGGAGTTATATCTATCTTTGCGCTTTTAGTAAAGAATCCGTCATATTTCCATGCCAATTGCTCTCCCACATAGATTTTTGGATTTAAAGGATATGTCTTTGATAACGCTAGAGGATAATAATCTATGTTCCCAGATGCTATTACATATGGTTGGTCGCATATTCCATTATTATCAGTGTCATTGCATATTTGCGAGTATCCCGTTCCTGAAGGGGTAGCATAGAAATTACCTCCTATGAGAGACCCTCCTACTATATTAGTGCCAGAGTGCAATGAAGTATTCCAGTAATTTGGATTTGAAGATGGATCACAAATATATGTATTGTTCATATTGTTTAAAAAATTATTGTAAAGATAATTATCAGAAGCGTCACATAAATAAATCCCACATTCTGTGTTATTAGATATAGTAGAATTTGCGATAATAACCTCCCACATATAATAAGGCACATAAATTCCATAATAGTTATTCTTTGCTGTTATATTTGTAAGTGTATCATAATCACAATCATCAAAAAGATAAATACCATAATAGTTATTGTTCACTGTTATATTTTTAAAGGTAGAATAATAAACAGCATCAATATACATTCCAGCATAATTATCATTTGAGATTATATTGGTAAATGTGCTATGATCTGCCCAATTAACTAAAATCCCATTATTCTTTAAAGTATCTGAACCTTTCACTGTGATGTTGGTAA
>CAYOWP010000012.1:0-28972 GCA_964407715.1 uncultured archaeon | reverse complement strand
AGACATTTTTAGATTTTTGAATGTTGATGATGAGTTTATTCCTCCGAATATAAATAGAAAATACTTTAAAAGCGTTGGGGTTCCGGGCAGAACATTTAATATTTTGAGAAGAAAGAAATTAAATATTTTGATACCTCAATCATTCAAAAGAACATTGTTATATAGAAGAGTTATAAATCCAACAATTTGGAAACTATTTTCATATAAACATAAATTGATATCCCAAGATAACATTTTAAAAAGGATTAATACCATATACTTTGAGAATGATATAAGAAAAACAGAAAAACTCATAAAAAGAGATTTAAGTCATTGGGTAGAGTAGGGTTTATTTTTATGTTTCTCTAAGATATATTCTTTTAAAGCATCAAATAAAGTTCTAATTTCTATATCATATTTTTTTATTTTGCTTATAGATAATGCTGAATATTTTGGTCTCTTTGCAAATGGTTTATACTCTACATATTTTATAGGAGTTATTAGATATGTTTTAGAAGGATCATACACTTTCGTGATTTCTTGAGCAAATTTATATGTTGACATAGCATTTTTATTGTTAGTTATATGATATATTCCAAAAGGAAGTTTTTTTTCTAACATTTGTAGTAATGCTTTTGCTACATCTTTTGTATATGTTGGAGATATTAAATTATCACTTACCATTTTCATTTTTTTATTGTGTTTGAGGTTTTCAATTACATAATCTACAAAATTACTTACTTCTTTATTTGTTGCTCCTTTTATACCAAAAAGATACGAGACTCTTATAATATAGTATTTTTTTAAATGATTTCTTACTAAAATTTCACCATTATATTTTGAAAGTCCATATATATTTATTGGATTTGGAATATCTACTTCAGAATACTTTCTCTTTTTATTTCCATCAAATACATAGTCTGTGCTGATATACACAAAAATAGGATTAAATTGTAAAGAAGCTCTGATTAAATTGTATGTTCCTATAGTATTTACTTTAAATGCCTTATTTGGATTCCTTTCACATCCATCAACATCAGTATATGCTGCAGTATGTATTATTACATCAGGAGTATATTCTATAAGTTTGTTAACTTCCTCCTCTACAGTAATATCTATCTCCTTTCTTGTTAATGGTATAACAGTATGTTTTTCTTTAAACACTCTAACAATATCGCTACCTAATTGTCCATTAGCCCCAGTTACTGCAATTTTAATTTTTATCACCTCTTTTCTCCAAATCTTTTATTGTTTTCCATTTTTTATCCTTTTCAGATAGAATTGGTTCTCGGATGGGCCAAGGTATATTTAGATAAGGATCATTCCATATTATTCCACTTTCATATTGTGGAGCATATTTATTGTCAACTTTATATATTACTTCTGCCTCTTTGCTTAAAACCAAAAATCCATGTGCAAAGCCTCTTGGGATATAAAGCATCTTCTTATTTTTGGAAGATAACACAACTGAATAATATTTTCCATATGTAGGAGAATTTTTTCTTATATCCACAATGACATCTAATATTTTACCTTTTATACATCTTACCAATTTTGCTTGTTCATATGGGGGTTTTTGAAAGTGAAGCCCTCTCAAAACTCCGTATTTTGATTTTGAATGATTATCTTGAATAAATTTGGCTTTTATTCCTAGGATTTTTCTAAAAACTGCTTCATTATATGTTTCCATAAAGAAACCTCTTTTATCTTTATAGATTTTTGGGATTATTATTAAAGCATCCTTTAATGGTGTTTTTTTAACAATAAAGTTCATTTTATCACCATTTTAATTTCCAAGGAGTACTTGATAATATTTTTTCATTTATTTTATTCTTCCACCATTTTTCATTTTTAATATACCAATTTACTGTATCTTTGATTCCCTTATTGAAATTATATCTTGGTGACCATCCAAATTTTTTTCTTATTTTTGAAGAATCTATACTATATCTAAGGTCATGGCCAGGACGATCTTCAACAAATTTTATTAAATCGTATGGTTTTTTCAGGAGATCTAATATCTTTTTCACAATTTCTATTACTTGGAGCTCCTCACCTGAAGAAACATTAAAGATTTCTCCTTTTTTAGTATTACTATGAATTAATAACTCTATTGCCTTGCAAAAATCTTTCACATAGATGTAATCCCTTACGTTCTTGCCTGTACCATATACTGGAATCTCCCTGTTATTTATTGCTAAAATTATAGTTTTAGGAATTAACTTTTCTGGAAATTGAAAAGGTCCATAATTATTTGAAGATCTTACAATTACTGTATTTAAACCATAGGTTCTTGTATATCCCATTATTAACATCTCTCCTGCTGCCTTACTTGATGCATAAGGAGAGGAAGGTTTAAGTCTATCATTTTCTGTAAATGATCCATCTATAGCCTCTCCATACACCTCATCCGTACTTATATGAATTAATTTTATTTCTTTTTTACTATGTCTCATAAATTCCAGAATATTCAACACGCTATTTATGTTATTTTTTATAAAAGATACAGGAGAGGATATACTCCTATCAACATGAGTCTCTGCAGCAAAATTTATAATAATATCTACATCCATAATGCTTTTTTCTATATCTTTAAAGTTTGCTGAGATATCTTTTTTGATGAAGAGATAATTCTCTTTGTTCTCTAAATCCTTGAGATTTTCCTTTGATGCACCATATCCTATTTTATCTATATTTATTATATTATATGTTTCCTTCATTTTTGACTCTTCTAATAAATATCTTATAAAATTGCTCCCCATGAATCCCAATCCACCAGTTACCAACACTTTCATTTTTACACCTATATTCTAATATGGCTATGATCTCCGATATGTAGTGAGATGCTTTTGAAGGCATCTTTCTTTTCAATTATACTTTTCTCACCTATTAAGCTCTCTTCTATCCCTTTTATATCTTTTATTTTAACATCATTCAATATAATTGAATACATTATTTTTGATCTCTCAATCGTACAGTTTTCCCCTATACTTGTATACGGTCCTATAAAGGAATCCTCTACATGGCTATTTTTTCCAATAATCGCAGGACCTCTTATCTTGCTATTTTTTATTTTAGCCCCTTTCTCTATGATAACTCTTCCATCTATTATTGAATTTTCTACAGTACCCTCTATTTTTCTTTTAGCATATTTATCCAATATAAAAGCATTAGCAGCAAGAACATCATCTTTTTTACCAGTATCTATCCATGTACCATCTAATATCATAGATCCCACTTTATATCCATTTTTTATTAGATAGGATATAGCATCTGTAATTTCCAATTCTCCCCTTTTTGAAGGACGTATTTTGTTTATTGCCTTATGAATACTTTTATCAAAAACATACACTCCCACCAATGCAAGATTTGATGGAGGCTCCTTTGGTTTCTCAACAAGACTCACAACATTTCCATTCTTATCAAGCACTGCAACACCGAATTGGGATGGATTCTCAACTTCCTTTAAAAAGATTAATGCATTGAGATTTTCTTTATAGAATTTTTTGATATATTGCGAGATATCTTGTTCAATAAGATTATCTCCTAAGTACATGATAAAATCGTCATTTCCTAAAAAATCTTTTGCAACTTTAACAGCATGTGCTAAACCTAATGGCTTATCTTGGATAATATATTTTACCTTTACTCCCCACTCTCCTCCATCTTTTACGTACGCTGTGATATCTTCTTTCTTTTCAGGAGAAACAACTATTCCCACTTCTTTTGTTATCCTCGATACCTGATCCAATACATATCCCAATACTGGTTTATTCATTAGAGGCACTAATTGTTTTGCTTTTGTGAATGTTAATGGTTTTAACCTTGTTCCTTTTCCTCCACTCAAAATTAGAGCTTTCATAATCTCTTTTTATAACATTTAAAATTTTTAAATGATTTTATTTAAGAACGATGAGATTTCTTTTCCTATACTTTCAATACTAAATTTCTTTTTGGTTATCTTATACGCATTTTTACCAAGTTTTTCACGAAGAGAAGGATGTCCCTTTAATTCTAATATTGCATCTGCCAATGCTCTTGGATTAGCACCTTCAACTAAATATGCATGAGTTTTATGTTTTATCCCTACTTCTTTTATAGCCGGAGATTGTTGAGTTATTAAAGGCAAACCCATTCCTAATGCCTCATATACTTTGTTAGGTACTACCATATTTGCTTTTAATGTATTTCCAAATATACCTAAATAAATATCAGCATCTTTCATATATTCTGGAAGTTGTTGATATGGTATTTTTGTATAATGAATATGCACAATATCATGTAATTTAAATTTTTTGATATAATCCATAATTTGTAAGTATATTTCTCCTTTCCCTAATAAATGAAACTCTACATCTGTAATTCCTTCTGATTTTAGAATATGTGCTGCTTTAACAATATTTGGGATCCCTTGTAATGGATTAGCAATACCATGAAATTTTATTATGGTTTTTTTATTATTCTTTTTTGTATTTTCTCGTGGATAGAAAATATCAGTATCCGTACCCAGCAATATCCTTTCAAATTTTTCAGGATTCAAATTATAACGCAAAATGAAATATTTGATATGCTGATATGTATCTAAGGTTATGTAGTTTGGCAAGGAATATATAAGAAGATCTTTATAGTATTGCAGTTTTTTCTTATATTCTGTTCTTATTATTTTTTTATCCTCTACATATGTATTATATTTTGATATAAAAGCATCATATAATAGAGGTATGTTCTTTATTTTTGAAGCAATTTTTCCAAATATCACAGATCTATATGCGGGAAAGCCTATGAAGATAATATCACAATCTTTTTCTTTTAAGAGTTGATTTAATTTTTTTGTTAATTCTATTGTAGTCTCTGATAAAGGAGCTTTAAATTCCTTTATTTCATATCCTTCACGAAGTAATGCCTTTTTTAATATTATATTTCTAGAATAATTTTCTTTATAACCTCCATACCAGCATATCTTCATCCTTCCACAACCTCCTCCAAAACTCTCTTAACCTTTTTAGCATGCGATTCTATGCTATGATGCTTTAACACATGATGCATCATTTTCAATCTTAATTTTTCCTCTTTATCTTTATTCTTAATAAAATATTCAATTTTTTCCACTAACTCATTTATATTATTTACATCATAATAACACTTTTCCTTTAATTCTTTATCAAAGTATTCTAAGTATTCACTACCACATATCAATGTATATATTCCTAAGGCCATGCTTTCCAAAGGTGCTTTGTCTAGACCTGATTGTGAAGTGCTCACAAATAAATCAGCTTTCATATATATTTCTTTTATCTTTTTATGAGGCACAGGACCAAGAAATTTTACATACGAATTCAAGTTCCTCATTTCTACGATTTCCAAAAGTTTTTTATAATATTTATCATCATATACAGGTCCAAGGATCAAGCATTCAATATTCTTATAATTTTTTTTATTCACAAGTATATTTATTGCATCCAATAAGACTTCAAACTTTTTTATTGGACTTATTCTTCCCACACTTAAAATGATAAATTTTTTTCCTCTTTTTTTCACAATTCTTTTTAAGTTTGGATAACCACTAAAAACAATACCATGACCAAGTATTTCTTTTTTATGAGTATTTATTCTATATGTATTGTTTGCGGCAGTCATAACCTTATCAACCAATTTATTCACAAGAAGCAATGTAGAAGTGACACATCTATGAGTGTACCACATCACCATTTTCTTTCCAAAAATCTTTACATAGGGATATGAGATTAATGCCAAAAAAGGATACATCTGGATATAAACCACATCATTCTTAGGAACTAACTTGAAAAGATAATAATTTAACTTCAGAAACTTCATAATTCTTGAGGGAGAAGAGAGATCAAAAACCTGGATATTTTTATTATTAAAAGAGAACTTACCAGCTCTAAACGTGAGAATATCTAAAGAATCAACATGCTTCGCAAGCTCATCTGCCCAATAATGAAGAAAACCCAAAATCGCATGTTCCACATCTACATTAGGAGTTATAAGAAGCACCCTCATAAGAATCATACCTTAGGTTTTCTTAATAAATCCTTGTATAGGCTCATATATGTCTCCTCTTTGATGTAATTTTTGTAAAAGAACTTCTACATCATCAATACCATGTGACTTAGCCACATCTATGAGATCCCTTGCTGGTATGCCTTCAGGATATTCCTTACTTAAATCCTCAATTAATCTTAACAAAAGTATCATTTTGTTTCTTTGAGATGTAGTGATACCAGTTTCTATTCTATCTATATCAAAACTTCCTGTTTCAGGATCCACACCTAAATTCATCATAAATTCCTTCAATAGATTTATAGCCCTTTCAACATCCTTTTTAGTCACTTTATTACTCAATCTTACTTTTGCTGATGCCTCTGATAACCTTATTATTGCTTCCAATTGACGAGTTGTGATAGGAACTGCTTTGTTTTCTCCTCCCTGGCTTTTTGACCTTAATCCCACATAAAATTCTTCTATCATTTTCTCTGCAGATTTTGTTAATCTTGGCTTAATGTTTCTACGTGCATAAGAGATATACTTTCTCAATAAATCCACATCAATTGCAGGTTCCATCTCCTCTGGTTCTTCATGCATCTTTAAAATATGTCTAACCAACTTTGTATCCTTATCCTTATCTGGTCTATCCATTACAGGGAATATCAAATCAAACCTACTCAATAAGGTCTCTGGCAAATCAATTTGCTCTGCTAATGAACTTCCATATATATCAAATCTCCCATATTTAGGATTTGCAGCTGCAAGAATGGTTGTTTGAGCCTGAAGAGTAGCTTGGATATTTGCTTTACTTATAGTAACTGTTTGTTGTTCCATAACCTCATGCATAGCACTTCTATCCTCTTTGCCCATCTTATCAAGTTCATCAATACATGCAATACCTTTATTAGCTAATACTAATGCACCTGCCTCTAAAGCCCACCCCCTTATGAACTCATCTCTTACAACTGTTGCTGTTAATCCTGCACCAGATGCTGATTTACCTACAACATATCTTGCTCTTGGAGCCAAGTTTGCTACATATTTAAGTATCTGTGATTTACCTGCTCCTGGATCTCCTACAAGCAAAATATGAATATCTCCTCTTGTCACGACACCATCTTTTCTTTCCTTTCTTACTCCACCAAACAACTGCAATGCTATTGCCAACTTTATGGTTTCATATCCATATATACTTGGGGCAATACTCTTTACGAGTTTATCATATATATCTGGATCCTTAGCCAATTCCTTTATCTTCTTTATATCCTCTTCACTAAGTTCAACCTCCTCTATTTCCTTTTCTATGCTCTCAATATAGTTTCCTTCAATATAAAGCTCTCTCCTTTTTGTTTCTCCTCTAACTCTTGGCAAAGGCATGTCTTTGAGTATTCCATACACCCTTACCTTTCTACCAGGAACAATTTTCTTTTGGAATTTTGGATCAACTAAATCATCCCTTATAAGAACACCTATTTTTCGTGGTTGTGGATTATCTCCCAATCTCTCAGGTAGCTCCTCTATTTCCAATCTCTGAACATCTCTCATCCTCTTTTCCACTATTTCAAAATACTTTTTGTTTTGGCAAGCAGGACAATATCGCGGCTTCTCAAGTAGCTCTCCAGTACCTACTTGCGGCACAACGATTCTATTTCCACAACCTTCAGCACCGCATCTATACACAACAGCAACCAATTCTGGTCTTACTTCAGATGCTTGCCTTATTATGCCCTCTATATAGATGAATTTTCCTATATGCTCGCTCCTAAGATTCCTTATCTCTATTCCTGATGAAGATGGAAGATTATAAAATCTCACCTTTGGAAGATGCTCTCCAATAATAGGATGATTTGAAATAGCCTCTTCTGCTAATGGTATCATATCCTCAGGATACTCTATTAGTTTTGATGCTAAATCTGGATCAAAGGCATCAAGTACTTCAAAATCAACCAATACGCTTCTATTTTCATTAAAGGTTGAGATGGCTTTTTCATTGTATACAGTTGTAAAAAACTTTTCAAATTTGCTTATTATTTCTGTTATTTCATCTTCATGAAGTCCTTTTTTATCTTCAGAACCTTCCTCATTATCTTCCGGTATCTCTAAATAGAGCTCGTCATCATTAGAATTCATAATCTTATATTTTATTTAGTAAATTTTAAAATAATGAGAAATTCTTTTTTTTTGATTTGAAAAATCACAAGCTGAGCGATTTTTCATAAAATATCTGTTAAATACCCAGACAAGAAAGAGAGCTAAGAATAACATAGTATTGTCAAGCAATCCAAATAATTACAAGACTCCAAAACCACCTTCATTTCTTTTCCTCTTTTTTAAGGATTTCCTGCAACCTTTCTTTTAGTGAGGGAATATCTATTATTGCAGTATCCCATACAGCGTCCAAATCAACCCCAAAATATCCATGTATCAGCTTGTCCCTCATTCCAGCTATTTGTCTCCATGGTATATCTGGATATTTATTCCTAAGGTCCTTTGAAATATTTTTAGCGGCCTCACCAATTATTTCAATCTCTCTTATAACAGCATCTTGAAGCATATGATTATCCTTAAACTCCTCGTAACTTTTATCTTTTAGATACTCTTCTATTAGATTAATCGCATCTAATATGTGCTTAAGAAATACTGTATCATCTTTCTTCATTCCAACACCACCTTAGATTCTTTCTCAATTTTTTCTATCAAATATGGACTAATAGATGCTCTCGTAAGTAAATCCACTTTTATACCCAATGCATCTTCCAATTCTTGTTCTATTCCTACCAATTCAAGCAGACTTTTTCTTTTTTCAAATTCTACAATGATATCTAAATCACTTCTGTGTTTTACCTCGCCCCTAGCATAAGAGCCAAATATTTCAATCCTTTTAACTCCATGTTTCTTTAGAATTGATACTAATTTGTTGATTATTTCCTCCATTTTCTATCACCTTTTAGAGTGGGATATAGGATGCGAGATAATGTATATTTCACGCACTTTTATGAGCATACTCATCTAAATTGAAGTTAAAGCTAAATTTAAAAAGCTTATACCATATAAACAAGATAATGTATTATCCGATAATATATTTTGAGAAATTTGGTTAAAGGGAAGCATAGCCATACTCAAAGGGTTACCCCCTATAAGTGCTATTTGCGCGTTAAATTTCCTCTTAACAATAAAGAATTAGTGGACAATGCAGCCAAAATTATCAAAATCCAAACATATTTAAAAATTACCTATTTTATTCTAAAACTTATGAAATGTCCGTTTTGTAATAACGAGGAGACAAAGGTCATAGATTCTCGTATAATAGATAGTGGAAATGTTGTGAGGAGAAGAAGAGAATGTCCAAATTGCGGATGTAGGTTTACCACATATGAGAGATTAGAAATAAATGTTATGGTTGTGAAAAGAGATGGTAGAAGGGAAAAGTTTGATAGAGACAAAATAATCAGAGGCATGATGAAAGCATGTGAAAAACGCCCCATAAGTTTAGAGAAGATAGAGGAAATAGCAACAGAGATAGAGGATAAGATAAGAAAGGAAGGAAAAAAGGAAGTTAGCTCTGAGTATATTGGAAAATTGGTGATGAATTATCTTAGAGATTTGGATGCTGTTGCATATGTAAGATTTGCATCTGTATATAGACAATTCGCAGATATAAGTGAATTTGAGAGAATTCTAAAAGAATTTAAAAAGCAAAAAGAGAACTAGAAAATCATGTTGTTCACTCTTCCTCCATTTGCTTTAAGAAGCTTTCTAACATGCTTATTACATTCCATATTTCAGTTCTTGAAAACTGCTGTAAATTTTGATCATTGCTTGCCTCATCCAAAATGCTTATTGCGGTGGTTATCCTTGTTTTAATATTCTCTTCTTCATTAGAGGTTATCTCTTCAAGTGCTTCATTTATCATAGATCTCACATTCCTTGGGATTCTTCTATCCTCTGCTAACATTTGTAAAAATTCCAATATTTCATCCAGATTACCCATAGATATCACCTCTTTAAAAAGGAGTATAGAATTTTAAAATATATGTTTAAAAGTTTGGTTTATATTTAAAAAGATATCCTTTTCTTTGAATACATATCCTCAAAGATAAAGTATGTGCCTACAAAGCACATGATAGCAGAGAAGAAATAGGCAGAAGCGCTCATTAAGTTAAGGAGTGTTAAATAAAATAGAATTCTTAGAGATGCCTCATTCCTTTTACTAAGATGATAGTCAGATGCATATATACCTAAGAACCCCAATATAATCCATATTATTGGGATTATTCTCGTTTTATCTATGAGAGGTATGTTAAAAGTATAGATAAAACTTAAGGCGCCTACGACAATAGATAATATTGAACCTGTAAGGTATAATAAGATACCTGTTTGTTCCTTTATATCTACCTTTGGTTTTTTGTGAAATATGTTTAATCTTATCTCCATAATCCTTTTTAATAATGAGAGATATTTTCTTTTCATAATAGATAATAATTGTTCAATGAAATATATAAATTTTTCAAAAATTGAGAATGTTTGAAATTTTAAAAATTTGCACATAAGTTGTCTATTTTGCATAATCTTTTTGTTGATACTGAGAAATATGTCAAGAAAATAATGGAGAAAAACAAATATAAAAATCCTGCAGTAAAATGGTATTTGGAAGATAAAGATATAGATAGAAAAAGAGGAAAATACTTTCCTGGGATATTCTGTGAGGTGGTAAATTGCTTAATTGAAAATTATTTCTTTATCAAGGAGAAGGAGATAAATTTGAGTGTACTCTCAATGTTAAAGAACAAAGAAAAAGAAAATAAACCAGTAACCTTGTGGACAGCTTATGGCTGGTGCACTAACTTAAAAGAGATAATGATTGATCTCAAAGAAAAATGGGATATTGAGTATCCTGTTGTGTGCTTATATGATTTTAGATGGTGTATGGTTGAGGAGGCAATAGATAGATTATCTCCAAAGAGATTTATAGATATATACAGAATTTTGCCTTGCAAGTATTATCAAGTAAATGAATATGGCAAAATCAGTAAATCATTTGAACTTACACCTGAGGAAAGAAAGAATATTAGAGATACATATAAAACATTTAAGGAATATTTGGAGAGACCTCATATTGATGCTATTGATTGGTGGATGAAACATAGAGAAAGAAATTATCAAATGACATATTCAGATAATAGAAGCGGATAATAAGCATTGTCCAATAATTCCTTATTGTTAAGCAGAAACATAACCTCTTACAGAAGCGCATGAGAGCAGTTAACCTGTTGAATATGGCTATACTTCCCGTTAACAAATTCTCAAATAATTTTTTGATGAGTGATTTGTTAACGAGGAAATTTGCTCTTACGATCGCATTATCTCTACAAGGTTAGCTGCTCTACTGTGCTTTTTTAAGAGGTTATGTTTCCGCTTAACAAATAGAGAATTATTGGACAATGCCCAGATAATATGATTATATCTTCAATATGGCTCCTTCTTTGCTTTGTTTTATTTTTTTTATAACATTGGCATTACCTATTAGTGTGATGCCCTCTTCCTTTTTGAGAAAGAGAGATATTATTTTGGTTAAAGCACCAAAAGAACTTTTCTTTTGTTTTGTTATACTTGCTATTTCTATTCCCTTAAATTCTTTTCCTGTTGTGTAGTTCATGGCTTGCTCTATCAATTTTATTTCCTCATCCGGAGATAGTTTTTTATTGATGATTATTATTTTATTTTTGGATGACAGAATCTTTTTTATGATTTCTTTTTCTCCCATTTTTTTATATTCATCATAACTTATTAACTCCAAATTTATATCTACGATATATGATCACCTTCTATGAATTTATCTTGACAATATCTCTATAAGTTTTTCGTAGAAATAATTCATTCCTTCACCTGTCTTTGCACTTATTCCTATCACTTCATAATCAGGAAATACCTCTCTTATGCGATGAGCAGATGCTTTTTTTAGGTCTATCTTATTTGCGGCAATTATAAAAGGTATGTTGCGAGATTCCAAGTTTCCTATGAGCGTTATATTTACTTGATCCAAGGGATCCTTTGTAGCATCCAAAACAACGACCACAGCATCCACATTATCTAACCATTTTATGGCTTCGATTACTCCTTTTGTTGCCTCTCTGGCGCGCTTTTTGGCTTCTTTTTCTTTTAATCCTTTTTTCACGAAATCCTCAAAATCTATCTTTGTGGCTAAACCAGGAGTATCTACAAGATTTATAGTTAGTGATTTATTGCCTTTCTTTATCAATACCTTTTCTTTTATTAATATTTCTCTTGTTTCATGTGGTATCTCTGAGGATGTTGTAAATTCCTCACCTGCAAAATCCTTACTTATTCTATTCGCAAGAGTGGACTTTCCTGCATTTGGCGGACCATAGAAGCCCAAAACAATGTGTTTTTTCTTACGAAAGATTCTCAATAACTTATTTCTAAAGAAAGATTTTATTTTGCTAATTACCATAATTATTTATTATATGGAGTTGAGATATATAAAAGTTTTTCTCTGTGATAGCGTGGTTATAGTGATGAGTAGCGGAATAAAATTTTGGTTAAGGGGAAGCATACCTTCTTGAGAAAGCAATTTACAACAGCTAACCTTTAAAAGAGGTTAGCATGCTCCAATGTGCTTTGGAAAAGCGATTTTCTCGCGTTAACCTGATTTAAAAATAAAAATTTGGTTAAGGGGAAAATGTCCTCTTAATGAACCACATGGAAGCAGCTAATCTTTTGAGGAGGTTAGCACACTGCGAGACCTGTGATAAAGCGATTTCCTCCCGTTAACCAGATTTAAAAATAAAAATTTGGTTAACGGGAAGCCTAACCCTTCAAGAAGGCACATGGAAGCAGGTAACCTTTTGAGGAGGTTAGCATGCCACAAGACGCTCGTGATAGCGATATCTTCCCATTAACCATATTATTCAAAGTAAAAGATGTGAGAGCATAAAGTTTTTAACGACATAATTTTAAAATTTTGGAAATATTTTTTGAATATGGAAGGTGTAGAGAGAAATGAGAATATTTCATTTATAAAGAGCATACCTAACATCAAATTATTATCTAAGGAAATTAACTTGGCTTGCAAGATAATAAAATCAAAAATTAAGGACAATAGAAGGATAGTAATAAAACATCATAATGATGCGGATGGATTTATAGGAGGATATGCACTTGAGAAATCCATAATATCTTATGGACATAAGCGTAACATAAGGATAAATCTTACGAGATATTACTATTCTCAGCCATCATATACATATAATGAGGCATTAAAGGATTGGAATTCATTAAAAAAAGATGATTTACTAATCCTTATTGATTTTGGATCTGCAAAATCTTCTGTGTTGGGATTAAATAGAATATTATATAAAGGAATAAATGTGATAATTATAGATCACCATCCAATGGAATACAAAATCACAGAAATAAGAAATAGAAAAAAATTTTTGTATATAAATCCTTATCTTTATACTCAAAATGTTGATGTCTCAGCAGGATTAATCTCCATAGCAATAAGCGAAAATATTTCTTTTTTAAAAAACAAATATCTCCTCGGACTTATCTCATTATATGCGGACAAGTTATACAATACAAAGCATTATGAATATATGAAAAACAAAATAAATATAACTGATGAAAAAATAAAAAAGTATGCTAAGGTTATCGACTTTGAGATTTTCCATTCATCCAATGATTATGGAATAATAAATTTCGTTCTTAATGAAAAAAATGATGAATTTATATCGCATATCTATAACGAGATTATAAAAATGGAGAATCAGATGATATCTTTAAGTAAAAGTCATTGGATGAATAAGAATAATGTATTCGTTATACCTTATAATAAGATATTACTCTCTCAATATCCTCCTCCTGGAAAACTAACAGGTGTGTTATTTGAGGAGTTAAGGAAAATACATGGAGAAGTGGTGGTAATAGGAGTGTTCAATAATATGTTGATTTTTAGGAGTAATGATTCAAAAATGACATTTGAGGTATTTTATTCAAGAATTTCTAATCTTTATGGAGAGTCATATATAGATGGAGGAGGGCATAAAGAGGCAGGCTCTATAAGAATAGTTAGAGGTATAGAGATTTCACCTGAAAAGATACTTGATGTTATAATAGAGGGATGAGATTATGGAGATAGAAGATAACAAAGAAAAAATAGAACTATCGAATGATGTTATTAGAGAGGTATTACCTTATCTTTTAACTAATACATTGCATGGAGTTTATGGCAAAGCAGGATGTGGAAAAACCACTTTTTGTCTTCACATAGTTGGAGATTTTCTCAAAAAAGGAAAAAAGGTGGTATATATAGATACTGAAAATGGCTTTTTTATTGAAAGGCTTTTAGACATTTATCCTGAAAAGGAAGACCTCAAAAACCTATTGATAAAAAAGGTATTTGATTTAAATGAATTAAGAAAGGTCATTGATGATATTAAAACAATGATAACATCTAAAGAGCATGCGGATATAGGTCTTATTGTTATAGATTCGTTGAGCAATCCTTATCGTGTTGAAGTAAAGGATCATCACAATATCTGGGAGATAAATAGAAGAATGGGGAGAACAATTCATGAGTTAAAGAAGATATCATTTCATCATAACATCCCTATATTAGCAACTCATCAAGTATATGTTGATTTTGATACAGGCAATTTGGAAGTTGTTGGAAGGGATCTCGTAAAATATGATTTTAAGGTTATGATTTTCATAGATGAAAGTAACGGAAAAAGATATCTAAAACTTGTTAGACATCCTTTCTTTGAAGAAAGAGAGGTGTGTGCTGTAATAAAAGCTTCAGGGTTCAAAAAGAAAAGGTTACTTTAAGATTAGCTCTTTAAGTGCATAAGGCAACTTTTCTATTATATCCAAAGGAGTGTAATAATATCCTTTTTCTTTATAGAGCATATCTCCTATGTATCCATTGATATATGCTCCAGCACATGCTGAAAGAAATGCATCATTCCTTGTGAATAAAGCCCCTATAATACCTGATAACACATCTCCTGTCCCTCCCTTTGTCATTCCAGCATTACCCGTTCTGTTTATTCTAATTTTTTCTTTATGAAGAACAATATCTTCCTTACCCTTAACAACTATCACTACTCCTTTATCAAGCAACTTTTTAATATGATTTTCCAAATATTTATACTCATTTGCATTTGGTGTCATAATAATATTGCTATTAGGAATAAACTTTTCAATATCAAGCACTTTTAATGCATCTGCATCTATAACCACTTTACCTTTATATTTCGAAAGAAACTCATTAATGAATTTGTATGTAATGGAATTTGCCCCCAATCCGTTGCCTATCACTACAACATCGTGTTTTTCTGCGACATTTAACACATATTTCATATGTTTTTTACTTATATAATCACCGCTAACACTATATGGAATTATTTCTGGATGATATATTTTATTTATTACTTCCTCAACAGATAGAACACTTGTCCAATCAACTATTTTTAGTGCTGCCATACCAACGAGAATTGGAGCTCCGAAGTATTCTTTGCTACCACCAATAACAAGAACCTTTCCATTTTCTCCTTTATGTGTATTCTCTTTTGGAAGATAAAGATCCTTTACCACTTCTTTTGTTATTTCTTTAATATCTTCTTTGGAAGCAACAATATCATATAATTTAAGCATTTTATTTCACCTCATTTAAGAAATACACTTTTTTTCTTATAAGCTTCCATTTTTTAAATTCAAAGATTGCATAGATTTCATTATCTTTAAGTACATAAGGTAGCCAATAGATATCATCTTCCCACATATTTTGATAAGGTAACGCGTTTATATCAAACCATATAGGTTTTGCTTCATCTGTCTCCTTAGGCTTTCCTCTCCATTTATATGTAACAAATACATGTACCAAAATCTTCTCATATTTATTATTTATGAACTCTATTGTTGCTTTATGATTCAATGTTATTGGTTTTATTCCTATTTCCTCTTCACACTCTCTGATTGCAGCTTCTTTCGCTGTTTCATTCTTATGTACCTTACCACCAGGGCCATTATATAAACCACTTCCCAATCCTCTTTTCTTATGAATCAAAAGAACTTTGTTTTCCTTTTTATTTATAGGATACACAATAACCTCTTCTATATAATAAGAATTTTTTTCTTTTAATGAATTTTCCATAATTATGTAATCCTACCAATATCTTTTTAAAAGAATTTTTCAATATATGTTTTTATGTCTTTGTATGTTGTATTTGAGGGGATAGATGGTGCAGGAAAAACAACCCAAGCAAAAGCATTAGAGAAGTATCTCAAAAAAGAGAATTACAAAGTATTTTATTTTCATGAACCAACAACAACAAAAGCGGGTAAATTAGTCAAGGAAATGATAAGGGAAGGTACAATTTATGGAAATGATGCAATTTCATTGGCTTTTGCACTCGATAGGATCATGTTTAAATATGAAGTGCTTAACCATGCTTTAAGAGAGTATGATGTAATAATCGGAGATAGGAGTTTTTATAGTTCAATTGTTTATCAAAAGACTATGGGATTAGATCTAAAATGGTTAAAAGAGGTCAATAGATTTGTTATAGTTCCTGATATTGCATTTGTATTAGAGATATCTATTGAAGAGCAAATGAGAAGAAGAGGAGAGAGCGATATAATATTTGAAAAAAAATCATTCCAAGAGAAACTTATACAAGAATATAAAAATCTTCTATCTTATTTTCCGAATTATAACATCATATTTATAAATGGTGAGGATTCTATAGAGAACATTCATCAACAAATAAGGGAAATAATAAAGAAGTATTTAAAATAGAGGTATAAATATGCTGAGAGGAATAAAAGAATATTCAAAGATTAAAATCAAAACTGTTGATGGTGAGGTGTTTGAAGGAGTTGTAATGCCAAAAACAAAATACAATAGAGAAGATTCTATTATTATAAAATTAAAGAGCGGATATAATATGGCATTTAGATTAAAAGATATCTCCAAAATTGAGAGGAAAGGAGATTTAAAAAATAAAATACTAAAGCAGGTTTCTCATAAAAAAGAAGAAAAAAATCTTAAATATAAGGTTCTCCTTTTATCTACTGGAGGAACTATAGCCTCTAAGGTTGAATATGAAACAGGAGGTGTAATTGCTTCGCTGGATCCACAGGATCTCATCAATTTATTTCCAACATGGTATAAGAATGATGTAAGAATTATTGCAAAGGTTATCATGCAGGAAATGAGCGAAAATTTAACTCCAAAAGATTGGAATTATATGATAACAAAAGTAATTGAGGAATATCAGAGGTGCCAAGAGGTTGATGGCATAATTATCGGGCATGGAACAGATACCATGCACTATTCCTCTGCAGCATTATCTTTTAAGCTCTCTTCTTTGATTCCTGTTCCTATTGTGTTAGTTGGTTCCCAGAGAAGTTCTGATAGACCGAGCGCAGATTCCATTTTTAATATCATAGCAGCGTTGGAGTTTATAAAGGCTTATTCAGGGAAAGGAGTGTTCGTATGTATGCATGGAGGCACATCAGATGAGATATTTCATGTGCATTATGGTACAAGAGTTAGAAAAATGCACACTTCAAGAAGAGATGCTTTTAAGAGCATAAACTTTAAACCAAAAAGCGTTATTAGAATAGATTTGGAGAAAAAGAAGATAGAGATAAAGTTCGATGAGAGAGATTATAAGGAAAATGATAAATATAAGGAAAAAATAAAAATCTCATGCTATTCTTCAGATGTGGCTCTTATAAAGTATTATCCTGGAATGAAAGCAGAGGATTTAGAATATTTCTTAAAAAACAAAAAAGGAGTAATAATAGAAGGTACAGGATTAGGACATATAAATGTCAGAGAATCAGAGGGCTTATTAGAGATAATTAAAAAGTATTCTTCTGAAAAGTTTATAGGAATGACATCTCAAACAATTTATGGAAGCGTTCATCCTTATGTATATAAGAATCTGAGATTAATAAAAGAAGCAGGCGTTGTATTTCTTAAAGATATGGTTCCAGAAGTCGCCTATGTGAAGTTATCTCTTGCAGTAAATATGTTTAAAACAAAAGAAGAAATAGAGAAATTTATGCTCACCCCTATATTCTTTGAGATTGATGAACGCGAGAGTTATTGGTAAAAAATCCTTCATGATTTTGCAGCATAAACCGCTTTATTAGGTTAGCTCTTGCAATGTGACTTCTTGAAAGGTTAGACTTCCCGTTAACCAAATTTTTTATTGAGAAGAATATGGTTAACGGGAAGATATCGCTTTTCCAAAAAGTTTAAGAGAAATTAACCACTCAAAAAGGTTACCTGCTTCACTATGCCTTCTTAGAAGGTTAGACTTCCCCTTAACCATTTTTTAAAGTGATATGGTTAACGGGAAGATATCGCTATCATGAGCGTCTTGTGGCATGCTAATCTCCTCAAAAGATTAGCTGCTCTTATATGCCTTCTTGAAGGGTTAGATTTCTCCTTAACCAAATTTTTATTTTTAAATCTGGTTAACGGGAGGAAATCGCTTTTCCAAAGCACATTGGAGCATGCTAACCTCTTTTGAAGGTTAGCTGCTTCATACACGTGCATAAAAGGTTACCTGCTTCCATATGCTTTCTTGAAGGGTTAGGCTTCCCCTTAACCATTTTTTAAAGTGATATGGTTAACGGGAAGAAATCGCTATCACAAATTGGTAAACACCCACAAGTGTCAGATTTTCACTAAAACTTAATCTATATATTATAGTTAATACATTCATATATTTATAAAAGAGATTTACTTATTATTATCATGAGGGGATGTTAAAGGTGAAAATATGAAAAAAAAGAATTTTATATCCCAGACGCAAGTTGTTAGTGTTGTGTTAATTACTGGAGTTGCTTTAATTTTAGCAGGTACAGCATATTATTGGAGCATGCCATTACTTGAGAAAACTAAGAAATCCATGGAATTGCAGGATGCTGAAACATTTTTATTAGATCTCATTGATGCTATAGAAGAGGTAGCAGAGACAGGAGATGTCAAAACAATTGAAACAAATATTAATGGAGAGTTTATAATCTTACCAGATAAAGATGAGATTATATATAGAATAAGATCTCCATCTTTAGCATACGCTACTACAACCTATGTACCTATAAATGATATTCCCCCTTTTAAAAAGAAAGTTATTGTATTTTCATCTGATGAAACAAAGGAAGTTCCCGAGCTAAATAAGAGTAAAAGTGTAAAATGTTTTGCAACTTTAGATTGTAGTAAAGAAGCTTTCATATTTGATACATCCACATGTGCAGTGAGTAATGATACATATTATAATATGGAAGAGATAATCTCAACTAAGGATCCAAACATAAAGTATCTTGCTATTACATCTTACTGTGATACCTATAATTTAGGTTATTTGGAATTGGAAAAAGAGGAGAAATTAGCAGGTATAAAAGGAGAAAATCACAATTTAGTTTTGCTTGTTAAAGCAATTGGAAATGAGGAGAGAAAGATGTTTGTGAATATGTATAGGATAATCTCAAGGGAAATTATAGATGAGAAGAATCAAATAGGATATTATATAGATTTTGTTGGAGATCCTAAGAAGATAGAAGGGAATACCAATATAAAGATTATAATTTCGAGAGAATCATCGGATGTAATACCTGGTGGAAGTTCATTTGGAGGAGATTTAAATATTATAAAGATTAAAGTAGAGGCATATCAATCATAATGATAAAGAAATGGCTTGTTAGAGGTCAAAATTATGTTTTAGAGTTTGTATTATTATCATTTATAGGGATTGTGATGATAGCAGGCATTTATGTACTTCATAATATTGCAATTGATCCAATTTATGATACTAATGCAGAGATTCAAACAAGAATAATAAGAGATAAAATACATCTTTCAGAACACCTATTTAGAAAATATAGAGTGGATGAAGGTGCACTCATAATAGAGATTCCAAAAAAGATAAATTATGATATATATTATATTACATCAAGAAGAGATAAAGAGATGATTATAAAAACTGAGGATAAAGTATTTGTTGAAAACCTTTCAGATTTTATAAAGTGCGATGTTGAAATTAAAGGGGTAATTGATTCATCAAATGGAAAAATATTAATAAGATACTTTCCATCACCAAATCAAAAAATAATATTAGAAAAATCAAGGTGATTATTTATGGTTAACCTGAGAAGATCAGTTAAAGAGATAAAAGCAATGTTAAAAAGATACATGAAACATCAGCAAGTTATTTCTCAACAAGAAAAAGAAATACCAACTATAGAGAAAGAAGCTACAGTAGCTTCATCAATTGAAAAAACAGAGATGCCAAAGGAAATGAAGGAAGAAACAAAGGAGGGAATAGATCTCAATGAAATCAATAGAATAAGGAGAAGATATGTGATTCAAAAAAAAGAAGAGAAAAGGGCCGAGATAGATATTAAATATCCTCTTATAATAGATGAAAAAACTAATAAAGTGATGGCATATGCTCATATAAAATATGATCCAGCATTAAGAAAGATTGTATATTATGTAATAGAACCCCCCCTCACTCTTCAGGATATCAAAAATATTGCTTTAATTAAAAAAATCATAGAGAATAAAATAAATATAGATTTAGGTGTACTGACAGCAGAAGATATGAAGGAGTATCTTCATAAAAGCATGAGTGAAATTATAAAACAATTTAGAATCCCTGTAAGTCCTGAAAAAATAGATATATATAGGTACTATATAGAGAGGGATTTTTTAGGATTGGGTAAGATAGAGCCATTGTTGAGAGATAAAGATATAGAGGATATTAGCTGTGATGGAATTGGGATTCCTGTTTTTGTTTTTCATAGAAATCCTCAGATTGCGTCTGTACAAACAAATATAAAATTTAATAAAAAAGAGGAGCTTGATAATTTCATCATAAAACTTGCTCAGAAATGTAATAAGAATATATCTGTTGCAGAGCCATTATTAGAGGGAGCATTACCAGATGGTTCAAGAGTACATGGAGTATTAGGAACAGATATAGCAAGAAGAGGTTCCAATTTTACGATAAGAAAATTCTCTAAGGAACCGTTAACACCCATCCTCTTAATGAAATACGATACTATAGATGCTAAAACATTGGCATATCTGTGGTTTTGCATTGAAAATAAACTCTCTTTATTGGTTTCAGGACCTACTGCTGCAGGTAAAACATCGCTATTGAATGCACTTTCTATGTTTATAAGACCTGATGCAAAAATAGTCTCTATAGAGGACACTCCAGAATTAAGATTGCATCATTCTCACTGGATACCAGAGGTTGAGAGACCTGGTTTTGGATCATATAAAGGTGAGAAACGTTCTGGTGAGGTTACAATGTTTGAATTATTGAAAGGTGCTTTGAGGCAGAGACCTGATTATATCATAGTAGGAGAGGTTAGAGGTAAGGAAACTTATGTTCTCTTCCAAGGAATGGCTACTGGACATGCAGGTTTAGCAACAATGCATGCAGATAGCATAGAAAAGGTTATTGATAGACTCATTACTCCGCCAATCAATTTACCTGCTTCTCTATTAGAGACACTTGATATAATATGTTTTATTAAAGGATTTAGATATAAAAACAAGTTTGTGAGGAAAGTTACGGATATATTTGAGGTAGAGAGATATGATATAAATAATAAGCAAGTGATTACACGTGAAGTTATATCTTGGGACTCTAATAAGGATAATTTCATTTTTGTTAAACCATCTATCAAACTCAAGAAAATTTCCTATTTAACTGGAATGGATAAAAATAAGATTCTCTTTGAGTTAAAAAATAGGATTAAAATACTGCAATGGATGTATGAGAGCAATATAACAAACTTTGTTAAGGTAAGTGAGATTATCAGAGCATATTATTATGATCCTGAATCTCTATTTGAATTCATAGAGAGTTTGTCATAAATATAGAGGGTGAAAAATATGTTAAACAGTATAGTTATCTTATCACAAAAGGCATACACTTATGTTACAAGATTTATCAGTCCAAATTTTCTAAAGACTACCTTCGAGTTTATAGGCTTTGATTTAAAAAGGGCAGGTATTTTTGTGACTCCAGAGGAATATGGAGCACTCACAATTATGACTGCGAGCATTACTTTTTTTTTCACATCAATTTCTCTGATTCTTGCTTTCTCTTTACTATTTAAAAGCATAGCTGGAGGATTGCTTATTGGAATACTTGGAGGTTTAATCCTAAGCTTTATTGTAGTAATATCTTTTATAATATATCCAAAAAATAAGATAATGGAGAATGAAAGGAAAATCACAGCAGCTCTTCCATTTGCAACATATTACTTAATCACAATAGCCAATAGTGGTGCAAATATTGTGCAGATGTTTAAGATACTTTCTAATATGCATGGATATTCCGCCATTGCTCAAGAAGCAAAAAGAATAGTATTTATGGTTGAGAATACAGGGTATGACATTACAGATGCTCTTAAGATGGCATCAGATAGAACCCCATCACAGCAATTCCGTGATCTTTTATGGGGAATAAGAAACACAATAATTGTCGGAGGAAATTTACTAATATATCTCAGAGAAAAGGCAAATCTATATTTTCAAGAGTATAAAAGATACCTTGTGAAATATAGCCAACAATTAAGTTTATTAGTTGAGGTATATACTACTGTCATGCTAGTTGGAGCCACTTTCTTAGTTGTGCTTACCTTAGTAATGGGATTGCTATACAGGAACATAATAATCCCTTTTATTCAGCTTACCACTATTTTTATTGCTATTCCTTTAGTAAGTGGGTTTTTCATAATACTCTTTAAGACATTAAATATTGAAGAATGAGGTGTTATGTTGCATGGATTATTATAAAAAAAGAAATTTAGAGATATCTTTTTTGGTTATTGGAATCTCTGTAATAATTGCAAGCTTTGTGATTGCTTTTATCACAAAAGGAGAAGCTTCTGGCATTACTACTCCTCTATTAATTTTTGGTGTTTTTGTTTCTTTTGTGGCATATGCAGTTTTGGAATATTTTGATTTTTTGCAAGTTAAAAAAGCAGAAGAGACTTTCTCAAGATTCTTAAGGGATTATTCTGAGGCAATAAACAGCGGAATCAATTTTATACAAGCCTTTGATGTGATAATAAAGAATGATTATGGTGCCCTAAATCCATACATAAAAAGAGCTAAATATCGCTTAAGTTTAAACATACCTTTTCCAAAGGTATTGGAGTTAATGAAAAAGGAGCTTTCACAATCAAAAATAGTATCGAACGCGTTAGATATTATAATAAATGCATATTATTCTGGTGGAGATGTTGGAATTACAATGATGGATCTCTCTCAGACTTTACTAAACATTAGAGAGATACATGAGGAGAAGAAATTAATTTTAAATCAGCAGGTTATGATTATATATGCTGTCTTTATTATATTCTTGATTATTACTGTAGTACTTTATTATTCATTGAAACCTCTTACACAACTCGAGACGCCATTAGAGATTGGTAAATATTCTGTAAGAGCCGTAAATTTTTGTGAGGAATACGCGGCAGTAAGACATATATGTGAGATAGGATATGTATTTGGATATAAGCTTGAGGATAGTACCACATATTTGAGGATTCTTCTATTTCTTTTGAGCTTAGTAGAAGGAATAGCTACAGGAATTATTATAGGAATAATTACAGAGAATAGCTATAAAGAAGGTTTAAAACATGTAGCTATATTTGTATCATTAGTATTTCTGGTGTTCGGGTTAATCTTATAAGTGTTTTAGTTTTTAGAATTCCTTTTTTCTCATTAATCGTGTGATATATCCAGCAAGTTGATTTCTAATTTTTTTTGAGTTTATTATATTTAATTCCTTTATTACATTTTTATTATGCTCAAAATCATCATTGAACTTATCAGGATATGTTTCCAATAATCTCCTTGCATTAATCTTGACAAATTTTGGCTTTATTCTTCCCATCCATGCTCACCAACACGTCATCATCTTTTTAATCAGTTGCGGGCAACCTCATCATTTTTTCTCAGATACCCCGTGGTAAATATAAATAAAGAAGATAGAAATTTAAAAAACTAATCTATCTCTATCTTTGGCATTTCTAATGGTATTCCTTTCCTTTTTCTTATTTCCATAATGATTTTTTCCTGAAGCTCTTCAGGTAATTTCTCATAGACAATATCAATTAATGATTGAAATCCTTTACCAGCCGTTGCTGATTTCAATGCGCCTTCAAATCCTTGCATTTCTGCAACAGGTATTTTTGAGATTATAATTGTTGATCCTTCCTCCTCATTAATCTCTATAACCTGACCCCTTCTATTTTGTATCTCTCTTATTACGTCTCCCATATATTCCCCTGGAGTGTCAATCCTTATAATTTGCTTAGGTTCAAATAATTTTGCTTGAGCATCTAACATAGCATTTTTGATTGCTAACTTTACAGCAGGATAAACCTGTGCAGGACCTCTATGTATAGCATCCTCATGAAGTTTTGCATCCATTAACATAACTTTTACTCCCATAACAGGCTCTGCTGCTAGTGGTCCTTCATCCAGAATTTGCCTTGTTGCTTCCATTATTAGTTCTATTACTTCATGTAATTGGATTATCCCTCTTGTCATATCTACTAACACATTATCATTTCTTATAAATATAACTCTCTTTGCCTCATCGCTATTCATACCAGCATCTATCAATTTTTTTGCAACCCATTCCTTATCTTGTTCTCTTATTTTGCCTTGTGGTACTTCTCCGCTTCTCAATATCTCCTGAACCTTTTCATCTAATGGCATAACCTTAAGATAGAATTTATTATGTTTGTTTGGTGATTTTCCTTCAAATACTTGTGATTCCTTAATTACACTTTCCTTATAGATTACGATTGGTGGCGATACAATTATTTCAAATCCTTTATCCTTTAAGAATCTCTCTATCTTTGCCTCTATGTGCAACTCCCCCAATCCAGAGACCAACACCTCTCCTGTATCTTCCGAGATTTTTACTCTCATTGTTGGATCCTCTCTTGACCTTTGTTTTAATAGCTCTATTACCTTAGGTAATTCCTTGACATTTTTTATCTCTATTGCCTTTGTTACAACAGGTTCAAATACGTGTTTTATTTCCTCAAATGGAGCCACGATATGATCAGGTAAACATAGTGTATCTCCAGATGACACATCACTTAAGCCGGTTATTGCTATGATATTTCCTGCTGGAATCTCTTCCATTGCAATTCTTCTAGGCCCCATGAATACTCCAACCTGCTGAACTCTCATCTTACGATTTGCATTGACATTAAAGATTTCCATACCTTCTTTTATAGTTCCTGAGAAGATTCTTGCAGTAACAACATTTCCAGCATGTTGATCAAATGTTACGTTTGTAATTACACCTATTAGCGGCCCATTTGAATCACACTCTATCATAGCTTTACCTTCTGGGGAGTTTATATCCCCTGTCCATATTCTTTGGATTCTATACTTCTGAGCCTCTTTTGGTGAGGGAAGATGCCTTACAACCATATCCAAAACAACCTCATGAACCTTAGCTATATGAGATAATTCATCTTCTCTACCATTATTTGTGTACTCTATTATCTTCCCAAAGTTTATTCCTGTCTTTTTCATATATGGCAATGATAGTGCCCACTTTCTATATGCAGAACCAAAAGCTACTTTGCCGCTTTGAACATCCACCTTCCATTTATCCTTAAACTCCTCTGGGGCATATTGCTCAATTAAATCATTTATTTGTGTTATTATCTTCACTAATCTCTCTTGCATTTGCTCTGGCGTAAGTTTTAATTCTTTTATTAATCTATCCATTTTATTTATAAAAAGGACAGGTTTAACCTTTTCCTTAAGTGCTTGCTTAAGCACTACCTCAGTTTGTGGCATTACACCTTCAACAACATCCACAACTACAACAACTCCATCAACAGCTCTCATGGCTCTTGTAACATCTCCTCCAAAATCCACATGTCCTGGAGTGTCTATCATATTTAGGAGATAATCCTTTCCTTCATAATTGTGCACCATGCTGACATTGGCAGAGTATATAGTAATACCTCTCTCTTGTTCCTGCTTATCAAAATCCATAAATAGTTGTGATCCTGCCAATTCTTGTGAAATCATTCCTGCACCTGCTAATAAGTTATCAGATAAAGTGGTTTTTCCATGATCTATATGTGCCACAATACCAAAATTCCTTATTTGCTCTGGATTCCTTGCAAGAATCTTGATCCTATTTATCATATCCTCTAACTTTGACATCTTTCACCACCTTTTCCTTATTTAATGATTTTTATAAGAGATTAATATTTATCAACAAATTTTAAATAATTAACACATTTTTTGCAAACTTGGGCATTGTCCAATAATTCTCTATTTGTTAAGCGGAAAAGCAGCCTTTTAAAGAAGCGCATTAGAGCAGCAAATCTTGTAGAGCTAATGCGATTATAAGAGCAAGATTTCTTGTTAACAAATCCCCATCAAAAATTATTGGACAATTTGTTAACGGGAAGCATAACCCTATTCAAAAGGGTTAACTGCTCTCATGCGCTTCTTTGAGAGGTTATGTTTCCGCTTAACAATAAAGAATTATTGGACAATCCCTGCAAACTTTACTTTTTATTTTTTGATGTTCTTTTTTCCATATTTATGAATTCAACATCCTTTATTTCATTCTTAAAGAATTTGTTTATGAACTCCTTTATGAAACTTTTGAGACCTTCATATTTTTTGCTTATCTTAAGTACTTTGCTTTTTTCATCAAAATCAACATCCTCTTTTGAAATCTTTATATTCACAAAGTTCTTAAACACACCAATAAATTTTTCTTTTGGATTAGTTATCTTTTTTATAACTTTGAATCTGTAATATAACTCTTTTCCTGCCAAAGGATGATTAAAATCTACTTTTACTCTTCCTCCAGAAACACTTAAAATCTTAGCCTCTATATTGTTCTCGAATGTAATAATCATACCTGGGCGAGGATTTATTCTTTGCTTTGTAAATGCGCTTATTGGATATATTCTAATTTTTTTTGGATCATATTTCCCAAATCCATCTTCAGGAGCAATCATAACTTCATATTCTCTATTTAGTTCCTTTCCTTCTAATGCTTTATCGAGCCCTTTTATTACCATCCCTTCCCCAACTATTAGTGTTATAGGCTCATAAGAAATTCTTTCGCTATCTTTCTTATATTTTTCTGCTACCTCTTTTATGTTAGTATCAAATAGTTCCATATTATTTGCTATATAACCTTCATATAAAACCTCAACAACATCTCCCTTTTTTATTTTTGTTGCTGTTTTATTCATATTCTTTACACCACTCCAATATTTTCTTTTGTGCTTCTAAATAAGATTCATAAGTTCCTATATCTAATCTTATACCTGTCTGAATATGTGCTAAGAATTTTTTCCCATCCTCTATCGCGGATTTTATAGCATCAGTGAGTTGTATCTCATTGTTTTTTCCTGGTGGAGTTCTTTTTATGTAATCAAAGATGTTCTCATGAAAAATATAAACACCAGAGATAGCATAGAAATTGCCTCCTATTTCAAATTTCTTCTTTATCTCCTCTTCTTGTGGTTTCTCATACACATCCTCTATTACAAATTCTTTATTAAATTTAACAACCCCAAATCTTTCTGGATTATTTACCTTTTCAACCATAATTATTCCATCAATGTTCTCATAATTTTTCTTGAATTTTTCAATCATATTTTTTACAGAATCAAAAGGTATTATGACAGTATCTCCTAAGAAGACCATAAAGTACTTATTTTTTATATATCTTTTTCCTAACATTACAGCATGCCCTAATCCAAGGGGGTCTTTTTGATATACATAGCAAACATCTACATTAAACTCACTACCGTCCTTTATATAATCAATAATTTCCCCTTTCTTATGACCTACAATTACACATACATCTTTTATTCCACAATAACTTAGAGCATCTAAGATATATCCAATTATGGGCTTATCCTTTAATATCAAAAGCTCCTTTGGGATATAATCTGTTAGAGGTTTTAATCTTGTTCCTTTCCCTGCAGCAGGGATAATAGCTGAGAGCATATATCTCACCTCTGAGATACTAAAAATTTTATTTAATAGAATAACTTTAAAAAATTATCTGAAACAAAAATTCTTTAATGTAAAATGAAGAATTGGTTAAGGAAAAAAGCCTATTAATTAGATACATCAGAACAGCTAATTTCCAAAATAGGTTAGCTACTGCAAAGCTTTTGAAAGTTACTTTCCCATTAACCATTTCTTATTTGGAAAATAGTTAATAGAAAGTATATAACTTTTTCATTTATTTTAATAAAAATGGTTAAGGGGAAGATGTCCTCTTAATAAAACACATCACAGCAGATAACCTTCGAAAGTAGTTGGAAGCAGCTAACCTTTTTGAGAGGTTAGCTGCTCTCAAACCTTTGTGTTAGCGAAAATTTTTCCGTTAACCAATTCAAAAAGAATAAAAATGGTTAAGGGGAAGTATACCTTTTTCATTCAGCGTATCAGAGCAGCTAACCTTAAAAGTGGTTACCATTCTGTAATGTGCTCGTGATAGTGACATCTTCCCGTTAACCATGTTATCTTAAAAATAAAAATGGTTAAGGGGAAGTATACCTAATCAACCAATCTCATTAGAGCAGCTAACCTTAGAAAGCGGTTTGGAAGCAGCTAACCTCTAAAATAAGTTACCATTCTATGATATGCTTTTTGAAAAGCGAAATTTTTCCGTTAACCAATAATAAAAAAGAATAAAAGATGGTTAACGAGAGGAATAACCTTTTCCTCGGGCATTTTACAGCTGCTAACCTTACAACATGATTGAGAAGTAGCTGACCCTTAATTAGGATAGCACACTCAAAAGCCTTTGGAAAAAGATATATTTAAAAATTTTTCTATATATTTTTTATAATTATGAAGTGGTTAAAGAAGAAATACGCTCATGAGAATGATGAAATATAC
>CAYOWP010000011.1:0-34286 GCA_964407715.1 uncultured archaeon | reverse complement strand
AAAAGGCACATTACAGCAGCTAACCTCTTAAAGCGGTTGGAAGCAGCTAACCTTTGATAGAGGTTACCATGATGCGATGTACTTATGATGGCGATTTTCTCGCGTTAACCAATTTTTATTTTTTTAAATAATTGGTTAAGGAGAGGCATACCTTTTTTTATTCACCATATTGAAGCACCTAACCTTTCTAAGCGGCTACCATGCTCCAAACCCTTTGGTAAAGCGATTTCCTCCTGTTACCCCTTTATTCGCGAATACGATGGTTTGGTTACTTGAAAGACATCACAGTTTTTATTTTCTTATGATTTCTTCTGTGTAAGGGTTGATGATTGTTGAAGGTTTTCCAAATTTACATTTTCCTTTTATTATATAATCTGCATGCATGGTTATGCGCTCATCTAAATCCTCATATCTACTTACAGGAGGATATCCACTTAGGTTTGCTGATGTTGTAATTAAAGGCACTCCAGCATGGTTCACTAAAATTGTTATAGGATGATCAGGTATCCTTACACCAACATAAAGTGATGTGGATGCATGTGAAAGAAAATCTTTGTTCTTCTTTTTTAAAAGCAAAGTGTATGGTCCAGGAAAATATAATCTCAAAATATACTTTGAGACATCAAAGTTTTCCATAATCCACTCTTCGGAAGGTGCTATTACAGATAGTGGTTTATCTTTTGGTCGAGATTTGATTTTATATATCTTCTCACATACATCCTTGAGGTTGGCGTTACCGCCAATGCCATATATTGTATCAGTAGGATAAACAAAGATTTTTCCTTCTCTTATTTCTTTTGCATATTTTTTGATATCTCTCATTACATCTTCAAGAGCAACTTCTTCTGGCATATTAGAGAATTTTAAGAAAGATAATTTTTATAAAATTTTGCCCATTTTTATATCATATTATGGTTAACTGGAATAATAATGAAACAAATATGCTAATAAATAATATGCTGAATTACTTGCATTTACCTACTAATTTTATGTATGAGACAATTTTTGCAATTCTATTTTTAGGCATCTACATCATTCTCATTCGCATTTTACATCTTTTCATTTTTAAAATTTTGAAGAAGTTTTCGAAGAGCACAAAAACCAGATTAGATAATATCATTATAGAGCATACAAAACCAGTTTCTTTGGTATTTCTTATCTCTTTAGGTTTCTATATAGTATTGAGGAACTTGAGTTATTTATTGAGTTATGAAAAATATATGGATAAGATATATTTGAGCTTTTTGTTTGTGATTTTTGGATGGTTCACTTATCGTATCATAAATTCTCTTATCGAAACATACGCGCATAATTTAGCAAAAAAAACAAAGACAGATATAGATGAGAACTTACTTCCCATCGCTACTGTAATAATAAAAACAATTATTTGGGTAGTTGTTATTTTTGAAATTCTCTCTGTGTGGAACATAAATCTGAGCCCTCTATTGGCTTCAGCAGGAGTTGTTGGTATTGCATTGGCCTTTGCTGCACAAGAAACAATAAAAAATCTTTTTGGAGGAATGAGCGTATCCATAGATAAGTCCTTAAAAGTTGGTGATTGGGTAATACTTGATGGTGCAAAGATGCAAGTTAAGGAAGTTGGTATGAGGTCAACAAAATTCCTAACCTTAGATGGCACATTAAAGATTTATCCAAATTCTAAGATAGCAGAAAATGTTATTGAAAACCTTTCACAACCAAGAGAAGTACCAAAAAAAGTGAAAATAATAGTTGGAGTAGCATATGGTTCTGATCCAGAGAAGGTTAAGAGAATACTAAAGGAGGAAGCAGAGAAGATAGATAAAGTAGACAAAGAATCTATCAAAGTTTTTATGACAGAAATGGCAGCTTATAGTATAAACTTCCTTTTAGTGTGTGATGTTCCTACAATAGATGATGTGTGGCCAGTAAAGACAACGCTTGTAGAGAATATCTATAACAGATTAAGAGAAGAGAATATTGAAATACCATTCCCAACAAATACTGTTTATCTTAGAGAAGAAGAGTCAAAAAAAGAATGAGAGGTAGTTCAGCATGGAGGAGCCAAAAGAGAACAATGAAACAGAGAAAAAAGAAGATAAGAGCTTTGAAGATGTAAGAAAGGAACTTCAAGAGAAACAAAAAGAGCTCATTGAGAAAAATAAAGAGTTTAAGGAGAGGATAGAGGTAGTAGAAAAGTTTGCAATGGAATTGATAAAGAAATTTAAGAAATCAATAAAAACCGTTGCCGTTTATGGCTCTACAACTACAGGAAAATTTCATGAAAAGAGCGATATTGATGTATTTATAGTGATTGACGATACAGAATTTGATTATGAACCTTCTCCAGCATTGAAGGATAGTATATGGAGGGATATTCTGCAAATAGCAGAAAAGGTTGACAAGAGAATTACTGTTCAAAGTTATATGTTTCTAACAGAGTTTTGGGAAAATCTAAGAATGGTTGAGCCTGTTTTATTAGCGATATTGAGAAATGGTATGGCAGTATATGATGTTGGAATATTTAATGCAGCCAAAAGAATGCTTGAGAGAGGTTTAATTTCGCTTACAAGAGAGGCTATAGATAAGAAAATAACTGCTGCACCAGATTTTGTTAAGGTGGCATATAGCAAACTGAAATCTCCGGGACATTATATAGAGCAAGCTATGGCATATGCTGGTAATGCTGCGCTTATGAGCTTTGGTGAGTATCCTACAAATAAGGAGCTTGTTCCTGATATGCTTGAGAAGGTATTTGCTAAAAAGGGATTGTTGGAGATGAAGTATGTTAAGATGGCACGGGATATCAGAAATTTTGCAAAGGAATTGGAGCATATGGATGATAGAGAGGCAGCTGAGAAAGCAGGGGAGATAGGAAGGCATATAATCATGGCAGATGAATTTGTCAATCGAATGCAAAAGTTGATAGAGGAGCTTGGAAGAAAGGATAAGAGCAGCGAGGTTATGGAATCGTATAAGTTGCTACTTAAGGCGAATGTTGCTGCCTTGAAATTAGTGGGGATAACGCCTCCTGAGGAATTGGAGGATTTACCAAAAGCCATAAGTCAAGCTTTTCCGAAGTTGGGAAGCATACATGAAAATGTATTCAATGCTATGACAAAAATACTTATGGATTTAAAAGAGGGAAAAGAGGTGGATGAAGAGATTATAAAGAAAACCACTGCAAGATTGGATGATTACTTGAATAAATTGAGGGAAGAACTTAAGGATCTCAGGAAGAAGGGAATAATTAAAGAGGAAATTCCAAAATTTATATGATGAGGAGAGAGCATGGTAATTAAATATACAACATTTTTATTCAATATTGATGGCTTTTTATGGGATTGGAAATCGTTGAATGAGGATTTTATAAAGATATTCACTGTATTGCTTGAGCATAATAGAAGGGTCATTCTTTTAACCAATAACTCTGCCTATTCAAAAATGCATCTTACGAGAAAGCTGCAGGAGAAGGGATTAAAAGATATTGAAGAGGAAAATCTTTTTACCTCTATTGATTCTCTTGTTCATTATCTCTATGGGCATAACATAGCGGAAGTATATGTTATAGGAGAGTATGGGCTTATAAAGGAATTGGAGAATCACAATATTCATATCTCATCAAATTCACCATATGTGGTATTGGGGATTGATAGGGGTTTAACATATGAGAAATTGAGAAGGGCATATAATATTCTTAAAGATGAGGAAAGTATGTTATTACATTTAGATAATGCGCTTTACTGGAGAATAGGCAATGATAATTATCCTGTGACATTACCTATTATATCTTACCTTGAGACGGCTTTAAATAAAGAAATCAATAAGCTATTCTTGGGAAAACCAAGTTTGTATTTTAAGGAGGCATTGCTCCATAAATATGACTTATACTCCTCCACTACAATATTGATTTCAAATACTAAGAATGATATGCTATTCGCATCAATGCTCGGTGTTGATGCCATGCTTGTTACATCAAATGCAAGGAGAATCATTGAGGAATTGCCACCACATGCAAAACCAAAATATGTTGTGAGCGATGTTGTCTCTGTTAGGGATTTACTTTAGAATCATTAATTCAGAAGGCTTTCTTTGGGTGTTGAATATGAGGCATTTCAAGAGGATTTTAGATTTTTATAATTATCTCTACTCAAAATATGGGCCGCAAAATTGGTGGCCATGTGAGGGAGAAAAGTATGGAAATGACGAGATAGCAATAGGAGCCATATTAACGCAGAATACTTCTTGGAAAAATGTGGAAAAGGCTATACAGAGATTGAGGGAGAGAGGTCTTTTATCCTTAAAATCAATCTCATGTGCAGATTTGGAGACAATAAAGGAAGCTATCAAATCAAGTGGTTTTTATAATCAAAAAGCGGAGAGATTAAAATTGTTTGCTGAATATATAATATGTAAGCATAAATCTTTGAGGAACTTCTTTGAACAGAACAAAAGTGTTTTGGATCTTAGGCAGGAACTTCTTAGCATAAAAGGAATTGGTAAGGAAACAGCAGATAGTATTTTGCTTTATGCTGGTTTTAAGCCCATTTTTGTTGTTGACAAATATACATTGAGGTTGTTTAAGTTATATGGCATAATAGATGATGAGAAATTTGATTATGAAGCTATTCGCCTTTTAGTTGAGAGCGAAATCAAGGATGTGAACATGCTTCAAGAATTTCATGCTTTGATAGTAAGAGAGGGAAAAAACCTAAATAAAAAATTTGCTAATCAAAAACAAACCAATTTTGGTTAACGCGAAGATATCACTTCACCAAAAGGTTTGCGGCATGATAACCACCACTTAGAAAGGTTAGCTGCTGTAATATGCTGAATGAAAAAGGTATGCTTCTCGTTAACCAATTATTATTTTTGAAATGGTTAAGAGAAGGCATGCCTTATCAATAGCACATTTGAGCAGCTAACCTTTCAAAGCGTTTTAGAAGCAGCTAACCATTCGAAGATGTTTGGAAGCAGGTAACCCTTAAAGCGGGTTACCATGCTGCAATGTGGTTGTGATGGCGATTTTCTCGCGTTAACCAATTTTTATTTTAAATAAAATGGTTAAGGGGAGATGTAACCTCTTAAAAGGCACATTACAGCGGCTAACCTTTCTAAGAGGTTACCATGCTGCAAGACATGTGATAAGACGATTTCCTCCCGTTAACCATTTTTTATTTTTTAAAATTTGGTTAAGGGATACCATACCTCTTCCAAAGCATATCGGAGCAGCTAATCATTTTATGTGATTACCATGCCGCAAACCTTTTGGTAAGGCGATTTCTTCTCGTTAACCAGATTTCAATTTGATTTTTTCTTTTTGGATTCTCTGATTTCTTTGATTTTTTCTTTAAGTTTTTTTAGGAATATCTCCAGATATTTCTCATCGACTGATGCTCCTGCTGCGGGTTTGTGGCCTCCTCCTTCTAATGTTGGAACTTCTCTTGAAAGAGTTTTTATCAATTTTGCAACATTTATATCTGCTGTTTGATTTCTAAAACTTATAATGTATTTTGAGGGATCATCTTGATGTCTTCCATATATAATCACTACATATTCAGGATACTTCTTTGAGATTTCATTGGCTATTCTTGACCTTAATCCAAAGAATTCTATCTCATAAATTAACAATTTGTTATTATGATCAATATAGGCATCTTTTTTATGGTTCTCTATCAATTTGTTCACAATATCTCTTACTTTTTCATGTTTTTTTAGTTCTCTGGTTATATCATACACATTCTCACAGGTATCTAAAAGATTTAGCACCTTAGAAATGTTTTCTTTATTTTCAGAAACAGCAAAATCCATGAGTTCTTCAGCTTTCACTAACTCAGCAATCTCTATTCCATTTTTCTTTGATCTTTCCTTTATGAAGGATTCCCACATTTCATATGCACCATCGCCTATGATACCAATAGCAGAAATCCACCAATATTTCTTAATATCATTATCAACATAACTTATCAAATCATATACAAGTTTTGATGTGGGATATCTCTCTGGTGGAACATTCGAGAAGAGCTGTGGTTTTATAATAGTAACTTCATCCTTTAAATTATAGATATTCTCCTCGATGTATCTATTGAGTTCATGATGATCTATGATTGCTATTTTCTTAAGTTCTAATTCTCTTTTGAGTTTAATTAAATTTTCTATATCATCATCATATGCAAGATCCAATATCATGAGATATGATGGTTGATATTCTTTTATTATTTTTTTCATTTTATCTGAGACTTTTCTTGGACCTCCATGATGAGGTACAAGTTTTAAATCAATTACATTTTTTTCAAGATATTTTTTCAAAAGGATTGCGCTGCACAATCCATCAGCATCAATGTCATGATATATTAATACCTTATTATCATATTTTTTTATCTCTTCCATAAGGTCGTTGAATACCTTTATCATCTCTAACAATCCTCCCTTAATTATTATTTAAAAACTATTTAAATTCATTAAAGTTTTTAAAATTATATGCTTTGGTTAAAATATAATATTATAATATGGGCCCGTAGCTCAGTCTGGTAGAGCACCGGGCTCTTAATACAGGGGGTGAAGCTTTTAACCAGACTCACCGCCGGGTGAGGCTGTAGAAGATACCCGGGAGTCGCGGGTTCAAATCCCGTCGGGCCCATATGCCCTTAACTCACCTTTTCAGGTGGTGTCCATAGGAGAGAACTATAAGGAGATATTTGAGCACTTTTTGGTTCCAAAGCATGAAATTCTCAGTAAAAAGGAAGTTGAGGAATTACTAAAAAAATATAATGTAACAAAGGATAAGTTGCCTAAGATTCTTATAACAGATCCAGCAGTCAAAGCCATAGGCGCAAAGGTTGGGGATGTAATAAAAATTGAAAGAGAAAGCCCTACTGCAGGCAAATCATATTATTATAGGGTAGTTGTCTCCTCAAGAGAGAGTATAGAAGAGGAACTCTCTGAGGAGATAATTTCAGAAGGGGAATTATCTGAGAGTGAGATTTCATCAGATGAAGATATAGAAGAAAGAGAAAGGAATGAGGAAGAATAAATCTTTGAGTCTAAAGTGTTAAGATAAGGATGTGATAAGCATGGCTTCGTATAAGAAAAGCGTACTTTTAAAAAGTTATCTTCATGAATTGCTAAAGATGAAAGGGAGAGCTGATCACCAATTGGGATCTTTTAATTATTATGTAAAAGAAGGTCTTCAAAAAACATTATATGATATTGAGAGAATAACTATCTCTCTCCCAACAGAAGAGGTCATCACTTTAAAATTTGGTAGAGTATTTCTTGATAAGCCACAAATTAGGGAGGCAGATGGTTCTGTAAGGTATATATTTCCATCTGAGGCAAGATTAAGAAATCTTACATATCGCTCGCCAATTATTGTTGAGATAACACCAATATATGAGGATATAGAAAAACAACCTGAGAAAGTTATTATAGGACACTTGCCTGTTATGGTAAAATCTGATCTTTGTGTATTGTCAAAGATGAGTGATGAGGAGCTTATAGAAGCTGGTGAGGATCCAGATGATCCAGGAGGATATTTTATTATAAATGGAACTGAAAGGGTAATGATATTAGCTGAGGATCTTGCATCAGGAAAGATCACATATTTTGAGGATAATGGTGTGATAGTAGCAAGATTAAATAGCGAGAAAGGAGGGTTTATTCAGAGACATCAATTTGAGAGGAGAGAGAATGGTGTTATAGTTACTAGATTCTCAAATGTGGTTGAGGATCCTGTTAATGTTGTGGATGTGATTAGAGCATTGGGCATAAAAACAGACAAAGATATAATCTCTTTAATCTCACCAGATGAGGGAGAGGTAGAGGATGTGCTTATAAATCTATATTCCTCTGGTAGAACCTATGAGGAATCACTTGAAAATCTTGGAAAGAAGTTAAGGATAAAGACAAAGGAGGAGTTAGAGGAGAGAGTACTGCATGTATTGGATAATTATTTGCTCTCTTATTTAGGAAATGATCCTAGGAGCAGGATGAAGAAGGCATATTTATTGGCTGTGATAATGAAGAACATGATAAAATTATATTATGGTAAGATAGAGAAAGAAGATATAGATCACTATGGCAACAAGAGGGTAAAGTTATCTGGTGAGTTGATAGATCAACTTATAAGGAGCGTTATAATTGGTAAGTGGGGGTTGGTATCTCGTTTGCAGTATTCCTATCAAAAGATAATGAAAAGAGGCAGGAAGATTTCAAGATTACAGAGCATAATTTCACCTGATGTTCTTGATAATATGCTCATGAGAGCCATGGCAACAGGTAATTGGGTTGGCAACAGAACAGGAGTTTCTCAGAGATTAGAGAGAACAAACTTTATAAGGACAATGGCGCATCTCAGGAGTATTGTGTCTCCTTTAGCATCTACACAGGAGCACTTTGAGGCAAGGGAATTACACCCTACTAAGTTTGGGAGAGTATGTGCCGTAAGAACTCCTGAAGGACAAAATATAGGTCTAAGAAACTATTGTGCGGTTGGTGCTGAGATTAGCACATTACCTACAGCAAAGGTAATCTCAAAAGCAATGGAGGATATTAAGAACATAATGAGCAAATATGCAACAGAAAATGAGAGAAATAAAATCTTCATCTAATAATTCAAGGTGATAAATATGGGCATAGTATTTTTTAATGGTATTCCCTTAGGAGAGGCATCAAATCTTGAGGAGATGAGAAAAGAGATTATAGAAAAAAGAAGGAAGGGCAAATTTCCAAAAACCATGAGCGTATATTATCTTGATGATAGGGATGAACTGCATATTGTATTAGATAATGGTAGAATTCTTAGACCTCTGATAGTTGTGAAGGATGGAAAGCCGTTATTGACAGAGGAACATAAGAAGAAACTACTTAATGGGGAGATAACATGGCAACAACTTATTGATGAAGGAATAATAGAATTCTTGGATGCTAATGAGGAGGATAATGCATATGTTGCTGTAAGCGAGGAAGAGATTACAAAAGAGCATACCCATTTGGAATTGGATCCTGCAATGATTTTAGGTGTGGAGGCATCACTTTTGCCGTTTCCAGAGATGAATAGAGGAGATAGATTAAATTATGGTTCCAGGATGGTGGTGCAGGCATCAGGAATATACTTAAAGAATTATTTAATAAGGGATGATACCGCTGCGCAATTACTTGTGTATCCAGAGTTGCCTATGGTATATACTCAGACAGAGGAATTCACAGGATTGAACAAACATCCTAATGGTCAAAATTTGGTTATTGCATTGTTGAGTTATGAGGGATATAATATAGAGGATGCTCTTATTGTGAACAAAGCATCTATAGAAAGAGGACTGGGAAGATCATATTTCTTGAGAACATATATTGCAGAGGCAAAAAGATATTGGGGAGGTCAGGAAGATATTATAGGTTTCCCTGATGAGGATGTGTTTGGAAGAAAATTAGAGGAAGCTTATGCGAAACTGAGCGAGGAAGGAATCATCAACGTGGAAACTTATGCGGATTCTGATGATGTGCTTGTTTCTAGGATATCGCCGATAAGATTTATAGGAATTCAAGAAGAAATAAGAATGGGAATAAAAAACAAAAAGGATAATTCTATTACAGTTAGGAAAGGAGAAGAAGGCATTGTAGAGAAGGTTGTACTTACACAAAATGAAAACGCTGAAAAAATAATAAAGGTAACGGTGAGAGAACCGAAGATTCCTGAGATAGGGGATAAATTTGCAACACGACATGGTCAAAAAGGAGTTATAGGATTGATAGTTCCAGAGGAGGATATGCCTTTCACAGAAAGCGGAATAACTCCAGATATCATCCTTAATCCGCATGCTATTCCCTCAAGAATGACAGTTGGACAATTAATGGAAATATTAGCAGGGAAATTGGGTGCTCTGTTGGGTAAGAGAATAGATGGAACGGCATTTAAAGGAGATGAGGAGGAAATTAGGGATTTGTTGATTAAAATGGGATTTAAAGAAGGTCCTCGTGAGGTAATGTATGATGGAAGGACAGGCAGAAAATATAAAGTTAAGATATTTATAGGGGTGGGATACTATTTCAGACTATATCATTTGGTTAGTCATAAGTTGCATGCAAGAGCAAGAGGTAAGGTTACGCTATTAACCAAGCAACCTACAGAAGGTAGAAGCAGAGAAGGAGGTTTAAGGTTTGGAGAGATGGAAAAGGATTGTCTTATAGGACATGGAGCCTCACTAACATTAAAGGAGAGATTCAGTTCTGATAGGTATGAATTTTATATTTGTAATGAGTGTGGTTTAATTGCTTATGAGAACAGAAGGAAGGGAAGGGTTGAATGTCCTTTATGCAAAGGATCAGATGTGACAAAGGTTGAGATGAGTTATGCTTTCAAATTGCTTTTAGATGAGTTAATGGGTATGATGATATATCCAAAAATAAAAGTTAAAAAGAAGATAGAGATGTAGATATATGAGGTGATAAATAATGACAAGCAATAGCGTGGGAGCCATTGAGTTTGGATTAATGAGCCCAGAGATGATCAAAAAAATAGCAGTTATGACTGTCACAACATCAGAGGTATATGATCTTGATGGATATCCTGTTGAAGGAGGAATAATGGATCCTCGTTTAGGCGTGATTGACCCAGGTATGGTTTGTAGGACATGCGGAAATACATTTGAATCATGTCCAGGACATTTTGGTATGATAGTCCTTGCTAAACCTGTGGTGAATGTATATTATGTGAAGGAAATAAAGGATTTTTTGAGCTATACCTGCCCAGAATGTGGTGCCTTGCTTATCAAAAAGAAAGATGTTGAATTGATCAAGCAAGGAAATAAAGTTAAAGTTCCAGAGAAATGTCCTCGATGTGGCGCTGCTATTGAGGAGGTTAAATTTGAGAGGCCATATCACTTTTATAGAGGAGAAAGGAAATTGAACCCAGAGGAGATAAGAAGGCATTTGGAGAATATATCTGATGAGGAGGCATCTTTATTTGGATTAAAAAATGCAAGACCTGAATGGTTGGTTCTTACACTTTTACTTGTTCCACCAATTTCTGCAAGACCCAGCATTACATTGGAAACTGGGGAAAGGAGCGAGGATGATCTTACGCACAAATTGGTGGATATATTAAGGATTAATAGAAGGCTTCAAGATAACTTGGCAATTGGAGCTCCTGAAGGTATGATTGAGGATTTATGGGAGCTTTTACAATATCATGTTGCTACATATCTCAATAATGAGTTATCAGGAATTCCTCCAGCAAGGCATAGATCAGGTAGAGCATTAAAAACACTTGCACAGAGATTAAAGTCAAAGGAGGGGAGATTTAGATATAATTTGAGTGGTAAGAGAGTGAATTTCTCTGCAAGAACAGTGATTTCACCTGATCCAAATATTCATCCGAATGAGGTTGGAGTTCCAATAGAGGTTGCGAGGGAGCTTACAGTTCCTATTAAAGTTACTCCATATAACATAGAAGAACTAAGAAAGCTCATTCTTAACGGCCCTCATAAGCATCCTGGGGCCAATTATGTTATTACACCAAGAGGTATAAAGAAGAGGATCTTAGATTCCAACAAAGAAATTATTGCTCAGAATTTGCAGATAGGAGATATTGTGGAAAGACACTTGATGGATGGAGATATTGTGCTTTTCAATAGACAGCCATCTCTGCATAGGATGAGTATTATGGCGCATAGGGTTAAGGTATTGCCAGCTAAAACATTTAGATTGAATCTCGTTGTTACTCCTCCATATAATGCGGATTTTGATGGAGATGAGATGAATTTGCATGTTCCACAAACAGCAGAGGCAAGGGCAGAGGCGGAGGAATTGATGCTTGTGCAAGAGAATATTCGTAGCCCAAGATTTGGTGGGCCAATATTGGGAGCTCAGCAGGATTATGTTTCTGGAGGATATTTGCTATCAAAAGAAGAGAAGATCCCTAAGAGAGACGTAGCATATATGCTATCCAGCATTGGAAAATTTGATGTTGTTCTTGATAAGGAATACTATACTGGCAGGGAAGTCATAAGCATGATTATTCCAGAAGGTGTGTCGGTTAAATTTAAATCCAGTGTTGGTGATGAAGTCATTGTGGAAAATGGTGTTTTATTGCAGGGAAGTATTGATGAGAAGGCAGTTTCTGCATTTAAAGGGATGTTGGTGGATGCCATTGACAGGCAGCTTGGACATGAGGCAGCTGTTAATTTCTTATATGATTACACAAGATTGATTTTGGCATACTTAAATCTCCGTGGATTTAGCATGGGTATTGATGATTTAGAGATACCTAAGGAAGCAGAAAAGAAGATAGAGAAGATCATGGAAAATTATATCTCAAAAGCCGAGAAGCATATAAAGGCATATAAGGAAGGTAAGATAGAACCAACACCTGGAAAGACTGTAGAGGAAACCTTAGAGGATTTAATAATGGCTGAGATGTGGAACATTACTAATGAGGTGCAACAAATAATCAAGAAGTATGCTAAAGAGTCAGAGGCACTTATCATGGCAATTACTGGTGCAAGAGGTAATATTCAAAATCTTGCATATATGAGCGGATTGGTTGGTCAGGAGACCATAAGAGGAAAGAGACCAAGAAGAGGATATAGAGGAAGAACATTGAGCCATTTTAAGAGAGGAGACCTTAGCCCTTATGCAAGAGGCTTTGTTAGAGAAAGTTTTAAGAGTGGCTTATCTCCAACAAGCTTCTTCTTTGAGGCTATGAAGGGAAGAGAAGGGATTATGGATTCATCATTGAAAACAAGGGTCTCAGGATACTTAGAGAGGAGATTGGTAAATGCTTTGCAGGATCTTAAGGTTGAGAAGGATCTCAGTGTAAGGGATGATTCAGGAAATATCATTCAATTTGTTGCTGGTGAAGATGGTATAGATCCTGCGAAAAGTGAATGGGGAGGATTATTTAAGGAATAGAGGTGATCATGTTATGGCTCGTAAAAAAGCAAATGTTAAGGAGATATTGCCTTACAAATATAGGGAGTTATCTGGGGATAAGCTAAAGGAGGCTTTAGAAAGATATGAGTCGATGAGATATGAATATGGCGAAGCTGTTGGTGTGGTGGCAGCGCAATCCATTTCTGAGCCAGCAACACAGATTACATTAAGAGCATACCACGCTGCTGGAAGAGTGCAGCTCGTGACTACTCAAGGTTTACCAAGATTAATTGAGATTTTTGATGCAAGAAAAGAGCCTAAGACACCTTCCATGAAGATTTACTTAGAGGAGAAATATGCAAAAGACGAGAATAAAGCAAGGGAGATTGCAAGTAAAATCAAGGAGACATCTATTAAAGATCTCTTAGTGGAAGAGAGGTTAGATTTGAGCGAGTTTGCTATTGAGTTGGTTATTGATAAAAAGAAAGCAGATGCATTGGGAATCTCTATGAAAAATGTTGCTTCAGCCATATCAAAAACAACAAGGAATGTTGATGTAAAAATAGAGGATAATGTGATTATAGTTAAGATGCTCTCTGAGAAAGTCAGCATTAAAGATTTGCAGAATCTAAGGATGAAGTTAAGAAATAAGCATGTGAAGGGAATAAAAGGCATAACGCAGATTCTTGTAGAGAATGTTGATGGTGAATGGGTTATCACAACCCTTGGCTCTAACCTGAGGAAAGTTTTGAGTATTAAAGGAGTCGATAAGAAAAGAACATATAGCAATAATTTATATGAAATTGCTGAGGTATTTGGCATTGAGGCTGCAAGAAATTTAATTATAAAAGAGGCCTTGGAAACTATGAGATCCCAAGGAGTTGATACAGATGTGAGGCATTTAATGCTTGTTGCAGATATAATGTGCTATAGCGGTACTATTCGACCAATTGGAAGGTATGGGGTTGCAGGCAGTAAGGCATCTGTTTTAGCAAGAGCCAATTTTGAGGAAACCATAAAGCATCTTACAAAGGCTTCATATTATGGTGAGGTGGATCATCTTACGAGTATTATTGAGAATGTGATAATTGGCAATGTATCTCCAATAGGTACAGGAATGGTAAAGATAAAGTATAAAGGATGAGATCATTCTATTAGAACTATTACCTCTACATCATCCCCAAATTTTTCTCGTGCTGCTTGTTTGAATTTGTATGGGTCTTTTTCTAATCCCTCAAGATAGTTGTAATGTATGGGTATCACTATACTTGGGCAAATATACTCTATTGCCTTTAAGGCATCTTTTTCATCCATTACATATGTTCCTGAAATTGGGCAAAAGAAAACATCAACCTTCCCTTTTAATTCCTTCATCTCATCTATTACATCAGTATCTCCCGGATGATATAGCGATAAGTTGTTTAACTTTATTACATATCCATTTCCACTACCTTTTGGATGAAAAGGTTTAGATTGATTATAAGCATGAACAACCTCTAAGGAGATGCCATCTATTTCCCTTTTATCTCCAGGCATCAAAAACATTTTCTCTGCTTTTATGTCTAAAAGTTTGGATTGGCAGTTTGGATGGGCTATGATTTTTGTTTTTCCTTCTACAGCAATCTTTTTGATTATCTCTGGAGCACAATGATCAAAATGCTCATGCGAAATAAATACGAGGTTTGCTTTTTCCTCATATCCTTTTTCAGGATATGCATAGGGATCAAAATAAATGATTTTGTTCTCAGGAGTTGTTATCTTTATAGAGGCATGACCTATATGGGTTATTTTAATACCATCAATAATGGCAGTGTTGCGCTCTTTTATTATTTCTACGTTTTCCATTTTATCACTTCTTTGAGTTATGATGCTCCCGGGGAAGCTGCTTTATGTAAGTTCTCCAATTTTTCTCTTAAGGTTTTCTCCTGTTTTTCTAAGGATTTTATTTTTAGCTCTAATAGGTCTTTTTTCTCTTTTAAATCCTTTAGCACATCTTCTTTTTTCTTTTTTATCATTACACTGCCTGTAATTTTGTATACATCTCCTTCTATATTTTGAAGCTCATTTATCGTATTTTCTATCTCAGATAGCTGCAAAACCATTTGCTCTTTTTGCATTACAACTATTTGCCATTGCTGATATGCTTTGATGTATTCCTCTTGGGTCTTGTTTTCAACCATTTTTTCACCTGATTTTAAATATTTTTATGATCCTAAACTTTAAAAAGTTATTTCTTTTTGTGTTGTTCCATTATCTCTAGCAAGAATCCATAATGTTCCCTAACTTTTTTAGTTGATGCATGCAATTTCTTTGATAGCTCTGATATCTCTTCTTTTCTCTCTCCTCTCTCTTCTTTTGTTTCTTTCAGTATCTTTAACTTTAGAGGATATCTGTATTTTGTAAAACCAGGGTACTTTTGCTTTTTTGCCACAGCAACTCCACCAATGGTGAATTCATTTGCATATGCCAAAAATTTCCAGTTTTGCCTTTTAACAATTAACTTCCTATATAAGTCTCCTAAGGAGAGATAATAATACGCATTTGCAATGTCCTCAATATCTTTATATTCTACTGTTATGTTTTCCCTTATCCATTCAAATAGCATATCTAAATCAATGTTTAGCTGTGAGGCAACCATTAATGCAGTTTTTAACTTTTCAGTTTTGAATATTATTGGCAAGGCCTCAAATATTTCTTTGTCATATTCTCTATATCCCAAGATATTTAGGGCATCTTCATAGCTTATTCTTTCCTTTTTTGATGCCAATATTTGTAAGTCATTTAATGCTCCTCGAACATCTCCATTACTTCTATCAGCTATAAATTTTAATGCTTTCTCATCAATTTTTAATCCCTCTTCTTCAGCAATAAATTTCAATCTTGAGAAGATTTCACGAGAAGGTACTTTGTTGAACTTTATCATTTCACATATACTCCACAAAGGAGAGAGCTTTTTTTCATATGCATCATTTGCTGTCAGAATGATTGGATATTTTGCTTTGTTTATTAATTCTGTGATTGCATATATTGCTCCCCTTTCCTCAAAACTTGAACTTATGCCATCTACTTCATCCAAAAGAATTACATGCCTTTGTGAGAACAAAATCCTTTGTTGTCCTACTCCTTCCGCGAGTTCTTTTATCTTCATGAGATTTCTTGTATCTGATGCGTTGGTTTCTATTACCTTTGCGTTTGTTATTTTGGCTGCAAGATATACTGATGCTGTTTTTCCTGTTCCTGGAGGGCCATATAATAGCAAAGCCTTTCCAGGTATCGGATTTTTTATGTAATTTATGACCTTAAAAAGTTGCGGTTTATTACCCAAAAACTCATCTATACTTTTAGGAAAATATTTTACCGTGTAGTTTTCCAATGGCATATATTAATTATTGTTTATGTGAGTTTTATAAAGTTTTTTTGATAAAAATATAAATAAGGCATTGTCCATAAAAGGATAGCTGCTTTATTGCCTTTTGAGAAGGCACATCTCTAACCTTTTGTTAAAGATTAGCTGCTCTGATGTGTGTTGTTGATGTGGTATGCTTCCTGTTAACCATGTTTTATTAAAAACATAGTTAACGAGAAAATATCTCCATTCACTCATGGAATGCGGCATGTTAACTTTTCTATACTAAATGTTAACAAATAAATATATACTTTCTCAACCTAATATAAGATATATGAAATGCTCACAAAAACTCCTCTCGATAGCAGCTCAGGTCTTGATAACGCTTATGCTTTTATATTCCATAGCTTTAGCTATGGATGTGGATGTAACAAAGCCATGGCATTATCTCTCGCAAATCGCAAAAAGCCGGTTTGATTTGACATCTATTGACTCGGACGAGAATGGAAGGATAGATGCAGGCATTATAGAAGACACATTACAAGACATAACAAACAATGGAGCCACCACTACGCATACAATCAATGTAGGCGGATTAAACTCCGCTGGCGCTATTATCTCATCAGGTACCTTGAACATCGGTAGTGGAAAGTTATTTGTGGATGTTAGTACTGGGAGAGTTGGAATAGGGACAGCTTCACCAACAGCGAAGTTGGATGTGAGAGGAGATGTGAAAATCTCTGGCTCTATTACAGGATCAGGAAATCTTAACATTGGAAGTGGAAAGTTATTTGTGGATGTTAGCACAGGAAGAGTTGGAATAAGTACTACATCTCCACATGGTAAACTTGGAATCAAACAAGGACATGGAGATTGGATTACATTAGAAAGAACTGCTGGTTCTGGATATTGGCATATTCACAATCCAAGTACTCAAGAAAGAATTGAAATTGGTTATACTTCCGATAGCGGAACTACTCGATGGGGAATGTTTGTTATTAAAAATAATGGCAATGTGGGAATAGGAACAACATCCCCAACAGCAAAGTTGGATGTCGCAGGGTATATAAAGTCCAATACTGGATTTTGTATAGGATCAGAGTGCATAACTTCTTGGCCAAGTGGAGATGAAATTCGTAAGATTCTTGTATATAATAAGGCAGGTACTTATTCTTATACTATTCCTTCAGGGGTTTCAAAAGCACATATTAGGGTTTGGGGAGCAGGCGGAGGAGGTACTGATGGAGGATGTGACTGTATGGGGGCGCCAGGAGGCGCTGGAGGATATGCTGAGGGAATTTATGATGTCTCGCCTGGAGATACTTTAACTATAATAGTGGGGGCTGGAGGATCAGGTGGAGGAGATGCAGCAGGTGCGAATGCAGGTATAGAACATAGCGGACAATCTGGTGGTTCCTCAGAGGTACGAAGAAATGGAGTGACATTATTAGGTGCTACTGGTGGAGGGGGAGGAAAACCTCAGGGATCATGGTTTAATTGTCCGGGAAGTGCTGGAAAAGATGGTTGTGGATATGGAGGAAATCTCCTTAATCTCTGTGGAAAAGATGGAACTTCTCCTTTTGGAGGAGGTCCAGGAGCGAATAAATGGGTTGGTGAATGGCCTGGTGGTGGAGGTCGTGGAGGACAAGGAGGAATAAGCTATGATGAATGGTGCAATGGTGAGAGTGGAGCCAGAGGAGCAGATGGAGGTGTTGTTATTGTGTTATATTAACTGAATTTTTGAACCTTCTTAAGTTTCACATCAAGAGCAAAGGCAGAATAATAATACCTTCAGATTTATCGCCTAATTCTTTGTAGTTTCCTTTATGATAATATATGGCGCTCATGCAACATGCAAAAGCGTCCATCTCATCTTTATTAACCCTTCTTCCAAAGATTTTCTCCACATATCCCTTATCCAATTTTAGGGATTTCAGTGATGCTGTTGCGAATACCTCTATTACTTCTCCATATTTCATCAATGATGGCAATAATTTCTTGGCTCTTTCATATAGCAATCTCATAGATGGGACATTTACACTTATCGGCCTATAACCCATCATTATCAATTCTTTTTCTGCTTTTCTAAATGCCTTTCCTTTTTCTGGCAGAGAAAGTGGAGCATCTATTGCAATTATCTTAGGTTTGAACACATCTATTACTGAGATAATTTGCTGATCACTATATGCCTCTTTCATTACAAAACCTTTTTGTGAGGTGTTATAAAAGCATATGCATGTTGGATTTGTACTTTTTCCAGCCAAATCAATTCCTGCAAACCACATCTTTAAGCACCTTTAACTCTTTGATTCCTATCTTCCTTTCCTCTCCTGTTCTTAGATTTCTATATGTTACCATGCCCTTTTCCAAGTCCCTTTTCCCTACTATAATAAAGTGCTCTATTTTCAATCTATCAGCATGTCTTATTTGGTTAGTTAAACTTTTGTGATCATATATAACACACGCTCTTAGTCCAGCATTCTTAAGAACATCTCTTATATATATTGCATCTTTTATATTCTCCTCTGACACATAACCTATATAAACATCCAACAATGCCCTTTTACTATTTTTGGCTGTTAAGTAATCAATGATTCTATCAACACCAAACGAATATCCTACACAAGGTATGTGCATTTTTAATATTTTATCAAAGACATTGTCATATCTTCCCCCTCCGCCTATGCTTCCTATTTGTTTATAATCTCTAATAAAAGTCTCAAAGACATTGCTTGTGTAATATCCTAAACCCCTCACGATTTTCATAGAAAAGGCATAGTTCTTAACATTCATGCTTTTTAGAGCATCTTCTAACACAATAAGCTCCTCTTCATTTACACCAAAAGCAGATGAGAAATCCTTTGCATTATAAAATTCCTCTTTAAGTAATGCATATATATCTTTGATATCTTTAATGGGAAGAGAGACAAATTTCTTCATGCTCTCTGCAAATTCTTCATATGTGATTTTATCTATTTTATCGATGATGCGCATTACATTAGGTATGTTCTCTTCTTTTACTCCCAATTTTTTATTTATGAAGGTGTAAGCAAATTTTCTGTTGTTAATGAGAGTTACGTGGTTCTTTATTCCTAATTCATCAAAAAATTCATTTGCAATCTTAAGTAATTCAGCATCATATAAAAAGCTTTTTCCTCCTATTACATCCAAATCAAATTGATAGAATTCCCTATATCTTGAGCGTTTTGCCTCTTCATATCGATAAACTTTTCCTATTTGATATCTCTTAAAAGGCAATATCAAATTCTTATGCTCTACAACATATCTTATTAATGAGATAGTCAAATCATATCTTAAGCCTATATGTTTACCTCCTATATCTTTAAAGTTATATGTTTGTCTCTTTATTTCTTCTCCAGCATTAACATCTTTTGAGATCAAGGTTTCCCATCTCTCTAAGGAACTCGTATCAAGAGGTAAAAAACCATACTTTGAGAATATCTTCCTTCCTGCTTTTATGATATTAAACAACATCTCTGCCTTTTCTGGCTCGTAATCTCTTGTACCTTTTAATCTTTTTATCTCCACCATATTTCATCACAATCTCTTTATTCTTCTTGCTTTTGGTACGAGATTCTTTATAAGATGCTGTGATGATATATATTTTCCCAATCCTAAGTAATCATGGTTATTTTTTAATATCACATACCCATCTGTCGTGTCCAAAAATTTATTTAAGTCAAGACCTCTTATGAATAACTCCTCTTCCTCATTCGTTAACTCAAATACATTTTTATTTGCATATTTTCCAAATAACTGGACAGCATTTGTTGTTAATTTAATGTCTCCTTTTATAATTCTTCCGAACACAAATCCTATACCCTCAATGCGAAGTTTTCTAAGGTCATGCTTGAGAACATCCTTTGACATTATCCATATTTTGTCAGAGCTTCTCACAAAAACATAATCCTTATAGAAATCATAAGAAATTTCAAATCTTTTATTTATTTTTTCAAGATATTCCTTCATCTCTTGCTTGCTGATATAGGTATAATTTGCGTATTTTACTTCTTTTAGATACTTTTCCTTAGGTATTGCCATAAAATAAAAATACATTAAAATTTTTTAAAAGATATGAACAAATTAAAATAGAAATTATGGATAAAAACAGAAAGATTTTGAAAAAAGATGAGATAGAGATAGACATTTCAAAGCTAAAATTTCTATTTGATAAGATTGATTATATTTTGTTGGTGTTTCTCGGTTTGTTAGCATGTTATATTAGAGGTCTACCACGAATAGATATATTGCAGGCTATTGATCCCTATTACATTTATAGAATTACTGACATACTTGTAAATAATCATTTCACTTTACCTGATGTTGATCATATGAGATATTATCCCACAGGTTTTTCTCCTTATAGAGAGTATTATGTGCTATATTATATTTATGGAGCTATCTATGCCTTAATATGTAAGCCTCTTGGAATTGAATTTTTGAAATATGCTCAATATATGCCAGTAATATTAAGCTTTTTTTATGTTCCCATTTTATATTTCATAACCATAGAGATTTTTGGAAAAAAATACAGAATAGCAGGACTTTTCTCTGGATTAGGTTTTGCTCTTTCTAATGCCACGATATTTAGATGCTCAAAGGGATTCTTTGAAAAAGAGCCATTAGCAGGGATTTTCATACTTTTAAGCTTTTTGTTCTTTGTAAAATCGCAAAAGAGAGGGAAGATATTAGATAGCATATTAGCAGGAATTTTTACTGCTTTTGCTTATTCTGTATGGGGAGGATCAATTATGCTACTTTATCTATATACAGCTTATATCTTTTTTATGCTCTTTCTTGGAAGAGTAAATAAAAAAGAGAGCATAGCATACATAATTTATGGAATTTCATATTTGATCATTATGAAGATATTATATATCCATAGATCCCTATTCCACTACATAAACATGATGGTATTACTCTCAGTCATTGGTATAGGGTTCTTAATAACCTTAGAGAAATTCCTTAAATGGAATGAAAAACAAAAAAGGATATATTTCCCAAGCATAATTATCGCATCATTTTTTGTTTCTTTATTGGCAGGATTCTTTATTCCTAAGATTTCTCAAATACTAATGAACGTAAAGAGAGTCTTGATTTACAAAAAGCAGGTTATTGAGAGTACAGTTGCAGAGAATGTAGCAGCCAATGTAGGTTATTTTCTAAAGACATTTGGGGTAGAGGTCACAAAATCAAAAATAGATATGATTATTTCATTTTGGTTTATAGGTTTGTTAGCATCATATATTTTCATCCTTAAAAATATTAAGGATAACATCGCGAGATACATTGCGATAACATCACATACATTGGCAATTATTTCATATTATGCCTTCTTAAAATCATCTGGAGAAAATACAACCGCGAATGTCTTATATATTTTATTTGTGGTAATAGCGCTAATGGTTATGATAAGGGAGAATTTAAAGATAGAATCTTTGCTATATTTATTCAATTATGCAACATTACTAATGTTTGTAACAAAGGTTAGAATCTCATATCCAACTGGATTATTTGTGTGCATATTTGTTGGATATGGACTTGGAATGATATTTTATTATATAAAAGAAAACCTTCACCTTTTATTCCCAGAAAAAATACAACTCAAAGAAATAATAAAAATATCCGGGATGGTGTTGCTTTCTCTATATCTATTAGCAACAATTTATTTTAATGTAAGTTACGCATCTTTTGTAGGTAAATCATTGAGTTATACAGAAAAAAATCAACTTTGGGATGAGGCATTGAGATTTCTCAAAAATAATACTCCTGAGAATTCCGTTATTCTTTCATGGTGGGATTTTGGATATTGGTTCCAAACACTTGGAAATAGAAAGACACTGTTGGATGGAGGAAATCAAATGAGTTATAGGAATGTATTTGCAGCAAAGTATTTCACAGGTAGATATAACAAAACATGGGATATGCTATACCTTGATGCTTTTCATCCCACACATATCTTGGTTGATTATACCATGATAGGAAAATACGCAGCAATGAGTAAAATAGCAAATAATGGATTATGGATAGATAGCTATGCTCAGTTATCGCTTAAAGACATGCAAGGAAAATATCTTATTTATGCAATGCCCTATTATAAGGTATATGTTCCTTTAACAGAGAACAATAGCATAGATTTCACAAAAGGAATTACACTTCTACCGAGAGATATGAATCCTATTTATATATCGCAGGCACCTAAGATAAGATATTTATGCACTCATAAAGGAATCATAGATTTATCGCTATTTGATAAGAATAAAAATAAAACCAATTATGTTGAAGAATGCCTCTATATATTGCCAGGATATCCCCAAATAGCATATTTAACATTTACCCATCCAAATAATAAAGTAGGAAACAAGATTTTCCATAGCAACTTTCATAAACTATATATAGAGAATGGCGAAAGAATTCCTTATGTAAAAAAGGTATTTGATAATTTCTATGTAAAAATATATGAGATAAACTATACTTATATTGAGAACGAATTAAGCAAATATAATATAACTCGCTCATATATCCAGCAAGTATTAGATGCTTGTAGTGATAGTTATAGAACTGGAAAGAAGAGGGAATGTCCTTTATACTATGATGAGATAGATTACAGTGCAGAATAAATTTGGATGAAGAGAGGTGATAAAATGAATCTCCTAATTCCTTTTATAATTAGCTTTGTATTCATTCTTATATTGGAAGCCATCATCACAAACATAACCATAAAGAGATTTTCAAAGTATTTGATAAGAATAAATCTTATGGGAAAAGACATTAACAAAAAAGATAAGAGAAAAGTTCCTGAATCCTTTGGAGTTCCACTTATCTTCACAACCTCGCTTGCTTTATTGATATTCTTAATTATATTGAGACTTTTTTATCCCACCGCCAATATAAAGATTGAATGGATTTTGGCTTATATAATTGGCGGGATTTTCCTGGCAATAATAGGATTTCTTGAGGATCTTACTGTACTCTCTAAGAGAGAGAAACAAAATAAAAAGAAATCTGGATTTGATCAAAAATATAAATTGATAATTCCTTTACCTTCATCTTTGCCTATTATGTTTGCTATGCTAACACGTGATTACATATCAATTCCATTATTTGGAGTAATACATATAGGCTTAATTTATCCTTTAATTTTGGTTCCTATAGGCATTATTGGTGCTTCAAATGCAACAAACATGCTTGCAGGGTTAAATGGATTAGAGGCTTTACTTGGAATAATAACTATATTCACATTATCCATATTTTCATTTTTGCATACTCGTATGGAATCTGCGATTATAGGTATTTTCTTTCTTATCTCTTTAATGGTATTTTATTATTATAATAGATATCCTTCAAAAATATTTCCAGGTGATAGCTTGGCATATCTTATTGGATATACTATAGGTGTGATTGCTATACTCGGAGATATAGAAAAATTTGCAATAAGTATTTTTATTTTATGGTTTGTTGAGTTGATACTAAAAGCAAGAAGTAAATTTGAGGCCGAGAGTTTTGGTAAGATAAACCCTGATAATACGCTATCAAGACCTTATAAGAAGATATATTCCTTAACGCATATATTTATGAATGGCAAAAATACTGAAAAGGAAATAGTATATAAAATAGCATTTCTTCAAACCCTTATTTGCATAATAATGCTATTCCTTTACTTTTTATAGAGGTGAAAGATATGGGTAACAAGGAACATGTGTTTGTAATTTTTGATGTATACAATACGTTGTTTTCACCAAGAAAGGGATTATATGATGATGTGAAACCAGCATTAGAGATGTTAAAAGAAAACAATATTTTTATAGGGATAATTTCTTCGCTATCTAAGGAATATATAGAGGAGATATTGAGAACATATAATATAGAAGATAAATTTGATGTGATAATGAGCGTTAGAGAATATGATACTCTTAAACCTGATCCAAAGTTGATAAGGATAGCGATTACATTATTAAAAGATAAAATAGGGAAAAGTATCAAAAAGGAAAATGTTTATTATATAGGTGATAGACCAGATGTTGATGTGAGAATGGCTAATCTTGCAGGAATAAAATCCATAAGAATAATAAGGGGCAAATATGCCACAAAAGAAGAGGAAGGAGAGATAGAGAAGCCAACATATACCATTGAGTTCCTTACAGAGTTAAAGGACATTCTTAATCTTAAAATGCCTGAAAACAATAAAAAGCAAGAGAATGATGTGGAGATTATATGAGAGAGGTGAAAGAAAATGAAAAAAGATGATGTTTATGAGAGAGTTTTCAAGAGGTATGATATAAGAGGATATTATCCAAAAGAGATAGATGTTCTCTTTTCTTTTAGGTTAGGATTGGCCTTGGGAAAGTATATCATTAAAAATGGATTACCAAGAGAAATAATAATAGGAGGAGATTTAAGGGAAAGTACACCAATCCTAAAAGATGCATTCATTAATGGCATTTACATAGAAGGAATAAAAGTTATGGATGTTGGAATCGCACCAACAGATTTGGTTGCTTTAATGTCTAAGAGATACTCTGCTATGGGAGTAGAGATAACAGCATCTCATAATCCATTCACTATGAATGGCTTTAAATTCATGTTTGATTCTTTACCTTTAACAAATGAGAAGCTCAAGGAAATAAAGGACATCTTTCTTTATGAGATAAAGGAGGATGAGTTAGAGGAATCATTAAGAAAAACCAATGAGAAAGATTTAAAGAAGGAAATATATATGGAAGTACATTATGATGCATATAAGGAATATATAAATACTATGCTAAGGAGTTTTAATATGGAAAGCATTGGAAAGTATGTTGGAGAGAAAATTGGATTTTTTGTGCAAAATTCTAGTGTCTCTCCAATATTAAGATATATTAAAAGAAATTTTGATAGCGAGATTAATATACTGGAATATGCGCCTTATATGATTCTAGACGAGTTTTCTGCGGAGCTAAATAGAGAAGCCTTAGAAAAAATAATAAATGACTATGATGATAAGGAAATTCTCTTCTTTTTTGATCCAGATGGGGATAGATTAGTTATATATGATTCAGAGATAGGAATATTGGAAGGAAATAGAATGTTAGCATGCTTTGCATTATCATTAAATCCTGAGAGCATCACGACGTCAATTGATTTCTCTGAGATATATGCAGGATTTTTAGAGGAAAAAGGAATTAAGGTTTTTAGAACTAAAGTCGGCGATGTATTTGTGAGTAATGAAGCCAAGAAGAGTGATAGTGAGATATTTGGTGAGCCAAACAATCATATAGGATTTAGCAAGATAAGTTATTATCATTCGGGATTTGCCTCATCTATCTTTTATATAAAGAATAGAGAAGAAATCCTTAAGCATTATAGGCATCTTCCTGATATATATGTTGATGTATTAAAAATAAGCCCATATAGGGATGTTGATTCTGTAGTGGAGAAAATCTCAAATGAGAAGGATATAGAAATAATAAGTAGGATAGATGGCATTAAGATGGAGATAGATGGAGGTTATGTTTTAATAAGGACATCAGGAACAGAAGATGTCATGAGGATCACAATAGAAGCGCCAAACAAAACCAAATTTGATAAATTAAGAGATTTAATTTACGAAATTTTGAGATGTAAAAGGTGAATTTAGTTAGCTGCTTTTGATCTTTGAAAAGGCGATTTTTTATGTTGACAAAAAAGTTTCTAAATAAAAGTATGGTTAAAGGGAAGCCTAACCAATTCGTTTGAGGTATCGGAGCAGCTAACCATTTCAAAGCGGTTAGGAAGCAGCTAACCTTTAAAAGAGGTTAGCTGCTCTAAAACCTTTGTGTTAGTGATTTCCTCCCGTTAACCAGTTATTTTAAAAACAGGTTAACGGGAAGCATAATCTTGTGAGAGACAGTCCAACAGCAGCTAACCTTTGATAGAGGTTAGCTGCTCTGATGTGGCTTATTGATAGTGTATTCTTCCCGTTAACCATTTTATTTTTTAAAAACATGGTTAAGGGGAAGTATACCCAATTTGTTTGAGGTATCGGAGCAGCTAACCTTTGTGAGGGTTACCATGCTGCAAGCCCTTGAGTAGAGGTTTTCTTTCCGTTAACCAGTTATTTTAAAAACAGGTTAACGGGAAGTATACTCTCTCAATAAGCCGCATCATAGCAACTAACCTTTTTGAAGGTTTGGTAAGCAGCTAACCTCTTTTAAAGGTTATCATGCTGCGATGCGCCTTTGTAATAGCGATTTCCTCCCATTAACCATTTTTTAAAATAAATGAGGTTAACGGGAGGCATACCTTTTTCATTCAGCATATCATAGCAGTTAACCTTTAAAAGATGGTATCATGCTCCAATGTGCTTTGGAAAGCAATGTTTTTCCGTTAACCATTCATGATCTTCACTAAAGCATTTTGTGACATGCTAACTTTTCTAAGCGTTTGAAAAACCATGCTAATCTTCTTCGCAGCGGATAACTCTTCTATGCAGGTTGAGGGTTGCAAAATTCTTTATATATTGATTTTAAAATCTTTTTGACCGAGTCTTTACCTCGAGGAGGTATTTCGCTACACTTTACCATGTTATCTATTGCCTTAATCGTGTTCCTTTTTTCTTTTTGTTTGTATGCAAGATGATTATACTTTTCTCCTTTATCAAAGATCAATCCTTGCCTTCTATCTAAAATCTGTATTTCTAAAAAGGGAATAGCCTCTGCCTTTTTCTTATTAAAATATGCTATTTTTCCTGAATAAAAATAAGACTCATTGCCTGTAATTATTATCTCTTTTGGTGGATTTGCCCTTTCCCATGGAAGGAACTCATGAAGATTAATGCCTAGTTGGTTAAACAAAAGTGGGATCTCTATTTTTTCTACTGCATAATGCGGTCTGAAAATCTTTTTTCTCTTCATTACATCATATATTCTTAAATCTTCTCCTTTGCACAGGATATTATATAATATCTTGTAATCTTCATATACTTCTTTTTCAATTATTTTCTTTGTTGGAATCAATATAAATAATGTGCCTCTTTCATGATCATATTTTAGATATATTCTTCCAGAGGTGAACTTATCTTTTAATGTTTCATCTCTTATCTTAAACTTGCATAATCTTATTCTTTCACTTTTATCCCTATATGCAATTCTTTTTATTCTATTCCTTAACATTTTATAAACAGAACCAGGAACTCCAGAAATTATATTGATATGGTTCATTTTCCTTGGAATATCTATGCCTAAGTATTCAATAACCAATCCTTGCCATTTTAAGATATTATCTTGATACTCCAATAATACCTCAGGATCTTTTATCTTATCGCTTTTTCTTTCTTCTAAGATATTTGTTTCAATAAAAAAAGTTAGATTATGAGATTTCATTACTACCTTTTGAATATTATCCCTAATTATATCTGAAGCGTTTTCCTTATCTACTTTAATTCTTACTCCTAGCAAATCACTAATTATTGGTGCCTTTCCAGGCTCTATCTTTACAGAGTATCTAAACATCTTCTCTAATAAAGAATATGGATCCTTTATTCTATACTCTATATCTATCATGCCATATTTAGCAGTGTTACTTAACCTTTGTTGTAAAAACTCAATAAAATTTTCAAATTCTTTTTTTAATGTTGGATATTCTTTTTCATACGCGTTTAATATATCTTTTCTAATCTTCCTATAGGTGTTCTTTAGATATGAAGGATGAGAATATTTCCCATTTAATATTTCAGATGTCATACTTAGCATTTCATGATATCCTTTTATTATATCTTTATATAATTTGGTAATGGATCGTATATTAAATATCTCATCATAGACTTTTATTTCAAATTTCCCCATAAATTAGAGATATTTTAATCCGTAAACTTTATAAAAATAATAAATAAAACAAAAACACAATAAGAGGTCAAGGAGGCAGGCTCATCTTGAGAAATTATGCTATCTAATCATCTCTATTCCGAGATCCTCTTCCATCTTTATATCTCTTTTTTCCTTAACCTCAACATCCTTGCCAAGGATATAAGGACTCTTAACTCCTGTTATAATGGTAATGACTCTTATCTTACCATTCATAGCAGGATCTATTCTTGCTCCCCATATTGTCTGGGCACCTGGATCCAGCATAGATGAAACATATTCTCCTATTTCATTAATCTCATCAAGTTTTAAATCTTCTCCTCCGGTGATGTGTATTAATGCACCATTTGCTCCGCGATAATCCACATCCAATAGTGGATTCCTCAATGCCTGCTCCACAGCCTCTCGAGCTCTTGCAGCAGAGCTTGATTCTCCTAATCCTATAATAGCTACACCACCTACACTCATAACTGCCTTAACATCAGCAAAATCCAAATTTACTATGGAAGGTATGGAAATTGTTTCAGTAATGCCTTTTATCATTGTAACTACTATTTCATCCACAACAGCAAAAGCCTGTTGAAGAGGCATATTTCCTGCAATCTCTACTAATCTATCATTTTGAATCACTATCACAGTATCTGTAACCTTTCTTAGGTTTGCAAGACCTTGCTCTGCTTTTAGTAATCTTGCACCTTCTATCTTAAAAGGCATTGTTACTACTCCTATTACTATAGCGCCTTGTTGCTTTGCTATCTCTGCAATTACAGGCGCACCTCCAGTACCTGTACCTCCCCCCATTCCTGCTACTAAGAACACCATATCAGCATCTCTTAGAACTTCTTTTATCTCATTCATACTTTCTTCTGCTGCTTTTCTACCTATCTCTGGATAACCTCCTGCTCCTAATCCCTTTGTTTGTTCTTGCCCTAATAGTACTTTTTTGTGAGCTTTAATCATTCTTAGATGTTTCATATCAGTGTTCATAGCAACAGTCTCAGCCCCTTTTATACCAACATCGGTTAATCTATTAATTACATTTGATCCCATTCCTCCAACTCCTACAACTACTATTTTTGCATCTTCAACCTCAAATTCTTGTTGATTTACCCTTTCCATAGCATTTTTTATTATACTCTCAAACATTTTGATCCCTCCACACCCTATCATGATATCTTATGGAATTTAATTTTGAATTTTGATTTGAATGGATTGTTATATAAAATATTTAGGTAGAACTTAAATATATAATTTTCTTCTGATCAAAAATCATTGGCTTTGTCCAATAATTCTCTATTGTTAAGCGGAAACATAACCTCTCACAGAAGCGCATGAGAGCAGTTAACCCGTTGAATAGGGCTATGCTCTCCGTTAACAAATTGCCCAATAATTTTTGATGAAGATTTGTTAATGAGAAAATTTATTCTTACAATCGCATTGGCTCTATAAGGTTAGCTTACTCTAATGTGCTTCTTTAAGAGGTTACTTTTCCGCTTAACAAATAGAGAATTATTGGACAATGCCAAAAATCATGGATGAAATGAAAAATTTATAAAATCTCAAAAGGTTAAGATAATATTAATAAGGTAAACTTTTGTGAAGTGATTATTATGGATCAAGAGTGTATATTTTGCAAGATAATACATGGAGAGATACCTGCAGCAGTTGTATATGAAGATAGTGATTTTATTGGTTTTTTGGATATAAATCCAAGAAGCAGAGGACACACATTAATAATTCCAAAGAGGCATTATACAACTCTGTTGGAGATGGATGAGGAAACACTTCAAAGACTTGGTGTTGTGCTTAAGCATGTTGCTGATCATCTTGTTAGAGTGTTAGATGCAAAGGGATTTAACATCTTAAGCAACAATGGAGAGAGCGCTGGACAAGTAGTTAAGCATGTACATTTTCATATAATTCCACGTTATGAAGAAAAAGGACATAGTTTAGAGGTTGCATTTCCTGTTGATGAAAAAGCAAAGAAAGAAATTGAGGAAATACAAAAGAAGATAGGAAGGATTCCTCAATCTAAGCAAAGCAGTGATGAGCATAAAGTTGCATCTTCAGAAAAGAAGGAGAGAAGTGATGAGGAATATGAGGGAGAGATATTTGATGAAATAGAGATCTTACCAGATATGTGAGAGAGTGATAATAATGCCATTAACAAAGCAAGAGGTTGGATTTATATTTTTTCTTGTTCTAATATGTTTCTTCTTTTATTTGGCATATAGGATACATTTTTATAAAAAGATAAGGGATCAAGAGGATGTTTATAGAAAATTATGGAAAAAATATTATAAGAAGGATTTTACAAATCAAGAATCTTATCATGAGGATAGGAAATCAAAGGAGAAGGGCCGGTAGTTCAGACTGGTAGAATGCTCCCTTGGCGTGGGAGTGGCCCCGGGTTCAAATCCCGGCCGGTCCATTTAACAAAATTTATTTTTTATTTCTTGAGTTTATTCTTAACAAACGAGATTATCTCATTCATGCTTCCATCTGCAATTGAGATAATTATAAAAATCAAGACTACCAAAATAAATGTAATTCCATTAATCATACAGACATATTTTTTGGCAATATAGCCAAGAGTATATGGAAGGCAAATATATATAGAGACCCATGCGATATTCCCTATTAGGATTGCTAAAAAGAATCTTTTGATAGACATCTCCCTAATTCCTCCCGAGAAACCTGTAAAACTTCTTATGAATGAATTTAGCTTTCCTAATAAGATAAAGCTTAACCATTTTCCCTCTTTAATTTTCCTTTTGAAAGAATCAGCGAGTTGCTTTTCACTACTAAATTCTAATTTCTTGAAAATCTTTATGCCATACTTTTTACCTAAATAATAAGAAACAAAATCTCCCAAAGTAGAACCCAGGAGTGCAAGAAGAAAGAGCGAGCTTAGATAGATATTTGAATTTGCTGAAAGAAAAGAGATTATGATTAGCAAGGTTGTTCCTGGGACTACATTTCCTATTACTATAATGAACTCAAAAAAAGAGATTAGAAATACAAGCAAATATATTGCGATGAGATGCTCATTTATGATAGATATAATTGACTCAAACATTTGAGAGCACCTTTTTATCTTTTGCTTAGCTTAAGTTTTCTATATTGATAGGATATCCATCTAAGATATTAAAAAGCTTTTCATAAGATATTTTCTCAAATATTGAGGAATCTTTTATTACCCCTTTTCCTGTTATTACAGCATCAATGAGATGCCATGGTGTAAGGTCAAAAGATGGATTTAGAATTTCAATATTCGGATTGTTAAGTTCTCTTTTTGAGATTATCTCGTTCGGATTTCGCATTTCTATATAGGTATATTCTCTAAGATCAATTTTCATGATATCTCCTATAAAGAGCACATCTTTAGCATGGTGCTTAGCTGCAAGAGAAATCATATAAGTCCCTATTTTATTCCAAACACCATCTTTAGTAATAGCATCAATCCCAAAAATAGCCGCATCTACTTCATCCATATAAAATCCTGCTGCATCATCAACTATATACTTTACTTTGATGCCACATTTAGCTAGTTCTTTAGCTGATTTTATTCCTTGAAGTTTTGGTCTTGTTTCAGTCACGAATACCTTGAATCTATATCCCAACTCATAAGCCTTTTTAAGTACATAAAGCTCTTCTGAGCTATGGCAATGAGTCAATATAACTTCATTACCCTCAAGAAAATTCAAAGCTTTTTCAAATATTTCATCATAACAATTCTCGAGAAATCTATTGATGTTGCTAAATGCTTTCATATCTCTTCTTTGCTTGACATACTCAATGAGATTATATGTCAACACTTGGGTTGGTCTTAAACTTTGTAGGAAATTCGCCATTTCATTAAATTCCTTGCTCTCGAATCCTCTTTTATTGGCAATTTCCCTAAGAATATCAATGCAGTTTTTAGCAACAATATGAGAACCCTGTATTTTAAGTGATCTTATTCCCTCAATTAACTTGCACACCTTTTTATCCCTCTTCCATATAGGAATTACCATAATAATTTATACTTCACATAATAATTTATTATTTTTCTACTTGGCTATAAAACGGGTTTTATATCATGTTGGTTAAGTGGAAGTATAACCCATCAATGAGCCGCATTATAGCAGCTAACCTTTCTAAGCGGTTAGGAAGCAGCTAACATCTCCAAGAGGTAGCATGCTATAATGCGCTTATGATGGTGATGTCCTCCCGTTAACCATTTTAAAAAATGAAATTGGTTAAGCGGAAGCATAACCGTTTCATTCAGCATATTGAAGCAGCTAACCTTTTGGAGAGGGTTAGCATGCTGTTATGTGCTCGTGATAGTGACATCTTCCCATTAACCATGTTATCTTAAAAATAAAAATGGTTAACGGGAAACATAACCTCTCAAGAGGGCATATCGAAGCAGCTAACCTTTGATAGAGGTTAGCACGCTGCTATGTGCTTATGATGGTGATATCTTCCCATTAACCATGTTATCTTAAAAATAAAAATGGTTAACGGGAAACATAACCTCTCAAGAGGGCATATCGAAGCAGCTAACCTTTTTGAAGGATTGGTAAGCAGCTAACATCTCCTGAAGGTTAGCATTCTGTAATGTGCTCGTGATCGTGACATCTTCCCGTTAACCATATTATTTTAAAAATAAAAATGGTTAAGGGGAAGCATATCTTGTAGAGAAAGCGTTTTCCAGCAGCTAACCTTTTAATCAGGTTACCATGCTGCGAGACCTTTCTAAAAGCGATTTCTTCCCGTTAACCATATTATTTTAAAAATAAAAATGGTTAAGGGGAAACATAACCCTTTCATTTGGCGTATCGAAGCAGCTAACCTTTCTAAGCGGTTAGGAAGCAGCTAACCCCTTAGAGCGGTTACCATGCTGCGATATGCTGATGATAACGATTTCTTCCCGTTAACCAAATTTTTTATTCATTATCCTATGCATTATAAGCAAAATATTTTTAAATTCCTGTTAAGTAATGTTTATATGTGTGAGTTCCCTAGCCATTGCTAGGGGATGAGAAGCTAGCGATAAGCGGAATGATGCTTCGCGATGATGCTCATGTATAGGTTCCCAGTGAGTAAATGGACACACATCCACCTCTACGCCGTGTGGTGGATGGCTGGGCTCGGGAGCCGACGAAGGGCGTGGCAAGCTGCGAAAAGCCCTGGTGAGGCGCATGCAGCCTAAGACCCAGGGATGCCTGAATGGGTAGACCTGCCTTGCTCTGCGAGGCGCTCCCGGCAGGGAGTGGGAACCCGGGGAATTGAATCATCTTAGTACCCGGAGGAAAAGAAACCAATATGGGATGCCGTGAGTACCGTCGAGGGAAAGCGGCAGAGGGCAAACCAAATCCTCTATCGCAAGATAGAGGAGATGTGGGGTTTGGAGACCCTATCCCATATAGTTACCTCATTTCATTGATCGAAGTTCCCTGGAATGGGACGCCAAAGAGGGTGATAGCCCCGTAGATCAATGAAATGAGGTAATTGGGATAGGGTAGAGTACCTGGCGTTGGAAATCGCCGGGGAAGGAGGGGCGCAACAGGCTCCAACCCTAAATACTCCCCGAGTCCGATAGCGAAGAGAGTACCGTGAGGGAACGCTGAAAAGAGCCCTTAGCAGGGGGTGAAAAGAGCCTGAAACCACACGGCTACGGTTAGACAGGGGTTAAAAGTTTCCCATTAAGGGAAACGGACTCCTGTCGTACGTTTTGAAAAACGTGCCGGGGAGTGTGTCTCAGTGGCGAGGTTAAGCCCTGATGCAGGGCTAAGCCGTAGCGAAAGCGAAATCCCGCAGTTCCTTTTTGGAACGAGGGGATCCTGTCTGAAAGGGCAGGATAGTCACTGGGACACGACCTGAAGCCCGGTGATCTACGCCGGGGCAGGGTGAAACGTGCCGAAAGGCACGTGGAGGCCCGCAACCGGTGCTGTATCGAGTGCTCGGGTGACCCTGGCGTAGGGGTGAAATGCCAATCGAACCGGGCGTTAGCAGGTTCCCCCCGAAATATCCCGCAGGATAGCCTCTGCGGAGCTTGTAGGTGGTGTAGAGTTACTGATTGGGAGCTTAGGGCTCGAAAGGGCTCGGTTCCCAGTCAAACTCCGAAGCCACCTACTGCGAAGATGCAGGGAGCCAGCGCGGCTTGGGGTAAGCCTGTCGCGCAAGACCTAAACAAAGGAGACCAGGGTTAAGGTCCCTAAGTGTGGGCTAAGTGTAGCGAAGGTTGTCCCCAACCAAAGACAGCGGGG
>CAYOWP010000010.1:0-43896 GCA_964407715.1 uncultured archaeon | reverse complement strand
TTCCATTAGTTTTATTAAACCCAGAAACTAAGGAATATAAGATACTAAGTAGAGAGAATGGGCCTGTTTACACTATAAGTGCTGTTCCTAAATCTGAGATATAATCAACCTTATCACTTCTCAATACCAAGAAGTCTTTTTATTTCACATGCTTTACATATTTTTCTAGATGTTGGCATACCACATATTGCGCATTTGTATATCCTCTTAGGTAGCATTTCTTTTATGCAAGGCATTATTTTTTCATAAGTTCTTATTATATTAAACTTTATTCCTGGGTACTTTACTTCTAATGAATTAATGATTTCGCGGACTTCCCATCTAAAAGATGTGTGAGCATAGGGGCATTCATCAAAGTTAACAGGTAACTCCTTAAGCATGGCATATAATGCAACTTCTTTCTCTGGGATAAACAATAGAGGTTTTATTCTTTGTACAAACACTCTCTCTATTACATATGGTTTTGGACCAAGACGTGCAGCTCTTAGAAGATCTCCTCTCAAATAATTTGACATTATGCTTTGAACCTCATCATCTAAATTATGAGCAATTGCTAATTTGTCTGCCTGAATTTCTTTTGCTTTTAAATCTAAAGCATATCTTCTATATACACCACATATTGTACATGCCCTTATTTTTTCTCCTCTTTCTTTTGCTATTTTCACTGCATCATCCAATGTCATTCCTAAGATATCTTTGAAAGTAATTGTATGTAATTTTACTCCTAATTCCTTTGTGAATTTTTCAGCATTTCTTCTTGTTTTTTCTCTGTATCCCTTTATTCCCTCATCCACCAATATAGCCTCTACATTGATACCATACTTTTTCTGATATTTTTTTAAAAGATAAAGAAGCACAGAAGAATCCTTTCCACCTGACAACCCAACAGCAACTTTCTCGCCATAGGAGATAAGATTGTATTTTCTTATCGTTTTTAAAAATGTTCTCTCGATGCTTCTAATAAAATGTCTTTCACACAAAGCAACCCCTTTATATTTTCTATAGATGACAGCATCCCTTTCACATAAACTGCACTTCATAATGATAACTCAGGCAAAGAAGTTTAAAAAAGTTCTTTTTATTAATTTTAAAAATCTAGTGAACAGAAACGATACCTAACCAAGCAATCATATTGCAGCATGATAATATGTAATAAAAGTTTATCATGCTGCAAGATACTTTTATTATAAGTCATGTTTCTCGTTAACCAATAACAAAAATTTAAAAAATGGTTAACTGGAAGATTTCGCATTTTTGTTTTTTAAATGATTTGGTTAACATGAAGAAATCGCCAATACAAAGGTTTTTCACCATGCTAACCGCTTTATTGGGTTAGCCGCTTCATACACGTGAATAAAAGGTTAGCTGCTGCTGGATAGTCTCTTACAAGGTTAGGTTTCCCCTTAACCATTTTTTATTCTTTTTAAATTGGTTAACGGGAGGATATCGCTAATACAAAGGTTTGAGAGCAGCTAACCTCTCAAAAAGGTTAGCTGCTCTGGTGTGGCTAATTGATTAGGTACTCTTCCCGTTAACCATTTTAAATTGGTTAACAGGAAGATATCTTTTTTCCAAAGGTTTGAGAGCAGCTAACCTCTCAAAAAGGTTAGCTGTTGTGATGTGCTTCATTAAGAGGACCTTTTCCCCTTAACTATTTTTATTAAAATAATTGGTTAACGGCAGGATATCGCCAATACCATAGGTTTTGTAGCATGCTAACCTCATTTTTAAGGTTAGCTGCTCACAAACCTCTTCAAAAAGGTTAGCTGCTCCAATGAGATTAGTTGATTATGTGTTTCTCCCCTTAACCATTTTTATTTTATAAAATTTGGTTAACGGAAAGAAATCGCTAACACAAATGTTTTAGAGCAGCTAACCTCTATTAAGGGTTACCTGCTTCCTAACTGCTTTCAAAGGTTAGCTGCTGTAATATTGCTCATTCATGGGGTATTCTTCCACTTAACCATTTTTTGTTTTTTAAAATAAATTGGATAACTGGAAATATAGCTAATCCTTAAGAAATGTTAGCTGCTTCCAAACTGCTCATGATTATAAAATAATTTAAATTCTATGAAAAAGTAAAAAATATAACGGGAGATTAAGGGATCATAAATGGATAAGCATGTTAGAGTTGGTGTGGCAGTTATTATTGAGAAAAATGGTAAGGTGCTTCTTGGTCTACGTAAATCAAAAACACATGGAAATAATAGTTGGCAATTTCCTGGAGGGCATTTAGAATATGGAGAAAGCTTTGAGGAATGTGCTATTAGAGAGGTAAAAGAAGAAACCAATCTTGAGATATCAAACCTAAAAATTGTTGGTGTAACCAACGATTATTTTAAAGACGCTAAAAAGCATTATATCACTGTTTTTATGAAAGCAGAAAATGTAAAAGGCACGCTTAAAAATCTTGAACCAGATAAATGTGAAAGATGGGTATGGATTGAAAAGAAAAAATTAAATAAAATCGATAACTTATTTTTGCCTGTAAAGCATCTATTGGAATATGGATGGAAGTTCTAAAAGATAATGCGTTTTAAGGCAAAAAATCTTTGTTTTCTATTTTTGTGGGCAAATAAACATCTGCGGTAAACTCAATACTTTTGCTAACCAAAGCATCCTGCTCTATCTTGTTCCCAAACTTCTCTAAGGCTTTTAATTCGTTTTGCCATGCTGTATTATTGAACCACTCATAATTTCTAAGCTCTTTTATTCTTTTGTAGTCAATATCCTTCATCTTAATAAAAGATGATGGAGGCATATCAAACTCCTTCACATCCTTTGTTTGAAAACCTAAAAACTTTGCTTTTGGTGTGCCTGCCTTTTCAGAAAAAAATGCCAAGTTAATAGAGCCCTGCTTATATACAGAGTATATGTAATACCCCCATGGATCCATATCTGTAAAAACATAAACAGGAAGATTAAACTCATATGCTAATCTATGTATCAACCTCCTTTCTGCTCTTGCCGGCTGTCCCTTACCCGTCAAAATAATGCAGTTATTTTTCTTCCAAAACTTCTGCTGATTAAGAACATTCCACACAGCAAATTTTTCTATAACGAGAACATAATCTGCATTTATTTCCTTTATCTTAAAGTAGTTATCCTCTACAATTGGAGGAATGGCTCCTCCAGCAGAACCCATTTTTGTGAAATCAAGTATATCTCCTGTTTTGTCCTCAACAATCATATCTCCAGCAAGAACACCATTTGGTGTAGCAATTAAGCGTAGATTCTCTCTAAGGACATCAAGCATAACTTCCACATCCTCAACAATAGGATCAGTTTCATCTTGTGTATCAAAGGTGTTTTCTTTAAAACCGGAAATGGTATGCTTAAGCAAATAATATAACTGCCTTATGCTCAATGATGGCTTGTCCTCTTCTAACAGCCACTTTATCTTGCTCATTACTGCTAATGTTTGCATGAATTTTTTAGCTTGTGCTATATTGAAATAGTATCTTCTTTGCTTTTTATCACCCAATTTTATTAGTCCAGTTTCTTTATCAAAGTATACATTACCTAAGGAGCGTTCAGGTATTTCCAAATATGGATTATCTTGATTCTCAATTTGTTCAAGCAATTCGTTGCCTATTCTCTCCAGCTCCTTTATAATCTCCTTTTCATCCTTGCTGTCTTTAAATATACTTGTCATTGTTTCTCACCATAATCAGATAATTTCTTTTGAGAAATCTTGACTTTAATATCATCTATAAGCGATTCTATCTCGAATTCCACATCCTTACTCTCCTTATTACTTTCTAAGGTAATCTCAAGATCTTCTTTTTTTTCCTTTGATACTTCATCCTTATCGCTCATAATATGCTCCCTATAATCCTTATCCTGCATCTCAGCAATTTCCTTTGAGTAATCCTTAACAAATTTCGCTACAAGAAGATTTAGGTTTTTTTCTATCTCTTCTTTTGGCTTAGATGTAAGAATACTAAGAGAGGTTGCTATCTCTCCTATATATCTTATGAACTTGCTCTTACGTTCTTGACTTGCTTTTGCTTTGTGCACTTTGCTTAAATATCTCTGCAAACTGCGTGCAGCATCCTGTAAGGCGAGCTTTACTTCTTTAATGATCTCTTCATAATGACTTATAGCCTCTTTGCTTTCAGATGTATATGGAACCCAAACAGATGCAAAGTTAATGCTAACTATCATAGGAGCCTCTGGAAATCCATTTGAGGATTGCTTGATACCATATCTTTTCCAATCCACTTCCTGAAATGCTTTTGTTAAAGCGCACGCTCCTTGCTCATAAAGTAAAGGTACTTTGTTAGCGTATCTATAAATCTTTGCTACTTCTAATTGTATATTGCCTCCATACGCAATCCCAACCTCTACCAAGAAAGGAAAGCCTCTATACACCTTTGGTTTACGAGATATTGCCACAACAAACTCTGGAGTGAGTTCTTTTTTTAATCCCTCTTTTATTGCCTCCTCTCCTACAGGACTCAAACAATCTGTAGGTGGTGCGGGTATAGAGATAGATTGCATGGCATTAAGTAATCTCTCTGCTTCTATTCTTGTTAGAGAGGAAGGAGCATCATCAGGAGATAAAGAAGCTCTTGCAAGAATTTCCTTTGCAGTCTTTTCCCCAACACGTGAAAATTCCTTCATAAGAAAAGATAAAAGAGATTTTGATTTTGTTCTTGAGAGCAATCTCATCAGATAACCAAGCTCTATTCCATAGGGATGTGGCTTAATTTCCTTTGGTAAAGATGGTAAGGTTTCTATAACTCTTTCATATATGATCTCATTCCCATCAGGGTCAATGAATGTTATTTGGGCATGTGGATTCATGATTGCTGTCTGCTTAAGATATTCCTCTATGCTTTGTTTTCCCCTTACATATTTTCCCTTTGCATAAATCTCTAACCGAACACCATGCCCATTTCCTGGTAGGGTTTCGTGATACAAAACATCAGGCTCATTCTTTTCAATATTTATGCCAAGCTCAAAAATGTGTACATTGCCATCACCTATCTTAGAATAGATTTTTGTGGGTTTTCCTGTTGTCAATTGGCTATAAAGTACAGCTCCGCTAATCCCTATACCTTGCTGTCCTCGTGTTTGGGCTAATTTCATGAATTTGCTTCCAAAAAGCAATTTACCAAACACATATGGAACATTTTCCTTTTTGATTCCTGGACCATTATCCTCAATAGTAACTTTATAGATGTTATCTCCTAGATCTTCAACTTGCACAAAGATGTCTGGCAAAATACCTGCATGCTCACATGCATCTAAAGAGTTATCAACTCCTTCCCTTACAATTGTAAGAAGGGCTTTTTGTAGTGTATTATATCCTAAAAGGTGTCTGTTTTTCTCAAAGAACTCTGCCACAGATATTGCCTTTTGCTCTTTGCTCATTTCTAATGCCTTTTTAGTTATATCGCTTTTCATAAAAGATATTAAGGAAAGGAGAGATATTTATAGATTTTGTTAAGGCTTCTATGGAAGGTATTGTCAAATAATTTTTTGATGAGGATTTATTAACGAGAAAACTTGCTCCTACAATTGCATTAGCTCTATAAGGTTTGCTGCTCTAATGCGCTTCTTTAAGAGGTTACTTTTCCGCTTAACAAATAGAGAATTATCGGATAATGCTCCTATGCCAGGTTCTTTAATGCATCTTTAACTTTTCCTGAAACCTCTTTATATTTTATTCCTTTTTCATTCATGGTTTCTCTCATCCTTTCTCCTATACTTCCAGCAATAATCATTTCAACACCCTCTCTATGCAACATCTCAACAACCTTCCAACCAGCACCACCTTCAAACCTAAATGGATTTTCAATGACTTTTACCAACTTATTATCATCAAATATAAGGAAGTATGGGGCTCTACCCCCTACCTTGCTTATCTCAGCATCTTCATTCTTATCCAAGGACGCAATTGCAATTCTCATATTTTCACCTCATTATCTTTTCAATTATTGTTCCCTCCAATATTGAAAAAAATATTGTTAGAAGAGTTAAAACAATAGTAAACTTCAAGCCGAAATAATAAATCATTAGAGGAATTAAAGGAGGTTTTATTGCACGATTATAAAGAAAAACTGCTATAAATCCATAGCTTACCCCTTTTTCCTTTAATTCTTTTAATACAGAATACCACATATAAACAGGTCCTGTTGATATTATTCCGCTAACAATGGCTATGATCCATTTTTTTATACCAGAATTCTTACTCAGATATTTTGCTATCATCTTTGGTGTAACATAATAATTTATAATTATCATTATAATAAAAATCAAAACAAAAATAGGAATAATCCTAGTTAACATGTGAATAAGATTCATGAAGACTTTGATAAAGAAAACTCTATCAATAAAAAACAAACATAAATAAATAAGCATCATAATTCCAAAAAATATCCATCCGGATCTCTTATTTTTATTTTGCATATTCCTACACCACACACAATATAATAGCCGCAATTATTGCTATCAATATAGAAAATAAGAAACTTAATAGGTTTCTAACAATAGCAAATTTCTTTCCAAAAATCAACATCTCTGCTGGTAATTGAGCTATACCTACAGTAACCCATGCAACTATAAAAGCTGTTACTGCTACCAAACTTACTCCTTGATTCAATAACTCTCCTCCGATAATGTAGCTTGTTATTGGATTTCCTGCAAATACACTACCCAAGGCACTACCAATTATTGGATCCAATAAATAATTTCCTTTAAAGAGATGAGAATATACTTCTTTAGGTATTGCAGTAATAGCTAAGCTTATGAGCATTAAAACGCCCAACAAAATGGGTAGAAATTCTCCAAAAGAATAACATGATTTCGATATTGCTTTTTTTATATCTCTTTTCATAAGTTCACCCTTAAACATCTCTAAATAAGATTATTCTCAAAAGATTTTAAAAATATATGTAATGTGATTAATTTATTGTCATTTCTCTACGTTAACTATTTTTATTTTAAAGAACCTGGCTAACGAAAGATTTACTTAATATCCAAAGGCATTAAAGCAGCTATCCTTTTACTTGTATTGGCATGCTCAAGACCTTTAGTGAGAGGTATGTTTTCCTTTAACCTCTTATCAAAAGTATATTGAAGTTTTGTTTAACAATAAAGAAAAATTTAAATAAATTTCAGTTCTTATAAATTTTATGGATATGAATAAAAGAAAAGCAATTTCTATTAGTCTTACATCTGTTATATTACTTGTAGGAGTTGTTACCTTAAGTATTCTCTATTTCACATGGCTTAAAGATTATGGCATCTCTTTATTTAAATCTGCAGAAAAAAGAGATCTTCCTGAGAATTGTGATCTTGTAGGAATATCAATAAAAGATATTCAAAATAGAAATCTCACACCTATAGATCATACATTTAATTTCAGTTATCCTCATGATATTGAAACTTATAATTTTTCGGTTAGAAAGAATGAAGATATAGCCTTTGATATTTTACTTGAAGTCATACCATCATTTTATTGAATTTCAGTATGAGGTGTATATATGAAAATCAAAAACCATAAAGTATTGCTATGGATGTTTTTTAGTTTTATAAACTTGATAACTTTAACCTACGCAGCAACCTCTCTCAACTCCTGCACCACCATCTCATCTCCAGGAGTTTATTATTTAACTTCTGACATCACTGATTCAAGCAGCACTTGCTTTACTATCTCCTCTTCTGATGTAACCTTGGATTGCCAATGGCATGTGATTGATGGTACTAAAGCCTCTGGTAGTTATGGGATATATGCAAGCGGCTCCTTAAGCAACATCACCATAAGAAACTGCAAAATCCAAGAATTTTATCATGGAATTTATCTTCGTGATGGAGTACATGATAGCAAGATAGAGAATGTTGTGAGTAATAGCAACAATTATTATGGCATCCGTCTCTCTTCCTCATCCTCCAACACCTTAACAAACATTATTGCCAATAACAATGGTGATACAGGTATTCGTATTGATGGTTCTTCCTTTAACATTTTTGTAAATATCACTGCTAATAATAACAATTATGGTGTATATTTTTGTTATTCTTCCTCTTCCTTCAATACCATAGCAAATTCCACAATCTCACATAATAATCAATATGGTCTTGGGCTCGAAGATGGTTCAGATAACAACATCACATCCACAACAATCACATTCAATGCTCAAGGTATTTACCTAAAGAATTCAGATAATAATCTCTTCAAAAACAATACCATAATAAGAAATAAAATCAATGATATAAGAATAACATCCGGTGATAACAATCTCTTTTATAACAATCTATTATCATCAAAATATAAAATCTCAGATGAATCATCAACAACAAAATGGAACTACACAAACATAGGAAATCACTGGTTAGCATATGATGCTGAACATGAAGGATGCTATGATACTAACAATGACAATATATGCGATAACCCTTATGCCATCAATAATAAATATGATTACTATCCAATCTATACAGGAACACCTCAAAAAACATTTACTTGCTCATCATGTAGCGAGTGTACATCTATAATACAAAACAATGCAACTCCCAATGATATAGTGCAATTAACTGTTGATATTATAAACTTCACCACATCTAAATGTATATATTTTGATCCTTATACATATCCAGAAATAACATTTGATTGCCAAAACCATTTAATAGACGGAGATGACAATGCTGATTATGGGATTTATATTGATTATGGTTATGGTCATGTAATTAAGAACTGTCAATTAACAGATTGGGATTCTGCAAATATCTACTTAACTAATGCTAAATATAATACCTTAGAGAATATAATCACTAAGAGTAGCCCGGATTATGGCATCTGGCTTGATTCTTATTCATCATTTAACACTTTAATAAACATTACTGCTAAAGAGAATAGTTATGATGGGGTTTATATTTATTGGTATTCATCATTTAACACTTTAATAAACATTACTGCTAAAGAGAATAGATACGGTATCCGTTTTTCTCGTTCTTCTTTGAACACTATAACAGATATTCTTGTTAATAATAACAATTGGGGTCTTGTGCTTTCTTGCTCTTCTTCTAATACTATTATAAATATCACTGCTAATCACAATGGGGGCATTGGTATTTATCTTAGTGGTTCGTCCAATACATTAACAAACATCATTGCTAATAGCAACTCTGGAGAAGGCATCTATTTTAGTTCTTCTTCCTCTAATACATTAACAAACATCACTGCCAATAGTAATAATCGTGGTATCTGTCTCTATTCCTCTTCCTCCAACATAATAGCAAATTCCACAATAAAATACAGTGCTCAATATGGTATTTATCTTAGTAGTTCAGATAACAACCTTTTCTACAACAACCTTCTTAACAACACCAACAACATTTACATTTCCTCTTCATCAAATCAATGGAATACCACTCTACAACTTGGACCAAACATAGTGGGGAGACCTTTCATTGGTGGTAATGTGTATGCTACGCCTTCAGGAAATGGTTACTCAGAAACTTGCAATGACACTAATCATGATGGAATATGCGATTCTCCATATACATTAGCACCAGGAAACATAGATTATTATCCTTTAGCATTATCAAAAACATATCCTTTAAATCCAAAAATCTATGTGGGAGAGCAATTGGTATGGAAGTATAATGGCTTCTTTAATGATACTACACAAACCTATTTAGTTAATATATTGAATGCTGTGAAGAAATATATTTCCACTAAATGTGGAAATGTATTTCCATGTACAGTGCCTATTAAAGCAACTGCAGATTCAAGAGGAAGTATAAGGATACTTAGACATGGAGAGGAAGGATACAAAGTTATTATTGAAAATATAATGACTGAAACAGCAGAGATTACAAATATAACCATTTATAATAAACAACTTAAACCTGTATGCTCTACTAATTTAAGCAAAAAATATATTCTCCCACCAGGAGGTATAGGTATATTTAAGATTTTATGTAAGGATTTGTTCTGCTCAGATATAGAGGACATAATAGTTGAAACTACATGTGGTGTAAAGGATAAGTTGTCTTTACATCCAGTTATAAAAAGGAAAATAATTTGCTAAATAATAGGATTTACCAAAGGTTTTGGCAAAGTTTGTCAAGATATTTTTTAAAATATTATCTAAATAAATTAATAATTATGGAAGATTTCAAACAACTCGTTATATTTATCTCAGAGAAAACAGGTAAAAAACAATCAGAGATATTGGAGATGATAAGAAAGAAACAAATAGAGTATAACAACTTAATCTCAGATTATGGTGCTGCTTATCTTGTAGCAAAGGATTTTGGAATAAATATAGAAAGAGATAAGGAAAAGTCAATAAAAATAAAGGATTTATTTCCTGGCATAAGTGGTATAAGATTAAAAGCAAAGATATTACAGATAAACGAACCCGTATCATTTGAAAGAGATGATGGTAGCAAAGGAAAGGTTATGAATGTAATGATAGGGGATGAAACAGGAATAATAAGGCTTGTATTATGGGATGAGCAAGTAGATGAGTTTGAATTTAAAGAGGGAGATATAATCGAGATAATTAATGGATATACAAAGGAGAGAAAAGATGGAAATGTTGAGATAAGATTAGGCATGTATGGGATATTAAAGAAAAGCGATGGAGATATAAAAGTACCAGAAGAATTCTTAATTAAAGGAAGAAGTTATGAAAAGAAAAAGATAGTTGAGATTACTAAGGAAAATGAAAATGTTGAGTTAAGCGCATATATAACTAAATTTTTTTATAAGAATCCTTTGATATATTATTGTAGAGAATGCAATGAAACTAAGGATACAAAAACCTGTCCAGAGCATGGGAAAATAGATCCTCTTTTGGTTATCTCAGGCATTATCTCTGATGAAACATCCTCTATCATTTTCAATATGTTTGATACAACAATTCAGGAATTTTTGGGATTGTCCAAAGAAGAGATAATAAAAATCATTGAAGAAAAAGGGCAAGATTATTTTTATGAGGTGTTGCATCATGCGATTAACATAAAATATCGCATTTTTGGAAATATCAAAAGAAACAAATATAATGATACATTGGAAATTACAATAAATCGCATAAAAGAAATAGATCCAAAAAACGAGGTTGGTGTCTTACTAAAGGAAATAGAAGGAACAATGATTAAAGAAGATCAATACACGGAAGGTGTTCAACATGACTGAGAAAGAGATAACCTTACGTGATTTGCCTGGAGTAGGTGAAAAAACAGCAGAAAAGTTGGAATCAGTCGGAATGGATGATTTAATGGCTATCGCTACTGCATCTCCAGCAGAATTAGCAGCAATAGCTGAGATAGGAGAGGGGCAAGCAGCAAAAATTATTGCAGCAGCAAGAAATGCCCTAAATATGGGATTTGAATCTGGTTTAGAGGTATTGGAAAAAAGGAAGCAGATCGCACGTATTACAACAGGAAGTAAGGCTCTTGATGCTCTTTTAGGAGGGGGTATAGAAACTGGAAGTATAACAGAATGCTATGGTGCTTTTGGCTCTGCAAAGACACAATTAGCACATCAGTTATCTGTGAATGTGCAGTTACCTAAGAATCAAGGTGGATTGAATGGTAATGCATTATATATAGATACTGAACAAACATTTAGACCTGAAAGGATAATTCAAATGGCAGAAGCACTAGGATTGAAGGGTGAAGATGTGCTTAAAAATATATTTGTTGCAAGAGCATATAATTCTGATCATCAAATATTGTTGGTTGAAAAAGCAAAAGATATCATAAAAAAGGAGAATATAAGACTGATTATTGTTGATTCTGTAACTGCCCACTTTAGAGCAGATTACTCTGGTAGGGGTAACTTGGCAGAGAGACAACAGAAATTGAATAAGCATCTGCATACATTGCAGAGATATGCAGACGCTTATAATTTAGCTGTGTATATTACTAACCAAGTTATGGCTAAACCTGATGTCTTCTTTGGTGATCCTACTGAGGCTGTTGGAGGACATGTATTACATCACGCAGCAACCTTTAGAGTATATCTTAGAAAAAGCAAAGGAAACAAAAGGATTGCAAGATTGGTTGATAGTCCAAATCTACCTGATGGAGAAGCGGTATTTGTTGTTACCGAGGAAGGTATTAGAGATGAGTAATAAGGTTTTAGGTTAAGAATATGAAAAGAGATAATGATAAAGAGCACATATGTTATTTGGATGTCAAGGTAATTCCTTCATCAAAGCGTTTTGATATTGAGATGAATGAAAGTAATAAACTCAAAGTTTATCTGAGGTCTGCTCCCATTAAGGGCAAAGCAAACGAAGAACTTTTAAAAAATTTGAGAAATATATTTAAATGTAAAGTTGAAATTGTTAGAGGATTTACATCAAACAAGAAAACATTGAAAATTGAAAAATCATGTGATGAAATCGTGCGGCTGCTTAGTAGGAAGGGTAATATTTAATTTGTTTTTTATTATTACTTATAATTAAGGTTGAATTAATATGATCATTGAGATAAAAATGATATGTTAATCACTATGTTAATGAACTTTTAATGATTGCCTTAAAAGAGAAATTTTGTATCCCCTTTCTACTAAGCAGCCAAAAATTAATGATAAAGGAGGTGTTATGTATGGCAAAATTAGCACAAACATCAGTTAAATATATCATAAGAGCTAAATTTTTTGCTAATGGGGTCGTAGAAAAGCCTGATGTTATTGGTGCGCTTTTTGGTCAAACAGAGGGATTACTTGGTCCTGAGATGGATTTAAGAGAATTGCAAAGAACTGGGAAAATCGGTAGGATTGAGGTAGAAAACATAAAAATTGAAGGTGGTAAAACAACTGGGGAAATTATCATACCTTCCAGTTTAGGAAGCACAGAGACAGCATTAATAGGTGCTGCAATAGAGACAATCGAGAGAATAGGGCCATGTGATGCGGAAATTAATGTTGAAGCTTTGGAGGATTTGCGAACTGTCAAGAGAAAGTATATCGTTGATAGAGCAAAAGATTTATTATCTGCTTTATTAAGCAAGGTTCCGGATATCAATATTCTTACAGAGCAGATTCTTCAGGATGTTAGGGCAGGTGAGATTTGTGAATATGAAGGAATGGCAGCAGGGCCAGAAGCAGCTACATCTGAGGAAATCATATTTGTTGAAGGTAGGGCAGATGTGATAAATCTTCTTAAACATGGAATTAAAAATGCAATTGCAATAGGAGGAACCTCTATAAATCCTAAGGTTGTTGATATCTCAAAAGAGAAGATTGTAACTGTTTTTGTTGATGGTGATAGAGGAGGCAATCTTATTCTTAAAGAGTTGATGGATATGGGAGTTGATATAGATTATGTGGCGAGAGCACCTCAAGGTAAGGAAGTAGAGGAACTAACGAAAAAAGAGATATTTAAGAGTTTGAGAGATAGAGTACCTTATAACAAAAAAGCAGAAGAGGAAAAAGAGGTAAAAGAAGAAAAACCGGCTGCTGAGCCAAAAGTGTCAAAACGTGCAACGATTAAGAAAGAAACGAAAATAAAACCTCGTAAAGAGGCTGCTAAAAAGAAGGAAGTCAAAAAACAATCTCAAGAAGTTGAGGATGAGATAAAGGAGTTTGTTAAGCAACAATTAGAGGATATTATAGGTACAAGAGCTGCTAGCATTTATAATGAGAATATGGAGTTATTGGGTAGAGTTCCTGTTAAGGAACTTGGTAATGCATTAAAACAAATTGATAGCGCATATATAGTGATCAGTGATGGAGAGATTACCTCTTCTCTATTAAAGGTTGCGGAATCAAAAGGAATAAAGATCTTCGCATCCACAAAGAAATCTCCAGTAAAATCCAGCAAAATTGAAATCATCTACGCATAATTTTTTCTTTTTTAAATTTTTATAATCTCTTCTTGCAAATTTTGGTTAATGCAAAGCATACCAAATCAATTAGCTACACCAAAGCAGCTAACCTTTCTGAGCGATTGGGAAGCTGCTGACCTTAGCAGGGGGCTATTATACTGCAAAACCTTGGCAATAGCGATTTTCTCGCGTTAACCAATTTTTTATTTTTAAAAATATGGTTAACGGGAAGAATACCTTATCAATGAGAGAGATTACAGCAGCTAACTCTTAATTAGGTTAGCTGCTTCCATGTGCCTTCTTGAAAGGTTAGGTTTCCCCTTAACCAAATTTTTAAAGAGAAATATGGTTAACGGGAAGCATACCTCTTTAAGAGAGCATGTTATTGCAGCTAACCTTAAAAAAGGACAGTATGCAGCTAACCTTTTATTTAGGTTAGCTGCTTTGAAACCTTCATGTTAGCGATTTTTTCTGTTAACCAATTTAAAGATTTTTAAATTAAGGTTACATATATTATTTTATTATATAGGCAGGGGTCGCCAAGCCTGGCCAACGGCGGTGGACTCAAGAGGGAATCTTGAGTAATGAGCGATGCGATGATTTGATATCTTCTGAGAAATCCACTCCCTTAGTGGGTTCGTGGGTTCAAATCCCACCCCCTGCATCTAGATTTTTACCTCAAAAATGAAATCTAAGGTATTCTCATTTAAGAACATCCAAATAAAAACAGCAAGATTATGGTATTACTAAGTATTAAAAATAAATACTTTTGGTAATACTTATTAATTCTTAGTAATACTTAAAGTAAAACTTTTAAATACTTTTGAATACTTTATAATAATTATGAGAAGTAAAATTGTGAGTATAAAGTTAGATGAAGAGATGTATAAAAAGCTCAGTGAAATATCAAAAAAGAAGAGCATAAGTAGGAGTGCATTAATAAGACAAGCACTATCTTTTTATTTTGAACAACAAAAAGCAGGTATAAAGGATGTGAAGGAAATATCTCAGAAGTTAAAGGAATTGGAGAAAAAATATTATGAGATATTAAATAGAATAAATATTTTGTCAAAGCAATTGGAGAAGGTTATGAATAGGTATCTTATTTAGTAAATGACATTTTTCTTTTTTCTTTTTAGGTCATATTTAGAGTGTTCCTTATGCCAAAGAAAAAAGGCTAATCACACAACATAATCCCCCTGTGGCATTGTCCAATAATTCCCTATTAACAAAATTTTGTTAAGCGGAAAAGTAACCTTTTAAAGAAGCGTATTAGAGCAAGCTGACCTTGTAGAGCTAATGCCATTGTAGGAGCAAATTTTCTCGTTAACAAATCCTCATCAAAAATTGTTGAACGATTTGTTAACGGAGAGCATAGCCCTATTCAAAAGGGTTAACTGCTCTCATGCGCTTGTTTGAGAGGTATGTTTCCGCTTAACAATAAAGGATTATTGGACAATCCCCCCCTGCATCTCCAATTACAATTTTATAAATTTTTAAGACTATCTCTATTATTATGATGGAAGATATTTTTGTTATCTTAGATATTGATATTGCTCACAATAATAATCTCTCATACATTGTATTAGTTATGAAGAGGTTAAGAGATAAAAAGAGAATGCTCTTTTATGATCCTAATTATAGGCAATATTTTTATGTGATTCCAAATGAACAAAATAATATCTATAAATTAAAACAGGAGATAGAGCACATAAATGTGGCTAAAGGAGATGAAAATATAAAAGTGCTTGATACAGAAATTGTTGAGAGAACATATGGTTTGGAGAAGATAAAATGTGTCAAAGTTTATTTACGAAAACCTTCACACTATCTTGAATTAAAGGATAAAATAAAAGAACTTCCCTCTTATGGGAAAAAAATAGAGAAAGACATCCCCATGACAAAAAACTATCTTGCAGATAAAGGAATAAGCAGCGGAAGGAAAGTGAGGGTAAAATATATAGTTGAGAAGAATCCTTTCAAGGAGTTTAAGATATCAGAGATAGGGAAAATAATTGAGATTAAGGAGGAAAATGAGCCTGTTAGATCAGATGATTTGATTATGATGGCATTTGATATTGAAACAGTTCAAGATAATGGAAAGGAAAATATTATCATGTTCAGTTATTCAACAAACACTAATAAGCAAGGAGTAATACACTTAGGCTCATCAGTATCATTACAAAACACTATCTCTGTGTATTCAGAAAAAGAATTGATTGAAAAGCTTTCACAAATTATCTCTGAGATAGATCCAGATATAATCTTTACATATAATGGAGATGAGTTTGATTTTGAGTTGCTTAAAAGGAAAATTGATATGTATAGCTTATCATATTCCTTTGGATTTGGAGGAAAAGGCATAGAAGGCTCTGGGAGGAGATCAAAAAGCTATAGAATCTTTGGAAGGGTGCATTTTGATCTCTATAAGTTTGTTTCGCGTATTTTAGCACCTACTTTAAATGTTGAGGTTTTAAGTTTAGATGCAGTGGCATCTGAGATTATTGGAGAAGGAAAAAAGGACATGAGCTTTGAGAGAATCTCTGATTTGTGGAAAGAAAATGATTTAAGAGAGGTTATTGAATACTGTTTGAATGATTCTAAGATAACTCTTAAATTGGGAGAATACTTGTTCCCAACCTTCACATCTTTATCTGATATCACGAAGTTGCTACTTTATGATATATCAAGAGCAACATATGGAACACTTGTGGAAAGCTATGGTATAAGAAGAGGTAAAAAGACACATGTTCTTATTCCAAACAAACCTAAGCAGGAAGAAGTTGCAGAGAGATATTATTTAGGAGAGTATGAGGGGGCTTTTGTGTATGAACCAAAGCCAGGGCTCTATGAGGATATTGTGGTTATGGATTTTAAGAGCCTATACCCAAGTATTATTATCACACATAATATAGATCCTTTTACTTTAACATATGATTGTGAGGATAATCCTAATAAGGTTCCTGATTATGATTATTGCTTTTTAACCTCTCCAAAAGGTTTTATTCCATCTGCTATGGAACATATATATAACAAAAGAATAAAGGTTAAGGAATTGGTAAAGAAAACGCCAAAAGATAGCAAAGAGTACATGTTCTATAAAGCTGAAGATTATGCTTTAAAAACCATTCTTAATTCTTTTTATGGATACTTGGGATATATAAACTCTCGGTGGTATAGAAGGGAATGTGCTCAAGCCGCAACATCTTTTGGTAGGTATTATATAAAGAAAATTATTAAGGAGGCAGAAGCAAATGGGTTCAAGGTGATTTATGGAGATACTGATAGCGTCTTTCTTTTATTGGGTAATAAAACAGTTGAGGATGCTCTAAGATTTATGGAAAAAATAAATTCATCACTTCCAGGGATTATTAAGTTGGATTTCCAAGGATATTATAAGAGAGGCATATTCGTGAGAAAAAAGGAAGGAAAGATTGGTGCAAAGAAGAGATATGCTCTAATAGATAAAGATGATAACATTACTATACGTGGCTTTGAGAGAGTAAGGAGAGATTGGTGCAAATTAGCAAAAGATACCCAGGAAATTGTGCTTAAATATGTGCTAAAGGGAGATATCAACAAAGCCAAATCATTTGTTAGAGAGGTAATAGAAAATCTTAAGAGAGGAAAAGTGAAAAAAGAAGATCTTATTATCTATGTTAAACTTCAGAGATCCTTAGAAACCTATGAGTCGCTTGCACCACATATCGCAGTAGCAAAAAGATTAAAAAATAAAGGTAAGGAAGTGTTCTCTGGAATGATTATACCTTATATCATTACATCACGTCCTGGAAAGATTTCAGATAAGGCAGAGATTTATTATCTTGCTGAGGACTATGATGCGGATTATTATATTAACAATCAAGTTTTACCTGCTGCATTAAGGGTTCTTGAATCCTTAGGTATCACAAAAGAAGAGCTTCTCTCAGGTTCAAAGCAAAAAAGATTGTTTTAGTCAGCAAATTTATATATTAAACTTTTCCTTTTATTATTTTATGGGAAAATTTGAAAGAATTCATAATGTTTTGATAATCTTCATGGTGTTATTTATCTTAACTTTCAGTTTTTATATGAATTTTTCTATGTGTTATGCTCAATCTTCCAGTAGCTCGAATAAAGTGGAGTATATATGGTATACATGGGATAAGATTTTGGATAACGTTTTTAAGAGGGGAACAGAAAAAAATACACTCTTTGATAAATTATCTCCCTCCAATATCTATGAGTCTCTTGAACAACCTTTGGACAAATCTAAGGATTTACTTTTTTATATTTTACCATCATTTCTATTAACATTCATTTTGGTTTATCTCGTACTTGATGAAATAGAGATATTTACTAATAAGAATCTAATTATGTCTCTCTCTGCTGTTATAGCTTTTATATCTTTAATCACTGGACTCGTGGGATATGCAGCTTTTGTTGTAAGCAATTTTATAGCTTTAGGTATCCTGATATTATTTTTAGCATTAGTCTATTTAGGTATAGGATATCTCTACAGAAAAAAACTTGAAGAATGGGGATATGATATTATAGAATCAAATCTTTTTTATATTTTTATTACACACATTCCTTTAATAGCTGCATCCGCAATCATTTTTAGCACAATTTGGTGGGTGATTTTTGGAGAGATTCCATGGTCAGGGCCTGGTGGTATTGTTATAGGAGCCGCAGTTGGTGGATTATTACTAAGTTTGAGAATCGATTAAAATAAGTGTGAGATTATGGAATTGAAATGGGGCGGGTATACAATATTTGGTGCAGTTATAGGGGCTATCCTTACCTATTTTTTTGGAGTGGGTGGTTTGTTTGGTTTATCTTTAGTTATCCCTATTGCACTTATTAGACATGCCCGCAGAAAAGAAGCGCATGAGATAGCACGAACTTCATTTTCAAAAATGATAGAATATGATCAGCTGATAGGAATATGCGAGACAATTGAAAGAGAATTATGTAGACTCCGCCGTGAAGCAGAACAAAAAGAAAAAGTAGAAACAAAGAAAATAAAGGATACATATTCAAAAGAACTTCAACAGCTTGGCATTGTACTTGATGACGAATTAACTTTAGGAGAGATTGATAAAATCCTTAGGACAATTGAAGAAAAAAAGAAAGAATTAGAAATGGGTAGAAAAGTATATTCTGCATCTCATAAAAGAGCTTTATCTCAGATATAAGATAAGCAGGGGAAAATATGGCAGGGAATTTACCACAATCACTTGGAGATATTACTAACGATCTACTGAATTTTTCTATGGCTCCAAAGGATATAATAGGAAATTTTGTTAATCTCATAGAACATTTAGGAACCAATCCAAATGATTTAAAGATATGGATAAATCTACTTGTATATTATGTAGCACCATTTTTGATTGTTTATTATATTTTGAGAGATTTTTTTGAAGAGATAGATTTAGTTAGACGATACTCTTCTGCAATAGCGTTTTTTATTTCATTAGCATCTTTTCCATTTACAACATATGCCGCAGCAATAATTGTATCTACATTTTCTGCTTTTTCTGTATTGTTTCTTTTTGGCGCAGTATTTGCAATAGGATTAGGAAGATATTACAGAAAGAGATTACGTGAGTATAGATTCTTACTCCACAGCCGTCTCCTAACAGCATGGCTTAGTCACTTACCTTTAATCATATTCTTTGCCATTATGGGAGGTGTATTAGGTTATGCATTACGTGGTTTTAAGCCCATCTCTTCTATTACTTCCATTGTTGTGCATTCGGGGGCACTTTTGATAATTGGATTAATAGCTGTGTCAATGATCGCAAAAATAATAATAGCATATCTCTCTTCGAATATAGAAGAGAGAAATATAGGGAAGATCTGTTGGGATACTCTTATACGTTATGGCGGTTTTCTTTTACCTTTGTTTATTGGTTGGATTATAATTCTTTTCATTAATAAAAATACCATTATTTTAGGCTCCCTTGCTGGTATTTATCTTTCACTTTTATTATCTTATTTAAATATTAAGGTTTCTAATCCTGTAGAAAGGATAAAGAGCGTAAAAGAGATTCAAGAACATCTATTTGAAGAGCTTAATACTGTGCAGTTAGCTATATGTGGAATAGACAAATTAATTACTGGGGGAAAACCAATAGAAAAGGAATGGAAAGCTCTGGAAAAATTTGGGATACCAAAATCCAAAGATCTGTCTGGGTATAATACCGAATCACTACAAAAAATCAAACAAGAATTAGAGAAGACAAGAGATATCATAAAATCAAAAATTGATGTTTTATACAACCAAATGATAGACCAGATCATAGAGGAAGAGTAGTTTTTCGGCATTGTCCAATAATTCCCTATTAACAAAATTTTGTTAAGCGGAAAAGTAATCTTTTAAAAAGGGATTAGAGCAGCAAACCTTGTAGAGATAATGCGATCGTAAGAACGAATTTTTTAGTTAACAAATCCTCATCAAAAAATTATTGGACAATTTGTTAACGGAGAGCATAGCCCTATTCAAAGGGTTAACTGCTATAAGTGCTATTTGCGCGTTAAGTTTCCGCTTAACAATAAGGAATTGTTGGACAATACCATTGTTTTTTTAAACAAAAATTTATAAATATTTTGCGATATTTACTAATTATTATAAAAAATTGTAATTCTATTTGGAGGGATAGAATGAAAAAGAATGCTATAGCTGTGTTAATAGTTCTGTTGGCTGTGATGGGGATGTGTGGTTGTATTTATAAAGAAAAAGAAAGTGATGAAATAAAAGAGATAATAAATGATTGCATTGCATTATGCGAAGAAGCTCGAGCAAACATGAATCTTTCACATGGCCCATGTTTATCTGATAACAATCCGAAATGGAAACATGAAGGATGGGTATGTGATGTGGCACATTCTCCGCGATTACCTGTTGATAACCTTCCTGAGAATCAATGTAGAGAATATCGAGAAGGCAAGGCATCTCATTTTGTTGAGGTTAATGAACAATGTGAGTACATAAGACACTATTAGTTTATTTCCAAGTAATTTGCAATTCATAAATAGGGAGGGGAATTAGCATGGATTTTAACATGTTGAAGGAATTAAGCGAGGCTTATGGGGTAAGTGGATTTGAAGATGAGATAAAAGATGTTATAAAAAGACATGCTGATGGATATTATAATGAAATGAAGGAAGATGCTATAGGCAATCTAATTTTTAAATTGGGTAATGGAGATAAAAAGATTTTAATAGAAAGCCATATGGATGAGGTTGGAGTAATAGTGAAATACATAGATGAAAAAGGATATGTCTATTTTTCACCACTTGGCGGTTTGGATCCGCATACCTTAATCAATCAGAGATTTAAATTAAAAAATAAAAATAACAAAACCTTCTGGGCTGTGTGTGGATATAAACCAATACATCTTATTGAAGAGGAAGATGAGAATAAAAAAATCAAAATAAAAGATTTATATTTGGATTTTGGTGTTAAAGAAAAAGAAGATTTGGAAAAAATGGGAATTGGTTTAGGGGATGTATTAGTATATGATAGGGATTTAATTAGGATGAATGAATGGTTTGTTACTGGCAAGGCTTTAGATAATAGAAGTAGCTGTTATGTATCTTTGCAATTAATGAAAACACTATATAATGATGAAAAATTGAAGAATGAATATACTTTCTTTTTTGCATTTACTACACAAGAGGAGGTTGGGTTAAAAGGCGCAAGAGTAGTTGCATTTCATGAGGATATTGATTTTGCTTTGGTATTAGATACATCTCCAGCAGGAGATACACCAGGAATTGAGAACAAGGTCACGGATCTCAAACTAGGAGAGGGAGTTGTGATAGATTATGTTCAGGCAGATGGTAGGGGCCTGATTATGAAAAAAGAACATTTAGAAGCTCTTAAGAGTATCTTTAAAAAATACAATATTCCATATCAAATAGAGATTGGAACTGGAGGTGTAAGCGATGCTGCCATAATTTACATATCCAAACAAGGAATCCCTACAATAGGCTTGGGAATTGCGATAAGATATCTTCATACACCCACAGAGATTATACACATAAGAGATTTGGAAAATCTTATCCATGCATCGTATTTAATCTTTAAGGAGAATATATTTTAAGATAGTGAGTAATTATGGATGAGCTTTTAACAAATGAAATGAAAGAAAAGACAAAGATTTTTGCTATTAGAAATAGGGCAGAGCATGGTAAGGCATCATACAAACATGTGTTCTCTAAATTCATGAGCGAATATAAAGATGTAATAGATAAAACAAAGATAAAGGAGTATCTTAAGGAAATTGGGAGAATTTGTGAGGAAGTTAACAAAATGGATGCAAAGGAAATAGAGGATATTCTACCTCAAATTGAGGAGGTTGATAAAGAAAAAAATAAAAAGAAAATAGAATCCTTAGAGGATTTGGTTAATGAGTTAAAGGATCTTCCAGATATAGATAAAAAAAGAAGAGTTATAACAAGGTTTGAGCCATCTGCATCTGGGCCGCTACATCTTGGACATGTATTTCCATTACTTTTGAACTATTGGTATGCAAAAAAATATAATGGCAAAATGGTATTGAGGATTGCAGATACAAACCCTCAAAATGTATTGTTAGAAGCATATGATATGATTGTAGATGATGTTGAATATCTAACAGGCAATCTCTATGATCCCATAATACAATCCTCAAGAATGAAATATTATTATGAGGTAGCTGAATATCTCATACAACAAGGATTTGCCTATGTATGTTTGTGCGATTCAGAGTCATTTAAGAGATTAGTATTAAACAAAAAACCATGTATTCATAGAGAACAAACACCTGAAGAGAACTTAGAGTTATGGAAGAAGATGTTGGAAGGGGAGTTTGATGAAGGAGAGGCAGTTTTAAGAATCAAAACCATTCTCACTCATGAGAACCCTGCTGTGAGAGAATGGGTGGCATTTAGAATTATTAAGCATCCTCATCCATTAGTTGGAGAGAAGTATTTGGTGTATCCAACAATGAATTTCTCAGTTGCTGTTGATGACCATTCTAATAACATAACACATGTGATAAGAGGGAAAGATCATGAGACAAACACATTAAGACAACAATATATCTTTGAATATATGGGCTGGGATATGCCAGTATATCTTCACATAGGCAGAATAAACTTTGAGGATTTAAAGCTTAGTACTACCCAAATAAAAGAAAAGATTCTAAAAGGGGAATATAAAGGATGGGATGATGTAAGGTTGCCATTTATTCAATCATATAAAAAAAGAGGGTTTAAACCAGAGGCTTTCTCTTGGTGGGTATTGCAGATAGGATTAACAAAGAGAGACAAGAAAACCACATATAAGGAATTTCTAAAGAATTTAATTAAGATACATAGGGTATTGATAGATAAAGAGAGTGATAGGTTGTTTTTTATAAAAGAACCTATCAAAGTTAGAATTGTGAATCTCACACAAGACATCAAAGTGATATTACCAAATCATCCGGATATAAAAGAAAGAGGTTATAGGGTTCTCATGTTTTCACAATCTCATCCTTTTGTGTATGTGGAAAAGGATGATTGGGATAGATTAAAGGTTGGAGAAACTATAAGATTAAAATATGCATTTGATATAAGGAAAATATCTCATGATGAAGGGGAAATCGTGAAAAAGAATCAGGAAGAAAAGATGACAAGGATTATCCATTATCTTCCAGAGAATTCTTATATTAACTGCAAGGTGATCATGGATAATGGAGATATTATTGAAGGTATTGTTGAAAGCAACATACTTGAGAAACCAATAGATTCAAGATTACAATTTGAGAGGTTTGGGTTTGTCAAAGTTAATAGGTTTATAAAGGAAAACTTATATATATGTGTAGAAACATATTATATTCATGAATAAAATAGTTATGGGGTGTGAGAATGCTTGGATTTCTCTTTAGAAAAAAATCAAAAAATGAGGAGATTCAAAGTATAAAGGAAAAGGTTGAGGAAGATAAAAAAGAAAAGATAGAGTTAGAGGAAAAAGAAATTCCTGAAATACATTCCCTTGAGCTATCTACTCCACAACCAGAAAATGTTGCTCCTTCTCCTGAAGAGAAAAAAGAAGAGGTTCCTTCTCAAGAAAAAGAAAAAGAACAAGTTGAAATAAAGGAGCAGACGGAAAAGAAAGATATATCTTCTTTGTTTGATCCTAAAAATCTTTTATCAGAATCTGCAAAAGATACAGCATTAGAGACACCAGAGGAGAGCAAGAAAGAGGAAACTCCTAAGGTACTTGAAACTGAAGAAAAAGAGAAAAAAGAAGAAGTGATTAGTGGTGAAAATAATGTATTATTGAAAAACTTAGTAAAGGAACATCAAGTAATAACTCCTCCTCTCTTCATAAGTGTCAAAAAATATAAGGAAATTGTTAACGAACTCATGTCCTTGAAAATTTCAATTACAGCTTTGGAATCTATATTAAAGCTCTCAAGGACAATAGGAGAGCAAGAGAAAGAACAAGTAAAGAACTTCTTAGATGAACTTGAGAAAATTAATGCTAAGATGAAATATTTTACTGAGATTTTCAAATTAAAGAGATAGGTGAGGGAGATGGCAAAGTATAAGGTAAGATTAAATAAAGATACATGTATCGGATGTGGAATGTGTGTCTCTATAGCTCCTCACATATTTGAGATGGGAAAAATGAAATCGAATCTTGTGGGATTAGAGGATAGTGATAGTGGTATTCAAGAAAAGGAGATAGATGATGAGGAATATAAAGCAGCAAAAGAAGCTGAGAAATCATGTCCCACTTCTTCCATCTCTGTAATAGAGGAAGACAAGGAATGAGGTGGTAATTTGGATGCGAAATATTAATAAGAAGCATGAGGATATAGAGATTGTTTCTCAATATAAAGAGGAAGTGAATGAGGTAAAATTGATATTTTTATGGTTCTTAGGAAATATCTTTATTTTTATAGCCTCGTGGTTAGCTGGTCATGTAGAATGGGTATATGGCACTACTGCATTTAGTTTCTGGTTTTCTATTGTTCTTTCATTTGTATTATTTATGGCTGGAAGTTTCTTATGGATTGTTGTGGCTGTGTTAGTTTCACAATCTAGGTAGAGGCTCTATGGAATTAAGGGATTAGGTGAGTATCTATGTCAAAAAAGGAATTGATTATTATAGCAGGAATATCAGGAGTCGGAAAGACAACAGTTCTTGAGGAAGCAATAAAGATGGCAAGTGAAAGGGGGAAAAATTACAGGGTTATAAATTTTGGAGATATAATGTTTGAGATTGCCAAGAACGAGAATTTAGTAACTCACAGAGATGAGATGCGTAAATTACCATTAAATGAACAAAGGAACATCCAAAGATTAGCAGCAAAAAAAATAGCTTCAATGTCTTATGAAGAGAACATAATTTTAGATACTCACATAACCATAAAAACACCAAAAGGATATATGCCAGGATTACCTATTTGGGTACTTGAAGAACTGGAACCAACAGGAATCGTGCTTATAGAGGCAGCTCCTGAGGAGATATATGCAAGAAGAAAAAGAGATAACAATAGAAAAAGAGATACAGAACCTTTGGAAAGAATTAATTTACATCAGATATACAATAGATATATGGCCGCATCATATTCTATGGTTACTGGGGCTACAGTTGATATTGTCAAAAATAAAGAGGGAAAAATATTGGAAGCAGTAAAAGATCTTCTAAGTATTTTGCTTTAACACCTCAAAATCTCATCCCTTGCAGGATGACTTGATAGCTTATCCTTTACACCACACGTGGTTTCAACTATTATGTCTTTTATGTTATTGCACAGTATATCGCAAGGTATCCTGAAAATGCCTATTCCTCCAGGAGGTAAAACATATATCTTTGAGAGATTTGTATAGCATACTTTCTTATAATCATTGCTATAGATAGTTATGTTCTTTATTCCTGCATTCTCAAAGAGTATGTTCTCGACCCTTACCACATATCCTCTATATATGATATCCCCAACAATATTAATACCTCCACGAGAATCTGCTTTATATGTTATTGGAATTGTACATGGTAATGTTCCAGAACAATTATTGTTGATATAATTAAGTATGTAAGGAGTTATATCTATCTTTGCGCTTTTAGTAAAGAATCCGTCATATTTCCATGCCAATTGCTCTCCCACATAGATTTTTGGATTTAAAGGATATGTCTTTGATAACGCTAGAGGATAATAATCCACATTTCCTGATGCTAATGTATATGGAGAATCGCATATCCCATCATGATTCGCATCATCGCAAGTTTGCGAGTATCCATCTCCTGAAGGAGTAGCATACACATTTCCTCCTATGAAAGGTCTCCCCACTATGTTTGGGCCAAGTTGTAGGGAGGTGTTCCATTGGTTGGGTGGAAAATCCATAAAGATGAAGCTATCCTTTGTACCATTAAAAATGTTATTGTAAATAATATTATTTCCCCCTCCTGAACCTATTGATATCCCATAATTGTTATATAGAAAAGTAGAATTTGCTAGAATGTTATTCTCACAATCGTCCCAAATGTATATCCCTACAGTGTTATTATTTGCAGTGATGTTTATTAATGTATTATACGAGGAATAATCAAGAAAGATACCTCCATCTGTGCCTTTGTTATTATTTGCAGTGACGTTTATTAATGTATTATTTGATGAATAATCGAGTGTTATACCACCATATCCATTGTTATTGGCAATAATGTTATGAAGTATATTATATAGGGAATGATCAAGCTTAATACCAAAGTAGTTGTCATTATCGTTAGCAGTGATATTGGAGAGTGTATTATATGAGGAAGAGGAAAGTAAGATACCAGTATCATTGTTGTCATTACTTATCACATTCTCTATCTTGCTATCATGAACACCATTATAGAAGTAAATTCCATAATAAAACTCTTGGATTTTGCAGTTTCTTATGGTGATGTTGCTTAAGGAGCCACTGGCATATATGCCATAACTACCAGAGGCTTGAGTACCATCAATCACATGTCCTTGGCAATCCAAGGTTACGTTAGAAGTAGAGATTGTAAAGCAGGTGCTGCTTGAATCAGTGATGTCAGAAGTTAAATAATAAACTCCTGGAGATGAGATTGTGGTGCAGGAGTTGAGAGAGGTGGCTGCATGTGAGAGAGGTAGAGCAACAAATACTAAAAATGAAAATATTAGAAGATGTGCTTTCTTATCTATCATGTTATCTTTCCACATCAACATAATATTTAAATCCATTTAAAATTTTATATATTTTTCTCAAGATGTTCTTTCAATTTTTTAAACGCCTTGGATCTATGAGAGATTTTCTTTTTTAAGTCATAATCCTCAGCAAATGTTTTTTTATATCCACAAGGGACAAATATTGGGTCATATCCAAAACCTCTTTCTCCTCTAATTTCCCTTGAGATTTCACCTTTTACCTCTCCTGAAAATATTTTTATGCTCTTTTCCTTTGAATTATAATATCCCACATAACAAACCATCTTTGCTCCTCTTCTATTTTCATTTCTCATTATCAAAAGGATATTTTCTAATCCCAAACATTCCAATATATCCTTGGAATAAACCCCAGGAAATGCTATGCTCTTGCTCATCGCATCTATAATAACTCCAGAATCTTCTACTATTATATCTCTCTCTGGATATAATGCAATTACTTGTGAGAGCTTGTGAATCACAACACTCTCAAAATTCTTTGATTGAATCTCCAAAAGAGGAACATTTAGATGTCTAAGCTTACATACATCTCCAAGAATATCTTTAACCTCTTCAAATTTATGAACATTAGAGGTCACAAAGAAGATCTCCCTCTTATTATTCTCTCTCAACATGGATGAGATTCACCTCTTTACTATCCTTGACCTCTCCACTATATAAATCCACGGATATCTGAATAACAGATAAATATCTTGTAAGAAGATTGAGATGCCATAGGTTATCTAAGGTGTTTAACACAATAAACATACTTTCTATCTCTTTATTTCTATAGTGGCTCATATAATGGTCAAAGGATACACGTAGTGCTTCATCCTCATCGATAAAATCTGAAGAGACATCAAATAAGATATCCTTAAATCTTTTATCTAAGAGCTCGGATTCATATATTCTATAATTTAGTTCGTGATCCACATCAATCTTATATGCCTTATCATTTAGTAAATCATAAAATATTAATTCCCATTTCTCTAAGTTTTCTTTATCTCCATAAAATCCTACTGCACTTATGAGCGTACAATTCTCCAGAAGAGTTGATGTCTCATCATCACACATTAAGTCCTCTATGATCTCTTTTAGTTTTAGCATTATTATAACACCTCACTTAATAAATATATGTTTTCTCAGTCTCATGCTCCTTTCTTTTTTTGCGTATTTTCATTAATGCATTTATAAAATCTTCCATCTTTATTTTTGATCTGTTATTTCTCAATGCAAAATACCCTGCTTCAGTTACCATGGCTTTTATATCTGCACCTACAAAGCCCTTTGTTAAGGATGCCAATTCTCTTAGATTCACATCTTTTGCTAACGGCATATTTCTTGTGTGTATCTTAAGGATCTCATATCTTCCCTCCATATTTGGCTTATCTATGTAAAGTATACGATCCAATCTTCCAGGTCTAGTAATTGCAGGATCTAAAATATCTAATCTATTTGTTGCCGCTATTATTTTCACATCACCTAACGGAGTAAATCCATCAATCTCTGCCAATAACTGCATGAAGGTTCTTTGCACCTCTCTTTCTCCACTTGTGCCCAATTCTATTCTTTTTGCCGCTATTGCATCTACCTCATCAATGAATACAATGCTTGGTGCTTTCTCTCTTGCCAATTCAAAGATGCTTTTCACAAATTTACTTCCCTCTCCAATGTATTTTTGTACAAGTTCAGATGCCACTATTTCTATAAATGTGGCATTGCTATGATGAGCTACAGCCTTTGCAAGCAATGTCTTTCCCGTGCCAGGTGGTCCATAAAGCAGTATTCCTTTTGGTGGTTCTATACCTAATTTCTTGAATTTTTCTGGATAAAGTAATGGATATTCAATAACCTCTCTTATCTCTCTTATTTGTTCTTCCAAGCCTCCTATATCCTCCCATGTAATGGTTGGTTTTTCTATAACAACAAATCCTGAAACATCAAATGGCTTATCTTTTCCTATGACATTTACTATTGTAAGGGATCTCTGATCCAATAGAACCTTATCATCCACTCTCAATTTTCCCTTCAATTCATCTATCACATTTACATAGAACCTTCCAGTATTTATCTGCACTATTGCATGCTCTTTATCTGGTATCTCTATGACAGTACCCACAATTAATGGAGGTTTTTTAAATTTCTCAAGTTCTCTTCTCAGGTGATTTACTGTTTCCTTTAAAAACTCATTTTCTTCCTCTAAAGACATTGGTCGAGAAAAATACCCAACACTCGATTTTCCTTCGATATTCTCATAATCCATAAGGTTAAACTTTGCTCATGTTTTTTAAAATAGTTTTAGAAATGTCTTACTATAGTGATTCCTTCACGTACTTTATAACATATGATATATTCACTTCCATCATCATTATCCATTCCTGCCCAAAATCCATCATATCCTTTTGATCTACATATACTTTCCGCATTCATAGTTCTTCCACCTGTTTCTGTGTATACCCTATATAAGTCTATTACACCACCAATCTCACTCCACTTACTCTTACATCCATCACTTAAGCATAATGAACCTGTAACTTTTAAGCTAGGACCTTGCACTACTACGCCACCTTCAAAATCACCATTATAATTAATTATTAACTCATCGTTACCACCATGAACTAGGGCTCTTTGAGATGTCTTGCTTCCTTTGTTTCTACCATCATTTGTCCCCAATACAAAATCTGCTCCCTGATGCTCTAAAGTAAATCCTCTCACTTTGAGATTTCCATTTACATCCAACTTTGCTGTTGGTGAATTTGTTCCTATTCCAACATTGCCATTATCTTTAATAACAAACATTCCCCATCGAGTAGTTCCGCTATCGGAAGTATAACCAATTTCAATTCTTTCTTGAGTACTTGGATTGTGAATATGCCAATATCCAGAACCAGCAGTTCTTTCTAATGTAATCCAATCTCCATGTCCTTGTTTGATTCCAAGGTTACCATGTGGAGATGTTGTTCCTATACCTACCTTACCTGTGCTAACATCCACAAATAACTTTCCAGAACCAATGTTAAGATTTCCTGATCCTGTAATAGAGCCAGAGATTTTCACATCTCCCTTCACATCCAACTTCGCTGTTGGTGAAGCTGTTCCTATTCCAACTCTTCCAGTACTAACATCCACAAATAACTTTCCACTACCGATGTTCAAGTTACCTGATGCAATAATAGCGCCAGCAGAGTTTAATCCGCCTACATTGATTGTATGCGTAGTGGTGGCTCCATTGTTTGTTATGTCTTGTAATGTGTCTTCTATAATGCCTGCATCTATCCTTCCATTCTCGTCCGAGTCAATAGATGTCAAATCAAACCGGCTTTTTGCAATTTGCGAGAGATAATGCCATGGCTTTGTTACATCCACATCCACAGCTAAAGCTAATGAATATAAAAGCATAAGCGTTATCAAAACCTGAATGCTTATTGAGAAGAATTTTCGGTTTTCCATAATATTCTTATAAGAGCATAAGGATATATATAATTTCACTCTTTTTGTGTTAACATAGGCATTGTCCAATAACTCTTTATTGTTAAGCAGAAACATAACCTCTCAAAGAAGCGCATGAGAGCAGTTAACCCTTTTGAATAGGGCTATGCTTCCCGTTAACAAATTGCCTAATAATTTTTTAATAAGGATTTGTTAACGAGAAAATTTGCTCTTACAATCGCATTAGCTCTACAAGGTTTGCTGCTCTAATACTCTTCTTTAAGAGGTTGCTTTTCCGCTTAACATTGTTAAATAAAACAAAAAATTTTTAAATATATTATGGAGATTTATGTAGTATTATGAAATTTTTAAAAAGAAAAACATCAAAAAAGGAAATTATAGAGAAGATATTTTATGCCACAGGTACTTTCCTGATTTTGATAGGAATTTTGGTGTTGGTAGAGGACATGTTTAAGATTATTCCAAGTTATATAAAAGCTATAATATTGTACTTATCTGCTATACTCATACTCTTCATAAGTAATCTACAAAAGGAGGTAAACAAATGAGCGATATAATAGATGCGGTATTTTTTATACTACTTCCTGCGATATTGATAGGAATCGCGATAATGATCATATTCAAAAATAAGATATATTCTTTGAGATGCATATCTCTATATTTATTTGTTGCAGGTACGATAGTGCTCTCTAATGATGTGAGAACAAGCATTTCCTTATTAATTGGAGGGCTTTTAATTTTGTTATCCTCATTTTTAATGAGAATCAAGGATAAAAATACTAACAAGAAATTAGCGATTATCTCAGCAATACTAATTGGTTTAATATTTATATCATATGGCATTTTATGGGAATTTCATTTATATTCATACAATTTCTCCTTTATTTTTTCAGAAGGGTGTAAGGAAGTAAATGCTTCTATCTATGTTTCATCTCCATACTTGACAAAGCGAGTATATATACCTGATGAAGAAGAATGTCTTCTTAGAGTATATTATACCATACATAGCCCAATCCCAATAAATAAAAACATTAAAATATTATTATGTACTAAGAAATTCTTACATTCAATACTAACAGCAAATAAAAACATCTCAGGAGATTATTATATGATGGAGATCCCGCTATATGCTTTGTCCTCTGACTACTACATCTGCGCAACATATGTTGAATGTGGTGATTGTATTGCAACAAAAGAACTCCCAAGACCAAAAACATAACACAATATATGTGTTGGATAGCAATGTATTCATAAATAATCTTTCATATCTCTTTAATGATGTCCTTGTAGTTACTACACCATTCATAGAGGAAGAATTGAAATCTCTTCCATCAAAGATGGACTTTTATAGAGCATCATCCATGAATCTGCATATTATGTTACCAAAAAGAGAATATTTTGAGAAAGTAAAAAAATTATCTGATAAAACCAAGCACAAATTAACAAATGCAGATATCTCCATAATCGCTCTATCTTTGGAGTTCAAAGAAAAAAATAAAAATGTCGTATTGGTAAGTGATGATTATTCTGTACAGGATTTAGCATCACGATTATCTATTGATGTGCTTTCATTAACAAAACCAAAAATTAAAGAGCATTATGAATGGAAAAGGATATGTATAGCCTGCAATAGAGAGACATCCTCAGATATCTGCGAGATTTGTGGATTAAGAACAGTATATATAAGAAAAAGAAATGAATAAAAAGCGCATTATTTTTCCTTTAATTTGTTTAGAGCTTTTAACTCCTCTCCAATATAACTTGCATGCTCTGGTGTTATTGCAAAATATCTCACAAGCGTTTTTCTTAATCTTACTGGACATTCATCCTCCAAAACCCCTATCATGTTCCCATTATTCTCATAAATCTTAGCAACATATTTCCCATTTTCCATGGAAAGTATGAAGTATCCAAATTTATCCTGAACAAAGTCCTTTTCATATGTAAGTGCTATCTTGAGAGCATCATTCCAATCGCTCTCGTAAATATGTGCTGAGCCACTTATTGTAGTTACATATCCCAATTTGAGATCCTCATATTTCTCAGATAATCTGCTCCAAATATGATAGTTTATATAAGATAAACCTGCAACATTTGTGGGCCATGCTTTATACATATCATTGCTCCTTATATATGCTGTAATATTTATCTTGTTATTCCTCAAAAGCACATGAACTAAATTTAAGCATGGTTGCTCTGTTTCTTGTGTTAGATGTATAGATGGCATCCATAAGGATGCCACGCATGCTCTATCCTCAAGATTCTTTTCCAACCTATTTATTATATTCTCTATTTGATTGAATCCATTATATGAACATAATAGTCTTCCATAGGTGTAGGTATCGGATTTTAGTTGTGGAGATATGAGATCTTTTCCATATTCTAAGTAAAGCGAATTGCTAAGAACCTCTTCATATGGATCCTTTACAGTAATCATCATATTTATGATTTCCTTTGTTTTTCCATATTGCGATGCGGTTTCATGTCCAGAAAATAGTATATGAAGCATAGCCAACTTATGTGCTTCCTCTATTGTTTCTTCATATATATGTGTCCCCACCATTACATCAAAGGATTTTGGTTTTAATGTTTTTTTCGAAGTATTTTCCTCTTTATTAAGTTTTCTGATTTTATATGCAATCTTTTTTCTCTCAGCATCCACTTTCATACTTTCATTTCTTTTAACTTTAACATTGCTATCATACTCTTCAAGTGAACTCATCCTTATCACTCTAATGTATTTCCTGAACCAATTTATTATTTTATTATCTAATTCAACATTATCAATGATGGGATACATATCATATTTTGATTTTATGTATTCCCTAAAACCTATGATTCTCTTATTTTCATCAATCCCATTTTTTACTAATAATTCCATAGCGGTAAATGAAAAGAAAGGTTTGATATCGTTTCCAATAAGATATATATTTCTGATGTTTTCAAATGCCAACACATTTCTTATAAGTATTGATATCCCTCTAACACTTCCAAGCACACCATATGCACATAGCTTTTGAGTGTTTTTTATTTTTCTTATCTTTTCAGTACTTCTCTCTAAGCCTCTTCTTCCAAAATCCGCAAATAATATGACATCCTCCTTATCAGGATCTACTATCTCATAATCTCCATCTAACAACTCCTCCTCTTGTGGTTTCATAATTTTCACGTATCTTTTTATCTATGCTCCTTTTTCTCCTTATCCTCCATCTCTAAATAATATTTCTGCATAATGATGAACTCCTCTGTTGTCAATTTTTTCCCTTTCATAAATTCCTCATAAAGCTCTTTTGCTTTTTTCATTAATTCTTTATCTTCCTCAGATATCTTCTCTGCCTTTTCTTGTTTTTTGATTTTCTCTTTTTTGGTTTCCTTTTCCTTTGTCTTTTTAGTGAGCTTATTTAATATATTAGATAATATCGCAATTTTTGAATTTATGACCCTTGATTTTTCTACGTATTCCTTGAGGTCCTTTTCCATGGCTTTAAGATTATCCATTGTCTCCATCAACTTATTATGATTCATCTCGCTTTCCTTTGCTAATTGAGAAATCTCATTATGAATCTCATCAGCTATCTTCTTTATTTCAGGCAGGTTCTTTTTATCCTTTTCAAGAAATCTCTTTATTCTTATATATCTCTTTATATCTATCAATTTCTCTTCAAGTTCATCAATTTTTCTTCTAATCTCTTCCTCTTTCCTCAAAGAAACAGGCTCTGTTTGTAAGTACCAATCCATCTTCTTTATTTTGGAAATCAACCTTTTCATAAGATTTTCAACATTGCTTGATCTCAATTTTATCTCCTTTTCTAATACCTTAATTTTATCTTCATTCTCTCTTATTTTCCTCTCCAAGAATGCGACTTTTCTGTTGAGCCTTCTTCTTTTTGCTTTTAGATGCTTTATTTTCTTATTTATTTTATCACGTGTCTTTTTGTATTTCCTTGCATCAAGAATAAGCTGGTTAAACTTTTCAATTCTCTCTTTCCCATACTTTTCAATAAGTTTATTTAGCTCTTCATCTAATCCTTTTTTAAGTTCTTTAAGTTCTTCAACAGGAAGGGCTTTGATTTTCTCTTTGAATTCTTTTATTTCTTTCTCGACCTTATCAATGTCCTTTTTCTCTTCTTCTTTTGATGTGATTTCTTTAACCTCACTTAAGTTTTTTGTCTCTTCCTTATTCTCATTCATCACAACTGCAGTCTCTTGTAATTTTTCATTTTCTGACATCTCCTCTACCTCTTCATTGCTTAAATTATCATATCATAAAATCAATATACTCCTGAAAATATTTAAATATAACTCCAGAGATAATTTTTTAAATTTAACTCGGCACTTAATTATTTTAATATGTTGTGTCTTTCAGAATTTTAAAATAATTTTTATTTATTCATGATTATCCCGCCGTAGCTCAGCCTGGTAGAGCGTGCGGCTGTAGATCCTCTCCAATGGAGAGGATTGGTGGTGCTCTACCATATATCAACAGATACCGCATTGTCCCCGGTTCGAATCCGGGCGGCGGGATCATAATTAACATCTTAATTATTTTGGTGAGTCTATGCGAATAATAGTCACTGCTGCATTACCTTATGCTAATGGCTTCTTACATCTTGGACACATTGCATCCACATTTTTACCTGCAGATATTTATGCAAGATTCTTAAAACTCAAGTATGGCAAAGAAAATGTGGTTTTTATCTCTGCCACAGATGAGCATGGTACTCCAATAGAGCTTAATGCTATAAAACATAACTTACATCCAAAAGATTTCGTTAAGATTTTCAGGAAGGAGCATAAAGAGGATTTGGAGAGATTGGAAATTATATTTGATAATTTTTATTATACTCACTCAAAGGAGAACAAAAAGTTGGTATATGAATTCTATAAAAAAGCCAAACAAAAAGGTTTAATATATGAAAAAGAAATGACCGCTTTGTTTTGTGAGAGATGCAATAGATTTCTACCAGATAGGTTTGTTAAGGGAACATGTCCTTTTTGTGGGGCAGAGGATCAATACGGTGATGTGTGCGAGGTTTGTGGTAGAACATATACCGCTAAGGATTTATTGAACCCAAGATGCATATTATGTAATAGCACACCTGTTATCAAAAAAACAACTCATTTGTTTTTTGCTCTTAGTAAGTTACAAAAGGACATTGAGGAATATCTAAAGAAATCGCAATTGCAAGAAGATGCAAAGAATTATGCGCTTTCATGGATTAAAGATGGTTTAAGGGATATTGATATCACACGAGATGCCCCTTATTTTGGTTTTCCTGTTCCAGATAAGAAAAATAAGTATTTCTATGTATGGGTCGATGCTCCATTCGGATACATCGCATCAACCACCTCATACAACAGCAATCTCATAGAGTGGTGGAAAGATAAAAACACAAAGATTGTACATTTTATGGGTAAGGATATCATTTATTTTCACTATATCTATTGGATAGCCATGTTGATAGCAGGAGATTACTCCCTACCCGATGCCATGCCTGTGAGAGGGTATTTAACATTAAATAAAAAGAAAATGAGCAAGACAAGAGGTAATTTTGTTTATCTGAGAGATTTAGAGGAATTTTTTGATTCTACACATATTAGATATTACTTTGCAAGAAGTATCCCTGATAATATAGATGATGGTGACTTCTCATATGACGCATTTAAGGATAAGGTTAACAAGGAATTAATAGGCATCATAGCAAATTTGGGATACAGAATGATGAAAATAGCCAATAAGATGGAGACATATAAATTTAAGAGAGATATTGATCTCTCTCGCTATGATATATTCAAAGAGATTGATGTGTTATTGGAAAAATATGCAATTAAAGGCGCTTTGGAAAAGATATTGGAATTTGCTGTGAGATTAAATGAAAAGTTCAACACATATGAGCCTTGGAGACTAATCAAGGAAAAAAGGGATGAGGACAAGATAGATGAGTTGTTTGAGGAGATCTCTGTGTTATTTGCTCTTTTGGAACCTTACTTACCAAAGATGGTGAATAAATTCTATGATGTTGTCGGATTGGAAAGGAGTGATTATACGAGATTAAAAGTAAAAGATAAAGTGAAAGAAGCAAAAATCTTGGTTGATAAGATTGATGAGAAATTATTCTTACTTGCATCAGGAGGGGATATGTTTAGTAGTGTTGATCTTAAGATAGGGCTAATAAAGGAAGTTGAGGATATTAAGCAAAGCGAGAAGCTATATTATATTACGCTTGATGTTGGAGATAAAAAAGACAAAAGGATTGTTGCAGGAATAAAGAGATATTATTCCGCGGATGAGCTTGTTGGTAAAAGAGTTGTGTTTGTGAATAATCTAAAGAAAGCTAAGATAATGGGATATGAAAGCGAGGGAATGCTATTAGCAGCATCTTCCAAAAATGGTGATATCTTAGGTATTGCGATTGTTGAGGATCCGCTTATCACTCCTGGAAGTGATGTAATTATAAAAGGAGTGGTTAAAAAACCAAAAGAAATCATTGATATAGAGGAATTCAGAAAAATAGAGTTGATTAAAAATGGAGATTTTGTTTATTATAAAGGATATAAATTAATTGCACGAAGTGCTGCAAAAGAAGAGGAGATAAAAATAGATAGAGCAAAATATATAGAGGATGGTGTAAAATTGTGGTAACAGAGAAAGGAAAAATATCCAATGAGATAATAGATAAATTAAAAGAAGCTGAAAAAGTGTATGTGGAAATAGATTCCTTTTTAAAAGAACATATCAAAGAAGGAGAGTCCATTTTATATGTAGTTGAGAGTGTTGAAAATATGATTCTTGAAAAGGATTTGGGATTAGCATTTCCATTCAATCTCTCCATAAACAATATTGCTGCACATGATACTGCAATGGAAAATGATGGAAGATGTTTTAAAAATGGTGATGTTGTTAAGGTTGATATAGGGGTTCATTTTGATGGTTATATTATTGATAGTGCTAAAACATATATTGTAGGAGAGAATGAAGAGGGAAAAATAATAAAAGAAATCTCAGAGAAAATCATTAGAGAGGTCAAAAAAGCCTTGCATATTGGTATGAGGATTAATGAAATTGGTGAGATAATTGAAAGTATTGTGAGTAGGGAAGAAAAAGGTATTGTGGCAAATCTCACAGGACATTCATTGGGAAGATATATGATTCATGGAGGTATTTCAATACCAAACATAAAGAATGATCTCTCATATGAAATCTCATATGGAGATATGATTGCTATAGAGCCATTTATAGCATCAACATCATCAAATATTATTGTTAAGGATCATCCAAGGATAGAGATATATGAGATCTCAAACCAAAATGCTCATGTTAGGGATCGCCTATCAAATATATTGTGGAATGAAATTAAGAAAAAGTATGGCAATGGATTGCCCTTTGCAAAAAGATGGCTCAATTCATTGCATGGATTTATGAAAACAAAGGCATTGAATGAATTGGTAAAAGTTGGTGCTCTATATAGTTATCCTGTATTATATTATCCTTCTGATAAAGTATTCATTGCACAAAGCGAGATTACCGCGTATTTTTTGGATAAAGTTCATTTTTTTGGTTTTAAGTTTTGATTTTGGTTAAAAGGTTTAGAGCATGTTATCCTCTCAATAAGGTTAACTGCTACATAGTAATGTTGATAACTGATATTGTCCAATAATTCTCTATTTGTTAAGCGGAAACATAACCTCTCACAGAAGCGCATGAGAGCAGTTAACCCTTTTGAATAGGGCTATGCTTTCCGTTAACCAAATTTCTCAAAATATATTATTGGACAATACCTTCTAAGAAAGAATACTTTTTAAAAATGTATGTGTTTTTATTTTTATTTTTATGATAAAAAATGAGAAGGATGTTTCTTTTAAGATAACTCCTTGGGAAGTTGAAGGAAAAGTTAACTATGATAGATTGGTTAAGGAGTTTGGAACTCAATATATAACCGAAAACTTAAAAAAGAGATTTTTGAAATATGCAAATGCTCTTCATGTTCTTTTAAGAAGAAATGTGTTTTTTTCTCATAGAGATTTAGATAAGGTCTTGGATGATTATGATAAGGGCAAAGGCTTCTTTCTTTATACAGGTAGAGGCCCGTCAGGTAAGATGCATATAGGCCATTTACTTCCCATTTTATTTACAAAATGGCTTCAGGACATTTTTGATGTTAATGTATATATTGAGATAACCGATGACGAAAAATATGTGTATAGTAAAGATGCTAAATGGAAGGATATCGAGAAATATGCGGATGAGAATATATTGGATATAGCAGCTGTAGGTTTTGATCCAAATAAGACATTTATCTTTAAGGATAGCGAGTATATAAAACATCTTTACCCATTAGCACTAAAGGTTTCAAAACATATAAACCTCTCTATGGCACGAGCAGTATTTGGTTTTGATACAACCACAAACATAGGTCTTATTTTTTATCCTTCTTTGCAGATAGTTCCAACTTTTTTTGAAAGGAAAAGATGCTTAATACCATGTGCAATAGATCAAGATCCATATTGGAGAATACAGCGTGATATTGCAGAAAAATTTGGGTATCATAAGGCATCAATAATTCACAGCATCTTTTTGCCTCCTTTAACAGGGATTGACAGTAAAATGAGCACTTCAAAACCAGAGGGAGCTATTTTTCTTGATGATGCTCCTGATGATGTGGAAAGGAAAATAATGAGATATGCATTTTCAGGTGGGCAGCCAACAATAGAACTTCATAGGAGATATGGTGGCAATCCGGATATAGATGTGAGTTATCAATGGTTATATATATTTTTTGAGGAAGATGATGATAAAATCTTGGAGATAAGGGAGAAATATTCAAAGGGGGAGTTGTTGACAGGAGAGCTTAAGAAATATTTAATAGAGAAAATCAATGTTTTCCTTGAAAATCATAGAAATAAAAGGGAGAAGATAAGAGATAAAGTTGATAAGTATTTGTATGATGGTAAGCTTGCTAAAAAGATGTGGGAGATATCCTTTGAGGACATATTTACGGAAAGATGAGGGGTGAGATAAATATGAGAATAAGCATTATGGGTCCTGGATATGTAGGGTTAACAACAGGAATTGGCTTTGCTCTAAAAGGGCATAAGGTAATCTTTGTTGGTGTAAGCGATAAAAAAATAGATATGATAAATAAAGGAATACCTCATATCTATGAGGAGGGATTGGAAGAGGCTATGAAAAAGGTTCATGCCAAAGGATTAATTGAAGCAACTAAGGATTATGAATATGCAGTTAATAATACAGATATCTCTTTCATATGTGTGCCCACTCCTACTGATGAGGAAGGGAAAGTGGATTTGAGGTTTATAAAAGAATCATCTAAATCTATTGGTGAGGCTCTTAAAAACGGAAAAAAACATATTGTTGTTATGAAATCTACTGTACTACCGGGAACAACCGAAAATGTGGTAAAGAAAATCATTTATGAGATATCTAAAAATAAGAACGTTTTATTTGCAATGAATCCGGAATTTTTGAGGGAGGGAATGGCATTATATGATGTGCTAAATCCAGATAGAATCGTGATAGGATGTGAGGATGAAGAGGTTAAAAGGGTTTTATATGACTTGTATAAAGATTTTGCACCACCTGAAAGGATTCTCTTTATGAGCATAAGAGCAGCTGAACTTGTAAAATATGCAAGCAATGCATTTCTTTCAATGAAGATTTCTTTTGCTAATCTTGTTGGAAGATTAACAAAGAGATTGAATATAGATGTGTATGAGGTTATGGATGCGGTTGGAATGGATAAAAGAATAGGAAGGGATTTCTTAAATGCAGGATTAGGATTTGGTGGTAGTTGTTTTCCTAAGGATGTAAAGGCTTTGTCTTACTTCACTAAACAATTAGAAGTAGATAACTCATTGTGGGAGGATATATTAAGGATTAATGATACACAGATAGATGAGATGATTTTATTAATGAAATCCTATTTGGGAACACTCAAGGATAAAGAGATAATTGTGTTGGGATTGGCTTTTAAGCCCAATACTGATGATATTAGAGAGAGCAGAGGGTTGCTGCTAATCAGAAGATTATTAAATGAAGGGGTAAAGAAGATATATGCACATGATCCCATTGCTATTGAGAATGCTAAGAGAGAGTTTCAGAATGTTAAGGTTGAATATGTCCCAGAGTTAGATAAATGTTTGAGAAAAGCGGATATTGTTGTTATTGTTACAGAGTGGGATGAATATAAAGATGAGAATTTTTATAGGGATAAGATAGTATTTGATGGAAGAAAAACAATTACAGGTAAATTTGCAAGGTATTATGAAGGATTGGGATGGTGATTTTTCTTATGAAAAAGATTGGCAGAGTGATTCATGGGAGCATGGAGGGAATTGAGATTAGAAAGATACCTCACGTCAAAGCGGATATAGGGGAAATAATCTGTATACCTAATGATAGGAAAATCTTTTTATATCAAATATATGATATTGAGCATAGAAGTATGATGAGCTCTAAGGATATTGAGTTCTGTGCATATAATCTTGATACCTATAATGATATTGAGATATATGATAGGGATCAAAGATACTATGAGGTGTTATATGCCAAACCTTTGGTTGAGATTTTACTTGATTCAAAGGACTACAGTTTTGTGAAGAGCTTGCCTAAGATATTTACAGAGGTATATAAGATAGATGATGAGATTGGTAAGAAAATTGTTGAGATTGTTGGTGAAGGATTGGATATAGGCATGTTGAGATCTGGTAGTGAGGTATTAAAAGTACCTATTCCCTTTGATATCAACGAGGCTATTAATCATCACATATTAATAGCTGCAACTACAGGGAGAGGAAAAAGCAACCTTTTACGAGTTCTACTTTGGAAAATGATGTATTCAAATAATGTAGGATTGTTGGTTATGGATCCTCATGATGAATATGTAACACCAACCAAGTACAGCCTGGCTGCACATCCTAATGCCCAAACAAATCTTTTATATTATTCCTCAACAAATAAATCCTTTTTTGCAAATTCACATCGCTTACTTGTTGATATTTCTCTCCTTAAACCTCATCATTTTTTAAGTGTGTTCAATTTTAGTGAGCCTCAGATGCAGGCAATGTATTTGGCATATCAGGAAAGGAATAAGGAATGGATTAAAGAATTGATTATGAATGAGGAGTTTATAAAAAAGCTTGTTGAGAAAGGAGTTAAGCGAGAGACATGCGATGTGTTAAGAAGGAAATTAATGTTTCATCTCAACATAGCATTAAATAAGGATGATAGGGGAAATGCTATCTTAATATATAACAGCATCTTTAGAGAAGGTGTTGGAGAAAGATTTGTTGAAGATATACTTTCATCTTTAGAAAATGGGAAGATTGTCGTACTTGATACATCAGAGCTTACATCCTCTGAAGAGCTTTTGGTTATGAGTTTGCTCTCGCATGGTATCTTTGATAAGTACAAATACTATAAAAAGAGAAATGAGCTTTATGTAAAAGCCAAGATAGGTATTGTTTTAGAGGAGGCTCCACGAGTGCTAAATAATGTACTTTTATCCAATGAAGGAAGTATATTTGGAATTATTGCACGTGAAGGAAGAAAATTTAATATTGGATTGATAGCAATAACCCAATTGCCATCTCTTATTCCGAATGAGATACTCTCAAATATGAATACAAAGATAATTCTTGGTATTGAGATGCAAAAAGAGAGAAATATAATAATCAATTCATCACCTCAGGACTTATCGAAAGATGATAAAATAATTGCCAGCTTGAATAAAGGAGAGGCAATTATCACGTCTATATTCACACCATTCCCAATCCCATTAAGAGTACATTTCTTTGATGAATTAGTAGATAGCCATATCTCCACCAATACTGAAGAAACCAAAGAAAGTTTTTCTGCTTTTAAACAAGGATATGACGATGAGTTAGATATAGAGTGAGATTATGAGGAATGATAAAATAAAAGGTTTTCTTGGATTTAATGCATTTAGAACAGGAGATTATATCTGGTTATTGTGGTTTTTATGGTTTCTGTGGTTTTATTATTTTTTTAAAGGAGATCACCACGAAGGAAGATAATTAGAGAAGTTTATGATGCAGTTCGAGATGTGGTTAAGCTAAGTATCTTATACAGAAATTATTCTCCAATAATGTTAAAGATTTCTTTAATAAGAATGGTTAAGCGGAAGCATACCCAGTAAATGAGCAGCGGTAGAGCAGCTAACCCTTTTGAGAGGTTAGCATGCTACGGAACCTGTAGTGATAGCGAATTCTTCCTGTTAACAATTTTTATCCATTCAAAATAATTGGTTAACAGGAAGCATAGCCCTATTCAAAAGGGTAGCTGCTCTAACACGCTTCTTTAAGAGGTTATCTTTCCGCTTAACAATAGAGAATTATTGGACAATACCTTTTGATACAATCAAAAATAAAATTTTAAAAATATTACTTTAAAATAAAAATTTATCATAAAAGCTCTTTTGCAAGGTCTAGGTTAAAAGGTGATTTGATGAGTCTAATGCTAGACGGAATTGGAGACTTGGAAAAGAACATCGAGGAAAAGTTGATGGGATTATATCTATTCATAGCTAAGTGGGATGAGGAGGATTTAGAAAAATTACGTAAAGATAAATATAGAGAAAATTTTGATGAATATAAATCACAAATAAAGAGTATTGCTTCTTCACTTCTCGAGAAGAAAAAGAAGGGAATAATAAAAGTAGGTGAGGAATTATATAAAGAAAATGAAAGGATACCAGATATGAGAATACCAAATAATTACAGGAAATTTAAAAGGATATTAGAAGAAGTATACAGTGAAATCACATATAAATATAAAGAACTCTCACAGGAAGAAGGTCAAGATATGAGAAATATCATGGCTTATCTTATGTATGGTGAGAAAGAGATATTACCACCACGTGAGACACATATAGTTGATATATCCGATCCTATATGGTATGTGCTAAATAAAAGGAAACTTCGTCCTTCGTATTGGGAAGAAAAACGAGTAACACGTATTATGATTATCTTCTCTGAGAGGTATTTTGGGATAGTTAGAGATCCTGATAAAGCAATCACAGTTGAGAAGTCAGATATACCTAAGAAAGTCTATTTTAGTGGTAACTTTGTGTTGTTAACAGATCCTTTCAAATTGGAGAGGGATATCTGCCAAGAAAAGTTGGAAGATTATGGTTTAAGTGGAATCCTAAAAAAATTAAAGTCAGGAGTAAAGAGAATTTTCTAATAAAATTTATATATTTAGCTGCTCCAAAACCTTCTGAAAAGAGATGTTTTTTAATAAAAATGGTTAAGGGAAAATATACCTTTTCATTGAACATATTGAAGTATGTAACATCTATGAGATTTTGCCAAGCAGATAACCTTTGATATTCTTTACGTTAATGAAATTTTTGGTATTATTTAAAAAATTTTTATTATATCTTTAAATATAATTATGAAGTGGTTAAAGAAGAAATACGCTCATGAGAATGATGAAATATAC
>CAYOWP010000009.1:261-44012 GCA_964407715.1 uncultured archaeon | reverse complement strand
ATGGCATCCATCTTTATTACCACTCTTCCCATAACAACATCACTAACTCAACAATAACATTAAATGGAAAATATGGAGTTTATCTATATTCTTCAAATAACAACCTTTTCTATAACAATATCTTTAATAACACAAATAACTTTTATTTTTATTCTTCATCAAATCAATGGAACACATCTCTTCAACTTGGCCCAAACATAGTAGATAGACCTTTCATAGGAGGTAATGTATATGCTACTCCTTCAGGAAATGGTTACTCAGAAACTTGCAGCGATGCGAATCATGATGGTATATGTGATTCCCCATATACAATAGCATCTGGAAACATAGATTATTATCCTTTGGCATTATCAAAAACATATCCTTTGAATCCAAAAATCTATGTGGGAGAGCAATTGGCATGGAAGTATGATGGTTTCTTTAATGAAAGTTCAAATGCAGATATAACCTCTTACATTTTGGGTTATATTAACAATAAATGCTTTGGTATAGTACCTTGCATAATTCCAATAAGATATAAAGCGGATTCACGTGGAGGATTTAGTCTTCTTATAAATATATTTGGACCTACTAAGGGTTACAAAGTAAGAATAAAGAATGTATATTTTGAGAAAGCAGGCATAAAGAACATAACAATCTATAGTAAAGATTATAAGAAGGTATGTTATACTAACCTCTCTAAAGTATATGTTTTACCTCCTGGAAAAGTAAACATTTTTAGAATACCTTGCGATATACTATGCGATAATATAAAAGATATAATAGTAGAGACCACATGTGGAGTAAAGGATAAGCTATCTAATCATCCTGTTAGAAAAAAGATTTTGTGGTGTTTGGAATAATGCAGCATGCTAACCTTTGTTAAGGTTAGCTGCTTCCTAAACGCTCAAAAAGGTCAGCTGTTGTGATATGCTCTCTTAAAGAGGTTATGTTTCCCGTTAACCAATTATTTTAAAATAAAAATTTGGTTATTTTCCACTTCCCAAACAAATTTTAAAAATTTTATAAAATATCGCGTACATAATAATATACTATGGTTACATCTCAAATTCCAAGGAAGATGAAGATTGGGTTTTTTGAGTGTGAGGGATGGGAAGAAGAATATATTAACAAAAAATATCCATATCTTTCCAAGATAGGAGATATTAATTATTTTGATATCACTGTGCAGGATGCTATAAAAGAAGGGATAAATCTCGGAGAATATGATGTGCTTTCCATATTTATATATTCAAAAATTGATGAGCATATTCTCTCATTATTGAAGAATTGTAAAGTGATAATCACGAGATCCACAGGTTATGACCATATAGATGTGGAGTATGCAAAAAGAAAAGGGATAAAGGTCTATAACATATATGATTATGGAACCAACACTGTTGCAGAGTTTACAATTCTCTTGATGTTAATGATCCTCAGAAAAATAAAAAAGATTTTCTATGATTATGAGATTCACGAAAAAATAGATCCAAGAGCATTCAGAGGTGAAGAATTAAAGGATAAAACGATAGGCATAGTAGGTACTGGAAATATAGGGACAAGGGTAATAGAGCTCTTACAACCATTCAATGTCAAAATACTTGCGTATAGCAGGCATAAGAAAAAAGATATTGAGATAAAATATAATGTAACATATGTGGATAAGTTTGAGGATCTTCTAAAAGAGAGCGATATAATATCCTTTCATGTTCCTTTAACACCGCAAACATATCATATGCTCAATAAAAACAATATCAAATATCTCAAAAAGGGAGCATATATTATAAACACATCAAGAGGAGGTGTAATTGATACAGAGGCGATTATTATTGGCATAAAAGAAGGAAGAATAAAAGCCATAGCCATGGATGTATTTGAGGGAGAAAAATTGGAGAGAATGGAGATGGATATCATGTTAAGGTCATCTCATGATTTAGATGAGCTTAAAAAGGGATTGGCACATCAGATTCTAAGGCATAATGAAAATATAATTGTGACACCTCACATTGCATATGATACTGAGGAGGCAATATATAGAATTCTGAATACTACAGTAGACATTATAATCTCTTATTATAACAACACACTGGATAGTGTTATGAGCTATCTTCTTTAACTTCAGAAATCACTTTACAGTTACGCTTTTTGCTAGATTTCTGGGCTTATCTGGGTTTAGGTTTCTTAATACAGCCAAATAATATGCAAGAAGTTGTAGAGGAATTATGTTAAGAATTACTTGAAATACAGGATGCTTTGGTATTAAGATTTCAATGTCAAATATCTCATTATGTTTTGTTGTGATGCCTATTACTTTTCCACCTCTTGCTTTTACTTCCATCACATTGCTCATTATTTCATCATATGTCTCATCTTCTGGTGCGATTGCAATGACATATGTTCCATTTGATATCAACGCGATACTACCATGCTTTAAGGCTCCTCCAGAAAATGCTTCCGCATGTATATACGAGATTTCCTTTATTTTTAATGCTCCTTCTAATGCAGATGCATAATTTGCTCCCCTTCCTATGATATAGAGATGCTCCTCTTTCTTTAATTCCTTTGCAACATGCCTTATTTTTTCTTTGAAATCTTCATTTAAAAGATAAGAAATGCTCTTTCTTAAATCAGATAAAGAGCGAGATATTATTTCTTCTTTTCCGGCTAATATGGATATGATATAAATCAATATGAGTAGCTGTGCAGTATATGTCTTTGTTGCTATTACGCTTATCTCGCTTCCAACATGCATTAGTATGGTTATGTCTGATAATCTGTGGAGTGTGGAGCCATATACATTAGTGATGCCTATTATTTTACATCCCTTTCTTTTTGCAACTTTTATGCTTTCTATTACATCTGCAGTTTCTCCGGATTGTGAAACTCCTATAACCAATGTCTTAGGTGTGAAGAAATGAGTATAATACGAGAGCTCAGATGCATCTACAACATTTACATGGGTTTTTGCTATGGAGGAGAAAAGATAGCTTGCACATAAGCAAGCGTTATATGAGCTACCTGAGCCTATAAGAAATATCCCTCTTGCCTTTTTTATTTCCTCCACAACCTTTTTTACATCTCTGCTGATATATGATATCATTTCATAAAGCTTGTCCTTTTGTTCTTCTATTTCCTTTATTGTATAATGAGGATATCCATTTAGCGGCTCCCATTTTCCATATTTTGATACATCCTCTACCTCTTCAAACCTCGGAGAGAATATCTTATTTTGATATATATTATAAAATAGCAGTTTCTTATGATTTTCTATTATAACGAGATCCCCATCATTAAAGGCATATACTTGGTTAACATCATTTATAAAACTTTTTACATCTGAGCTAATATATATCTTCCCTTTTTTGTTTATTCCTATTAGGAGAGGTAGATTTTTGGCAGCCCCTACTAAATATCCTTGTATTATCATTGCTAATGCATAACTTCCTTTTATCTTCTTTAACGCATTTGCCAATACATGCATAAAATCCTTATTTCCATTTGATGCTTTTATCTCATATTCTATTAGGTTTGCTATTATTTCAGAATCTGTATCACCATAAAACTCATATCCTTTGCTTTTTAAATAATCCTTAAGTTGCTTAAAATTTTCAACTATGCCATTATGCACAAGATAAACCTCTTTGTTCATGCTTATATGTGGATGGGCATTGTTTTCTTTAACCCCTCCATGTGTTGCCCATCTTGTGTGTGCTATTGCTATATTTGTAAGTAAACTATTTTCAATTTTATTTTGAGATATAGAGCCTATTTTTTTAATTACACACATGCCTTTTTTCGGATTTTTAAATGCTATACCCCAAGAATCATATCCCCTATACTCTAATATTTTCAATCTTTCAATAACCTCTTTTATACTTATTTGATTTTTTGACATTATTCCCAAGATGCCACACATAATTCTTTGAGTTTTAATAAAAGATATTTAAAGATTAATTTAAAAGTTGTTTTAAATGTTTAAAATTAGATTTTAACGGATTCTTCTTACTCACGCCGGGGGAGGGATTTGAACCCTCGCTCCCTTGCGGGAAGTGGGTCTCGAGCCCACCGCCCTACCTGGCTAGGCGACCCCGGCTTTATATCATGATATCTCTCCTATTTTCTTCATTATTTGCCTATGAAGTAGTTTCAAGAGTTCACGTTTGGATTCCATTAATACTACATCGCTATCTCCTAAGAGAATCAAATTATGTGCAAAAGGAGATGGCAAATCAAGATCCTTATAAATATTATACTTCCATTTTTTCAATTTAAGATTTTTTAATACCTCTTTTGCATTATTTATATCCATCACATCTTCCAAGATTTCTCTTTTAACCTCTTTCAATAATGGAAAATCTGGGGCCTCATCCTTAAGGATTTTATAAAGCTGCCATGAGCTTATTAGTTGTTTTCCTACAGATTTTTCATTGCCTGCATATCTCCTCAATACCAACAAACCTCTCACAGCCACTTGTCTAAATCTCCTCTTTATAAGTTCTGTATTCTCAATTGCCTTTGACAATATCTTCTCTATGTTTTCATCTGTAACAAGCTCTACTATGCTTTCAATTCTTATTCTTTTTCCATAAGGTAATGTAAGCACAAATCCATTGTCATTAACAACAACACCAACATTTGTTTTGTAAAAATGAGATATTAAGAAGGCATATGCCCTTGAAAGAGCATCATTTACTTTTCTTCCAAAGAGAAAATGAAATATAAAGTTTTGCCTAAGTTTTTCATCAAAGTATTCCTCTATCATTAGGTTATGCAATGTTGGTATATCTAAATATTTGTATTGTTCATAAAAGTATTCATAAATCATTTCAGCTGTGGCTTTTGAGATAGGAAACTCCTTTTTAAGATATTCTATTATCTGATTCTTGCTATAATGCTCAAGCAGATTTTTCATAAGATTTCTGAATTCATTAATCTTTATTGCTAAATCATAAGACAATGGCAATTGTTCTGAGAACCATGCAGGTATGGTTGGCATTTCATCAAAGGCCTTTTTTACTCTTATCTTTGATCCCCTTGAACTTATGAATTCATATACCTTTCCTGCTAACACAAATCGATCTCCTGGCATTAATCTCTCTGCAAATTCCTCTTCAATCTTACCAATATATTTGTTATTTTCATCCACTACACGTATCATTGCCTCATCAGGTATAGTGCCCGTGTTTGTATAGTATATTACGCGAATATTTTTTCCTTTTCTTCCAAATTCTTTGGTATTAGAGTCATACCAGATTTTGGCATAGACATTATTTTCCTCTAAATCATGATAATAGCCGCTGAGATATCTTATCACCTCCATAAAGTCTTCTTTCTTAAGGTTTCTATATGGATATGATTTTCTTATTAAATCATATGCCTCCTCTATATTCCATCTTTTTTCTAAGCTTATGCCCACAATATGCTGAGCGAGAACATCCAATGCATTTTCTATTATCTTTATTCTATCTATGTTCCTATTCAATGCCTCTTTAGCCATCACTGAAACCTCTACCAAATCATCTCTATTTAATGCTATAAACACCCCTTTAGAGGTCTCATGCAATCTGTGTCCTGCTCTCCCTACTCTCTGCAATGCTCTGGCAATTGACTTTGGAGAGCCTACAAGTATAACAAGGTCAATATATCCAATATCTATACCTAATTCAAGTGATGTAGAGGTGACTACACATTTAAGTTCTCCATTCTTTAGCTTTCTTTCAACTTCTAATCTCACTTCTCTTGACAGAGAACCATGATGCGCTTCTATGAGATTTTCGTATTTATCTTTGAATCTTGTTTTGAGATGATGCACAATGCTCTCTGTTCCTGCTCGTGTATTTGTGAAAATTAATGTGGTTCTATGACTTTCAATAAGTTTGTCTAATAATCTATAAAAGTTTTCTTTTAATCTTTCGTTATCTGTGTTTATTAAATCCTCTACAGGTGAATAAACAAAGAAAGATGTTTTTTTCATATAACTTACATCCACCACTTTTATATGTCGTGATTCATTACCTACTAAGAACATAGCAACTTCCTCTAAGGGAGATACTGTAGCAGAGAGACCTATTCTCACGAATTCATTATATCTTGCCAATCTCTCCAAGGATAGCGCAAGATGAGTACCTCTTTTATTCTCAGCTAAGGAATGTATTTCATCCACTATCACATATTCCACATTCCTCAAATATTTTGAAAATTTAGGGGCTACTAATACAATGGATAAGCTTTCTGGTGTGGTTATTAGAATATGAGGAGGTTTTCTGAGTTGCTTGGCTCTCTCGCTTTGTGTTACATCTCCAGTTCTTTTACCTATCCTTATTTCTTGTAAGTTAATGCCTTTGCTTTTTATTTTTTCAGAGATTTCCTTTAAAGGTTCTTGGAGGTTTCGCTCTATATCATTATTTAGTGCCTTTAATGGAGAAACATAAATCGCGTAAACTCTATCCTCTAACATATTGTTCTTTGCTAAGAAAACCAATTCATTTATGATTGATAAAAACGCAGAAAGTGTTTTTCCTGATCCTGTGGGGCTGCTTATGAGTATGTTTTGTCTCTTATGTATGGCTGGAATTGAGAACCTTTGTGGAGGGGTGAATGTATGAAATTTAGAGAGAAACCACTCTTTAACATCCTCATCCAGGATTTTTAGTATCTTTTCATCATTTAGTGCATCACTTTCCTCAAGAAACTCCACGTTTTGGTAGGAAGAATTTATTTTCATAACATAATAAAGCGGTTTGCGAATTTAAAAATTTAAAATAATTTAAATACTTACATCACTTATATATTTATGATATAGCGAGAGGTGAGATTTATGAAGAAAGGAAAATCAGCCAAAAAATCGGGAGAGACAAAGAAAAAGGAAGCATATAATTTGGAGAAGATAAAAGAGGAGATAGAAAAACTAAAAGAGAAATACAATCTATCAAAGGAAGATGTTGAAAGGATCATGAAGGAAATAAAAAAGAGGAAAAGAGATATTGAAGAGTATACAAAGGAAAATCCTATTAAATCAATAGCAATTGCTCTTATTATAGGAATCATAATAGGGAAGATACTTAAGAGGTAGATTGAAATGTTGAGGCTTTTACTAAATATAGTGGGATTTGTGTTATCATATTATAGAATTGTTGAGAGATTATTTAAGAGAATAAAAAAGATATTGATTTCATTTTTGATTTCTTATGCATTATTTATTGTTGGTATTTTATTAATATGCGAGGGACTTGTTGTGTGGATAGCCAAGATATATAATGCGAATATTGAATGTATCTCTATTTTAATAGGACTCCTTTTAGTGATTCTTAGCATGGCTCTTATATGGTTCGGAAAGAAAACTAAATAAGAAGGAATTGTTCTTTTTTATATTTTTCATCACAACAATCAAGAGCACTATGAAAAACAATATTAAAAATGCAAAAATATAGATTCCTTTGAGATATTCAAATGATAATGTAGAGAGATAAAGCGCGGTAATGCTATACAGCAAGAGAAGATAATGAATAAATAATAAAGGTGAAGAGATTTTATTCTTTTTATTGTTAAACCTGTACTCTACGACCATGTGAATCCTATAAAAGATGATTAGAGTGGTTATGGATAAAAATAAAAACAATATCTTCAGATAATTCCACAAATCCGCATCACGTATAGCGCTACCGTTGATATAGAAGAGGATATATTGATAGAGCAAGAGAAAATAATATGACATGCTTTTCCGTAATTGTAGAGTATATCTATTTGAATAGTATCTCATGAATATATATCCTATTGCTAATACAATACCATTTAAGATGATCAACACGCTAAATACATATATTTTATCCTTAACATAATACACTCCATATAACGAAAAAAGCAAGTTTAAGACTGTAAAGGTTATAGAGAGATATTTTATGCTTAAATTGTTAATGTATAAAAACTTATTCATAAACGCTTTACCTGCAACCTTTTCTCCCTTTTTCTTCTTACTCATGTATAACTACCTTTTTCCCTTTTTCCATTGGAATGATCTCCATCTTTGGATTTTCATATTCCCTATTCAAATTATGATTGTTTAACTCATATACAAAAATTGCAAATGCGCTTAACTCGGAGTGTGGCTGTGTTCCAACAGATACATTATAATCTGAAATCTCATATATATATCCTGGAACCTTTTCACTTCCTACGGTAACGCACACACCTTTCTTTTTTCCATTTTCTATTTCCTCTCTTAATTTTGGAATGACATCTTTATAATCAAGACCATACATGGTCAAATGTATTAATAAATATTTTTCTTTTATTCTTTTTATAAATTCCTTGACATTTCTTATATATTTTATTTCATCAAATACCTTTCCCCATTTATATTCAATTTTCTTCAGATTTTCTTCTATGCTATCATCCTTATCACCGCTATACCACACATTTTTTATGCCCAGAATTCGTGCAGTTAAAAAAAGGTGTGTTGTCAATCTCTTATCCCTCTCCTTTCTATGCGATAATCTTAATAGAGCAAGTTTAACCATAATAAGAATTAATGAAATCCATAATATTTAAAAATCTAATTTTATAGGCATTATTCAATAAGTTTCTCTTTAGAAAGATGGTTAACGGGAAGATATCACTATCATGAAGGTTTTGCGGCATGGTAACCTCATCAAAAGGTTAGCTGCTGCAATGTGCTTTGGATATGGCTATGTTTCCCGTTAACAAAAAATAAAAAATGGTTAAGGGGAGGAAATCGCTAACATAAAGGTCTTGCAGCATGCTAATCCTCTAGAGAGGTTAGCTGCTTCAACACGCAGAACGAATAGGTTATGTTTCCCCTTAACCATTTTTATTTAAAATGGTTAACGGGAAGATATCACTATCATGAAGGTTTTGCGGCATGGTATCCTCATCAAAAGGTTAGCTGCTTCAAGACGCTTTCTCTATAAGGTATGTTTCCCCTTAACCAATTATTTTAAAAAAATAAAAGATGGTTAACGGGAAGATATCACTATCATGAAGGTTTTGCGGCATGCTAACCTTTTTTTGAGGTTAGCTGCTTCAATATGCTGAATAAAAGAGGTAAGCTTTCCGTTAACCATTTTATCTCAAAATAAAATTTGGTTAACGGGAGAAAATCCATTTCATAACCATATTGCAGTATGCTAACCTCATGTAAGGGCTATCTGCTGCAATGTGCTTTGGATATGGCTATGCTTACCGTTAACCATTTTCATTAAAAGAATTTGGTTAACAGGAAGATATCGCTATCATAAAAGGTATTAGAGCATGTTAACCTTTTTTTGAGGTTAGCTGCTTCAAGATGCTTTTTGATATGGCTATGCTTCCCGTTAACCAATTATTTTAAAAAATAAAAGATGGTTAACGGGAAGAAATCGCTACTACTAAAGGTTTTGCATCATGAGCACCTCTCGTGAAGGGTTAGCTGCTTCAATATGCTGAATAAAAGAGGTATGCTTCCCGTTAACCATTTTATCTCAAAATAAAAAATGGTTAACGGGAAGTATATATCTTACCAAAGGCTTAAAGCATGCTAACCTTGCAATTTTTATGCTTTTTTCCATATAATGTAAAGTAATAGAGAACAAACAATCACCAATATATATGTTGAAATCCAGCTTTTTTCAATGATTTTCACTGTTGGTAATGAGGTATAATCTTCTTGAGATGAATCCTTTAAATAACTACCTGTAAGGTTATCTTGATTTGTTCCATAGGAAGATTTGAGAGTCTGATCAAAGAATTCAGCATTACTTTCATTGCTAACATTACCCTCAATGCTCTCATTTCCTTCGCGTTGGTGTGATGCATCTTTTCTACCTTTCTTCTCTAATTTACCCTCATGCGATGATGTTAAATTCTCTTCAGATTCTTGAGAGGTTTGAATGGATGACTGCGATAAAGGAGATTGTTGGATTGGAGGAAGATAAGCATTTAGATATACATTGAAATCATAATGTATGGCTGGAGAGATTCTTGGCACCACTTCTCCATTTGAGATTTCATTAGAGATTAGCGGATAAATATCTATGGAAACCTTTTTTTTCATGTTATGAGAGGATGGAGAATAATACTCAAAGAGAACATAAACCTCTTTATATTTTTTGATTTTATTTCCTAAAACCAATACTACATCCTTACCTGCAGATGTGAAAAATTGAGAATCCAATACACGTCCATGTTCATCAATCAAAGATACTTTTAAGTTGTTATCTGAATTTTTGTTATCTATCTTTATTGAATACATATATTTATCATAGGCCATATCTAAGATAACTGGAATTATCCTTTTTTCTCCATATCCAAGAGCTATGTTATGTCTATGCACAATATATGCAATATTATAACCATAACTTAACATAGCAAAACAAGTAAACATTAAAAAAATCAAAACTATAAATTTAATGCTTTTATTCATTATATCACCACTAAACCTTAATATGACGCATTCACCATTATCCATATGGTTCCGCTATATACTCCGCTATACACTGGAGGAATATCCAAAAATAGTGTGAGATTTACCCAATCACCAGCATACATGGCACTTAATATTTGCCTGTACTCATAACTTAACTTATTATCCATATCGCTCCAACATGATTGTGCTGAGGAAGGAGTTGGATAATCCTCAACCCTACCAAGACATCTTGTAATATTCCATACAGGTATTTCATATCCTGGTGTAGAGGAGGTAAGATTTTCTCCTTTTATCCATAGACCTCCGTTACCATCTGCTGAATCTGGAGAGAGTTTAATCTCTGTGGTATTTGCAGCTTTAATCATAGAAGTAGAGGGATCTGCTACGGTTACAGGAGGAGTAATATAGTTTTGAGTAGCGTCTTGAGGAGGCAAATACCAGTAAGTAATGTTTTCAGGCTCAACGCTCAATAACAGAACATATCCTATATATACCTCTGCATTTTCTGTTGAATTGGTCATTCCAAGACTGGAATTAAACCATACCGAGACATTCCATTCACTTCCATATTCTCCTGTTGCATTAACCAAAAATGAGATATTGCATGTTTGATTTGGCTGCATGTTTGCTAAGCACAATCTTGGATTTGGTTGGCCATCATTTATATAGAACGGCTGCGCGCCTATTGTGGTAGAGATTATATAGCTCTCATTGTATATAGCAGTTGCATTAACATCTCCACAACCACCATACTTACATGTTACTGTAGCATTAATATAGAAGTTATCGTATCTGGATACATATGTGGTTGTTTCTGGATCTGGGAATATTAACTCGACCCATAATACGCCCAATGTCTCATTAATGTATACTGTGTTTCTACTTTCTGATATGTTGGTTTCATACCACAGTTCTGGTTCAGAATTGATTTTACATACGATATCATAATATGATCCTTTAACATACTTGTTTTCATCAACAAACCAATTAAGCGTTGCTATTCCTGAGGAATCTGTCAAAGAAGATCCAAGGTATTCTGTATATGTTGAGTTTTCAACATAAAAACTCACATTATAGTTTGCGATTCCTTGTTCATTGACATAATCCTTAACACTACATTTTATTTGCACCGTATTATTGATATAGACAGAACTTCCGTTATATGGATATGTTACATTTACATCTGCCTTGCTCCAATATTCAACCATAACCTCATCATGACCTCTCTTATAATATGGCGCAGATGTATTGACCTCTATGAGATGATATCCAAGAGGTGCATTAGATGGAATGGTATATGTGAAGTTCTCTTGAGAGCCAATTTGAGTTCCATTATCAGCCCATACCACACTCTCTGGGGTAATTGTTTCACCTGTATCATCCTTTGTAGTGGAATTAAACCAATAACTTTGCCCGCGATACAATTTTGACCCTTCAAGTGGAGATAGGATTGTTGTATTCAAAGCTCCCATAATCACAATTATTATGGTGATAGATGAAGTCTCTGAGTATGCCTCGTAATATTTATCTGGATCATCATCTATCATAGCTGTGAGTTTGTGATATCCAACCTCTGTTGTGGATGCATCCCATGTGAAATTAGCATAGCAGTTGTTGTTTTTATCTGTATATGCAGAGCCAAGGTAATATCCAGGAGTTACATTGTCATAGTAGTCAACTTTATATCCATCAATACATGCCCATGTATCATAGTCACTTACATTGGTAATGAGATAGATTATTGACCTATTTACCTCTTGTCCATCTTGTGGAGAAATCCAATCCACTCTGCTAAATCCCCATACTGAGAAGTTCAAATATGAGAGTGTATTATTCACATTTCCTGCTGTATCATTAGCATATAACTTCACATAATGTACACCAACCAACCATGAATAATTAAGCGTGATGGTGTGGTTTGTCCAGTTATTAACATGTCCAGGAACATACACAAAGTACATATTTGGTGAAGTAGTATTTATTTCATACCACGAGTAGTTTATTTCTTCATCCCATAATCCGTAGAGAAGTATGCTTTCATTTCTGAAAACCTTATCTGTATAGCTCACATTTAAGCCATAAAGATTATTGACAATATGTGGTGGAACAGCATCTCCACTCACGACAGTGTTAAGTGTGGCAGACTTATTTCTAGGATATGAGGCATTATACATCAAAGTGGAGTTATCCAATATCTCACATGTCATTGTTTCTTGACCTTCTGTATAATCAGTATAATTCCATGTTGCTATTCCATTGCTATCTGTGTAGTTAACACCTAATAGATGAGTTTCATTATAAAATCTTACCATATACCCCTCTATTGGTGAAGAACTATTGGCATCTATCACTTTACATGAAATAATGGTTGAGTTTCCAACATACATGCTTGATGGGTTTAAGGTTATAGATGATATTTTAGCCCATCCCCATACCTCAAATATTGTGTATGATGTTGAGTTGATATTTCCTGAGGTATCATTGGCATATTGCTTCCATGCTATATAGCCAGGCGAATATGTTACTGGATATGTATATGTAAAGTTAGCCCATGCATCCTTTTGATGTGATAAATACATCGCGGAGATATTTTCAAATGTTCCTGAAACATTCATCTCTAAGATAGCATAATCCAATTGATAGTTATCATGCCAATATACGTCCATCTCTATTGATTCACCTTTATGTATTAAACTTGTATTTTGAAGCACAAGCGTATAGTTTGGATAAACAGATTCCTTTGTAAAGATAGTGAATGATTTCTCATCACTACTTGGATCAGCTTTATAGAATAGAGTTTCGTTATCAGAGATATTGCATTTCAATGTCTCATAACCTGGGGTAGTATCCATATAAATCCATGAAGCATATCCACTTGAGTTTGTATAGTTTACGCCCAATAGATGTGTGCTGTTATAGAAATATACAGCATAACCTTCTATTGGTGAAGGAGGAGAAGCACTCAAATCTTTTACTTGACAATGAATCTCCACATAATCTCCAACACCAATCTCACTTGCATTTATATATCCATTTGTTATGGATGCCAAACCATAGACAGGCAATGTTAGATACCATAATGATGAATTCATGTTTCCTGCAACATCCGATGCATAGATTTTCACTACATGATTGCCCAATAACCATAAAGGTCCAGTATCAATAGTATAGTTTGTCCAGTTATATGGATTCGGAGATGGCAATGTAATGGTATAATTGATTAATGTGGATGCAGTGGAGTTATACTCAATTATAGCATTAGAGATTTCTTCATCCCATCTTGCATATGCAAGAACATCCTCTCCACGAATGATATAACTTACATTTAATCCATAAGTATTGTTATATAAATCAGGAGGATCATTATCCTGAGCCAAAATCCTGAATGTTGATATATCTCTTTCCCCAACACCAGAACCAACAACCTTAAAAGTAACTTGTCTTTCATCAGGAGTAGCATTTGTTAAGTTTAGGATAAAGTAGAATGTTACCTTTCCTCCAGGATCTTCTTTACCATCTAATGCAGAGGTATTCCATTCCAATATATTATTTTCAAACTTTCCACCTATTCTATCAGAGGTATCTGTAGAGTTCCTATACCATATGTCATTATACTTAATAATCCATTTTGAACTATCAAGATTCTCATAACTTACATTTGTTTCATTTATCCACCATATAGCAGAATCAGAACTTACATTGACATCTATCTCAATTCTATATATCTCATCAACATACATTATAAAGGTATCATTCAAACCTTCCTTTTCTAAATCCAATGTAGATGTTCTTGGATTCAAAGAGTTTGTGATGTTATATACACGTATTGATGTGATGTTTAGCTTTAACTCTCCTGTTGAGATATTGAACTCATCAGTATTTGTAATTAATCCATAGATGCTTTGCAAGATATTGCCTTTTTTATTCGCGATATCAACCTTAACTCTATATACTCCTTTAGGATAAAGATTGGTGTTGAATGGTGAGGCATTCCAAATAGATGCAAACTCAAATGAGTCATGAGGAGAAAGGAATCTTAAAGTATCTGTAGACGAATCATTAATAATTGTTTCTATTGTTACCCATCCTGATGTTGTGTTTTGTTGCACATATGCAACCAAATAATAATGCATAGAAGAGTTACCATGATTTATCACCACAGAACCCTGATTAAATTCCTCTAAGATATACTTCTTTGTAGAATTATAACCATAGCTTATTCTATTACTTATAGCACCGAAAATATTTGTCTCTCTATCATTAGATAATTGTTCATAATATGCAAATACAGAATTATTACATTCTAAGCTATATCCAGCATCTCCAGCACCAAAGAGCATATGGCCAGGATATGGAGATTCCAAGTTTCCTACTGTCTTACTATCTACTACTTGTCCGAGAGAATTCTTAAGATCACATTTCGTGAATGAGTAAGGCACAGCAACAGCAATATACTCAAAATCTACTGGGAAGTAATATTTGCTACTTAATTCCCATCCTGGAAGGAAAGTAGTTCCATCGGTTCCATCACCATCAGCTATTGAGTTTACACCTACAGGTTTATTGGCTTTCACATATACTGCAGGTCCAGCACCCTGAGATCCTAAACCGGTCTCTCTATACGTTTCTCCTCTATTTAAAATTATAGGTGTAGCATTTGTGGTTCCATCACTCTTATAATACCATACATAAGTATTATCTTCTAATGCAGATATCATCAAATACTCACTTGCAACACCATACCACTCCTTACTTGCAGGATACATTATATAAGCATCATTTCCTGTAGCATCATGAAATGCCAATACAGGCGCATCACATTCCAATATTCCTGCATTTCCATCTGTGATATCTGTGTTTCTTGTTACAGCCTGACCTTTTTGTACAGTGAAGCTATCAACAAGAGATGTGGAATCATAAATCTTACAATTTGCATCCTTCCATGGTGATAGCACATAGAATCTATCTGATCCACGATCCATTCTATATGTGAATCTCTTTCCAGCCATTGCAATGCTTGGAAATGCATCTCCATCATCATGTACGCTTGCTATGAATACAGGAACATCATGCGCTATAGGTGAGTTTTGAGACATTTCAGTTGAGGATATAAGTTCAGGTTGTTGTTCTGTAAGTGCATGTACTGTGGAATCCACAATCATATATCCATCCTTAAATGCTATTGCATAAGCATCGCTTCCATTGTGAACAGAAGATACAGGATAATGTATTGTTATGTTTTGATCATATGACGTAATCTCTATTTCAGAGGATGCATAGTTCTTTACGCTTGCATGCGAGTCATAGTACATGAATAATGTTGCATTTCCATTTTGCGGTATTTCAGGAACATATACATAAATATATGTCTTTTTGCGATTGCATGATCCTGGAATAATATAGAAAGATGTATTTTCCTCTTCTTGTGAACTTGTATTATAATAAGTAAATGCTAAACTACGGCAATGTTCATCTAATTTGCCAGCATCTATTAATTCTTTGGTATCTACAACAATCAACTCATAACTTCCATTTAACTGAAATGGATGTAGATTCTCAAGAACTATTTTTCTCTTATAATATCTATCCCTATAATACCAACTCTTATTAGATATTAAATATACATCTGTGTTTGGAGGATAACTGCTATTGTCTGTTTTAACATAAACTTGGGCATAGGAGTTCAACTTAAAGATGTTTGTTTGGGAGGTATTTTTACTTCCTGTGATATCTTCTGTAGTAACATAATAATGATATGTTCCATAATCCCAAAGGTTTGTGAGGTTATATGAGTAGATATCTCCATAGATGTTTGTCATGTTATATGAATATTGCGAGCCATTCGGATACTCTATATAAAGTATAGCATTTGCTATGCCATCATCATCTGTTAGGTTAGCATAGATGGATATATTACCTCCATAAGAGATTTCTTGTGGTTCATGCCATAAAGCATTTATTTTTGGTTTTAGGCCAATATCTAAATAGCTTTGGTTATCTGAGTATAGCAAGTATGAGGCATCATTTCCAAAGAAGGATACATTAATAAGATGCAACCCAGGTTGTGCATCTAAAGGAATATCATAAGTGATAGATGCTATTCCTTGGCTATTTGTTATGGAAGATCCTATGAAGATTCCTTCAGTTTCATCATAGAATCTTAATTGCTCATTTGATACAGGATTGCCTAAGTCATTCAAAAGCTTTGCCTCTATAATTACACTCTCTCCTACACTTGCATTTGTATCATTGAATGTGATGTTTATTACCTGAGTTTTTGCAAATACCTCTATCTGGAGATTCTTGAAATCTTCTTGTCCTTGATCAGATGCTGATTTTAATGTAACTGTTTGCAATCCTAAGGATGCTGAGGATGTAATGTTTACTGTAATATTGTTCCAGAAGATATGGTATGGCTCTAAGAGAGATGTCTTCTCCGAGAGATTACCAGAGGCATTTATCCATCCACTTGGCAATGTATAATTTAACCATGCATTAGTTGCATTTATGTCTGCGGTGTTGTTTATATAGGATTCAAATAAGTATCCGCCACTTCCTCTTATTACACGTGTTGGATATGTATAAGGAGTTATTACTAAGATGCCTTGATATCTTACCTCTAATGTTTGTGGTGCTAATTCTTCCCATTTCTTGTATTCATCTCCAATGTTCACATATTGAAGTGTAGCATTTATGATATAATCGCCTTGTTGTGTTGATTGTGTATAATTTATGGAAAAGTTGGCATAGGCATAGGTATTTCCAGAGATGTTTCCTAGATAGCATATATTTTGCTGGTTCTCTTGTCCTGGAAGAGCACATGTACAATTTAATGTTGGGTCACAATTGATAGTGACGTTAACATCACTGATATTTACGCTCCATGCATTATACAAAGTAAAGTTATAATATGCCAATTTATTTCCACCTATATATATTCTTGTTGGTTGTAATGTTGAGGATACGTTATTTCTTAAATCATGAACTATAATGTACTCTGTACCATTGGAACGTGTCTTACCATTCTCTAATGTCATGGTTACATTCCAATAAAACATATAATTTCCTTGTGCTGTTAATGGTATAGGATATCCATTAGAAGAATTGTCATATATAGCATAGCACTCGCTGTCATATGGTATATTACCACAGGAATATATTTCATTAAGTGGACCAAATCCTGCATAGCTCTTATCTTTTTTGACGAGATCCAACTCCACTTTTGCATCTATTGCAGTATTGTTATATGCCTTTACTGTGATATTGATTAAGGCAATATTATCACCAACCTCATATTCTTTTACATTTCCTTTATAAATATTTTCATGCTCCAATTTTGTCATTCTAAGTTCTGATTCTATTATCTCAAAGATATAGTAATCTTCCAAGCGATTTCCAAATGAATCTCTTATAGGATTCATATTCTCATCAACAAATGCAGCGTAGACTCTATATCTTCCTGGTGCATGATCAGAGGTATCCCACCCTCCTTCAGATTTCCATAATTGTGTAAGATTGATTTCCTCTCCTGGAAGTAAGGTACGCAAATTACCATCTGCTTTGTCATTGATAATTACACCTCCTGGAAACACTAAACTCCACCCTGTAGAGGTTTCTTCTTCAACAATCATATATAGATATCCTTTCAATGTAGTGTTTCCTCTATTCTTTAGGTTATTGTACACATCTTCCTCTGTTCTATTTATCTGAACTATGCTATACTCGAATGCATTTCTGAAATGTTTTATGCCATAGAGATTTGTCTCATAGGAACCTGCTCTTTCAAAATATGCAAAAAATGGAGAGGTACAATTAATCATAGTACCTCCAGGAAGATTTCCAAATCTCACAAATCCTGGATTAGGATATGAGGTATTGGATGCGCTGGCATGTTGTGATGCGGCTAAAGTGTTATTGGCATAGTAAGCGTAACATGTAGCATCTGCATCTTGTGTTGCAATAGCAACATACTCTGCATCTGCAGGAAGAATATACTCATCCTCAAGCTCATGCTTAGGTAAGAAAGTTGTTCCTTCTGTACCATCACCATCAGCATATGCTAATGCATATACTGGCTTATCTGCTTTGATATACATCGCAGGAGCATTTCCTTGCTGACCTAAAGAGCCTGAGGTATAGCTATCTCCAGCATTTGTTAATGTTATTGTTGTTGGTGTGTTTTGATCACTTCTATAGATTGTGATATGCGTATTTGCCTTTAATGCAGTAATAACTAAATTGTTAGATGGTACTCCATACCATTCTTTATTTGGTGGAAATACAGTGAAGAAATCATAGTTTGATTCTGCTTTTCTATGTAAGAGTATTGGTTTTGTTGAATTAACATATATTGCAACACCATCTGAGAAATCATAAGTAAAGGTATTTGCTTGTTCATAATTAAGCGATAGAGATCCAACTTTATTATATGTTCCTCCAGAAATGCTATAAAACTCTATTATATTGTCATCTCCGAAAGACAATACTGTAAGGTATTCTGTACCTCTTATAGCATAGCTTATAAATTCCTTACCCAATGCAATCTTAGGTGTAAGTGCATCACCATTTCCGCTACTTAAAGTAGTAGTGGAAAGTGGCTTATTGCTTTTGAGAGCGCTTCCCAAACTCAAATATGATGAAGAAATAGTTGCTATTTGTTGTTTATCAACTGTGGAAGAGTATCCTCCTATTTCAAATTCAGTATTGTTATAGTATGCAGATATTTGAAGGTTAGCACTAGCAATATCTTCATCAAGCACATAATATAGAGATTTCTTGCATAGATAGCTAAACACGGCACTTTTGTTTTGTTTGTCTTCTGCTGAGGGATTGCCATAATATATGTAGAGGTATGTTTTGTCATGGGAATTTATTATAGGCACTTGAGTCCATATAAGAGTATTGGATGTATTACATCCACTTTCAATCCAATAGGGTATCTCTTCATAAGTAGAACCTATAACTTGTGGATCTCCAACTGTAGTGGACATTGAATAATCTCCATATGGCAGTCCATATATTAAAGTTGCATTACTTATTGCCAAATAGCCATTGTCTTCTGTTGTGTGATAACCATCATATCCTGCTTCTTCTTCCATTTGATATTCAAAACTTCCTAATTTTACATTTCTTATTCTTTCATGAAGATTATCTCCTCCATTTTCACTTAATACCTTTGCAACCACTGCAGGAAAAGCATCTCTAAAGCTTAAGGTATATAATGTCCAATCATCTCCTGTAGGTTGATTATGGGATCTAATGTCGCATTGCATTCTAAATGTATCAATCTTAAAGGACATGGGTTGCATGGCTATATATCCTATATCTTCATAGGTATGTGATGTATCAGAGGTATCCGTCTCCTCCAATTTAACTTCAAAACTTCCTGTAAGTATATTATCGACCCTTGTTTTTACAGGATCAGCTTCATTGTATGTCAAGGTTTGGGTAAGAACAACAGGTTTAGAAGAGAAAACTTTTTGGAATGTAACAGTGGAATATGAGGAATCAACTGTTGATGTTCCAACCTCAATATATTTTCCTCCTACTAACCATTGTCCAGGTAGCATTGCGATATAAGATGCATTTTCATTCCCATGCACACCATCAAGAGCAACAGATTCCTCTATTTTTGCAGTAAATTCATTTGTGGATATGCTTAATATTCTAACAAATGCTTGATCAGCTTCATTTTCAGAATTCAAAGATGCTATTATTATAGGAGATTGCGAATATGCATGCATAAAGGAAATAGTGGTATTGGTACTATTCAAAATGAAGGTTCTTGCCTCTCCTATTACTTTATTGAATACAGCAGAATAATTCTGCTTGTTAAGAGCATTTTTATTTCCATAGTACATATAGAGTGTCTTAGTTTTGTGAGCTCCAATATATGGAATCTTAATCCATATAATTGCAGTACCTGCCTCTTTATTTATGCTCTCTACCCAATAATCCAAGAACGTATCATTATGATAAGGATTTTCTACACGAGTCTCAAATATTCTTATATCAGAACCATCTTCATTCATATTTGCAACTATTTCTTTGTTATTTATTGTAATCTTTACACTCCTATCTGTAAATGAGACTGAGTTAGTGTTTGTGATATTCAATTCCACAAGATAAATGTTTTTTATAACTGTAATTCTTAGATCCTCACATGAGTTTTTCATTTTTCCTTGAGAAATTAATTGTTTAGTATTTAGTGTGATGTTTATTACATCAAAACATACAGATTCATCATTAGGATTATAAAGCTCTATAGGTAATCTATATTTCCAGGATGTATTGAACCAATCATAGTCATAATTGCTCAAATATACCTTTTCAAAGTTTCTATACTTATCTTTTTCTGTTTTAACTGAAAACTCAGCTTTAACATCAACAACAAAATATGCAAAGTCTGATTGGTTATCTATGCCATCAGTGTTGTTTACCCAAACATAAAACTTAAACTTATCCGCATGCCAAGATGAAAAGTTATATTCATAGAGATCATTGCCTATATAGCTCATAGAAGCACCATCTACTATTACATCATTTGTTGAGTTATATACATAAATTAAGGCAGTATCTACTCCCACTTCATCAGTAATATTCGCTCTTAACCTTATAATTTGATGATTTCCTTGCCAATATGGTAAAGCATAAATCTTATTTATTTGTGGCACAGAAGATACTTTATATTGAGAAGATGCATTTGATTTTTCAAGAAACTCTGGCCAAGAACCATTAAACATAGCATATACAGTATGGTATCCAAGTATTTCATCTTTTGGTATTGTGTATGTAATCTCAGCATAGCCATTTTCATCTGTCAATGCCGTTCCATAATATTTATTTGCGGTTGCATCATAAAATGTGATATTATGGGCGGATAAAGGCTCATTTAAGTCATTTACAAGTTTTGCTCTTAAAGTAATATTTCTTCCTTGTCCTTGTACCGATGGGATAATAGTGAAATCTATAATATATGTTCGTATGAAGACAGTAACATTTATTTCTTGAGAATATGCATCTTCTATATATTGATTTGTAGAATTTACCTTTATTCTTATAGTATAATTACCTTCTTGTTTTGGTGTGATTACCCAAGAAATGTTGCACTTGCATGATGATGTATTCTTTTTGACTTCTTCTAAGGAACATGTATGTGGGTTAGTGGTTGAGAAGATACTAGAAGGTTTCATAATAACAAATGAAGGTATGAGTACGCGATATCCTAATTGGATTTTATCAATGATATCTGATTCATTTCCATAAGTTGATGTAAACTCTACTTTATATTGCACATATTTATCTGGAGGCGCCTCAATAACAGTATTATTATCCATCAAATACCACTCACTCCATGCACTACCATCAGGTGAGGTTCTTACATAGAAGGTTGTATCACTATATTGCATATCTTTTCCATACCAATAAAATTTGTTAAATTGATATTCTGCTGTACCAATATTGAATACCTTGGATATATATATTCCGCTGTTTTCTATCTTCCTTTTTTCCTCACTTCCTACATAACTCTTAAAAGTTGCATTCTCAGCATATTTCCTAACATATATCAAATCATATCTTGCAGGATTTGATGATGAGTCAGCATCATTAAATCCACATAAACTACCTGAAACATAGGAAAGAGTATTTGAGGTGGAATATCCATTATTCAAATCTATTATATATTGATATCCATCACGCAATGTGATTCTATAGTGATGGAAAGTTGTATCTGTTTGCGAACCTGATGGATAACAAACACTTGTATCAATACATTGAGATCCAGAACCATCATCTGATATGAAGTATATGTTTCCTATCTTTAATCCAGAATCAAAATCACTTCTAGTTTCCTCTTCTCTCATCCAGAAATCTACAAATATATCTGCAGACATACTTTTTATAGTACATGCACCTAATATTTCATTACCACCATTAACTTTCATAACTCCTGTATTGTACACAGGATCAGTTTCAACTGTAGTATCTGGATCATCATTCCACTTACTCGTATCTAATGAACCACTTTCAAAATCATCAAAGAAAATAAATACCTCATCTGGATTTTCATCGCTTAATGTATCGTTATTACCATAATACATATACACTGTTGTATTTGAATTTGCCTTCAATAAAGGAACTTTTATCCATATAATGGTATTGGAGGTATCGCATCCACTCTCAATCCAATAAGGTATTGGTTTCTCTTGTTTTGATGTTTCATTATAGTATGTGAATCTTATATCCTGACATGTTGTGTTCATCTTGCCTTGGCTGATTAATGTTTGTGTATCTATTGTTAGATTTATCTGGAAGTCTTTAAGGTCCTCATTGTTTGGATTTGTAATATTTATGGGTTTACGATATAGCCAATCATAGTCATACCAAGATTTTAATGAATTATTCATTAAGAATAGCTCACCATGTTTAACGCTAACAGTAACATTTTCTCTATAAGAGGCATTATAGAAATCTTCACTACTATCATCTATCAAGAATTTTAATGGAGCTGCCAATGAGAAATATTGTGACCAAGCATAAGGAGAGTTATAGACTCTTTCATAGTCTATTTGAATCTTATACAATTTTGGAGATGTTTTATTGTCTGTTGTATTCATCTGTACCATAAGTTGTAGATATCTCTCTGAAGGAAGATCAGGATAGGTGCTATTTGTTATTACTTTCCATGAGTTCCATGATAATTTATCATTTGATGTTCTTGCATACAATGTTAATGATGTATTTTGTGGAATTGTTGCTATGTATGTGATATTTGTATAGTTTATGGATATGGAGAAGAAATCTAAAGTTGTGATATATGTTCCGTTTTCATGATAGGTAAGGTCATTTTCTTCTTCTTCTCCCATATAGCTATCAAAGGTCATGTTCTCAGCATATTTCCTAACATATATCAAATCATATCTTGCAGGATTTGATGATGAGTCAGCATCATTAAATCCACATAAACTACCTGAAACATAGGAAAGAGTATTTGAGGTGGAATATCCATTATTCAAATCTATTATATATTGATATCCATCACGCAATGTGATTCTATAGTGATGGAAAGTTGTATCTGTTTGCGAACCTGATGGATAACAAACACTTGTATCAATACATTGAGATCCAGAACCATCATCTGATATGAAGTATATGTTTCCTATCTTTAATCCAGAATCAAAATCACTTCTAGTTTCCTCTTCTCTCATCCAGAAATCTACAAATATATCTGCAGACATACTTTTTATAGTACATGCACCTAATATTTCATTACCACCATTAACTTTCATAACTCCTGTATTGTACACAGGATCAGTTTCAACTGTAGTATCTGGATCATCATTCCACTTACTCGTATCTAATGAACCACTTTCAAAATCATCAAAGAAAATAAATACCTCATCTGGATTTTCATCGCTTAATGTATCGTTATTACCATAATACATATACACTGTTGTATTTGAATTTGCCTTCAATAAAGGAACTTTTATCCATATAATGGTATTGGAGGTATCGCATCCACTCTCAATCCAATAAGGTATTGGTTTCTCTTGTTTTGATGTTTCATTATAGTATGTGAATCTTATATCCTGACATGTTGTGTTCATCTTGCCTTGGCTGATTAATGTTTGTGTATCTATTGTTAGATTTATCTGGAAGTCTTTAAGGTCCTCATTGTTTGGATTTGTAATATTTATGGGTTTACGATATAGCCAATCACTATATCCACTATACCAATCTGTAGTGAGTGGTGCAAGTTTTAGATAGTCTTCAGGGGAAGCATCAATAATTGTTATGTTTTCCATGTAATCGTAGTATATAAAGTCATTATAATCAGATAGGATTTTACTTCCATTATCATATAATGAGAATCCTCTTGCTTTGACGGTGCTATTTAGATAAAATGACTCGTACCTATAAAGTTTCATGTTATTTGGAGGAAATGTAATTGTAACATTAAAGCTGCCAACATACTCTGTGGAGTTATAAATTAATATGGTATCGTTATGATAATACTTAGTCACGTAAATATAATCAAAATATGCTGTTTGAGATGATGAATCAGCATCATTAACTATGAAAACATATCCATCTCTGATAGGAGGTGCATTTGTGGAGGAAGTTGTGGTGTCATCTTCATAATTATACCACTCAAGTGAATTATTTTTCATAATTAATTTATAAGTTCTCCATGATGATGTTGACACTCCGCTTCCTCCGCCAGAAATAGTATTACTCCACCAATCTGGATAGTGAATATACATAACATTTCCGCCTGGATAATCATCTGTTGCTATGGTTATATCTCCGGAGGCATTTCCTACTGCTACACCACCATCAAAATCTTCAGATGTTTGTGCCATCATTGAAATTCCAACCACAAAGGGCATGTAGAAATATTGAGCTGTTCTAACATGCTCTATAGAATCTCCTCCAGTACCTTTGAACATACCATCTGATACTGTATATGAGCCATCAACATCTACCCATTTTGATGAATCTAAAGATGTTCCAGGAAAGTCATCAAAAAAATCAAATGTTTTATAGCCATCGCTTTCATCAGCAGCATCGGGATTATAGTGATAAATGAAAAGAGTTATATTACCATTAGCAGATAAATTTTGCACTCTTACCCATACATATCCTTTTTTGTTGACGCTATCCACATATTCTATCCAATGAGATAACAAAGTTTCTGTTTGGGTTGTTTCATTAAACTGGGTTATTCTTATGTCGCTTAAATCTGAATTTGCGAGATCCCATTTAAAGTTTGTTGAGTTTAGGATGAGAAGTACAGAGTTGTTTTTTAAACTATAGTTATTTGTATTTTTTAGGTAATATATGCTCCTATACTCCCAAGATTCATTCCACCAACCACTATAGAAAGGATCAAAATAGAAGAGTTTAAAGGAATATTGTGGTCGTGATTTCATTGTTATTGTAATTGGATATTCTATATTTGTGTTATCTATTTCATAAAGAATGTTAATCCATGAGTTATCTGGAAGAATTTCTTTATAAAAGATATCCTCTATGCTTTCTGGTGAGATCCCTTTTTTTCTCAAATCTTCCTTGATATTCTCTACCCAATGTGCATTGCTTTTCCATTCTTTTTTTAGGTTTTCTATATATTTTATTTTTGTGAATGATATCTTTTTTCCTTTTTTATCTCTTATATCTATTAATACATCTCCATCTGTTTTTGAGAGAATGAAATATTTTGTATCATTATAGATTTTATAGGTTACTTCTCTATAAAGTGGGTTGGATTTTATGCTTAAGATATCTACTTTTGTTTTATATGTTTGTATCTCAAAGTTTTTTATTTTTATTAATGTCTTTTTGTTTGAGTATATGGATTTATTTTTAATGAGAGAGATATCATATTCCTCTAAGTTGTATATCCTGTTAATATTTTTTTCTTTTATCCCAAGGTTCTTTGCCACTAACCTTGCATCTATATTGCTATCACTCATTAATAGAGACGAATATATATGATATGGAGAATAAAAAATATGAACAGAAAAATAAACAAGTAAGATCCCTAGGATTATGCAAAAAATCAACATGATTTTGCTTTTTAAACTTTGCTTTCTTAGGTTTATCATTATTCAAAACACCTCTTTGAGATGCTTTATATATTCCTTTCTTGATTTCCTCATTCTTTCCTTTTTCCTTTTCATTATATAGCTATATCCTATAAAACTTGATATCCCTATAAAAAATATAACACCAATAACTTTAAAAGATTTATCTCTTGTAATATCAATGATCCTTCCAGTTATGCTTGCAAAGGCATTTATGCTTTTTTCTTCATTTTGGGTTATTGCATTTTCTACAAATTCTATTTCGCTTTCAGTATCGCTTTCAGTAGTTTCGTTTGATGGTGTTTTATTCAAGGAGTTTGTATTTTGATTTTTATTGTTTGAGTTTGATGATCTCACGTGTTTGTTGTGCTTATTGGATTGCGCATTATTTTCAGATATTTTATGCGTATCTTCTGTATTTGATTTATCGGATGTGCTTACATTTGCTTTTTTTGGCAACTTGTACCAATATTCTACATATATTTTATGGCTTCCGCTATTGTATGGCAATTGAATTATTAGCATGTCCTCATCTAACGTGTAATTTAACGAATTAGACAAATCATTTTGATACACTACCAATGCCTCTCTTTCATCAAAGTGTTTCAAATCATTGGTATTTAGGATGTATTTTAACGTCTTTCCATTTAATAAACGTGTGTAAGGAATATAATATGAGACAATATACGAGTATTTTATTCTCTTATTGCTTATTTTTGTTTTAACAAATTGCGTTGATAACTTAATAATATCACATTCATATCGCGCTTCGATTTCTTTATTTTCTAAGGGAAATATATTTATATAAAGAGGTTCCTTTAAATCACAAGAGGTTTCATTAAAGATATCTGAATATCGCATTGGAAATCTTGTCTTTAAATCAACAAAATAGATATTATCTTTGTTGATAACTTTTTGTTTTAGATATACATTTAAAGGTTTTGTAAGATATATCTCTTCATTCTTTAAATAATAATCATTTGTATATGAAGATATTACTCTATAATATCCCTTTAACTTAACTGTTACAAAAGCCTTATAGTTTATATCTATTTTGCCATGCTCACCATCGTATGGCACATAATAGGGCAACTTTTCATTTAAAAACTCTGTTAGGTTGTATTTAACATCTTTAAATGGAAGATGAGTAACAAAAGCATCATCTTTGTTTATTATAGAGATGTTTGCTATAATATATGTAGCGCCTAATATTTCACTCTCTTTTGATGTATCCTGTTCTATGCCATCTATTTTTATTTCAAAAGGATTTGCTGTTTTATTAGGGGAGTAATAGATGGTAATATTTCCTTTATGATTTTTACATATTAATGTCTTGTTATTTTTCCAATATTTAAAGAAAGCGCATCCTTTTATATATGAGATCTCATCAGAGAAACCATTAAGTAGAATGGTGTTAACATTAGATGGAATCTCAGGTATTCTAAGTACAATAGTGAGATTCTCAGATGAAGAGATGTTTTCTCTTTTTTCAAAGTCAAGATAAGGTTGCATTAATGGTAGGCCTTTATGATAACATGTCAATGAATCTCTATCTAAAGAAAAGTAGCAATCCATTACATTATTTGCCTTATTGAATACAAAGAGATATGATTTCGTGTTATTTGCATAATCATATAGAGTTAGATTAATTTTGATGTCTTTTTGTGGTAAATCATTAAGAAGTATATGCTTACATTCCTCATAACTTAGATATCCCTTATATTTTCCATTAATCCAATATGAACATGCCTTTGAGTTATTTTTTACATCCTCAAAAGTTAAGTTTAGCTCTATATATGTGTGATTTATAATATTTGAGTTGTTCTCAGGAAAAGAAGAAAATTCTATTATCTGTGGTGGCTTGTCATCCAAGTAATAATAATATGTTGTATTAATCCATTCATAAGGCGTGCGTGTAAGTATTCTTATATCAAATATAGGAGAGAAGGTATCTTTTACGTCATCATCATAAATCAATTGTGAGAGATCAACATAAAAAGGAAAATTCTTATTCTTCTCGCAGGGAGTATCTTCATCACATAAAAGCTTGTGAGATGAGGGATTATCATCGTTGTTATCAATGCAATAAGGATACTTAACATAAGCAATTTTAATGATGTTATTATAAGGAAAAACATATGAGAAATTAAAAGGATAAGTCAGATTTTCAGCATTAGTATCAAGGGGATATGATGAAGAGGGAGACACGTGATATTCAAAATTATTATAGAAGAGTTGTTTATAATAATACTCAATCTCATTGTTATTCAATAGAGTTTTAACTCTAATTTCAATAGATTTATTGTTTTGTTTGGATAATTTTATGATGTTTGTATCGCATTTTTTGGTTTTGTCATCACGTTGTGGAATATCATCAGGATTGTCATACCATAATATTGTTACGTTTATATAATCATTTGTGGTATCTAAAAGACAATTTTCAGATGGTTCACCATCAATAAGAAAAGTTACATTTGCTTGAGTTGATCCGCTTTCAAAATACACCTCTATATAATTTATTTTGCTATCATTAAGAATATAGGTTATATCATTGGTAGTGGTATCATCATAGGAGATATTTTTTTCATTAAGGAGAGGATAATGCTCTATTATTTGTTGAGAATATGCAATACTAACAAAGATATATAAAAGGAATACAGTTATCAGAATTTTCATTTTTAAATATTTTAACATAACAATATATTAATATATCAATATTTTTAAAACTATCGCTTATAATCACATGCCAGGCATTGTCCAATAATTCTTTATTGTTAAGCGGAAACTTAACGCGCAAATAGCACTTTTTTGATATGGCTACGTCTCCAGTTAACCAATTCTAAAAGCTTTGATTTCTTATTTTTCATATGCTCTCTTAATGTATTCTGTCAAGGTTCTGTGCGTATTGAACAAGCTACCCACAACCTTCAAAGCATTTCTTCCTATCTGAAGATATTCATGCTCTCTTTCCCTATACAACTTTAATATCTCCTCTAACTTATCATAGAAATCCTTTATGTCTTCCTTTTCATTAAATTCCTCAGGATTTAGTATGTTCTTTCCAAAAAACCATCCATTATATCCATCAACTATAGCCTCTAAGGTACCGCCATCTTTAGATGAGAGTACAGGTACCGCATTTAAAGATGCTCTCATCCATGATGTTCCGCAGGCTTCATATGGAGGAATAGGAGAATGAATAAATAGATCTCCTCCACTTACTGCGATCCTTTCATAAGGTTTACCATTCTTAAGAAGAATCGCAAGTTTTGAGTGATTTAATGTTGGCATTATATCAAGGAGATATTTGAGTATCTTCTTTCCACTGTTATCATGCGGATGCAATGTACCGCTTACCAAAACCTGCACTTTGTATCTCTTGGAGATTTCTTCTATTCTTTCAATATCCTTGAAGACAATATCGTTTCTTTTATAGCCAGTTATTCTCCTTCTTAAAACCAATAAGATACTTGTTTTATCAAACCTCTTGTTATATATGGCTTCAGAGTTTATTACATTTATTAGTTTTTTCTTTATAATCTGTTTAGCTTCTTTAAGCTCTTCGAGATCTATGTTACCAGCATACACGAATTTCTCAGGATGATGGAACCATCTTGGAATGTATTTATCATATAAAATCCTCATGGGTTGTTCAATCCATTTTGTATGAACTCCATTTGTGATATAATCTATATCTTCATCATGAAACATTTTCTTTATAATTAGCCAATGCTTCCAAGATACGCAATTTTTATATGAGGAAAGTTTTAATAGCACAAGCGTTGTATGAAGTTTCTCTGGAGAAATACTTTTTATGATATCAGGAACTTTATAGTACTTCTCAACATGTTCATATTCATACACTTCATGACCATGAGGCAGGGGGGTGTGAGATGTAAATATTATTTTATTTTTTGTTTTTTCAATGTTTTGATATCTCTTAAGTAATTCAATAGCAAGAAATACGCAATGCGATTCATTGAGATGAAATTTTTTGATAGGGAGATTAAGCTCATCCACTATTTTTAATGTTCCAAGACCTAAAAGTATCCTCTTTAGTATAAATTCTTCTTTATCCCTATCAATGTACACCCTATCACTTAACCTTCTTATTTTTTCATCATTTTCTTCTATATCCGTATCTATAAAATAGACCTCTACATCATCACTTAAATTATATTTCCATGCCTGAAACCATATTTTCATGTTTTCCAAATCTATGCAGAATTTTCTTTTTATTTTTATAAAGAATTCCTCAGGGTCAAAAGGGTCTTCTTCAAATATGATTTCTCCGTTTTGTATTCTATTTTTTACATATCCTTTTTTATATACCAAAGTGAACCCTGTCATTGGATATCTTATATCTCTTGCTGCTGAGAACAACCCACCTGCTAAGATTCCCAAACCCCCTGCATAGTTTCTTAAATCACTAATTAAGACTTCCATAGAAACAAAGCCAATCCTTGATTTCTCATTCTCCATAATCATAAATAAAAATAATATATTAGGATTAATATAAAGATTTTCCTTTCCTCTAAAAAGCATAACCACTTTGATGCACTTTTTGTTTGAGGTGCGTCATGTTAATCAAAAATTTTTATTGGGAATGTGGTTAACGCGAGGAATTCGCTATCACAAGCGAATCACAGCATGGTAACCTTTAAAAGAGTTTAGCTGTTGTTATATGCCCTCTTAAGAGGCTATGTTTCCCCTTAACCACTTTTTATTTAAAATAAAATCTGGTTAACGGGAAAAATCGCTTTTCAAGGCACATTAGAGCATGCTAACCCTTTACAAGAGGTTAGCTGCTTCAAAACCGCTTGAAGAGGTTAGCTGCTCTGATATGTCTCATTGATAATGTAATCTTCCCGTTAACCAATTCTCTGAAGTTTTACAGCATGCTAACCTTTTTTCTTTTTTAAAGACAGTTCAAAGATTTTTAATATTATCTCTACATAATATTTCATCTTTATGAAGATATATCCAAAAAAAGAGAAAAATGGGTTTACGATAATCATTGAGAGCTTTGAGGATTTATATTATTTAGATAAGATCATAGAACCAGAAGATTTGGTAGGTAAAGTAGATTTTAGAACAACATCACGAGGAGAAAGAGGAGAGAAGAAAAAAGCATATATAAAGATAAGAGTTAAAAATGTTTCTTTGGATTTAGATAATAAACAGGTGAGAGTGTTGGGGGAGATAACAGAGGCGCCAGAGGATATACTAAAAGGACATCACTCTTTTGTATTAACCATAGAGGATAAATTTGATCTCTATAAATCTAAAATAGATGAGCTATTTAGAAGCATCATTAAAAAACTTAAGAGCCATAAATCTTTCAATGTTTTAGGTGTTGTGGTTGATAATAAGGAAGCCACTTTTGGAGAAATAAGACGCTCTTCTGTTAAAGAGATTTTTACAATAAAAAACAAAATAAAAAAAGGAGTAGAGGATAATGAAATCTTTTATGAGGAAGTCGCTGATAAAATTGATGAGATATGCGATAGATATGATATTGTCATTCTTGCAGGTCCAGGTTTTGCAAAAGATGAAGTAATGAAAAAACTAAAAAACTGTAAAGCATTTGTTGGAGATACAAGCGTTACTGGAGAGACGGGATTGAAGGAGATTGTAAGGAGAGGATTACTTTCAAGGGCATTACGTGAAAGTACAATAGAAGAGGAAATCTCTATCATAGAGAGGTTTTTTGAAGAACTCAAAAAGCAATCTGGATTGGTCACTTATGGCTTTGATTATGTGATGCGCGCACTTGATATGGGTGCTGTTGAAACACTAATTATTGCGTATGAATATCTTAAGATAAAGGAGGTTAAAGAAATCTTTGAGAAAGCTGAGCATACCTCTGCAAGAATAATCATTGTGGAAGATATAAATCCATACTATAACCAAATAAAATCAATGGGTGGCGTATTAGCATTTTTAAGATATAGTTTAGAGTTTTAGATTTTGATGATATCTCATTTTTTGCTTTTGTCATAATTATACACGTTGATAAGCTTTTTAGCCGTCCATTTTAATGGTTTAAAAGATACGAACATTCTCATTAATCCTAAGGAATAATAATCTATGAGCTCTGTAATTTCTCTTTCTTTCATAGTCTTAGTATCGCACTTTTTAGCAAGATCTTCTCTATGATAATATTTAAAGACCTCAGTTATAGGGTTAACATAGAATTTAGGGGGATTTCTTTTTTTCCTATTTTTTGGTATAGCTTATAGATGTTCCATATTCTTTCTATGGCAAGCATATGATTTGGGAATGCTATAGAGTAAATCCTACAAAGATTAAGCCTTTTAGATTCCCTATAAATAGATCTTATTTCTCTAAGGGTATCGGTATTTTTATTATCCTTTAATACATGATAATATGAGAGAGGATAAGAGATTTCCTTTTTTATAGCTTCATAAATAATTTCTACCCCAGGAATAGCATCTTTAACTAACACAGTATTGCCTTCATGAATAGCTATAGGAGTCTTTTCCTTTAAAAAATATTTTTCTTCATTTGTGAGAATGGTTGCTAATGCTTTCACCATTAATTCACTTTCCTCTGTAAGGGAATAATTCTTAGGATCCCTGGATCACCGCCATGATATAGATATCCATAAAAATGAGCATTTAACATTGTTCCTTTTGGATATTTCTTGATTTCTTCTATAACCTCATTGAATGGCTTGTACAACTTGACATTTCTTGGATTATAGAGATCCTCCCTTCTAAGAAGCCCTCTATATACCATATCATGCTAATATAATTTTTGAAAAAATTTTTAAATTTTTGTATGGTTTTCAAAATAAGAAATTGGTTAACGCGAAAATATCGCTTTTCAAGACACATTAGAGCATGCTAACCCTTTACCAGAGGTTAGCTGCTCTGATATGGCTCATTGATAAGGTATTCTTCCCCTTAACCCTATTTTATTTATCCACTGAATGGTTAACGGGAAGAAATCGCTATTATAAAGGTTTTGAGCATGCTAACCTATTTAAAAGGTTAGCTGCTCTCTAACCGCTTGAAGAGGTTAGATGCTGTGATATGCTCTCTTGAGAGGCTATGCTGCCCCTTAACCATTTTTATTTAATCTGGTTAACGGGAAGATATCACCATCATAAGCACATTGGAGTATAGTAACCCTTTGTGAAGGTTAGCTGTTGTTATATGCTCTCTTCGGAAGGTAATTTTCCCCTTAACCATATTTTATTTATTCAATGAAATGGTTAACGGGAGGATATCATCAATACAAGGAGCTTGCAGCATGCTAACCATCTCCAAAAGGTTAGCTGCTTCAAAACCGCTCGGAGAGTTTAGCTTCTCTGATATGCTATTGATAATGTATTCTTCCCGTTAACCATTTTTATTTATTCAATGAAATGGTTAACGGGAGGAAATCGCTATCATAAAGGTTTTGCAGCATGCTAATCTCTTCTGCGGGTTAGCTGCTCCAATACGCTGGATAAAAGGGATTATGTTTTCCGTTAACCAAAAATGAAAAACAACGAAGATTTCCTGAAACTTTAAATATTTTACTGAAATAATTCAATATAGTATGAGGATCAATATCACACCACAAGCGGTGTATGAGTTTGTAAATAATATAAGCAAGGATCCAAATCCAATACATAGGGAGAAGAATCCTGTAATCCCTGGGGATCTTTTGGTTTCTCTATACCTCATAACCAAAGGACTTCAATATGGTGAGTTCTCTTTTAACTCTATTAGGAAAGCACCTGTAGAGATAGAGATAAGAGATGGTGGAATATATCACAATAACAAAAAAATTATATCTTATCAATTATATCATATGATACCTTATAAGATGTTAGAATCTTATGATATAGCCTGGGAAGAAGTTAATTCCAATGAGAAATTGAATGAAGTAATAAGATTTTTTAATAAGCATTTTGATAACATTTTTGATACATATTATCCTAAGAGACCGCATAGAGAATCAGTAGCACGACTGATTTTTGCTTATACTCTTTTAACTAACAAGATAGCATCATATATTAATGAAAAATATAAAAATGTATCGTTAGCAGTATATACGCGACATTCATTTGTATCTACTTTAGAGCATAAAGATTCAAATGATATAACATATGTTATTGAGGAAAATAAGGAAAAAAGAATAGCTTTAATAAGGGCATTTATGCCATACAATCCAGATATTATAATCTCAAAGGAAGTAAAATTAAAGTATAAGTAAATCTAAAGCATCAATACTTTTTTCCAACACTCCATCTATATAGCTTTTCCAAAGAATCTACAGCTTCATAAACTGAAGAATATGCAATTATACCTTTGCTCTCAAGCATTTTTCTAAAAATGTTTGCATATGTACCACCTTCAACCACACCAACTATAATTTTATCTGTGACTTTGTTATATTCAGATAAAACGTCAATTACCTCTTTTCCTAAAGAGAAAGTTTGTACAAGCATGATTACTATAAAAGCACCTATTTTTGGATTATCAGAAAAAGCATTAAGCACATTTTTATATCTCTCACTATCCGCATCTCCAATAATATCTAAGGGATTGTGTATATTAGCATATTCTGGTAGATATTTTCTAACTCTACGAATATCTTTAGATGTTAACTCATAAAGCGATAGTAATTTAGATGAGGAAATTTCATCAGCTGCTAACACTCCAAATCCTCCTCCATTGGTGATAACCAAAACTTCCTTTTTTGTCATTTTTTTGCCAATAGAGAATATCTTCAGATAATTCTCAAAATCTCTAAAATTATTAGCAAGAATTGCATTTGTTTGATTACACATTCCTTTAAAGATTTCATAATTCCCTGCAAGACTCCCAGTATGCGTTAAAGTTGCCTTATTTCCTTTTTCAGTTTTCCCACCTTTCACTACAACTATTGGCTTTTTAGATTTCTTAAATAATTCATATATTTTTCTTCCGTTTCTTATGCCCTCTATATACACCCCAATAACCTTTGTTTGCGCATCTTCTATGAAATACTCCAAGAAATCAATCTCATTTAGATCACAAGCATTGCCATAACTAACAAATCTGCTTATACCTATAAGCTCATCAGCGAATCTATCTATAAGTGCAGCCCCTAAGGCACCACTCTGAAATATCAAAGAGATATTCCCTTTTTTTGGCTTTGTTACTTTATTCTCAGGCAAGAATAACACATCAAATTTAGAGTGATTATCCAATATTCCAAGACAATTTGGTCCAATAACTCTAGTTTTGTAGTTATGTTCCTTTATCATGTCTATTAGCTCTCTCTCCCTTTTCACACCTTCTCCTCCAATTTCCCTATACCCAGCTGTAATTACAATAACAAACTTTACTCCTTTCTCCATACATTCCCTTATTACCATATTTGAGATAGAGGCATTTACCACAATGACAGCTACGTCCACTTCATCAGGTACATCCTTTATGGTTTTATATGCTTTTCTTCCTTCAATTTTATCATATTTTGGATTGATGAGATATAGTTTTCCTTTATATTTTGAGATTAAATTTTTCATGATGGTATAGGAGGCTTTTTCTTTATGTGCAGTAGCACCAATAATTGCTACGGATCTCGGAGAAAACAATCTTTCCAAATTTTTCATTTTGCTCATAATTTTATCTATATATACAAAAAACTATATATACATTATAAGTACTTTATTTTATTTAAGATTATTTAATGATGAATTTTCCTTCAAGAGAGGAGGGATAATGTGAAGGCAAAAGAAAAGATAATAAGATCTGCTTTTGTGTTGCTAATTATGAGCGCTTTGCTATGCAATTTATCTTATCCTATATCAATATCTAATCCTCTTTTATGTGATATGTTTAAAAAGGATAATATTCCAAATGATTATTATCCAATTGTAGGTGTAGCAACCGATAATGTGGATGCTAATGGTAATCCAATCAATGGGCATCTTTCTCAATTAACGCCAAATATAAAAGATGGAAATTATACATATGTGATAGCATGCAATACAAAAAATTATGTTGAGATAGAAGGAAAGGTATTAGAGAAGTATCAAACATGTGAAGATTTTGGATATGCATATGTAATAAATATGAGCGATAAGGAAAATGCTCATGTAAAATCTCCATATTCCACTTTACCTGATAAGTATTATAATGAGCTTTGTATTAATATATTGGCATTTTTAGTTGGAGGGAGCGGTCTTATATATTGTGATGTTAAGGATGGAGATTGCAATAGTGATGAAGGATGTATGTTCAAATTTATTGGGACAGGAAGCGGAGGTTCAGCTATTGATTCAAATGCTCATGTATATCATTGCAACACATCTATATTTACTTCTCCTTCTCAATATAAGAGTGTTTGTTGTAAATTACTTGTGAATCCGGAAGGAGAGGTAATAATAGATATAAAATCTTCTATAATATCTCAAAATGAAACATATTTACAATTAGGAATGTATTCACAATTTTTGGTATCTCTTTATAATCCATCAAGCAAACCTCAATCAGTTACATTAGAGCTTGGTACTACAAATGATGAAAACGGAAAGATTTTCAAAAACTTTATATGGTTCAGTGGGAAGGGAGCTGCATCAAAAAGAGAAACAATAACTCTTAAACCTTATGAGAGGGATTATGTGATTGTGAATATCTTTGGAGGAAAGGTTGGGAAATATAAGTTATACATTCTAAAAGATAAGGATGGCGAAAAGATAAAACTTTATGAAATTAATGTTACGGTATTACCTTCTTCTACAATAGGAATTTCTGAGGAATCACCAGAATTTGGGCAGGTGTTTATGCTAGCAATACTAATATGCGCATCTATGTTATTGTACAGAAAACTATAGGTTTTTTAATTTTTTCAATACATACATTAGTTCCTTAGAATCATTTACATAATATAATCTTCCTTTAAATTTTTCTATGTATTTTTCGATCTCATAAGGGAGTTTATCTTTAATGAAGGGTTTATATATGATTGTAGAGTATGATATTCTCTTTCCTGCTAATGTTTCTGGATGAATTATATCTCTTTTTGCTTTTACTTCTGGTTTTTTACCTTCGAACAGCTTATATAAATAGTATCCATAAACCAGTTCACCCATAGAACCTAAGCTAATGCCCAACATCAATATAACATCCCCTAAGATGCAGTGTATGAGATCCTGTTTATACCAATTATTTGTGTCAATGAACTCATCAAACAAAGCATTTCCCCTTACTTTAGTTTCTATATATGTTTTTAGATGCTCTATGCCAAATTCTTTATCACTATAAGGAATAGTGCCTATAACTTTTCTTCCTCCATATTCTTTGTACTTCTTAGCAACCTCAAGGGAAACGCCTCTATCTGGGAGTAAAAGTATCTCACATTCTGTCTTTGCTAAGACTTTCCCAATTTCTTCTATTTCTTTCTCAAAATCTTCTTTTTTGATTTTAAGCAGATTAAAGTAATGATATTCTATATCCCCAGCTCCAATTAAGCATATCTTTAACCTCATGCTTCCACTATTATTTTAAATATGATGGGGAGCGGAAGGTAGTGGACATTCCTATTAGGTAACCTACCTATGTGCCTACCTTATATCTCATGACTCCTCTAACATGGCATATGTGACTTATGGCTGCTCCCTCCCGGGCCTGACCAGGTTCATCACATATACCATCCAGAGGGAGAGATACTCATTGTTCAGCACATAGGCTGTTACCTAATGGATATGCCGCCTACCTTCCTTCGGCACCTCCTTAAGGGCTGGAGGTTACAGGGCCTTGCCCAAGGACCCCTGCCTATCCCCATAATAAATCCATAAGTTATAAATTTAAAAACTTTATTAAAATTCTTATAGAATTATATGAGCGAGTTTTTTAGATATGATGATCCGCATGCTCTTTATTCGTTATGTAAAAGTGTTGTGAAGATATATGAGGATCATAAATTTTTAGATTATTCTTTCTCCCACTCAATTGAAAATTATATGATAAAGAAGATTAAAAATAATAGAGCATACTATTCTAAGGAGTTTGAAGAATTTCTAAAAGAAGATGCCTTATACAATTTTCTTGAAAAATATGTTGATAAGGCTAAGAAAGAGTATAGAAGAGCATTAAAGAAATTTAAAAAGGAATATAAGAAGGCATTATTCTTTAATAAGGTTAATGAGAACCTCTATAAATTCTTTGATGATAAAATTGATATAGAAAAGAGATACACGAAAGTATTAAACATAGCCAAGCAATGGTATATGTTTGCTGAGCCTTTCATTGGAGATGAGAATAAAATAAGGGAAGAGATTTCTCTTCTTATAAAAAAACTTTTGTATCTTATTGACAAAAGATATGTATATAAAGAAATAGAAAAAGAAAAAAGGGAGAGATTGTTTTTCTATTTATTGGGAATAAGGGGAGAGGAAAAAAGAGAGAAATTTAAAAGCATATATAATAAGTTATATAAAAGATATGAGATGTGCAAACCAGAAAATTTACCTGAAAGGAAGATTGAGGTAATAGAGTATCTCTTAGATGTTTATAAAAAAGAGATTCTTCCAGCATATGGTGTTCCAAAGAAAAAGATTGAAAAAATAACCTCTTTATCAGAGCTTATTGCAAGAGTACAAAAAGAAAAGATGAAAAGAGAAAAAAAGGTAAAAACTCTTATAGAGAATATTCTAAATAAATTTCAAGAGAATGAAAAATTAGTTGAGGAATACGTCATAGAAATTGTTGACGGAAAAATAATACCTATTCATCTTAAAAGATTTATGAAGACACTATCACCCAGCAAAGAATATTATGAAAAGATATTTTCCAAATTTAAAAGTGAATCTGGCAAGATACCACTTTCAACACCAATAGGAATAACGATAGCTTATCAGGAATTATCCAGAAAACCACATAAATATAAAGAAACAAAAAAAGAAAGAGAGGAATTATTTTTTTATCTCTTAGGAATGAGAGAAAAAGAGAAGATAGAAAAATTCAAGAAAACATATACTAAGTGGAGTAAGAGATATAAAAAATGTATCCTTAAAAATTTACCTAAAAGAAAGATTGAGGTAATAGAGTATTTATTAGATGTTTATAAAAAAGAAATACTTCCGGCATATAACATTCCAGAAGAAAAAATTGAAGAAATAACATCTTTATCAGAGCTTTTAGCAAGGATATATAAGGAAAAGATGGAAAGAGAAAAGAAAACAAGATTATATATAGAGAAACTCCAAAATAAATTAAAGAATGATGAAGAACTAAAAGAGAAATATATTTTTGAAGATGCTGATGGTGAAAAAATACCTATTAGCTCCTCAATATTTGTTGAAACATTATCGCGAAGTAAAAAGCACTATGAAAAGGTATTTTCAGAATTAAGAAATAAGTTGGGTAAGATTCCTTTATCAACACCAATAAGCATAGTACAAATTTATGAGAGATTACCTAAAAGAAAGAGATTTAAACAATATAAATAAACTTTTATAAACAGAGAAGATACTTTATTCATATATGGCTCCAAATCAACCTATAAAGATTAGGGATTTTAATGAGATTCCATCTGATTTTTTTGAGAAAAATGCCAACATCATTCTTGATCTTTTTGAGAAGGCATGTGATATGTTTATCTTTAAATTCGATGGAGAAGTAGGTATTTTAGCATCAAGTATGGACTGGTTTATGGAGGAATGGGGGAGGGATACATTTATTTCATTACCAGGATTACTTCTGAGCAGATGGAGATATGAGGATGCTAAGAAAATCATTTTAAGATGGGCAAGATATGAAAGGAAAGGATTGATACCTACAACAATAAAAAATAATATTTCGTATTATTTGGATGCTGATTCCTCTTTATGGTTCATAAGAGCATTAAAAAAATACTTTGAATATACCAAGGATATTGAGATTCTTCATGAGGTGAAGTACATCGTAAAGGATATCTTGTATGGCTATATTTATGGAACATCTTATAGAGATGGAGAAAAAATAAAGCATATTTATATGGATGATGATTTTCTCATTGTGACACCTGAGAGAGCCACATGGATGGATGCATCTGCTTTAGGAGCACTTCCGCCAATAACACCACGAAATGGCAAGGCGATAGAGATAAATGCGTTATTTTATGATGCTCTCTTATTTGCTATCCAGATTGAAAAAATAACCTCATATGAGTTTCACATAGATTTGGAATATTATGTTAGAGGTATAAGAAATGCATTTTTGAAGAGGTTTTGGGATAAGGAAAGAGGAATATTTCGTGATGTGATAGATGGAGATCCGAAAGGTAATGCTTTTAGACCAAATCAATTGTTTGCATTATATAGCGAGAAACTTATACCTTTGGACATAGCAAATATTGCGTTTTGCAATATAGAGAAGGCTTTGCTTACTCCTGGAGGAATAAGAACCCTTTCTCCTGATGATCCAGATTATCATGGTAAATATGATACCTATGCTCCTATAGAGATTAAGGATCTCGCATATCATAATGGAACTGCATGGCCATGGTTGATGGGAATATTTTGTGATGTTTACTTTAAAATCAAAAGTGAAGAAAAGAATGAAGAGGAGATTAAAAATAGGATGAGATATTATGTGGCACCACTAATCAATTTTTTAATAGAGAGTCCTTATCATTCACTTCCAGAATTATTTTCTGGAGATCCTCCTCATGATCCAGGTGGTACGAGATCACAGGCATGGAGTGTTGGCGAGATATATAGAATTATAAAGGAATACAAGCTTTTGAATAAATAGAAACCCAAAATTTTATATGTGAGAAGAGACATATAAAATTTATGAAAACTAAAATATAAATAGATTTAATTTTTATAATTTTATTTAATAGAACATATGGGAGGGCTTTTATGAAAATACTCATGCTATCATGGGAGTTTCCTCCAAAGATAATTGGAGGGTTAGGGGTAGTGGTTTATGACCTCTCAAAGGCTCTCCTAAGAAAGAACATAGAAGTGAACATCGTTCTGCCTTTCAATCCAAAAAATAATGAGGAAATCTTTCGCAATAGGATTGTTTCCTTATCAGAGGATATGGAGTTTAATTTTGGAGTGTATGATTCAATAAGGTTTATAGGTGAGTCTATCAAAGGAGAGGATTTTATAAAAAGTATTGAAAAATACACGCAGAGATGCGTAGAAATTTGTAGATATATGGACTTTGATATAATTCATGCTCATGATTGGCTAACTTATAATGCAGCAATGAAGTTAAAGGAAATAACTGGTAAGCCATTTATTGCACATGTTCATTCTACAGAGTTTGATAGAGCAGGAGGAGGATGTGGAAATCCTTTGGTTCATGATATTGAATATCGCGGCCTTAAAGCTGCGGATAAGATTATTGCGGTGAGCGGATTGGTTAAGAGATGGATAGTTGAAAAATATGGAATAGATGAGAATAAAATAGAGGTTGTACATAATGCTATAGAGATAAATCCAGCTATATATATGAATGGTACTGGAAATCCACAACCTAAAAAAGGAAAGTTGGTGTTATATGTTGGGAGATTATCATGGATGAAAGGTGTTGATTATTTCTTGAGGGTTGCTAAAAAAGTTTTAGAAAAGGAGGATGCTTATTTTGTGATAATAGGGACAGGAGAGCTTTTACCACAATTAATAGAGGAGGCATGTAATTTGGGGATAGCGGATAGAGTATTATTTACAGGGTTTGTTGATAGGGAGAGAATTATTAATGAGTATTATAAGATTGCTGATGTTTTGGTTATTCCTTCGAGATCCGAGCCTTTTGGGTTGATAGCATTGGAAGGTGCAATAAATGGCGTGCCTATTGTGATTTCAAAGCAAAGTGGAGTTTCAGAGGTGTTAAATCATACATTGAAGGTAGATTTTTGGGATGTGAATGAAATGGCTAATAAAATACTTGCTCTTTTGAGATATGAGCCATTAAAGAGGATGATAAGCAAGAATGTTGTGAGAGAGGTGGTGAGACTTACATGGGATAAGCAATCACAAAAGATAGTAAATATTTATAATGAAGTTATGAGAGGTAGATAAAGATGGTATCCGTGATTCTTTATTTGCATGTTCATCAACCTTATAGGATAGGAAAATTCTCCTTCTTTGACATAGGTACTGGAAAGAGTTATTGGAATGCTCAAAAGAATAAAGAAATCTTAGATAGAGTAGTAAAAAAGAGCTACTTGCCAACCACAAATCTATTGCTTTATTTGATAAAAGACACCGAGGGAAGGTTTAAGGTATCATTTAGCATAACAGGCATAGTTCTTGAACAGCTTAGCAAATATCATCCAGAGGTAATTGATAATTTCAGAAAGATTGTTGATTTGGGAGGGGAAATAATAGACGAGACATATTATCATTCATTGGCTTTTTTATATTCAAAAAAGGAATTTCGAGAGCAAGTAAAACTTCATAGGGAGATAGTGGAGGATTTATTTGGATATTCTCCAAAAGTTTTTCGCAATACTGAGCTTGTATATTCAAATGATATTGCAAGAGAGGTAGAGAGGCTTGGATATAAGGGTATATTAGCAGAGGGTCATGAAAAGATATTGGGATGGAGATCTCCCGCGTTTATATACAAGTCAAAGGATGGCAATCTAAAGGTTCTTTTGAGACATTATAGATTGAGCGATGATATCTCTTTTAGGTTTTCTTTGCATACATGGGAGGAATACCCGCTAACAGCAGATAAGTTTGCTAGTTGGGTTAATATCCATAATGGAAATGGAGAAGTGGTGAATCTTTTTATGGACTTTGAGACATTTGGAGAACATCAATGGCATGAAACAGGGATCTTTGATTTCTTGTTACATTTGCCACATGAGATATTAAAGCATCCGGATAATGAGTTCTTAACACCATATGAGGCTATTAAGAAGTATCCTTCAAGAGGGGAAATTGATGTTCCTTTTATTGTCTCTTGGGCAGATACAGAGAGAGATTTAACCGCATGGCTTGGTAACAGTATGCAACAATATGCTGCTCAGAGTGTTTATCAATTGGAGGAATATGTAAAGAAATTAAATGATCCCAAGATTCTTGAGGAATGGAGAAGATTGCAGATTTCTGATCACTTCTATTTTATGTGTACAAAATGGTTTGCTGATGGTGATGTGCATAAGTATTTTAATCCTTATGATACTCCTTATGAGGCTTTTATAAATTATATGAATGTGGTTGAGGATTTGAAGCATAGAATATTTGAGTTGCTTAGTTATAAGTATGTAACACGCGAGATGGGACTTAAGTTTTTGGGAGATGTTGAAGTGGATCAGGAGTTTTATTCATGCAATGGCTCTATATTTAGGAATCTAAAAGATCTCTTGGAAGGTTTGAAGAAGATGAAGAAAAAGGATTTTGAGTATCATGTTAATTCCTTTAAGAATGATTTTGCAGAGTGGGTTGAGAAAAGCATAGGTGACAAGTTCCTTGCCCAAAAACTACGCGAATGTAAGGACAAGAAAACCATGATAAGAGCTGTATCTTCACGAATAAGAGAATTAAAGAAAATCATTTGAATAGAACATTTTTCACGTTAACAAAGTAATAAAAATTGGTTAACGGGAAGAAATCGCTATCACAAGCACATTGCAGCATGGTAACCCAAAAGAGGTTAGATGCTCTTTAATCGCTTGAAGAGGTTAGATGCTATAATATGCTATTGATAAGGTATTCCTCCACTTAACCATTCTTTATTATTTTTTAAATTGGTTAAGGGGAGAACATCACCAATACAAAGGTCTTACAGCATGCTAACCCTTTGTGAAGGTTAGCT
>CAYOWP010000009.1:0-161 GCA_964407715.1 uncultured archaeon | reverse complement strand
GCTCTCTAACCGTTTGGAGAGGTTAGCTGCTGTGATATGCTATTGATAAGGAATGTTTCCCTTTAACCAATATTTTATTTATTCAATGAATGGTTAACGGGAGAATATCACCAATACAAAGGTCTTACAGCATGCTAACCCTTTGTGAAGGTTAGCTGCTC
>CAYOWP010000008.1:7160-50911 GCA_964407715.1 uncultured archaeon | reverse complement strand
CATTCCTTATCAATAGCATATCACAGCAGCTAACCTCTCCAAACGGTTAGAGAGCAGCTAACCTTCACAAAGGGTTAGCATGCTGTAAGACCTTTGTATTGGTGATGTTCTCCCCTTAACCAATTTAAAAAATAATAAAGAATGGTTAAGTGGAGGAATACCTTATCAATAGCATATTATAGCATCTAACCTCTTCAAGCGATTAAAGAGCATCTAACCTCTTTTGGGTTACCATGCTGCAATGTGCTTGTGATAGCGATTTCTTCCCGTTAACCAATTTTTATTACTTTGTTAACGTGAAAAATGTTCTATTCAAATGATTTTCTTTAATTCTCTTATTCGTGAAGATACAGCTCTTATCATGGTTTTCTTGTCCTTACATTCGCGTAGTTTTTGGGCAAGGAACTTGTCACCTATGCTTTTCTCAACCCACTCTGCAAAATCATTCTTAAAGGAATTAACATGATACTCAAAATCCTTTTTCTTCATCTTCTTCAAACCTTCCAAGAGATCTTTTAGATTCCTAAATATAGAGCCATTGCATGAATAAAACTCCTGATCCACTTCAACATCTCCCAAAAACTTAAGTCCCATCTCGCGTGTTACATACTTATAACTAAGCAACTCAAATATTCTATGCTTCAAATCCTCAACCACATTCATATAATTTATAAAAGCCTCATAAGGAGTATCATAAGGATTAAAATACTTATGCACATCACCATCAGCAAACCATTTTGTACACATAAAATAGAAGTGATCAGAAATCTGCAATCTTCTCCATTCCTCAAGAATCTTGGGATCATTTAATTTCTTTACATATTCCTCCAATTGATAAACACTCTGAGCAGCATATTGTTGCATACTGTTACCAAGCCATGCGGTTAAATCTCTCTCTGTATCTGCCCAAGAGACAATAAAAGGAACATCAATTTCCCCTCTTGAAGGATACTTCTTAATAGCCTCATATGGTGTTAAGAACTCATTATCCGGATGCTTTAATATCTCATGTGGCAAATGTAACAAGAAATCAAAGATCCCTGTTTCATGCCATTGATGTTCTCCAAATGTCTCAAAGTCCATAAAAAGATTCACCACTTCTCCATTTCCATTATGGATATTAACCCAACTAGCAAACTTATCTGCTGTTAGCGGGTATTCCTCCCATGTATGCAAAGAAAACCTAAAAGAGATATCATCGCTCAATCTATAATGTCTCAAAAGAACCTTTAGATTGCCATCCTTTGACTTGTATATAAACGCGGGAGATCTCCATCCCAATATCTTTTCATGACCCTCTGCTAATATACCCTTATATCCAAGCCTCTCTACCTCTCTTGCAATATCATTTGAATATACAAGCTCAGTATTGCGAAAAACTTTTGGAGAATATCCAAATAAATCCTCCACTATCTCCCTATGAAGTTTTACTTGCTCTCGAAATTCCTTTTTTGAATATAAAAAAGCCAATGAATGATAATATGTCTCGTCTATTATTTCCCCTCCCAAATCAACAATCTTTCTGAAATTATCAATTACCTCTGGATGATATTTGCTAAGCTGTTCAAGAACTATGCCTGTTATGCTAAATGATACCTTAAACCTTCCCTCGGTGTCTTTTATCAAATAAAGCAATAGATTTGTGGTTGGCAAGTAGCTCTTTTTTACTACTCTATCTAAGATTTCTTTATTCTTTTGAGCATTCCAATAACTCTTTCCAGTACCTATGTCAAAGAAGGAGAATTTTCCTATCCTATAAGGTTGATGAACATGCAAATAAAGAATCACGGATACCATCTTTATCTACCTCTCATAACTTCATTATAAATATTTACTATCTTTTGTGATTGCTTATCCCATGTAAGTCTCACCACCTCTCTCACAACATTCTTGCTTATCATCCTCTTTAATGGCTCATATCTCAAAAGAGCAAGTATTTTATTAGCCATTTCATTCACATCCCAAAAATCTACCTTCAATGTATGATTTAACACCTCTGAAACTCCACTTTGCTTTGAAATCACAATAGGCACGCCATTTATTGCACCTTCCAATGCTATCAACCCAAAAGGCTCGGATCTCGAAGGAATAACCAAAACATCAGCAATCTTATAATACTCATTAATAATTCTCTCCCTATCAACAAACCCTGTAAATAATACTCTATCCGCTATCCCCAAATTACATGCCTCCTCTATTAATTGTGGTAAAAGCTCTCCTGTCCCTATTATCACAAAATAAGCATCCTCCTTTTCTAAAACTTTTTTAGCAACCCTCAAGAAATAATCAACACCTTTCATCCATGATAATCTCCCAACATATAACACCAACTTTCCTTTTTTAGGTTGTGGATTTCCAGTACCATTCATATATATAGCTGGATTTATCTCTATAGCATTATGTACAACCTCTATTTTATTCTCATCTATTCCATATTTTTCAACTATCCATCTCTTAACCAATCCGCTCACCGCAATAATCTTATCCGCAGCTTTAAGGCCGCGATATTCAATATCATGAACCAAAGGATTTCCACATCCTCCTCCTGCTCTATCAAACTCTGTAGAATGAACATGTGCAATAAATGGCTTACCAGTTATTTCCTTTAACTTCATTGCTGCATTATAAGTTAGCCAATCATGAGCATGAATTATATCAAAGTCCATATATCTACAAATTTCTACGCATCTCTGCGTGTATTTTTCAATACTTTTTATAAAATCCTCTCCTTTGATAGACTCACCTATAAACCTTATTGAATCATACACTCCAAAATTAAACTCCATATCCTCTGATAAGGAAACAATCCTATTGCGAAAGATTTCCTCATTATTTTTTGGATTGAAAGGCAGAACGATGTTCACTTCTATGTTCTTTCTTAGGAGAGCCTTTGAGAGGTCATAAACCACTACCCCTAACCCTCCAATTATCTTTGGAGGAAACTCCCATGATAGCATGAGTATTTTCATAAAAGCCCTCCCATATGTTCTATTAAATAAAATTATAAAAATTAAATCTATTTATATTTTAGTTTTCATAAATTTTATATGTCTCTTCTCACATATAAAATTTTGGGTTTCTATTTATTCAAAAGCTTGTATTCCTTTATAATTCTATATATCTCGCCAACACTCCATGCCTGTGATCTCGTACCACCTGGATCATGAGGAGGATCTCCAGAAAATAATTCTGGAAGTGAATGATAAGGACTCTCTATTAAAAAATTGATTAGTGGTGCCACATAATATCTCATCCTATTTTTAATCTCCTCTTCATTCTTTTCTTCACTTTTGATTTTAAAGTAAACATCACAAAATATTCCCATCAACCATGGCCATGCAGTTCCATTATGATATGCGAGATCCTTAATCTCTATAGGAGCATAGGTATCATATTTACCATGATAATCTGGATCATCAGGAGAAAGGGTTCTTATTCCTCCAGGAGTAAGCAAAGCCTTCTCTATATTGCAAAACGCAATATTTGCTATGTCCAAAGGTATAAGTTTCTCGCTATATAATGCAAACAATTGATTTGGTCTAAAAGCATTACCTTTCGGATCTCCATCTATCACATCACGAAATATTCCTCTTTCCTTATCCCAAAACCTCTTCAAAAATGCATTTCTTATACCTCTAACATAATATTCCAAATCTATGTGAAACTCATATGAGGTTATTTTTTCAATCTGGATAGCAAATAAGAGAGCATCATAAAATAACGCATTTATCTCTATCGCCTTGCCATTTCGTGGTGTTATTGGCGGAAGTGCTCCTAAAGCAGATGCATCCATCCATGTGGCTCTCTCAGGTGTCACAATGAGAAAATCATCATCCATATAAATATGCTTTATTTTTTCTCCATCTCTATAAGATGTTCCATAAATATAGCCATACAAGATATCCTTTACGATGTACTTCACCTCATGAAGAATCTCAATATCCTTGGTATATTCAAAGTATTTTTTTAATGCTCTTATGAACCATAAAGAGGAATCAGCATCCAAATAATACGAAATATTATTTTTTATTGTTGTAGGTATCAATCCTTTCCTTTCATATCTTGCCCATCTTAAAATGATTTTCTTAGCATCCTCATATCTCCATCTGCTCAGAAGTAATCCTGGTAATGAAATAAATGTATCCCTCCCCCATTCCTCCATAAACCAGTCCATACTTGATGCTAAAATACCTACTTCTCCATCGAATTTAAAGATAAACATATCACATGCCTTCTCAAAAAGATCAAGAATGATGTTGGCATTTTTCTCAAAAAAATCAGATGGAATCTCATTAAAATCCCTAATCTTTATAGGTTGATTTGGAGCCATATATGAATAAAGTATCTTCTCTGTTTATAAAAGTTTATTTATATTGTTTAAATCTCTTTCTTTTAGGTAATCTCTCATAAATTTGTACTATGCTTATTGGTGTTGATAAAGGAATCTTACCCAACTTATTTCTTAATTCTGAAAATACCTTTTCATAGTGCTTTTTACTTCGCGATAATGTTTCAACAAATATTGAGGAGCTAATAGGTATTTTTTCACCATCAGCATCTTCAAAAATATATTTCTCTTTTAGTTCTTCATCATTCTTTAATTTATTTTGGAGTTTCTCTATATATAATCTTGTTTTCTTTTCTCTTTCCATCTTTTCCTTATATATCCTTGCTAAAAGCTCTGATAAAGATGTTATTTCTTCAATTTTTTCTTCTGGAATGTTATATGCCGGAAGTATTTCTTTTTTATAAACATCTAATAAATACTCTATTACCTCAATCTTTCTTTTAGGTAAATTTTTAAGGATACATTTTTTATATCTCTTACTCCACTTAGTATATGTTTTCTTGAATTTTTCTATCTTCTCTTTTTCTCTCATTCCTAAGAGATAAAAAAATAATTCCTCTCTTTCTTTTTTTGTTTCTTTATATTTATGTGGTTTTCTGGATAATTCCTGATAAGCTATCGTTATTCCTATTGGTGTTGAAAGTGGTATCTTGCCAGATTCACTTTTAAATTTGGAAAATATCTTTTCATAATATTCTTTGCTGGGTGATAGTGTCTTCATAAATCTTTTAAGATGAATAGGTATTATTTTTCCGTCAACAATTTCTATGACGTATTCCTCAACTAATTTTTCATTCTCTTGAAATTTATTTAGAATATTCTCTATAAGAGTTTTTACCTTTTTTTCTCTTTTCATCTTTTCTTTTTGTACTCTTGCAATAAGCTCTGATAAAGAGGTTATTTTTTCAATCTTTTTCTTTGGAACACCATATGCTGGAAGAATCTCTTTTTTATAAACATCTAAGAGATACTCTATTACCTCAATCTTCCTTTCAGGTAAATTTTCTGGTTTGCACATCTCATATCTTTTATATAACTTATTATATATGCTTTTAAATTTCTCTCTTTTTTCCTCTCCCCTTATTCCCAATAAATAGAAAAACAATCTCTCCCTTTTTTCTTTTTCTATTTCTTTATATACATATCTTTTGTCAATAAGATACAAAAGTTTTTTTATAAGAAGAGAAATCTCTTCCCTTATTTTATTCTCATCTCCAATGAAAGGCTCAGCAAACATATACCATTGCTTGGCTATGTTTAATACTTTCGTGTATCTCTTTTCTATATCAATTTTATCATCAAAGAATTTATAGAGGTTCTCATTAACCTTATTAAAGAATAATGCCTTCTTATATTCCTTTTTAAATTTCTTTAATGCTCTTCTATACTCTTTCTTAGCCTTATCAACATATTTTTCAAGAAAATTGTATAAGGCATCTTCTTTTAGAAATTCTTCAAACTCCTTAGAATAGTATGCTCTATTATTTTTAATCTTCTTTATCATATAATTTTCAATTGAGTGGGAGAAAGAATAATCTAAAAATTTATGATCCTCATATATCTTCACAACACTTTTACATAACGAATAAAGAGCATGCGGATCATCATATCTAAAAAACTCGCTCATATAATTCTATAAGAATTTTAATAAAGTTTTTAAATTTATAACTTATGGATTTATTATGGGGATAGGCAGGGGTCCTTGGGCAAGGCCCTGTAACCTCCAGCCCTTAAGGAGGTGCCGAAGGAAGGTAGGCGGCATATCCATTAGGTAACAGCCTATGTGCTGAACAATGAGTATCTCTCCCTCTGGATGGTATATGTGATGAACCTGGTCAGGCCCGGGAGGGAGCAGCCATAAGTCACATATGCCATGTTAGAGGAGTCATGAGATATAAGGTAGGCACATAGGTAGGTTACCTAATAGGAATGTCCACTACCTTCCGCTCCCCATCATATTTAAAATAATAGTGGAAGCATGAGGTTAAAGATATGCTTAATTGGAGCTGGGGATATAGAATATCATTACTTTAATCTGCTTAAAATCAAAAAAGAAGATTTTGAGAAAGAAATAGAAGAAATTGGGAAAGTCTTAGCAAAGACAGAATGTGAGATACTTTTACTCCCAGATAGAGGCGTTTCCCTTGAGGTTGCTAAGAAGTACAAAGAATATGGAGGAAGAAAAGTTATAGGCACTATTCCTTATAGTGATAAAGAATTTGGCATAGAGCATCTAAAAACATATATAGAAACTAAAGTAAGGGGAAATGCTTTGTTTGATGAGTTCATTGACACAAATAATTGGTATAAACAGGATCTCATACACTGCATCTTAGGGGATGTTATATTGATGTTGGGCATTAGCTTAGGTTCTATGGGTGAACTGGTTTATGGATACTATTTATATAAGCTGTTCGAAGGTAAAAAACCAGAAGTAAAAGCAAAAAGAGATATAATTCATCCAGAAACATTAGCAGGAAAGAGAATATCATACTCTACAATCATATATAAACCCTTCATTAAAGATAAACTCCCTTATGAGATCGAAAAATACATAGAAAAATTTAAAGGAAGATTATATTATGTAAATGATTCTAAGGAACTAATGTATGTATTGAAAAAATTAAAAAACCTATAGTTTTCTGTACAATAACATAGATGCGCATATTAGTATTGCTAGCATAAACACCTGCCCAAATTCTGGTGATTCCTCAGAAATTCCTATTGTAGAAGAAGGTAATACCGTAACATTAATTTCATAAAGTTTTATCTTTTCGCCATCCTTATCTTTTAGAATGTATAACTTATATTTCCCAACCTTTCCTCCAAAGATATTCACAATCACATAATCCCTCTCATAAGGTTTAAGAGTTATTGTTTCTCTTTTTGATGCAGCTCCCTTCCCACTGAACCATATAAAGTTTTTGAAAATCTTTCCGTTTTCATCATTTGTAGTACCAAGCTCTAATGTAACTGATTGAGGTTTGCTTGATGGATTATAAAGAGATACCAAAAATTGTGAATACATTCCTAATTGTAAATATGTTTCATTTTGAGATATTATAGAAGATTTTATATCTATTATTACCTCTCCTTCCGGATTCACAAGTAATTTACAACAAACACTCTTATATTGAGAAGGAGAAGTAAATATAGATGTGTTGCAATGATATACATGAGCATTTGAATCAATAGCTGAACCTCCGCTTCCTGTCCCAATAAATTTGAACATACATCCTTCATCACTATTGCAATCTCCATCCTTAACATCACAATATATAAGACCGCTCCCTCCAACTAAAAATGCCAATATATTAATACAAAGCTCATTATAATACTTATCAGGTAAAGTGGAATATGGAGATTTTACATGAGCATTTTCCTTATCGCTCATATTTATTACATATGCATATCCAAAATCTTCACATGTTTGATACTTCTCTAATACCTTTCCTTCTATCTCAACATAATTTTTTGTATTGCATGCTATCACATATGTATAATTTCCATCTTTTATATTTGGCGTTAATTGAGAAAGATGCCCATTGATTGGATTACCATTAGCATCCACATTATCGGTTGCTACACCTACAATTGGATAATAATCATTTGGAATATTATCCTTTTTAAACATATCACATAAAAGAGGATTAGATATTGATATAGGATAAGATAAATTGCATAGCAAAGCGCTCATAATTAGCAACACAAAAGCAGATCTTATTATCTTTTCTTTTGCCTTCACATTATCCCTCCTCTCTTGAAGGAAAATTCATCATTAAATAATCTTAAATAAAATAAAGTACTTATAATGTATATATAGTTTTTTGTATATATAGATAAAATTATGAGCAAAATGAAAAATTTGGAAAGATTGTTTTCTCCGAGATCCGTAGCAATTATTGGTGCTACTGCACATAAAGAAAAAGCCTCCTATACCATCATGAAAAATTTAATCTCAAAATATAAAGGAAAACTATATCTCATCAATCCAAAATATGATAAAATTGAAGGAAGAAAAGCATATAAAACCATAAAGGATGTACCTGATGAAGTGGACGTAGCTGTCATTGTGGTAAATGCCTCTATCTCAAATATGGTAATAAGGGAATGTATGGAGAAAGGAGTAAAGTTTGTTATTGTAATTACAGCTGGGTATAGGGAAATTGGAGGAGAAGGTGTGAAAAGGGAGAGAGAGCTAATAGACATGATAAAGGAACATAACTACAAAACTAGAGTTATTGGACCAAATTGTCTTGGAATATTGGATAATCACTCTAAATTTGATGTGTTATTCTTGCCTGAGAATAAAGTAACAAAGCCAAAAAAAGGGAATATCTCTTTGATATTTCAGAGTGGTGCCTTAGGGGCTGCACTTATAGATAGATTCGCTGATGAGCTTATAGGTATAAGCAGATTTGTTAGTTATGGCAATGCTTGTGATCTAAATGAGATTGATTTCTTGGAGTATTTCATAGAAGATGCGCAAACAAAGGTTATTGGGGTGTATATAGAGGGCATAAGAAACGGAAGAAAAATATATGAATTATTTAAGAAATCTAAAAAGCCAATAGTTGTAGTGAAAGGTGGGAAAACTGAAAAAGGAAATAAGGCAACTTTAACGCATACTGGGAGTCTTGCAGGGAATTATGAAATCTTTAAAGGAATGTGTAATCAAACAAATGCAATTCTTGCTAATAATTTTAGAGATTTTGAGAATTATCTGAAGATATTCTCTATTGGCAAAAAAATGACAAAAAAGGAAGTTTTGGTTATCACCAATGGAGGAGGATTTGGAGTGTTAGCAGCTGATGAAATTTCCTCATCTAAATTACTATCGCTTTATGAGTTAACATCTAAAGATATTCGTAGAGTTAGAAAATATCTACCAGAATATGCTAATATACACAATCCCTTAGATATTATTGGAGATGCGGATAGTGAGAGATATAAAAATGTGCTTAATGCTTTTTCTGATAATCCAAAAATAGGTGCTTTTATAGTAATCATGCTTGTACAAACTTTCTCTTTAGGAAAAGAGGTAATTGACGTTTTATCTGAATATAACAAAGTCACAGATAAAATTATAGTTGGTGTGGTTGAAGGTGGTACATATGCAAACATTTTTAGAAAAATGCTTGAGAGCAAAGGTATAATTGCATATTCTTCAGTTTATGAAGCTGTAGATTCTTTGGAAAAGCTATATAGATGGAGTGTTGGAAAAAAGTATTGATGCTTTAGATTTACTTATACTTTAATTTTACTTCCTTTGAGATTATAATATCTGGATTGTATGGCATAAATGCCCTTATTAAAGCTATTCTTTTTTCCTTATTTTCCTCAATAACATATGTTATATCATTTGAATCTTTATGCTCTAAAGTAGATACAAATGAATGTCGCGTATATACTGCTAACGATACATTTTTATATTTTTCATTAATATATGATGCTATCTTGTTAGTTAAAAGAGTATAAGCAAAAATCAGTCGTGCTACTGATTCTCTATGCGGTCTCTTAGGATAATATGTATCAAAAATGTTATCAAAATGCTTATTAAAAAATCTTATTACTTCATTCAATTTCTCATTGGAATTAACTTCTTCCCAGGCTATATCATAAGATTCTAACATCTTATAAGGTATCATATGATATAATTGATAAGATATAATTTTTTTGTTATTGTGATATATTCCACCATCTCTTATCTCTATCTCTACAGGTGCTTTCCTAATAGAGTTAAAAGAGAACTCACCATATTGAAGTCCTTTGGTTATGAGGTATAGAGAAACCAAAAGATCCCCAGGGATTACAGGATTCTTCTCCCTATGTATTGGATTTGGATCCTTGCTTATATTATTTACAAACTCATACACCGCTTGTGGTGTGATATTGATCCTCATACTATATTGAATTATTTCAGTAAAATATTTAAAGTTTCAGGAAATCTTCGTTGTTTTTCATTTTTGGTTAACGGAAAACATAATCCCTTTTATCCAGCGTATTGGAGCAGCTAACCCGCAGAAGAGATTAGCATGCTGCAAAACCTTTATGATAGCGATTTCCTCCCGTTAACCATTTCATTGAATAAATAAAAATGGTTAACGGGAAGAATACATTATCAATAGCATATCAGAGAAGCTAAACTCTCCGAGCGGTTTTGAAGCAGCTAACCTTTTGGAGATGGTTAGCATGCTGCAAGCTCCTTGTATTGATGATATCCTCCCGTTAACCATTTCATTGAATAAATAAAATATGGTTAAGGGGAAAATTACCTTCCGAAGAGAGCATATAACAACAGCTAACCTTCACAAAGGGTTACTATACTCCAATGTGCTTATGATGGTGATATCTTCCCGTTAACCAGATTAAATAAAAATGGTTAAGGGGCAGCATAGCCTCTCAAGAGAGCATATCACAGCATCTAACCTCTTCAAGCGGTTAGAGAGCAGCTAACCTTTTAAATAGGTTAGCATGCTCAAAACCTTTATAATAGCGATTTCTTCCCGTTAACCATTCAGTGGATAAATAAAATAGGGTTAAGGGGAAGAATACCTTATCAATGAGCCATATCAGAGCAGCTAACCTCTGGTAAAGGGTTAGCATGCTCTAATGTGTCTTGAAAAGCGATATTTTCGCGTTAACCAATTTCTTATTTTGAAAACCATACAAAAATTTAAAAATTTTTTCAAAAATTATATTAGCATGATATGGTATATAGAGGGCTTCTTAGAAGGGAGGATCTCTATAATCCAAGAAATGTCAAGTTGTACAAGCCATTCAATGAGGTTATAGAAGAAATCAAGAAATATCCAAAAGGAACAATGTTAAATGCTCATTTTTATGGATATCTATATCATGGCGGTGATCCAGGGATCCTAAGAATTATTCCCTTACAGAGGAAAGTGAATTAATGGTGAAAGCATTAGCAACCATTCTCACAAATGAAGAAAAATATTTTTTAAAGGAAAAGACTCCTATAGCTATTCATGAAGGCAATACTGTGTTAGTTAAAGATGCTATTCCTGGGGTAGAAATTATTTATGAAGCTATAAAAAAGGAAATCTCTTATCCTCTCTCATATTATCATGTATTAAAGGATAATAAAAATACCGATACCCTTAGAGAAATAAGATCTATTTATAGGGAATCTAAAAGGCTTAATCTTTGTAGGATTTACTCTATAGCATTCCCAAATCATATGCTTGCCATAGAAAGAATATGGAACATCTATAAGCTATACCAAAAAATAGGAAAAAAAGAAATCCCCCTAAATTCTATGTTAACCCTATAACTGAGGTCTTTAAATATTATCATAGAGAAGATCTTGCTAAAAAGTGCGATACTAAGACTATGAAAGAAAGAGAAATTACAGAGCTCATAGATTATTATTCCTTAGGATTAATGAGAATGTTCGTATCTTTTAAACCATTAAAATGGACGGCTAAAAAGCTTATCAACGTGTATAATTATGACAAAAGCAAAAAATGAGATATCATCAAAATCTAAAACTCTAAACTATATCTTAAAAATGCTAATACGCCACCCATTGATTTTATTTGGTTATAGTATGGATTTATATCTTCCACAATGATTATTCTTGCAGAGGTATGCTCAGCTTTCTCAAAGATTTCTTTAACCTCCTTTATCTTAAGATATTCATACGCAATAATTAGTGTTTCAACAGCACCCATATCAAGTGCGCGCATCACATAATCAAAGCCATAAGTGACCAATCCAGATTGCTTTTTGAGTTCTTCAAAAAACCTCTCTATGATAGAGATTTCCTCTTCTATTGTACTTTCACGTAATGCCCTTGAAAGTAATCCTCTCCTTACAATCTCCTTCAATCCCGTCTCTCCAGTAACGCTTGTATCTCCAACAAATGCTTTACAGTTTTTTAGTTTTTTCATTACTTCATCTTTTGCAAAACCTGGACCTGCAAGAATGACAATATCATATCTATCGCATATCTCATCAATTTTATCAGCGACTTCCTCATAAAAGATTTCATTATCCTCTACTCCTTTTTTTATTTTGTTTTTTATTGTAAAAATCTCTTTAACAGAAGAGCGTCTTATTTCTCCAAAAGTGGCTTCCTTATTATCAACCACAACACCTAAAACATTGAAAGATTTATGGCTCTTAAGTTTTTTAATGATGCTTCTAAATAGCTCATCTATTTTAGATTTATAGAGATCAAATTTATCCTCTATGGTTAATACAAAAGAGTGATGTCCTTTTAGTATATCCTCTGGCGCCTCTGTTATCTCCCCCAACACTCTCACCTGTTTATTATCTAAATCCAAAGAAACATTTTTAACTCTTATCTTTATATATGCTTTTTTCTTCTCTCCTCTTTCTCCTCGTGATGTTGTTCTAAAATCTACTTTACCTACCAAATCTTCTGGTTCTATGATCTTATCTAAATAATATAAATCCTCAAAGCTCTCAATGATTATCGTAAACCCATTTTTCTCTTTTTTTGGATATATCTTCATAAAGATGAAATATTATGTAGAGATAATATTAAAAATCTTTGAACTGTCTTTAAAAAAGAAAAAAGGTTAGCATGCTGTAAAACTTCAGAGAATTGGTTAACGGGAAGATTACATTATCAATGAGACATATCAGAGCAGCTAACCTCTTCAAGCGGTTTTGAAGCAGCTAACCTCTTGTAAAGGGTTAGCATGCTCTAATGTGCCTTGAAAAGCGATTTTTCCCGTTAACCAGATTTTATTTTAAATAAAAAGTGGTTAAGGGGAAACATAGCCTCTTAAGAGGGCATATAACAACAGCTAAACTCTTTTAAAGGTTACCATGCTGTGATTCGCTTGTGATAGCGAATTCCTCGCGTTAACCACATTCCCAATAAAAATTTTTGATTAACATGACGCACCTCAAACAAAAAGTGCATCAAAGTGGTTATGCTTTTTAGAGGAAAGGAAAATCTTTATATTAATCCTAATATATTATTTTTATTTATGATTATGGAGAATGAGAAATCAAGGATTGGCTTTGTTTCTATGGAAGTCTTAATTAGTGATTTAAGAAACTATGCAGGGGGTTTGGGAATCTTAGCAGGTGGGTTGTTCTCAGCAGCAAGAGATATAAGATATCCAATGACAGGGTTCACTTTGGTATATAAAAAAGGATATGTAAAAAATAGAATACAAAACGGAGAAATCATATTTGAAGAAGACCCTTTTGACCCTGAGGAATTCTTTATAAAAATAAAAAGAAAATTCTGCATAGATTTGGAAAACATGAAAATATGGTTTCAGGCATGGAAATATAATTTAAGTGATGATGTAGAGGTCTATTTTATAGATACGGATATAGAAGAAAATGATGAAAAAATAAGAAGGTTAAGTGATAGGGTGTACATTGATAGGGATAAAGAAGAATTTATACTAAAGAGGATACTTTTAGGTCTTGGAACATTAAAAATAGTGGATGAGCTTAATCTCCCTATCAAAAAATTTCATCTCAATGAATCGCATTGCGTATTTCTTGCTATTGAATTACTTAAGAGATATCAAAACATTGAAAAAACAAAAAATAAAATAATATTTACATCTCACACCCCCCTGCCTCATGGTCATGAAGTGTATGAATATGAACATGTTGAGAAGTACTATAAAGTTCCTGATATCATAAAAAGTATTTCTCCAGAGAAACTTCATACAACGCTTGTGCTATTAAAACTTTCCTCATATAAAAATTGCGTATCTTGGAAGCATTGGCTAATTATAAAGAAAATGTTTCATGATGAAGATATAGATTATATCACAAATGGAGTTCATACAAAATGGATTGAACAACCCATGAGGATTTTATATGATAAATACATTCCAAGATGGTTCCATCATCCTGAGAAATTCGTGTATGCTGGTAACATAGATCTCGAAGAGCTTAAAGAAGCTAAACAGATTATAAAGAAAAAACTAATAAATGTAATAAACTCTGAAGCCATATATAACAAGAGGTTTGATAAAACAAGTATCTTATTGGTTTTAAGAAGGAGAATAACTGGCTATAAAAGAAACGATATTGTCTTCAAGGATATTGAAAGAATAGAAGAAATCTCCAAGAGATACAAAGTGCAGGTTTTGGTAAGCGGTACATTGCATCCGCATGATAACAGTGGAAAGAAGATACTCAAATATCTCCTTGATATAATGCCAACATTAAATCACTCAAAACTTGCGATTCTTCTTAAGAATGGTAAACCTTATGAAAGGATCGCAGTAAGTGGAGGAGATCTATTTATTCATTCTCCTATTCCTCCATATGAAGCCTGCGGAACATCATGGATGAGAGCATCTTTAAATGCGGTACCTGTACTCTCATCTAAAGATGGCGGTACCTTAGAGGCTATAGTTGATGGATATAATGGATGGTTTTTTGGAAAGAACATACTAAATCCTGAGGAATTTAATGAAAAGGAAGACATAAAGGATTTCTATGATAAGTTAGAGGAGATATTAAAGTTGTATAGGGAAAGAGAGCATGAATATCTTCAGATAGGAAGAAATGCTTTGAAGGTTGTGGGTAGCTTGTTCAATACGCACAGAACCTTGACAGAATACATTAAGAGAGCATATGAAAAATAAGAAATCAAAGCTTTTAGAATTGGTTAACTGGAGACGTAGCCATATCAAAAAAGTGCTATTTGCGCGTTAAGTTTCCGCTTAACAATAAAGAATTATTGGACAATGCCTGGCATGTGATTATAAGCGATAGTTTTAAAAATATTGATATATTAATATATTGTTATGTTAAAATATTTAAAAATGAAAATTCTGATAACTGTATTCCTTTTATATATCTTTGTTAGTATTGCATATTCTCAACAAATAATAGAGCATTATCCTCTCCTTAATGAAAAAAATATCTCCTATGATGATACCACTACCAATGATATAACCTATATTCTTAATGATAGCAAAATAAATTATATAGAGGTGTATTTTGAAAGCGGATCAACTCAAGCAAATGTAACTTTTCTTATTGATGGTGAACCATCTGAAAATTGTCTTTTAGATACCACAAATGATTATATAAACGTAACAATATTATGGTATGACAATCCTGATGATATTCCACAACGTGATGACAAAACCAAAAAATGCGATACAAACATCATAAAATTATCCAAACAAAACAATAAATCTATTGAAATTAGAGTTAAAACTCTATTGAATAACAATGAGATTGAGTATTATTATAAACAACTCTTCTATAATAATTTTGAATATCACGTGTCTCCCTCTTCATCATATCCCCTTGATACTAATGCTGAAAATCTGACTTATCCTTTTAATTTCTCATATGTTTTTCCTTATAATAACATCATTAAAATTGCTTATGTTAAGTATCCTTATTGCATTGATAACAACGATGATAATCCCTCATCTCACAAGCTTTTATGTGATGAAGATACTCCCTGCGAGAAGAATAAGAATTTTCCTTTTTATGTTGATCTCTCACAATTGATTTATGATGATGACGTAAAAGATACCTTCTCTCCTATATTTGATATAAGAATACTTACACGCACGCCTTATGAATGGATTAATACAACATATTATTATTACTTGGATGACAAGCCACCACAGATAATAGAATTTTCTTCTTTTCCTGAGAACAACTCAAATATTATAAATCACACATATATAGAGCTAAACTTAACTTTTGAGGATGTAAAAAATAACTCAAAGGCATGTTCATATTGGATTAATGGAAAATATAAGGGATATCTAAGTTATGAGGAATGTAAGCATATACTTCTTAATGATTTACCACAAAAAGACATCAAAATTAATCTAACTCTATATGATTATGCAAATAACACGAAATCATATCTCTTTGTATTCAATAAGGCAAATAATGTAATGGATTGCTACTTTTCTTTAGATAGAGATTCATTGACATGTTATCATAAAGGCCTACCATTAATGCAACCTTATCTTGACTTTGAAAAAAGAGAAAACATCTCTTCATCTGAGAATCTCACTATTGTACTTAGAATACCTGAGATTCCATCTAATGTTAACACCATTCTACTTAATGGTTTCTCTGATGAGATCTCATATATAAAAGGATGCGCTTTCTTTAAATATTGGAAAAATAACAAGACATTAATATGTAAAAATCATAAAGGAAATATTACCATCTATTACTCCCCTAATAAAACAGCAAATCCTTTTGAAATAAAAATAGATGGCATAGAACAGGATACATCAAAAGAGAGTGAAATATTAGGCGCTACATATATTATAGCAAACATCTCTATAATAAACAAAGATGATGCTTTTGTTACTCATCTTCCATTTAAAGATGTTAAATACAACCTAACAGAGTTTTTAAATGAAAAGTTGCCCTATTATGTGCCATACGATGGTGAGCATGGCAAAATAGATATAAACTATAAGGCTTTTGTAACAGTTAAGTTAAAGGGATATTATAGAGTAATATCTTCATATACAAATGATTATTATTTAAAGAATGAAGAGATATATCTTACAAAACCTTTAAATGTATATCTAAAACAAAAAGTTATCAACAAAGATAATATCTATTTTGTTGATTTAAAGACAAGATTTCCAATGCGATATTCAGATATCTTTAATGAAACCTCTTGTGATTTAAAGGAACCTCTTTATATAAATATATTTCCCTTAGAAAATAAAGAAATCGAAGCGCGATATGAATGTGATATTATTAAGTTATCAACGCAATTTGTTAAAACAAAAATAAGCAATAAGAGAATAAAATACTCGTATATTGTCTCATATTATATTCCTTACACACGTTTATTAAATGGAAAGACGTTAAAATACATCCTAAATACCAATGATTTGAAACACTTTGATGAAAGAGAGGCATTGGTAGTGTATCAAAATGATTTGTCTAATTCGTTAAATTACACGTTAGATGAGGACATGCTAATAATTCAATTGCCATACAATAGCGGAAGCCATAAAATATATGTAGAATATTGGTACAAGTTGCCAAAAAAAGCAAATGTAAGCACATCCGATAAATCAAATACAGAAGATACGCATAAAATATCTGAAAATAATGCGCAATCCAATAAGCACAACAAACACGTGAGATCATCAAACTCAAACAATAAAAATCAAAATACAAACTCCTTGAATAAAACACCATCAAACGAAACTACTGAAAGCGATACTGAAAGCGAAATAGAATTTGTAGAAAATGCAATAACCCAAAATGAAGAAAAAAGCATAAATGCCTTTGCAAGCATAACTGGAAGGATCATTGATATTACAAGAGATAAATCTTTTAAAGTTATTGGTGTTATATTTTTTATAGGGATATCAAGTTTTATAGGATATAGCTATATAATGAAAAGGAAAAAGGAAAGAATGAGGAAATCAAGAAAGGAATATATAAAGCATCTCAAAGAGGTGTTTTGAATAATGATAAACCTAAGAAAGCAAAGTTTAAAAAGCAAAATCATGTTGATTTTTTGCATAATCCTAGGGATCTTACTTGTTTATTTTTCTGTTCATATTTTTTATTCTCCATATCATATATATTCGTCTCTATTAATGAGTGATAGCAATATAGATGCAAGGTTAGTGGCAAAGAACCTTGGGATAAAAGAAAAAAATATTAACAGGATATACAACTTAGAGGAATATGATATCTCTCTCATTAAAAATAAATCCATATACTCAAACAAAAAGACATTAATAAAAATAAAAAACTTTGAGATACAAACATATAAAACAAAAGTAGATATCTTAAGCATAAAATCCAACCCACTTTATAGAGAAGTAACCTATAAAATCTATAATGATACAAAATATTTCATTCTCTCAAAAACAGATGGAGATGTATTAATAGATATAAGAGATAAAAAAGGAAAAAAGATATCATTCACAAAAATAAAATATATAGAAAACCTAAAAAAAGAATGGAAAAGCAATGCACATTGGGTAGAGAATATCAAGGAAGATTTGAGAAAAAAAGGGATCTCACCAGAAAGCATAGAGGATATCTTTTATAAAGAAATTCTTCCAGATAACTCATGGATTAACATTCTTTATGAAATAGATAACACAAATATAGAATATCCAATTACAATAACAATGAAATCACGACCACAATATTCCTTTAAACTCTTCTATTTTGATCCTTTCTATAGTGGTTGGTGGAATGAATCTTGGGAGTATAGGAGCATATATTACCTAAAAAATACAAATAACTATAGTTTAAAAAACAACTCTGTACTTCTCATCCTAAACTCAACAAACTTTAAATGGGATCTCGCAAATTCAGATTTAAGCGACATAAGAATAACCCAGTTTAATGAAACAACCCAAACAGAAACTTTGTTATCTCATTGGATAGAATATGTGGATAGCGTCAACAAAAAAGGATATGTATGGGTAAGAGTGCAAAATTTATCTGCTAATGGTAATATAACTCTTTTCATTTATCACTATAATCCCGATGCTGCTGATGAAAGCGATGGCTATAAAACATTTGATTTTTTTGATGACTTTCCTGGAACATCTTTAGATTCATCAAAATGGGTAGATGTTGATGGCTCATATACAGTATCAGATGGTATGTTCAAAGGTACTGGAGGAGATTCTATAGAGCATGTTAGAACAGCTCAATATTTCTACATGCCCTTTGTGGTTGGAATTTCAATGATGGCACAAACATCTGAAGATTTTGATGGTGGTGTAGCAGTAGGAAATGCCTCCGGAGATATAACCATAGCAACAGATGATTATCCAGGCGGAAATGTTATGTATATTCACTATCCAGATTGGTGGAGTAATACTATTTCTGGCGGAGGAAGCGGAGTGTCAACATCATCATGGAGAACTTATAAATTAATTATGAAAAATAATTCACTTGAGTGGTATAATTATGAAGATGACACCACAACTTCCTCCACAAATGCACCTCCTATCAGAGATGGATATGTTTTCATAGTTAATGATGCTGATTCATCATCTCAAACAGCATATTTTGATTATATTTACGTGACTAAGTATTATCATAACGATACCATATTAATTTATAACTCCACAGAGTATGTTGGCAGCTTTAATGTTACAATTACATTTCCTCCAAATAACATGAAACTTTATAGGTACGAGTCATTTTATCTAAATAGCACCGTCAAAGCAAGAGGATTCTCATTATATGATAATGGAAGTAAAATCCTATCTGATTATAATGACTTTATATACTACGATTACATGGAAAACATAACAATTATTGATGCTTCCCCTGAAGACTATCTAAAACTTGCACCACTCACTACAGATTGGTATAGTGGATATAGTGATTGGCTATATCGTAAACCCATAAATATTACAAATCCAAACAATGAGGACCTTAAAGACTTCCAGATAAATCTAACAATAGATACACAAACATTAATCAGCCAAGGCAAGATGAACACAACATGTCAGGATATAAGATTCACATACTATAATGAAACATCAAAACAAGAGAAACCAATACCTTATTGGATTGAGAGTGGATGCGATACCTCCAATACCATTATATGGATAAAAGTTCCTTTATTGAAGGCAAATTCAAATACAACAGTGTATATGTATTATGGTAATAACGATACATTAAGCGATGAAAATCCAGATGAGGTATTTATTTTCTTTGATGATTTTGAAAGTGGTTCATTAGATACGAGTAAGTGGAATGATGATCCAGATACTACAGTTGAAACTGATCCTGTGTACAATACAGGAGTTATGAAAGTTAATGGTGGTAATGAAATATTAGGTGCATGTACTATAAAAAGTATGTCTGCAGATATATTTGTAGATTTCTGGATGAGAGAAGAGGAAACTAGAAGTGATTTTGATTCTGGATTAAAGATAGGAAACATATACTTCATATCAGATGATGGTTCTGGATCTCAATGTATTGATACAAGTGTTTGTTATCCATCAGGTTCGCAAACAGATACAACTTTCCATCACTATAGAATCACATTGCGTGATGGATATCAATATATAATAGATTTGAATAATGGATATTCCACCTCAAATACTCTTTCCTATGTTTCAGGTAGTTTATGTGGATTTAATGATGCTGACTCATCATCAAATCCTGCAAGATATGATTTGATATATGTTAGGAAATATGCTGAGAACATGACCTTTGATAGCTATATGGGAGAAGAAGAAGAAAATGACCTTACCTATCATGAAAACGGAACATATATCACAACTTTAGATTTCTTCTCCATATCCATAAACTATACAAATATCACATACATAGCAACAATTCCACAAAATACATCATTAACATTGTATGCAAGAACATCAAATGATAAATTATCATGGAACTCATGGAAAGTAATAACAAATAGCACCTATCCTGATCTTCCTTCAGAGAGATATCTACAACTTATGGTACAGATGAATACAACAGACAATAAAACATCTCCAAAATTGTATAAGATTCAAATAGACTATGAAAGAGTCTATAACTCTCCTTATGCTTGGTCACAATATTTCTCATTGGCAGCTCCATTAAAATTCTTGATAGATGATAGTAGTGAAGATTTCTATAATGCCTCTTATAGAGAAAATGTTACTGTTAGCGTTAAACATGGTGAGCTATTCTTAATGAATAATTCATTAAAATCTTGGTATGACTATGATTGGCTATATCGTAAACCCATAAATATTACAAATCCAAACAATGAGGACCTTAAAGACTTCCAGATAAATCTAACAATAGATACACAAACATTAATCAGCCAAGGCAAGATGAACACAACATGTCAGGATATAAGATTCACATACTATAATGAAACATCAAAACAAGAGAAACCAATACCTTATTGGATTGAGAGTGGATGCGATACCTCCAATACCATTATATGGATAAAAGTTCCTTTATTGAAGGCAAATTCAAATACAACAGTGTATATGTATTATGGTAATAACGATACATTAAGCGATGAAAATCCAGATGAGGTATTTATTTTCTTTGATGATTTTGAAAGTGGTTCATTAGATACGAGTAAGTGGAATGATGATCCAGATACTACAGTTGAAACTGATCCTGTGTACAATACAGGAGTTATGAAAGTTAATGGTGGTAATGAAATATTAGGTGCATGTACTATAAAAAGTATGTCTGCAGATATATTTGTAGATTTCTGGATGAGAGAAGAGGAAACTAGAAGTGATTTTGATTCTGGATTAAAGATAGGAAACATATACTTCATATCAGATGATGGTTCTGGATCTCAATGTATTGATACAAGTGTTTGTTATCCATCAGGTTCGCAAACAGATACAACTTTCCATCACTATAGAATCACATTGCGTGATGGATATCAATATATAATAGATTTGAATAATGGATATTCCACCTCAAATACTCTTTCCTATGTTTCAGGTAGTTTATGTGGATTTAATGATGCTGACTCATCATCAAATCCTGCAAGATATGATTTGATATATGTTAGGAAATATGCTGAGAATGCAACTTTTAAGAGTTATGTAGGAAGTGAGGAAAAAAGGAAGATAGAAAACAGCGGAATATATATATCCAAGGTATTCAATATTGGTACAGCAGAATATCAATTTAACAAATTTTATTGGTATGGAAAAGATATGCAATATAGTGATACAACCTTCTATGTAAGAACCTCACCTGATGGTAGTGCATGGAGTGAGTGGTATTTGATGGATAATAATACTGTTATTGAGGCGCCTCCAGATAAATATGTGCAATATAAAGTAGAGTTTACATCAACTTATGGAAATGAATCAGATATCATTGATAAAATCCAATTAGGATATCGCGTACTCATACCTTCATTTGTTATTATGAAACCTTCTAGTATCTTCTCAACCACTAACCCACATACATGTTCCTTAGAAGAAGTCAAAAAGAATACATCATCATGCAAGTGCAACATTTCTTGGGTAATCACACCAAAACAAGAAGGTAATTATACTATAAGAATAAAGGTAAATTCTACAAATCAATATATAGAAGATGCATATTCTCAAGAAATAAATGTTACTGTCTTCATACGAACATATATTATAGATTTCACTATTATCCCATCGGTACAAGGACAAGGAAGAAATATTACTTTAAGAGCAAAACTTGTAAATGACTTAAATGAGCCTTTATCCGCCCATAATATCACATTTTATGATGCAACCGCAAATAAATATTATGGAACGGCATTGACAGATGAAAATGGCTATGCTGAGATTACATACACAATACCAAAAGATGAAATACTTGGATACCATACTGTATATGCTATGTTTAATGGTTCTTGGCCAGAGTTTCTTGAAAAATCAAATGCATCTTCTCAATATAAAGTATCTTCTGTGCCACAAATAAATAAGATTTATGCTTTACCATATTGGCAAGGAAATCATCAAATTATAAGGTTAAGAGCGAATATTACTGATGAAGTGGGAGTAGATACTGCCTTAATTTATGTATATAACTCAACAAATGATGTAATAGTAGATGGTGCTTCTATGAGCTATATAGGCAATGATCTCTATGAATATAACTTTTCATCTTGGCATGCGGATAAGTTTAAGTTTTATGTTTGGGTAAACAACACTGATGGCATAGATAACCAATCAGACTTTGCATATTTTGTTGTTGATGTTAAAGCTGAGTTTTCAGTTAAAACAGAAAAAGATAAGTATAGAAACTTTGAAAAGGTATATTTGAGCAATTATGACTATGATTGGTTCAATACATCCTGGAAATATAGATTACCTATAGAGCTTTATAATCCTAATGATGAATCTGTATGTTTTGATGTAATAAACATCACACTAAATACTAAACAATTAATTTCTCAAGGAAAAATGAAAAACTCATGTGAGGATCTAAGAATTACAGTTATAAAAAACATTTATCTTGTGGAATTGAATATCACAAACACTAACTCAGTCTCATTTACAGATAGGAGTGTAAAGATTACAATAAATAACAAAGAAATAGTTGCAAATATGAATGAAGATGGTTCTGATATAAGAATATTTGAGACTCGTGTAGAAAATCCTTATCATAATGATACGTTCTTGGATTATTGGGTAGAGAGCATAAATAAAGAGGCAGGTACTGCAATTATATGGATTAAGATTCCATATATTGGAGCTCACAAAACTAAGACACTCTATATGTACTATGGAAATAAAAATGCTCTTAACAAGCAGAATTATTCTGCTGTATTCAATAAAGTAATAGGAGAGGCAAGAACCTTCATTTTGAATAGTACCAATACCACTATTTCCTTTATGCATGCATATTCGCAATCTCCTATAATAATAGCATCTTTGAATTCTGAAAATGAAGCTGATCAAGCATTTGTTAGAATATTAAGCATATCCACAAATGAATTTACTGCAAAAATAGAGGAATCTGTTGCTCTTGATGGTGTGCATGGGAATGAAAATGCATCTTATATCGCAATGCTACCTGGACAATGGTTAGTAGGAGGAAAATATATTGAGGTTGGAACATCAACAGTTGATTCCTCATATTCCACTGTTACATTCCAAAAAGTTTTCTCTTCTAAACCTGTTGTTCTTACCCAAACCTTGACATACAATGAAGCTGATCCTGTAAAAACAAGGGTCGATAATATACTTACAGGAAGTTTTGAAGTTAAATTGGAGGAGACGGATACCTCTGATACATCACATACCTATGAAGATATAGGATATATAGCCATGCAACCCATGTCCTTTAAGATTGATACATTTAGAATGCAATGCGACATTAGATCCCATAATCAACCTACAGGAGATGATTGGACATTATATACCTTAAGCTTTAGAGATGCTTTTCCTGCAGTGGTTGCAAAGGTATTAAGTGAAAATGGAGGAGATAATCTTCATGAAAGAATAAGAAATGTAAAATTAGGAAGTTTTGAATATCAAATGGAAGAAGAAGCAGGATATGATGGTTATCACACAACAGAAGACAATGGCTATTTGGCAATAAGTAATGCAACTTTAATATATGGACTGCCATATGGAGATTATTCAATGTCCACTACAGTTGGAGATCCACAAGTTATAGGTTCTACTTATGAAGAGATACCCTATTGGATTGAAAGTGGATGTAATACATCCAATACTCTTATATGGACTCAAGTGCCTATAATAAATTCCCATGACAAAACATACCTCTACATATATTATGGCAATCCCTCAGCAGAAGACAAACAAAACAAAAGTGCCGTGTTTAGCTATCTATGCAAGAAATCTCTATATTATGTGCTTGATGAAGATATTGCTAGTGCTAACCTTCAAATATCTGCATACTATAACAATACTGAATTTGAAATAGGAGGATACTCTTCCACAGTTGATAAACAACAAATAGCAACTATTTCTTCATCATATTTGAGTTTGGGAAGCGCTCTCAAAAGCAATAAGCCACTTTCCACTACTACTTTAAGTAGCGGAAATGGTGATGCACTTACACCTAAGATTGCATTGGGTAAGGAATTTATAAGCTATGCTATAAGAGGTACAGAATACCTTACAGTATTGTCTTTCGGAGATGACAATATAATAGAGTTTTATAGCATTTCTGGAGGAACATATAATAAAGTTGGATCTCTATCGCTTAATTATGAACAAGCAAATACCTTTACTTATGATTTCTCAGATGGTGTTGCAATATATGTTAATTCAACAAAACCAATACTCTTACATAGAAAAGCAGAATCAAACTATGATTTCTTCACTGTATTTCCACCAAATAAAGAATGGTATGGAGTACCATCTAACAATTTAGTTATTACTGCATTAAAGGCAAATACGCATATCACAATCTATAGAAGTGATCAAAACACACCAACAACAATAACATTAACAAATGCTGGAGATAGCTATACCTCAGGCTCTTTAGGTCAGCAAGGAAATGCTCCTGCGATGTATATCAAAGCAGATAAGCCAGTATATGCATTAGCATATGCTGATGGTGATGGTACAGAAGGAACAACTTTCTTACCTAAGCATGAGCTTGAGGATGAGTATATTCTTCCTGCAGATGCAGAGTATGTTGCTATTGCAACACAAGATGCAGATGCTACATGTTACGCTTACTATGCCAATAACACTTTAGCCGCATCACAACATGCCAGCGCATCCAATACCTCATATCCTAATCCAGGATTTGTGAGATTTGGAAATCTTCCTGGAGGTACTATGATTAATTGTACCTCTCCATTTTTTGCATATTTTGAAAGAGCAGGTTCCTATGAGACAAATCTCTATGGCATAAAACATTTCAGAAATGCATTCGAGTATAGCATAGTTCAGATAAATAGAACAGAGGAAGATGTGTACAATAACCTAAAGAATAGAGGAAACACTACATTGAAAGGATATCTATATATGATTGTTGAAGAAGAAACCTCTACAGGGTGGAGTTTAGTGTTTCCAGGAGGTGTAATTATCAATGACAAAGCAGATGGTAATTTGCGTACCTTACTTCCAGGAGAGGAAATCAATCTTACACAATTATGGAAATCTGAAGGAGGGTGGGATACCTCTGATCATGCACCAGGAAGATATAGAGTCTACGCTGCATTTGTTGATGAGAATATGAATCCTATAAGAGATTCATTTGGAAATCGCTTGGAAGATTACTATATCTTTGAGATAATAGAATCAGAACTTAGAATGACAAAATTGGAGCATGAAAATATTTATAAAGGAAATGTAAAAGAATATGAGGTTGGTGATAATATTGCCTTAATCAATATCACAGTAAAGGCATATAACAATACTGCAATAGATGCAAAAGTGGAGTTGGATCTCGTCAAAAAAGATAAGAGCTATGCAGGATTTGGTCCACTTAATGAAATATATTCCTGTGGTAATATACCATATGACAGCGAGTGCTATGCTATATATGACAATTCTTCTAATGGATATCCTATACCATTAACAGCACAAGGAAATTATATGTTTTATTGGAATGTAACCATGACATTAGAGAATGGTAAGACACGTTCCAATGGTACAGAGTACATTATAGTTCATGATTTAAGAAATAACGTATCCTCAACATTACAACCAACAAGAATATATATAGGTGGAAATAAATTGGCATATTATAACTTTACTTTGTATAATGCATGGAGCGTAAATATCAGTGATGTTAACGTCACTATCAATTGTGACCCAACATTAAATTGTACATGTGCTCTTCCAGGACAAGAGAACCAGCAAAATATATGCTATCTAGGAAACATCTCTGGAAATACCTATGCCTATGCCAACTTTTCCATAAATTATACACAATCAACACAACAAGGCGATTATATCATAAATGCTACACTTCAATATGTGAACATTGGAGATGAATACAAGAAATGGGAAGAATTAGCACCACAAACATTAGAGGTAAGATATCAAGGCATCTTAGTAATAACTCCTTATACATATCCAACACGTGTAATAAGAGGAAGTGGCGGATACTTATTTGAATCCTATATAAACAACACCGCAGACATAAATGCAACTAATGCATGGTTAAATTATACATTGCCAAGTGGATGGATAAATGCCTCTGGTAATCTCTCGGAGAAGACATCTCTCTTAGAGCCATACCATATCTTCTGGAACAATATTACAGTAAACATTACATCCTCAGCATCCTTAGGATTGCAAACAGTTACATTAAAATCAGCATCTGATCAAGGACAAGAAGATTTCAAGAATCTCCAGATAGAGGTATTTGCAAAAACTCAGGTAATAAACATCACATTCAATGATACAAATGCAAGTGTAGGAGAGAGTGTAATTATAGAGGCAAAGCTTTTGAATGACTTAGGCAATCCTGTATCAAATGAGCAATTAAGATTCTATGATGAAACTGAAGGAATCTTCATAGGATCTTCCATAACAAATAGCCAAGGAATAGCATCTATCACTTATGATATTCCTTTAGATGCACAACCTGGGTTGCATCTTATTAATGTATCCTTCTTTGGAAATGATGCCTCATACTTGCTATACTCAGATAACCAAAGCTATTTAGATATTGGCCTAAAACCAAAAATAAATGCTTTATGGCATGAACCACAAGAAATCTCTTATGGAGGTAATATATCCATCTATGCTAACCTAACAGATGATGATGGCATAGCAAATGCTATACTTTATATAGAGTATCCGAATGGCTCGCAATATTCATATAACATGACAAACATCTATGGAGATATCTACTCATATAACCTCACAAACCTTTGGGATTATGGAACATATCATTATTATGTTACTACAGAAGATATCACAGGAAGTAAAAATACCTCCCAAACAAACATCTTTAAGTTGAACTCCTATGCCCAAGTTTATGTTAAAACAGACAATAGCAGTTATCCTCCAAACACAGATGTATATTTAATATCTAATAAGAGTTGGTATTATAGGGATAGATATTATAAGAGAAAAATAGTTCTTGAGAATCTACATCCATTTCAGTTAAATGGAAGTTATGAGTTGATTGTTGTAGATACCAAAGAATTAATAGATGCTGGCAAATTAGATGAACATTGCCGTAGTTTAGCATTTACTTATTATAATACAAGTTCACAAGAAGAGGAAAATACATCTTTCTATATTATTCCAGGATCATGCAATCGCAAAAAGACATATATTTATGTATATGTTCCTGAAATACCGCAAAATGGAAATGCAACATTATTCATGTACTATGACTCGCATGCAAGCGTAAAGAACTATGCATCCTCTGAAATAGAGATTACGTCATATGATCAAAACATAACAATACATTATCCTGTATCTTCTGTTCACAATGGAAGCGATGCTTATGCAATAGCATTTAAGGATGGATATATGATTGTGGATTCCACAGTACATGCACTTACAGAACAACAACCTGAACTTATATCCTCAACTGAAATGTCTCAAAACTCACCTATAGCGCATGATGTTCCTGTATTCATAGCAAGCGTACATGATGATGGAGATGCATTTCCAAGCATTGCAATGGCTGGAAAGAGATTCACATATAGAATGGATCGTGGATCAGATAGATTCTATGTGCTATCACCATGGAAGGATGCAAATTGTAAGATTTATGATTCCACATCTCTTGTTGATAGCTTCACTGTACAAAAAGGTCAGGCTGTAACAAGAAACACAGATATCACAGATGGAAATGCAGGAATATTGGAATGTGATGCGCCTGTATTGGCATTTCATGATGCTACAGGAAATGATGCTTATATAATGTATCCTGCAAGTAAGGAGTGGTATGGTGTTGCAAGTGAGTATTTGATGATATCTGCATTAGAAGATAATACTTATGTATGGTATTATAAGAGTGATGGAACCACAAATGCTACACCTATAATTTTAAATAGAGGAGAAACGTATAGAGAGACCGGTTTAGGATCTCAGGGTGCTGGACCTGCAGTATATGTGAAAGCCAATAAACCTGTAGGTGTAAACTCAATAGCTGATGGTGATGGAACCGATGGAACTACTTTCCTTCCAGGATGGGAATTAAGTAGCAAATATTACTTCCCAGTAGATTTTGAGTATATTGCTGTTGCTGTGCCTTACTCATTCACGAAATGTGATCTTAAGAATTCTCTCGGACAAGTAGTAGATAGTAAGACAGTAGGAAACTTGGAATCTCCATATCCTGGCCATATGCTCTTTGGTGCTGGAGATGCTGGATATAGCTTAGAATGTAATAATTCTGTATTTGCATATTATGAACAATTATCTAATGATAGAGAGACAAATATTTTCGGTGCTATAAGTAATAGAATAAGCTATGGTTATAATTCTACAAAGAAGTATATCTTAGAGGAATTTAATCAGGGTTCTGTGGTGATAAATCATGGTAACTCTTCTATGCATTATTATTTGGTTGCATATGTGCAACAAAACACAACATCAGGATGGGTAACAATAGAAACAATTATTAATGATTCGTCTACAGATACTTTAAGATTCCTTTCTCCTCATGACTCATTTGAGTTTGCATCTATTTGGAATGCCTCACCATTCAACACCAATCTTTATCCTAAAGGAGTATATAGAGTTAAGGTTGATATCGCGAATAAAAAAGGCAATATCTTGCAAAGCATCTATGGATTAATTACAAATACTGATGAGTTCAATATCTCAACAGGAGAGTTAAAGCTAAACATCACATCAATACGTGTATATAACATCACAAACTCTTTGAATCCAAGAACATCTACATTGGATTTAGAAAAGGAAGGTTTGAATGATACCTTTATAATGTATGTTGATGAGATATATAGAATTGAGATAGATGTCAATGTAAGTTCTGATTCTGCTATATGGTGGATAAATGAAACAAATGTAAGTTATGAGAATCTTGATAGTTCAAAATGGATTATTAAGTATAATGACATATGGTATAGGAACTCTACAGATACCTCTGATAGAATAGGTGGAAAGTTTGAAAATAATATATTGGAATGGAATACCTCTGCATTAGATGGTAAAGAAGATCCTGGAGGAAAGGTAACATTCTACTTTATCCTAAACTTAACAAATGCTACTCCTGATGAAAGACAAGTTACTTTTAAGGTTGTTGGTTCTGGTGTTGGGGAAAGAGATATATCAACATTCAGGATTTTGGCTCAGGATAATGATCCTCCTGATTTATATAACAATACTTATGGATTAAATGTAAGTTATATCATTCGTGGAGAGGATGTTCTTGCATATGCAAGATGGGATGAAGAAATCTCTAATGCTATAATTGAGTATAACTCCACTGCATCCACATTAATCAATTATACCATTACATTGCCATCTCCGAATCCATATAACTGGACAAACTATACTATTGATACTGGACCTTTATGGTTATTGGGCAATCATGTAGTGAAAATCTATGCATCGGATGTTGCAGGAAACATGAATTCATCATTATGGTATCTAACATTGCCTGTCTATGGTTTGGCATCCATAACAAATGGATATATAAATGCAAGTGAGATTGGTGTTGGAGATTATGTGGAGATTCATTGTCAAGTAAAAGATTTGAGTGCTTCTCCTCCTTCACCAATAGAAGGTTATGCTGTATATTTCTATAACAGCACACATCTATTGGGCGTAAACTATACAAACTCAAGTGGATATGCTTCATGGATTTATATGGATACTACCCCAGGTTATGAGACATTGAAATGCAATATCTCTGATAACGAAACTCTATTCTATAAAGCTGATCCAAGTAGTGATGAGAAATCATTCACTATCTTTACAAAGGAATCTGTTTATCCAAACTATACGCTTGTGCTTCAAAATACAAGTTTAATACATAAAGGTGAATCAATAGAGATGGACGTATATTGGCATGATAACTATCAATTGGATTATGCTATCTTAGAGATGAATGTTTCAGGAACATTTGAAAATATCTCCGCGATGTATTTATCACATCAAAAGGATGCATGGGCTAACTTTACATATACATATCCAGTAACATATTCGCCTGGCTATATAGCATGGAAGCAATATGCCAATGATACCTCAGGAAATATCAACTCAACATCATACACAATATTTGAGGTATGGGGATGGGCTAAAATATCATCTATAACCTTAAACCCATCAAGCATGTATGTTGGAAACTCAACCATTATTTCATGTAAAGTGATAGATGCCAATAGTTCTTCACCAATAGAGGGGTATATGGTAAGATTTTATAATGAAACTCATCTATTAGGTGTTAACTACACAGATAGCAATGGAATAGCAACATGGAATTATACTGATTATACAGAAGGTCAAGAAACAATGACATGTGAGATATTGGATAACTCCACTTTGATGTATAATGCCTCATATCCTAGAAATAAGTCTGCCACACTTAACACTGTCGTGAGTGGAGATGCTGTTCCACCACATATTGTCAATAATCTTTATGGCTTAAATGTGAGCTATACAGATAAGGTTTTCAGAAATGAAAGCATACTTCTCTACGGATTATGGGATGAAGAAATAAACTACTCGTGGTATGAAATAAATACTACTTCACCAAATATGTACTTTGTGTATGTTCCTGGACATGTTAATAACTGGACAAACCACACCATCACGCTTAATTATTCATGGTTGGTTGGTGTACATTATGTGAAGTTATATGCTAATGATACAGCAGGAAATGTGAATAATACACTCTCATATTTGAACTTCTCAGTATGGGGATTTAGCAGAGTGGATTGGATTTCTCCACAAGATGGACAAGAGGTAAATAGGTCAATAATCTATCTCATTACCAATGTAAGTGACTATGATACATGGGCATGTATTGATGGATATAAAGTTGACTACTATGACAATGTAACTCCTGGATATTACCTTGGCTCTGCATATACAGATAAAAACAACAACTGCTATGCTAATTTCACATGGGATGCATCCACAACAGAGGTTGGATATCACAAACTCACAGCTATGATAGATGATGATCCAGATAAATATTACGAGGCATACTCAGAGACTTCATCTATCACCATAATAATTGTGATTATGGGAGCTTTGAATACAACAATCCTATCTCCACTTGAAGGGTCAAAATTGTATCGCGGGCAAAGTTATTGGTTTAATTCCACTACAAAGGATGATACAGGTGAAACAATTACCCCAGAGAGTGTGGTATGGGCTGATAATGGAACTCAAATTGGCTCTCAAGAGAACTTCACATATACCATTCCATCTAATGCACCTCTTGGATATCATCTCATAGAGGTCAATACATCTGCGCCATATTATAAGAGAGGTCATGATGAGGTTATGGTTGAATATTGGAGCAAGGCAGATGTAAATGTAACATATCCATATAACGGAAGTTCTGTCTATATCAATAATACGGTGCAAATAAAATGTAGTGTTAAGGATTATGTCAATGAACAAGGAATCGCAAACTATAATGTGAGTTTTTATGTTGAAAACTCAACATATACAGAATACCTTGGATCTTCTTTGACAGATTCCTCAGGAATAGCAACGCTTAATTGGTTTGTTGATGAAAACAAGTATGTTAAAGGATCATATTATGATATCGTATGTAAAATCAATTCTGAACCAGAACTGTGGTATGAAACCAACATATCAGAAAGTAGAAACACAGTATACATTAATGAGACATTGGGCGTATTATGGGTCGAGTTAATATTCCCAGATCCAGAAACAACCACATATGTATCCAGATACGATAACTTCTATATTAATGCTACAGTAACATGTAAGTATGGTGGTTGTGGAGATGTTAATGCAACTGCTATATACAATGAGAGCTATATAATCTCTACCACAATAGGCGCGCAGCCGTTCTATATAAATGATGGCCAACCAAATCCAAGATTGTGCTTAGCAAACATGCAGCCAAATCAAACATGCAATATCTCATTTTTGGTTAATGCAACAGGAGAATATGGAAGTGAATGGAATGTCTCGGTATGGTTTAATTCCAGTCTTGGAATGACCAATTCAACAGAAAATGCAGAGGTATATATAGGATATGTTCTGTTATTGAGCGTTGAGCCTGAAAACATTACTTACTGGTATTTGCCTCCTCAAGACGCTACTCAAAACTATATTACTCCTCCTGTAACCGTAGCAGATCCCTCTACTTCTATGATTAAAGCTGCAAATACCACAGAGATTAAACTCTCTCCAGATTCAGCAGATGGTAACGGAGGTCTATGGATAAAAGGAGAAAATCTTACCTCCTCTACACCAGGATATGAAATACCTGTATGGAATATTACAAGATGTCTTGGTAGGGTTGAGGATTATCCAACTCCTTCCTCAGCACAATCATGTTGGAGCGATATGGATAATAAGTTAAGTTATGAGTACAGGCAAATATTAAGTGCCATGTATGCTGGTGATTGGGTAAATCTCACACTATTTTTGGATATTCCTCCAGTGTATAGCGGAGTATATAGCGGAACCATATGGATAATGGTGAATGCGTCATATTAAGGTTTAGTGGTGATATAATGAATAAAAGCATTAAATTTATAGTTTTGATTTTTTTAATGTTTACTTGTTTTGCTATGTTAAGTTATGGTTATAATATTGCATATATTGTGCATAGACATAACATAGCTCTTGGATATGGAGAAAAAAGGATAATTCCAGTTATCTTAGATATGGCCTATGATAAATATATGTATTCAATAAAGATAGATAACAAAAATTCAGATAACAACTTAAAAGTATCTTTGATTGATGAACATGGACGTGTATTGGATTCTCAATTTTTCACATCTGCAGGTAAGGATGTAGTATTGGTTTTAGGAAATAAAATCAAAAAATATAAAGAGGTTTATGTTCTCTTTGAGTATTATTCTCCATCCTCTCATAACATGAAAAAAAAGGTTTCCATAGATATTTATCCGCTAATCTCTAATGAAATCTCAAATGGAGAAGTGGTGCCAAGAATCTCTCCAGCCATACATTATGATTTCAATGTATATCTAAATGCTTATCTTCCTCCAATCCAACAATCTCCTTTATCGCAGTCATCCATTCAAACCTCTCAAGAATCTGAAGAGAATTTAACATCATCGCATGAGGGTAAATTAGAGAAGAAAGGTAGAAAAGATGCATCACACCAACGCGAAGGAAATGAGAGCATTGAGGGTAATGTTAGCAATGAAAGTAATGCTGAATTCTTTGATCAGACTCTCAAATCTTCCTATGGAACAAATCAAGATAACCTTACAGGTAGTTATTTAAAGGATTCATCTCAAGAAGATTATACCTCATTACCAACAGTGAAAATCATTGAAAAAAGCTGGATTTCAACATATATATTGGTGATTGTTTGTTCTCTATTACTTTACATTATATGGAAAAAAGCATAAAAATTGCAAGGTTAGCATGCTTTAAGCCTTTGGTAAGATATATACTTCCCGTTAACCATTTTTTATTTTGAGATAAAATGGTTAACGGGAAGCATACCTCTTTTATTCAGCATATTGAAGCAGCTAACCCTTCACGAGAGGTGCTCATGATGCAAAACCTTTAGTAGTAGCGATTTCTTCCCGTTAACCATCTTTTATTTTTTAAAATAATTGGTTAACGGGAAGCATAGCCATATCAAAAAGCATCTTGAAGCAGCTAACCTCAAAAAAAGGTTAACATGCTCTAATACCTTTTATGATAGCGATATCTTCCTGTTAACCAAATTCTTTTAATGAAAATGGTTAACGGTAAGCATAGCCATATCCAAAGCACATTGCAGCAGATAGCCCTTACATGAGGTTAGCATACTGCAATATGGTTATGAAATGGATTTTCTCCCGTTAACCAAATTTTATTTTGAGATAAAATGGTTAACGGAAAGCTTACCTCTTTTATTCAGCATATTGAAGCAGCTAACCTCAAAAAAAGGTTAGCATGCCGCAAAACCTTCATGATAGTGATATCTTCCCGTTAACCATCTTTTATTTTTTTAAAATAATTGGTTAAGGGGAAACATACCTTATAGAGAAAGCGTCTTGAAGCAGCTAACCTTTTGATGAGGATACCATGCCGCAAAACCTTCATGATAGTGATATCTTCCCGTTAACCATTTTAAATAAAAATGGTTAAGGGGAAACATAACCTATTCGTTCTGCGTGTTGAAGCAGCTAACCTCTCTAGAGGATTAGCATGCTGCAAGACCTTTATGTTAGCGATTTCCTCCCCTTAACCATTTTTTATTTTTTGTTAACGGGAAACATAGCCATATCCAAAGCACATTGCAGCAGCTAACCTTTTGATGAGGTTACCATGCCGCAAAACCTTCATGATAGTGATATCTTCCCGTTAACCATCTTTCTAAAGAGAAACTTATTGAATAATGCCTATAAAATTAGATTTTTAAATATTATGGATTTCATTAATTCTTATTATGGTTAAACTTGCTCTATTAAGATTATCGCATAGAAAGGAGAGGGATAAGAGATTGACAACACACCTTTTTTTAACTGCACGAATTCTGGGCATAAAAAATGTGTGGTATAGCGGTGATAAGGATGATAGCATAGAAGAAAATCTGAAGAAAATTGAATATAAATGGGGAAAGGTATTTGATGAAATAAAATATATAAGAAATGTCAAGGAATTTATAAAAAGAATAAAAGAAAAATATTTATTAATACATTTGACCATGTATGGTCTTGATTATAAAGATGTCATTCCAAAATTAAGAGAGGAAATAGAAAATGGAAAAAAGAAAGGTGTGTGCGTTACCGTAGGAAGTGAAAAGGTTCCAGGATATATATATGAGATTTCAGATTATAATGTATCTGTTGGAACACAGCCACACTCCGAGTTAAGCGCATTTGCAATTTTTGTATATGAGTTAAACAATCATAATTTGAATAGGGAATATGAAAATCCAAAGATGGAGATCATTCCAATGGAAAAAGGGAAAAAGGTAGTTATACATGAGTAAGAAGAAAAAGGGAGAAAAGGTTGCAGGTAAAGCGTTTATGAATAAGTTTTTATACATTAACAATTTAAGCATAAAATATCTCTCTATAACCTTTACAGTCTTAAACTTGCTTTTTTCGTTATATGGAGTGTATTATGTTAAGGATAAAATATATGTATTTAGCGTGTTGATCATCTTAAATGGTATTGTATTAGCAATAGGATATATATTCATGAGATACTATTCAAATAGATATACTCTACAATTACGGAAAAGCATGTCATATTATTTTCTCTTGCTCTATCAATATATCCTCTTCTATATCAACGGTAGCGCTATACGTGATGCGGATTTGTGGAATTATCTGAAGATATTGTTTTTATTTTTATCCATAACCACTCTAATCATCTTTTATAGGATTCACATGGTCGTAGAGTACAGGTTTAACAATAAAAAGAATAAAATCTCTTCACCTTTATTATTTATTCATTATCTTCTCTTGCTGTATAGCATTACCGCGCTTTATCTCTCTACATTATCATTTGAATATCTCAAAGGAATCTATATTTTTGCATTTTTAATATTGTTTTTCATAGTGCTCTTGATTGTTGTGATGAAAAATATAAAAAAGAACAATTCCTTCTTATTTAGTTTTCTTTCCGAACCATATAAGAGCCATGCTAAGAATCACTAAAAGGAGTCCTATTAAAATAGAGATACATTCAATATTCGCATTATATATCTTGGCTATCCACACAACAAGTCCCTCGCATATTAATAAAATACCAACAATAAATAATGCATAAGAAATCAAAAATGAAATCAATATCTTTTTTATTCTCTTAAATAATCTCTCAACAATTCTATAATATGATAACACAAATCCCACTATATTTAGTAAAAGCCTCAACATTTCAATCTACCTCTTAAGTATCTTCCCTATTATGATTCCTATAATAAGAGCAATTGCTATTGATTTAATAGGATTTTCCTTTGTATACTCTTCAATATCTCTTTTCCTCTTTTTTATTTCCTTCATGATCCTTTCAACATCTTCCTTTGATAGATTGTATTTCTCTTTTAGTTTTTCTATCTCCTCTTTTATCTTCTCCAAATTATATGCTTCCTTTTTCTTTGTCTCTCCCGATTTTTTGGCTGATTTTCCTTTCTTCATAAATCTCACCTCTCGCTATATCATAAATATATAAGTGATGTAAGTATTTAAATTATTTTAAATTTTTAAATTCGCAAACCGCTTTATTATGTTATGAAAATAAATTCTTCCTACCAAAACGTGGAGTTTCTTGAGGAAAGTGATGCACTAAATGATGAAAAGATACTAAAAATCCTGGATGAGGATGTTAAAGAGTGGTTTCTCTCTAAATTTCATACATTCACCCCTCCACAAAGGTTCTCAATTCCAGCCATACATAAGAGACAAAACATACTCATAAGCAGCCCCACAGGATCAGGAAAAACACTTTCTGCGTTTTTATCAATCATAAATGAATTGGTTTTCTTAGCAAAGAACAATATGTTAGAGGATAGAGTTTACGCGATTTATGTTTCTCCATTAAAGGCACTAAATAATGATATAGAGCGAAACCTCCAAGAACCTTTAAAGGAAATCTCTGAAAAAATAAAAAGCAAAGGCATTAACTTACAAGAAATAAGGATAGGTAAAAGAACTGGAGATGTAACACAAAGCGAGAGAGCCAAGCAACTCAGAAAACCTCCTCATATTCTAATAACCACACCAGAAAGCTTATCCATTGTATTAGTAGCCCCTAAATTTTCAAAATATTTGAGGAATGTGGAATATGTGATAGTGGATGAAATACATTCCTTAGCTGAGAATAAAAGAGGTACTCATCTTGCGCTATCCTTGGAGAGATTGGCAAGATATAATGAATTCGTGAGAATAGGTCTCTCTGCTACAGTATCTCCCTTAGAGGAAGTTGCTATGTTCTTAGTAGGTAATGAATCACGACATATAAAAGTGGTGGATGTAAGTTATATGAAAAAAACATCTTTCTTTGTTTATTCACCTGTAGAGGATTTAATAAACACAGATAACGAAAGATTAAAAGAAAACTTTTATAGATTATTAGACAAACTTATTGAAAGTCATAGAACCACATTAATTTTCACAAATACACGAGCAGGAACAGAGAGCATTGTGCATCATCTCAAAACAAGATTCAAAGATAAATACGAAAATCTCATAGAAGCGCATCATGGTTCTCTGTCAAGAGAAGTGAGATTAGAAGTTGAAAGAAAGCTAAAGAATGGAGAACTTAAATGTGTAGTCACCTCTACATCACTTGAATTAGGTATAGATATTGGATATATTGACCTTGTTATACTTGTAGGCTCTCCAAAGTCAATTGCCAGAGCATTGCAGAGAGTAGGGAGAGCAGGACACAGATTGCATGAGACCTCTAAAGGGGTGTTTATAGCATTAAATAGAGATGATTTGGTAGAGGTTTCAGTGATGGCTAAAGAGGCATTGAATAGGAACATAGATAGAATAAAGATAATAGAAAATGCATTGGATGTTCTCGCTCAGCATATTGTGGGCATAAGCTTAGAAAAAAGATGGAATATAGAGGAGGCATATGATTTAATAAGAAAATCATATCCATATAGAAACCTTAAGAAAGAAGACTTTATGGAGGTGATAAGATATCTCAGCGGCTATTATCATGATTTAGAGGAAAATAATGTCTATGCCAAAATCTGGTATGACTCTAATACCAAAGAATTTGGAAGAAAAGGAAAAAATATTCGCGTAATATACTATACAAACACGGGCACTATACCTGATGAGGCAATGATACGTGTAGTGGATGAAAATAACAAATATATTGGTAAGATTGAAGAGGAATTTGCAGAGAGATTAATGCCAGGAGATCGATTTGTGTTAGCAGGAAAGGTATATGAATTCATAAGTTCAAGGGGATCAAAGATAAGAGTAAAAAAGGCCTTTGATGAAATGCCAACCATACCTGCATGGTTCTCAGAACAATTGCCATTGTCTTATGATTTAGCAATAAAGATTAATGAATTCAGAAATCTTATGAAAAATCTGCTTGAGCATTATAGCAAGAATCAGATAATAGAATATCTTAAAAAGGAGTTTCCTATCTCAAAAGCCACAGCTGAAATGATTTATGAATACTTTTATGAACAATACAAATATTTAGATATACCAACATTGCATAACCTAATGATAGAGGAATACTTTGATGAAAAACTTAGGCAAAACTTTATATTTCATTTTCTCTTTGGAAGAAAAGTAAATGATGCTCTTTCAAGGGCATATGCCTTCTTAATATCTCATTTTTACAAAACAAATGTTGGTGTTGTTGTTAATGACAATGGATTTGTGCTTACATTACCTTATGGAAAAAGAATAAGAATTGAAAGCATAGTAGAGCTTGTTACAGATGAAAACATAGAGAAGATATTGTCAAAGGCAATTGAGAATACAGAACTTATAAAGAGGAGATTTAGACAAGTGGCTGTGAGAGGTTTGTTGGTATTGAGGAGATATGCAGGCAATGAAAAATCTGTAGGAAAACAACTAATAAGCTCATGGCAGCTTTATAAAATCCTTAAGGATGAGGCCCCAGATTTTCCATTATTGAAAGAGGTTAAAAGAGAAATCTTGGAAGATGTGATGGATATAAATAATGCAAAAGAGGTATTAAAAAATCTTAAATTGAAAAAATGGAAGTATAATATTTATAAGGATCTTGATTTGCCATCTCCTTTTGCACATAATTTGATTCTCTTAGGAGATAGCGATGTAGTATTAATGGAATCCAAACGTGAACTCTTGAAACTACTTCATAGGCAAATAATGAAGAAAATAGGAGAGATATCATGATATAAAGCCGGGGTCGCCTAGCCAGGTAGGGCGGTGGGCTCGAGACCCACTTCCCGCAAGGGAGCGAGGGTTCAAATCCCTCCCCCGGCGTGAGTAAGAAGAATCCGTTAAAATCTAATTTTAAACATTTAAAACAACTTTTAAATTAATCTTTAAATATCTTTTATTAAAACTCAAAGAATTATGTGTGGCATCTTGGGAATAATGTCAAAAAATCAAATAAGTATAAAAGAGGTTATTGAAAGATTGAAAATATTAGAGTATAGGGGATATGATTCTTGGGGTATAGCATTTAAAAATCCGAAAAAAGGCATGTGTGTAATTAAAAAAATAGGCTCTATATCTCAAAATAAAATTGAAAATAGTTTACTTACAAATATAGCAATAGCACACACAAGATGGGCAACACATGGAGGGGTTAAAGAAAACAATGCCCATCCACATATAAGCATGAACAAAGAGGTTTATCTTGTGCATAATGGCATAGTTGAAAATTTTAAGCAACTTAAGGATTATTTAAAAAGCAAAGGATATGAGTTTTATGGTGATACAGATTCTGAAATAATAGCAAACCTAATAGAATATGAGATAAAAGCATCAAATGGAAATAAGGATTTTATGCATGTATTGGCAAATGCGTTAAAGAAGATAAAAGGAAGTTATGCATTAGCAATGATAATACAAGGATATTTAGTAGGGGCTGCCAAAAATCTACCTCTCCTAATAGGAATAAACAAAAAAGGGAAGATATATATTAGCTCAGATGTAAAAAGTTTTATAAATGATGTTAACCAAGTATATGCCTTTAATGATGGGGATCTCGTTATAATAGAAAATCATAAGAAACTGCTATTTTATAATATATATCAAAATAAGATATTCTCTCCGAGGTTTGAAGAGGTAGAGGATGTATCAAAATATGGAAAATGGGAGCCGCTAAATGGATATCCTCATTATACAATAAAGGAAATAGAAGAACAAAAGGACAAGCTTTATGAAATGATATCATATATCAGCAGAGATGTAAAAAAGGTTGTGGAGGAAATAAAAAAGGCAAGAGGGATATTTCTTATAGGCTCAGGTAGCTCATATAACGCTTGCTTATGTGCAAGCTATCTTTTCTCCTCCATAGCAAAAACCCATGTAAATGTTGTAGATGCATCTGAGCTCTCGTATTATACTCATTTCTTCACACCTAAGACATTGGTTATAGGAGTTTCACAATCCGGAGAAACTGCAGATGTAATAGAAAGCATAAAAGTTGCAAAAAGAAAGGGATGTAAAATAATAGGCATCACTAATGTATATGGCTCCACACTCCACAGATTATCAGACATAACCATACTAATGCATGTTGGAAGCGAGATAAGCGTAATAGCAACAAAGACATATACTGCACAGCTACTCATATTGATTTATATCATATCCATATTAGCCGGAAAAGAAGAAATAATATCTCGCTCTTTATCTGATTTAAGAAAGAGCATTTCTTATCTTTTAAATGAAGATTTCAAAGAAAAAATAAGGCATGTTGCAAAGGAATTAAAGAAAGAGGAGCATCTCTATATCATAGGAAGGGGAGCAAATTATGCATCTGCATTAGAAGGAGCATTAAAAATAAAGGAAATCTCGTATATACATGCGGAAGCATTTTCTGGAGGAGCCTTAAAGCATGGTAGTATCGCGTTGATATCAAATGGAACATATGTCATTGCAATCGCACCAGAAGATGAGACATATGATGAAATAATGAGCAATGTGATGGAAGTAAAAGCAAGAGGTGGAAAAGTAATAGGCATCACAACAAAACATAATGAGATATTTGACATTGAAATCTTAATACCAAAGCATCCTGTATTTCAAGTAATTCTTAACATAATTCCTCTACAACTTCTTGCATATTATTTGGCTGTATTAAGAAACCTAAACCCAGATAAGCCCAGAAATCTAGCAAAAAGCGTAACTGTAAAGTGATTTCTGAAGTTAAAGAAGATAGCTCATAACACTATCCAGTGTGTTGTTATAATAAGAGATTATAATGTCTACTGTAGTATTCAGAATTCTATATATTGCCTCCTCAGTATCATATGCAATGTGAGGTGTCACAATTATATTTTCATTATGCCTTAGAATCTGATGTGCCAATCCCTTTTTAAGCTCATCTAAATCATGAGATGACCTTAACATGATATCCATCTCCATTCTCTCCAATTTTTCTCCCTCAAATACATCCATGGCTATGGCTTTTATTCTTCCTTCTTTTATGCCAATAATAATCGCCTCTGTATCAATTACACCTCCTCTTGATGTGTTTATAATATATGCTCCCTTTTTGAGATATTTGATATTGTTTTTATTGAGCATATGATATGTTTGCGGTGTTAAAGGAACATGAAAGGATATTATATCGCTCTCTTTTAGAAGATCCTCAAACTTATCCACATATGTTACATTATATTTTATCTCAATATCTTTTTTCTTATGCCTGCTATACGCAAGTATTTTGACATTGAATGGTTGTAAGAGCTCTATTACCCTTGTCCCTATATTTCCAGTACCTACTATGCCTATCGTTTTATCCTTTAATTCTTCACCTCTGAATGCTCTTGGATCTATTTTTTCGTGAATCTCATAATCATAGAAAATCTTTTTTATTTTTCTGAGGATCATTAACATCAAGAGAATTGTAAACTCTGCAACAGTGTTGGTTCCATAATCATATATGTTATAGACCTTTATCCCTTTTCTTTTTGCATACTCCACATCTATATGGTCATAACCTGTGGATCTCGTGATTATCACTTTACAATTCTTCAATAATGAGAGAATATGCTCATCAATTTTTGAATATATAAATATGGAAAGCACATCATATTCTCCGAGATTTATCCCTTCTTTTATAGCATCCTGCACAGTGATATCAAAATAATTAATATCTCCTATCTTGGAAAGATATGGATATTTTTTGTTAATATATTCTTCTTCCCATCCCTCACACTCAAAAAACCCAATCTTCATCTTCCTTGGAATTTGAGATGTAACCATAGTATATTATTATGTACGCGATATTTTATAAAATTTTTAAAATTTGTTTGGGAAGTGGAAAATAACCAAATTTTTATTTTAAAATAATTGGTTAACGGGAAACATAACCTCTTTAAGAGAGCATATCACAACAGCTGACCTTTTTGAGCGTTTAGGAAGCAGCTAACCTTAACAAAGGTTAGCATGCTGCATTATTCCAAACACCACAAAATCTTTTTTCTAACAGGATGATTAGATAGCTTATCCTTTACTCCACATGTGGTCTCTACTATTATATCTTTTATATTATCGCATAGTATATCGCAAGGTATTCTAAAAATGTTTACTTTTCCAGGAGGTAAAACATATACTTTAGAGAGGTTAGTATAACATACCTTCTTATAATCTTTACTATAGATTGTTATGTTCTTTATGCCTGCTTTCTCAAAATATACATTCTTTATTCTTACTTTGTAACCCTTAGTAGGTCCAAATATATTTATAAGAAGACTAAATCCTCCACGTGAATCCGCTTTATATCTTATTGGAATTATGCAAGGTACTATACCAAAGCATTTATTGTTAATATAACCCAAAATGTAAGAGGTTATATCTGCATTTGAACTTTCATTAAAGAAACCATCATACTTCCATGCCAATTGCTCTCCCACATAGATTTTTGGATTCAAAGGATATGTTTTTGATAATGCCAAAGGATAATAATCTATGTTTCCAGATGCTATTGTATATGGGGAATCACATATACCATCATGATTCGCATCGCTGCAAGTTTCTGAGTAACCATTTCCTGAAGGAGTAGCATATACATTACCTCCTATGAAAGGTCTATCTACTATGTTTGGGCCAAGTTGAAGAGATGTGTTCCATTGATTTGATGAAGAATAAAAATAAAAGTTATTTGTGTTATTAAAGATATTGTTATAGAAAAGGTTGTTATTTGAAGAATATAGATAAACTCCATATTTTCCATTTAATGTT
>CAYOWP010000008.1:0-7060 GCA_964407715.1 uncultured archaeon | reverse complement strand
ATTGTTGAGTTAGTGATGTTGTTATGGGAAGAGTGGTAATAAAGATGGATGCCATAATCTGGACTACTATAAGATTTTACATTTTTTATGGTATTATATCTTGCCTCAAGTAGATATATATTTGCATTTTCCCAATCTCTTACAATGCAATTCTGTATTGTATGTCCATAAGATCCAGAATCTATACGAATACCATAAACAGCATTGTCATCTCCATCAACTAAATGATTTCCACAATCAAATATTACTTTTGGTGTGGCATATCTATCTATATAGATGCAGTTTGATGTTCCTGAATTTATTATGTCTGTGGTTAATTGCACTATATCATAAGGAGTGGCATTATGTTTTATTAAATAAGAGCATTCACTACATGATGAGCAATTGAATATTTTTTGTGGTCTTCCTGTATATATTGGATAGTAATCTATATGATTTGCATCTATTTTGTATGGTTGATCACATATGCCATCATTATTATTATCATAGCATCCTTCATGCTCTGCATCATAGTCTAGCCAGTCATTTCCTATATTTGATGTGTTCCATTTTGTTGATGGAGATTCATCATGTATTTTGTAATGGGATGATAGAGAGTTATGATAAAATAGATTGTCATTACTATAATAATTTGGATTACCAGCTTCATGGTCTATATATATATCATGTATTTTGTTCCTTATTATTGTGTTGTTATAAAGGATATTATTGCTAGATGCATAAAAATAAACTCCATATTTTCCATTTAATGTTATTGTTGAGTTAGTGATGTTGTTATGGGAAGAGTGGTAATAAAGATGGATGCCATTATTATCGTTGTTGTTGGCAGTGATGTGTGTTAATGTGTTGGAAGAGGAAGAGGAGAGATGGATGCCATTATTATCGTTGTTGTTGGCAGTGATGTGTGTTAATGTGTTGGAGGAACCACCATCAAGCCAGATGCCATTATTATCGTTGTTGTTGGCAGTGATGTGTGTTAATGTGTTGGAGGAACCACCATCAAGCCAGATGCCACACCGATAGTTGCTATTACTCACAACATTCTCTATCCTGCTGTCGTGAACTCCATCATAGAAGTAAATTCCATAATAAAACTCTTGGATTTTGCAGTTTCTTATGGTGATGTTGCTTAAGGAGCCACTGGCATATATGCCATAACTACCAGAGGCTTGAGTACCATCAATCACATGTCCTTGGCAATCCAAGGTTACGTTAGAAGTAGAGATTGTAAAGCAGGTGCTGCTTGAATCAGTGATGTCAGAAGTTAAATAATAAACTCCTGGAGAAGAAATAGAAGTACAAGAGCTAAGAGAGGTGGCTGCATAGGAAAAAGGCAATGTGAAAAGCATGAACGAAATCATTGCTATGAATAATAAATGTCTCATGCTTACACCTCTAAAATAATTTTTTTAACGAGGTTCTTGATATATATTTCTAATCAATCTTGCAAAAAGTATGGGCACAACTAAGGTGAATATTGCTGTTGATGCAACTAACACAGAATAAAGCTCAGTTCCTATTATATTCTTCTCAAAAAGATACTTGGCAATTACAATGCTCGTTGAGAATCTCACACAAAGACCTATACCTAAAAGAAAGGCATTCTTACCGCCAAGCTCTTTTCTACCTATAACCCAACTTGCAAATATTTTGGATAATCCAGTGACCATAACTATTAATAAAACTATTAATGGATAAGAAAAGATATATGATAAATTCGTTGTTGTTCCAACCCATACAAAGAATAAAGGTGCAAAAAGACCATAACAAATTGTTTTTATTTCAGATTCTATGGCTTTTAATCTCTCCTTAGGAATAAAATTCCTTAATGACACACCAGCAAGTAAAGCACCCAGCGCACCAGCATCTGCATAATCACCAATACCTATAAAGAGAAACAGCACAAAAATTGAGAACAGAAATAAGGTTTCTATATTTTTACATCTAAATCTCTTTCCTTTTCTCTCCATCTCCGTAAAGGAAAACGTAAGAACAAATAAAAGAATTAAAGAGAGCATAGTAATTGTAATATTTGAGAAGGTATAGGATGCTCCAACTCCAACCAATATAGAAGCAAAAATAAGGGAAATTATTTCAAACAAATCATCAAATACTCCAATACCTATGATCGCTTGTCCTAAGGGAGTATTTATAATGTTAAACTCATCCAAAATAGGAACCAAAACCGCTTCCCCAACAGTAGCAAATGAAAAGCCAACAAGAAGAGAAATAGGCCAGGAGACATTAAATAAATAATGGATAAGCATTGCTCCAAAAATACATTCAAAAAGTATTATAAAAAAGGAGGATTCAATCACAAATTTTCCTCTATTTCTCATTTCTTTCATCTCAATCTCAAATCCAATTATAAAAAGAAGGAAATACATACCTAAAGATGCTAAAAACTCAAATGTCTCGGATAATTTCACATTCCAAAAGGACATTACAAAACCAAGAATAAGAGATGAAAATATCCATGGAATCCTTATCTTTTCTAACCATCTTCCAACAACAAAAGTGAAGATATAAATCAAAGCAAGTAAAAGAGAAATATCCATAAACTTATAATCTAACATGTTAAAAATATAAAGTTTTTGCTATTCTTTCTTTCACAGGCATTGTCCAATAATTCCATATCAACAAATTTTGTTAAGCGGAGAAATAGCCTTTTAAAAAGCACATTGGAGCGGCTAACCTTATAGAGCTAATGCGATTACCGCTATAACTGCTATTTGCGTGTTAAGTTTCCGCTTACCAATAAAGAATTGAATTATTGGACAATGCCTCTCTCACAACTACCCAAAAGGGTTTTGGAAGCATGCTAACATATACCAAAGATTATTATCATAGGATATCTCTCTGGAAATAAAATATTTGTTAAGGGAAAATGACTCCTTTATTTGGCAAATTGGGGCATAGTATCCTTATAAACTGATCATAAAGCAGTTAGCCTCTCTAAAAGGATACAACCCTATAATGTGCTTCTGGAGAGAGATATCTTCCTGTTAACCCGTTATTTGATGATAAAAATTTGTTAAGGGGAAGAATAACCTGTAAATAAAGCACATTGCAGCATGGTAACCTTCGAAAGAGGTTGGAAAGTAGTTAACCCTTATAGAGAGGTACCATACTACAATGTGCCTTTGGAGAGATATCTTCCCGTTAATCCGTTATTTTTAAATAAAATATTTGTTAAGGGGAAGAGTAGCCCATTCCTTGCGTATTGGAGCAAGTAGCCTCTTGCAGAGGTTTAGCATGCTGTGATGTACCTCAAGATAAGGATGCTCTCTTGTTAACAACATTACCTTATTTTTAAAATACTACACCACATTATATTCTCTCCTTAACACTACTTTTTCCCACATCTTTGGGAGTTCCTGGAGCATGGAAGATGCTAAATCCTCAATATCTTTTTCCTTAGAGATATCATAATCAACCAATTTAATATCCAATACCTGCGGCTGGGTTATTGGTTTACCTATTTGTGAAACTACATACACCAATGCTTCTTCGGCATATCCCTCCTCAACAATTGCCCTTGCCAAATCATTTGCAAAAAAGTTATAGATTTTACCTACATGGCTTATTGAATTTTTACCTGCTGCAGCCTCCAAGCTCATAGGTCTATAAGGAGTAATAAGACCATTAACTCTATTGCCTCTTCCAACTTGCCCATCATCTCCCTGCTCAGCACTTGTACCTGTCACAGTTAAGTATATGCTCTCGCTCTTATAATCATCTCCCGTATTAATGTGAAGTTCAACATCATTATCAGATTTATCTAAGATATTCTTAGTTATAAGGTCTTTAATGGTCTCTATCTTATCTATATAATCCTCTATAGAAGAAACATACCTGTCCACTATTGCGGATGCAACAGTTAAGGCATATTTATCTCCATTTCTTATCCCCATTATCTTTATGTCTTCTCCAATATAAGGATATCTTCTCTTTATCTTTGGACTGTTAAGGAAAATCTCTGTATTATACACCAAACTCTCCAATTTATCAAAAGGATAAAAGCCTACACCAAAAGACGTATCATTCGCCAAAGGTATTTCTCCTTTTTTTGCAAATCTCTCAAATAATCCAACAAGATCCTTGCTTCCAGGTCGTATTTTTGTTTCTATCATCACATGATTATTCTCATCTAAATGGCGAATATTGTCCCTTAACCAATTATGCATTGCCTCCAATGCTATTTCATCAACAGGTATCTTTTCATTGTTAACCTCCTTTGTAGCTCTTCCAACGATTTCTATATTTATAGGCTCTATTATAATGCCACCATTGTATTTTGCATCAGCTATCCCACCAACTAGCAATGCCTTATCAACATTATGATGCATTACATATCCATAGTGCTCATAATAATATTTAGATAGCGCTATAGAAACCTCCTCTGCAAGATTGTCGCATATTGTATCTGGATGTCCCTTTCCTTTTCTCTCAACAATTTCAATCGTGCTATTATAAGGCAAAGAATGAAAATCCATCTTACTAATTTTAATTTTGCTTCCCTTCATTTTGAAAACCCCCTAAAATAAATAATTTTGATTATTGTATGTTCTATGTTCGCATAAACAATTAAGAGGTTTCTTTGCTTTCTTCTTTCTTAATACCTAAAATCTCCTCTATACTCTGTTTACCATATTTTACAATTTTCGCATTAATTTGGGCTATGTCCTCAGATATTATCTCTCCTCTGACAGATTTCCTTCTCCTTATGCCTTTCTCTGGAGGATTATATCCAGTACCCCCTGAAACTAAAATCTTAATCCTTGCTGCTGTATGAATGCCTTTCCTCATAGGAAAGCCATCCTTATCAGAGCCGCCTGTAATTTTTAATCTATAACCTGGAATATCAATAAGGCCAGCATCAAACTCATCCCCAATTTTTAATCCAATAAGATTCCTCATTTTCTTAGAATCTATAACCTTCTGATAACTCTTTCCTGTCTTTGGATCATTAATCACTACCTTTATCTCAGCCATTTAACTCACCACTCATAAATTCCTCCTAATAGAATATCAGTTTAAAAAATTATCTTTTTAGAAATTTAAAAATATTTTTACCTTTAACAAATTTATTTAAATACCAATAAAGAGTAACTTTATTGTTAAGCTATGCCTTATCACATAGATTGCAGGGGTCGCCAAGCCTGGCCAACGGCGCCGGCCTTAGGAGCCGGTCCCTTAGTGGGTTCGTGGGTTCAAATCCCACCCCCTGCATATATTTATGATTGATTAACAAGAAATTCTCCAAGTACTTTATCATATTTCTCTTCCCTAAAAATTCGAAGAGTTGATCCATGTCTCCCTTTTATCCACAAACTAGTCACATCATTAATTCCTTTACTTTTTAGTACATCTTTGAGATATTCCATATGAGAACTATGCTTACCTGCATATAAATCATATTGATCATGATCCCCTTCTACCAACATTATCCTTATATCTTGAGAAGGTGTTCGAGTATAATTCATGAATTTTAATAAAATTTTTCCGCATTCATCTAAGGTTGGTTTTGCATATTCCATATTTATACTTTCCACATTATAGATTCCAGAAAGTAAAATATAATACTTTATTAAATTATCAATCTTTGCATGGATATCTCCTAATAACAAAATAGAAATAGCAGTTGCACCAGCAGAATATCCAACCAAAACATATCTTTCTTGATTTTGAAAGTTGTCTATTTTAGATATAGCATGTCTTATACCCTTATATATGTCCTTTAAAACATATCTAAATTTAGTATTCTCACAAGTTCTATACTCCACGCTCGCCACATTATATCCCAAAGATAAAAAATAATTAACCATCATCATTGTATCCTCATCTCGCGCATTACCTCCTATAAATCCTCCGCCATGAACAATAATGGCTGTTTTACTTGAACCAATATAATAAATATCCACAAAATTCTTTTTATGCTCTCCATAATAAATAGTAAAATTACTTCTCTGGAAGATTTTGTTATCTATGGAATTATTTTTATTAACCACATGCACCATACTAAAAAATAACCCTATTCCCAATATCACAAACACTATCAAAAGCCACATTTTCTTTTTCTCAAAAAGATACATAAGGTTCTTATATACGTATGAGAGTTTTAAAAATTTTGGAGATCAAACAACAGTCATAACCAATAGCTTAAATCTCTCTTTATTATTTTCTCAGTTTTTATTATATCTTCCTCAAAATATATGTGATTGATTCTCTTGAGAATATATGGACAAGAAAGAGTTCTGTACTTATAAGAGGATATCTTCATCAAAATAGATTTCATTTTGTTGTAGTGTTTATTCTTTTTTATACATGTAGGAATTATGCGATTAAATCCTACTCTCCTTATGCTCCTAAATATTTCAGAAACGCCCGTACTTTTATTATACACAAGATTTATATTCGGAGGAATAAACTCATCATCAACATTCAAAAATCTAAAAATGTCTTTCACAACTGAAAAAGTATCTTTTTTCAAATCATCATATAAATAAACTCTTACATATCTGAAGTTTTTTATATATTCTTTTAAGGCATCCGCATACATGCTTGCTTTAAAATAAAAATCCTTATACCAATATGATGTTCTTCTAATATCTCTAAAATTTTCATATTTTTCTTTTTCCTTAAAAATTTTGTGAATGGGTAATGTTTCCCTACCATTTCTCGTGTAATGATAATATTGAGACAACAATCTTTGTGCAGGGTTACGTAAAATCGCAATTATCTTTATTTTTCTCCATTTTGGATGATATTTCTTGATGTTTTTTATAGTATGTTTATACCACACTAAATAAGGTACGCTTTTTTCACCTATGATTTGGTATTCCTTAGCATCTTTGAATTGTTCCACATAATCCTCCAACTTATTCACGATTTTCATACCTTCATAATATCTTTTTATGATTTCTTCATCTATATCAGCAATGGCAAAAAACCAGGGTTCTCTCACTTTTGACATGCAGATTTCAGGGTGTGTCTTTAAATAATAGTATAGAGAGGTAGTTCCACTTTTTGCTGCTCCTACTATTAGGAAGTTTGGAAA
>CAYOWP010000007.1:0-60473 GCA_964407715.1 uncultured archaeon | reverse complement strand
TAATGTGCCTTTTAAGAGGTTACATCTCCCCTTAACCATTTTATTTAAAATAAAATCTGGTTAACGCGCACAAATCCTTATTACCACAAGGTTTTCAGCATGGTAACCTTTTTTGAGATTAATTGCTTTCATATGCTTCCAGTTAACCATCTCAAGGAAACACTCTGGGAAGTTATTAAATAAATTTAAATTTTTTCAATATATCTTAAAAATCTATGGGAAATTCGTCAGAGTTGTATTTGTTGGGTTTTGCTTTTATCTTGATTGGGATGGTTCTGATATTGTATGCTTCCTATAAATCAATACATGAAAAAGGAGATGCATCAAAAGAGAGCATTGAAGCAGGGGTTATAGGATTCATAGGCCCAATTCCATTTGGATTTGCAACATCCAAAAAGATGCTTATATTCTCCCTAATCCTCTTTCTTATACTTTTTCTCATCACCGCATTAATATTTTATAAAGGGATGAAAGTATGAGAAATATACTTGTAAAATTAACAAATGCAAAACTTAAACCCAATTTTAAGGTAAGGGAAATGTCTTCCTTAGGAAGAATTGATATAGCAGCAAGAAGCGTGCTTTATGGTTTGTGGAAATCAAACAACATAAGAAAAGACACTGACGTGTATCTCTATTTTGGAAAAAGGGACAAAGGAACAGTAATGGCATTTAAAGGAAAAAAGATAAGAAAGCTCTCACCAAATGAAAGAGAAATAGGCATATACATCTCTAAAGCATATACTTTATATCACAAAAATAAATATGAAATCACATATAATGGAGTTCATGTATATGAGTGCAATTTTGAGGAGATAGTGCGATATCTAAGAAATAAGTCATCTCTCATCCTATTGCTAGATAAAAGCGGAGATTTCATCTTAAGCGATAAAATAAAATTTAGAGATATCTCTATCATCCTTGGAGATAATAGGGGTTTGGAAGAGGATGATTTGGCAATTATAAACAAAGTATGTAAAGGAAAAATGAGGATAATCTCTCTTGGCAATGAAGAATATTTAACAACACAATGCATCACAATAGTTCATTGGTATTTAGATAATGTCAGAGAAATCTGGTAATCTACCAAGCTATAAGGAGAGATCTTTAAGATATCCCTCTCTTTCTAACCATGCAACCTCTGCTTTTCGATATTTATATATTATATCTCCTTTTTTCTCACCTTCAATTTCCCATGGCTCCACAATAACATAATCCCCTTCCCTCAACCACAACTTTCTTCTTAACCTACCAGGTACTCTGCACACCCTTATTCTCTTATCAGAGCAAACCACACTAAACCTTCCATATCCTAATCTTGCCTCTATAATACCTATAACCTGATTTCCTTCTGGAAGCTTTGCCCTTATAATCTCTTCCTCTCCCTCTAACACATCATCAATCCTTTCCTTTTCTACCAATCATATCACCCTCTCTTTGCCTTATTAGGAACACATCTCTTGTAATTCTTTTTCCGTCTTTTACTCCATAAAATGAAGTGCTCATCTTCAATATATATTGTTTTTTATCAAGGGTTTTTATAAATTTTTTTCCTATCTTCTTTGATCCAAGATATATATCTTTTCCTCCACGCACTCTCTCTATCTTTGTAATAAAGGCGCGAGGCATATTAGATTTCTCAACAAAGGTTGTTAGCTTTTCCTCCATTTTTCTTATAAATGCATTATCACCCCTTATTTGAACAATACATTCATAATAGCCACCAAACATCCTTGAGCATTCATCACATGTTCCAAATCCAATTTGTATCTCCTTTATCACCTTATTTTTTGAATCCACACATCTATAACTATTTCCTTTTATTTCCTCTATGTTCTCTAAGGGAATATTAAGAATATGCGACACGTACTCCTTTAAGTTATCATATTGTTCTTGTGGTGTATTCCACTTTTTACCAATTTTATATCGAAAACATAACCTGCAAAATGTGATGTGGATCTTTTCTTTTTTATATTTTCCTATTTTGCTTTTGCATACATCACAAATAACTTCTTTCTTTTTGTTGATATCTAAATCTCTCCCACATATTATGCATTTTATTTTCTTCATATACTATTCTCTATAGAAGAGATATCTATTTAAATTTAAACGCACTCGCTTATCTTACAATCATAGCTGGCTTATATGGCATAGAAAACTTTGCTTTCTCTTCTTTGCAACATGCCTCCTCAGTAATCTTTATATTGATGCCCAGCTCGTTTTCTAAAAACTCTTTGCTTTCTTTTAACCATGCAATCTCATTATCTCTTAAAAGGTTTTTATATGGCATCTTCTTAATCTTAACAAAATTCTTGCTTACAAACTCTGCAAATATGCTTGGTGGCACTCCAAAGAAATCCTCATTTTTCGCATAATTAATGACCTCTTTAACATTATTCATACCTTTGATCATCTCATATCCCATGTATTTCCAATTATCCGCAATAACTATCTCTAACTCCTTAGGCTCAAAATCTCTTTTCCTTTTTATCAATTCCAAAAGCTCTTTTGCATCATCAATTAGCTTTGCAAGATAATCCTCAAACTCCTCTGCTTCTTTGTTAATAACAACATCATCAAACTCTATAAAAGGCAAATCAATGATATCTCCATCCTTATTTAGTTTGCTCCAAATTTCTTGGGCATAATGAGGTATTACCACACTCAGAATATGAAGTTGTTGTTCCACATAAACCCTCATAACCTCTTTATTTGGATTATTTAAACACCTACGCATATACCACCTCAAAGCATTGAGCATGTCAAAAAACCCATATTTGATAGCATCTCTTGTCATCAAAGCATTCATACTCTCAATAAATAAATCACTCAAAATTTTGATTTTGCTAACAAACCACTTATCTATCTCCCTCACATCTTCCCTTCCATTGTTGTAATATCTCAAAGCAAAATTTTCAAACCAAATCAGTTTTTCGCGGATTTCCTTAACTAAGGATGTTTCAAAGTTAGGATCATCAAATCCAACGTTCCCTGCATATGCCAAAACAAATCTCGTTTCCTCTGCACCAAATAACTCATATGCATCCTTTAAAGTATAGAAATTGCCCAAGCTTTTACTCATCTTTTTTCCATCAACCATCACATAACCATTAACCCCTACTCCCTTAGGATAAAACTCCTCAGGAAATATAGCAACATGATGGAAAAGCATCATAATTAAATGATTTTTCACCAAATCCTTACCAGAAATTCTTAACTCAAAACCACCATCATACCAATAAATGAACTCATCTCTTATCTTCTTAAGTAAATCCTTAGAGATTTTGTTTTCTTTTGCAACGTGTTCTATATCTCCTATACCCAAAAAGACATAATCAAAAAACGAATCTTGTAAAGAATCAATATCAATATCATATTCATCAGGATGCTCCAAATACTTTGCTAAAGGATAGTATGCCATGTATATTGTGGAGTCACTTAAAGATTCTATCAATTTCTCCTTATCAAAAGGTAATCTTGACCCTAAACCCTTTTCTCTTGTAAAAGCCCAATCACATAGCCATTCTACAGCCTCATGAAAGGCATCTTTGAGATTTGGAGGATAAAATCTCATTTTATCTATGGCTTTATGCACAAGATCCTTCCATTTTCTGTCTGAGTACTTTATAAACCACTGATCATGAACTATCTTAACAACTGCATGTGTTAAACATCTGCATACAACTCTCTCAGGTAAAATATAAAACTCAAAAGCAATTCCTTTCTCCTTTAAAAAGGAAATAATTTTCTCTTTTGCATCCTTAACGTACATTCCTGCAAATCTCCCGAATATATCCTTCAGGATACCTTGATGATATTCCAGTTTATAGATGTTCTTGGTTGCTTTTTCCAATTTATCTTTATCTTTCTGTGATGAAATTCCCATTCGCTCGCAGATTTCCTTAGCCGGAAACTCACCATATCCCTTCAAATTAATCAAAGAAATCATCTTCATATTTTTCACAGTCTCTGCCCATCTTTTATCATTTTCAAGATCCTTCAAGGCAGCATAATCATAAGGTGCATGTGAAGGTACTGACATCACTATTCCAGAGCCTACTTTTGTATCAACAAAGGATGCAGGTAATACCTTAACCACATCTCCTGTAACAAGATTCTCAACCTCTTTGCCAAGAAGATCCTCTCCTTTTATTTGCTCTATAATGTTTCCATCAATATCCTGGAATTTGAAATTCTCTATCACCTCTTTTGAAATGATTAATCTTTCTCCTTGGTTTGTCTCATACACCACATACTCTCCAGCAGGATTAACCCAAATATTTGTTACTCCCCACAAAGTTTCAGGTCTATATGTCATTGCAAGGAGATATTTATCTGAATCTAACAATTTAAACTTTATCATCACAACCCTCTCAGGCACTACTCCCTCTCCCTCTACTCTATCATGATCCCCTATTGCACATTTATCTTTTGGGCAATACACTACTGGATGTGAACCCTTATAAATGTAGCCTTTATCATAAAGTTTTTTATATTGCCATTTTATGAACTTATCATATGCCTTATTGATTTCTGTTGTGATAAATCTTCTTCTCCAATCGATTCCATATCCCAATAAATTAAGATGCTCATAAGCTTTCTCTGAAAAGAACCTTATCCATTCCATTGGATCCTTAAATTTTTCTATATCCTTTATTCCCATCCTCTTTAAAATCTCTATCTGCTTCTTCTCTCCTTCAGCTATTCTTTGGGCTGCAGCAATAATGGGTTGTCCGGTAGCATGAAATCCTTGAGGAAATAGAACATTGAATCCTTCTTTTCTCTTTAAACGAGAAATTAAATCAACTTTTAATGATGTATATCCATGTCCCAAATGCAGATATCCATTAATATATGGATAAGGAAAGTTAACAAAAAATTTCTTTTTGTTAATACATGGATCAGCATTATATTTTCCTTCTCTCATCCACTTTTCATGCCATTTCCTAACAAGTTCATTAAAAGGAGATGCAAACTTAGTTGAGGTATTCTCTCCATGTTGCTTAGACATAATCATTATAATGAAAGAAAGAATTATTTAAAAAAGTAATCTTACAAAGCATTGTCCAATAATATATTTTGAGAAATTTGGTTAACGGGAATCAGAGCTCTATTCAAGGGGTTAACTGCTCTCATGTGCTTCTGTGAGAGGTTATGTTTCCGCTTAACAATAAAGGATTATCGAACAATGCCTAATCTTATAAAGAAGTGGAAATATTTTTATAAATCCAAAAATTAAATTTGTAAATATGGGCCCGTAACTCAGCTTGGTAGAGTGCCCGGCTTCGGACCGGGTTGTCGTGGGTTCAAATCCCACCGGGCTCGTAATCCAGATGATAATTAAGTTTTATTTGATAAAAGTGCTATTATACAAAGATACAAAGCCCAAGAACTGAGGCATTGTCCAATAATTCTTTATTGTTAAGCTGAGCATCCTTTTAAAGAAGCGCATTAAAGTAGCGAATCTTGTAGAGCTAATGCGATTACCGTTATAAGTGCTATTTGCGCGTTAAATTTCTGCTTAACAATAAAGAATTTTTGTGCAATGCCCTTTGATGTTTTTCATTAAACAACATTTTTAAAGTTCAGATGAACTATATTTTATAAGGTGGTAGAATGTCTCGAGTAAGGTATGCAACTAAGGAGGATATAGAGAGATTAGAAAGGAAAATTGACAACTTAACTCAAGTTATAAGGGAATTTTTAGATGAAGAAATCATAATAGAGAAAAGATTAAAGGAAATTGAGAACGAAGAATATGATGATTATGAAGAATTTGCTAAAAAGGAGTTGAAAATAGATGTATGAGTTAAAAATATTGAAATCTGCCCAGAGGGATATGAAAAGCATAAAAGATAAAAATATTCTTTATAGAATTCATAAAGCTATTCTGTCTTTAAAGCACAGCCCATACATTGGCAAAAAGTTAAGAGGGTTTGACTCTCTTTATAGAATAAGGATTGGCAAATTTAGGATAATTTATAAAATAGATGAAAAAGAGAAGGTCATTTATATTGTCTTAATAGACAAAAGGTCAAGGGTTTATAAAAGGATTTGATGTTGGCGTTGTCCAATAATTCTTTATTGTTAAGCTGAGCATCCTTTTAAAGAAGCGCATTAAAGTAGCGAATCTTAAAGATGACATGCTACAAAACCTGTAGTAATAGCGATTTTTTCCGGTTAACAATTTTTATCTATTCAAAATAATTTGTTAACGGGAAGCATAGCCCTATTCAAAAGGGTTAACTGCTCTCATGCGCTTCTTTGAGAGGATATGTTTCCGCTTAACAATAAAGAATTATTGTGCAATGCCAGAACTGAAATTTCTGAAAAAAAGTATTTTAAAAATCTCTTTTTATAACTAATATTTGTTGGCGGCCATAGCGGCGGGGAAACACCCGGACCCATCCCGAACCCGGAAGTTAAGCCCGCCAGCGATGCCCTAAGTACTGCCCCGGCGGGGGTGGGAACAGGGCGACGCTGCCAACACCCTTTTTCTTATTCAAAATATAACTCCCGATATCTTCTAAATGCATCTTCTATCTTTTCCTTAAATTCCTTATATGATGTCCATTTCTCTAATGTAAAAAGATAGAGATATTGATCCTCATCCGAAATGATATAGTATAGCCCTTTCTTGTCTTTAAGCTCCTCCCATGTCCCATGTCTATAGAGAGCAATCTCTCTTCCTATTTTGCCAAGGTAAGCTCCTGTTTGTGGTTCAATGAGTATCGCATTTTCATTCTCTAAATCGTATGGAGTTGTGATAGTTTCCTGTGCTAATGCAACAACACAATGTCCCCCAGACTTTCCTTCTGTATCTTCCATATTTCCGCATACAACAAATATGTGATTATAGTTATAGAAAATGTTCTCATAAACATCTGGTACATACCATGTTTTTGCATTGTCTAAAAAGAAATTGCTCTCTTGCTCTTTACTCTCAGGAAATTTTTGGGATGAATAAGTTCTTAAAAGTATATTTTTGATTCCTTTATTAAAACAGTAGTTTTTTAGATAATTAAATTCTGCTTTATAGAAAAAGGCATAATCCTCGCAATCTCCTCCGCCCTTCTCAACAAATTCTCTAAGCGATAATAAATTCTCGCTTTTATTTGTGGTTTGATTGTCATATTTATAGTGAAATCCATATACTTCATCATTTAATAAATAAATGCAACCTAAATTTATCTCGCAATAATCATCCTCGACCTTTAAACATCTCTTAACAAGAAGATTCATTTGATATTCACTTAATCCACTATTTTGTAAATTTGCATTTTCTTTAAACCACACAAGTGCCTCATTTATTTCCTCTTCATATAATCTCAGCTCTTTTATTGTACTTGAAATATATTCCTCAAGTTCTCTATATCTCGATGAGAGGTTATTTAAGGACTCGTTTAATGATATTATTTTTTCTTCAAGAGAAGAGGTATATCTTTTATACTCATCTATATTTCTTTTACATTTTTCAAGCTCTGTATCTCTTAGAGCCAACTCATTCTTTAGAGTCATAATCTCAGAAACCAATAAAAAGATAACAATTATAAAAATTATATAAGAAATATACAATAAAGTATTGCCCCTAAGATTTCCTTTTCTATTCATAGAAAAAATAATTGTGAAATAACTTTAAAAAATAAACGATGAATTCAGAATGAAAATGTAATGAAATTTTGTCCAATAATTCTCTTTTAATAAAATTTGTTAACGGGAGAAATTCAATTCTCCAAAGGTCCTACAGCATGCTAACCTGCCTTGGAGTATTCTACATATAGATGCTTTATAAGGTTTACTGCTCTAATGTACTCTTTAAAAAGGTTGTGTTTCCAGTTAACAAAATTTATTAATGGTTTGTTAACGGGAGAAATTCGCTCTTGCAGAGGTCTTACAGCATGTTAGCCTTCATTAAGGTTTAGTTGCTTCCTAAACGCCTTAGAAGCTTAACTGCTCCGATGTCGCTCTTTAAAAAGGATATGTTTTCCGTTAACAAATTTTTTGTTGATAAGAATTATTGGACAATATCTAAAAATCTTGCAAAATATTTTAAAATTTAAGATATCCTAATATCATTATCCTTTTTAGAGTGATGTATGGATGTAGCACTCTAAGTGCTGAACACGAAAACTTCTTTAGAGGTGTAGAAAATGGCAAAGAGTGCATATCACTATATGAATGAGATGTGGAAAACAAGATATTCTAATGCTGCTCTAAAAGATGTGTGGAAAGCAAGGTTAATTCAATGGAGAAAGGAAGAGGTCGTTACAAGGATTGAAAAACCTACAAGAATAGATAAAGCAAGAAGAATCGGCTATAAAGCAAAGCAAGGTTTTGTTGTGGTAAGAGTAAGAGTAAGAAAAGGGGGGAGAGATAGGGAAAGGATAAACAAAAGAAGAAGGCCAAAGAGAGCAGGTCAATTATTGTTCACTCCTAAGAAATCTTTAAGATGGATAGCAGAAGAGAAAGCAGCACGTAAATACCCAAATTTGGAAGTTCTTAATTCATATTATGTGGCAGAGGATGGAGTATATAAGTGGTTTGAGGTTATTTTAGTTGATCCTCATCATCCTGCAATAATAAATGATAAAGAGATTGGGTGGATTTCCTCTGGAAAGCATAAAGGCAGGGTTTTTAGAGGCTTAACTGCAGCAGGTAAAAAATCAAGAGGTTTACTAAATAAAGGTAAAGGTGCGGAAAAAGTAAGACCAAGCATCAGAGCAAACGATAGGAAAAAATAAAACTATCCTATTATCTCATTTTTCTTTAACTCTCTCAACATGTTTTCCAAATGCTTGCCGTACCAATAACTCTTTTTGCATTTTTCACATATGAAGAAAGTGGTGTGGTATTGAGATGCTTTTGGAGGAATTTTGTATTTTTGTTGAATATCTTTTGACGGATTCTTGATCACTTTTAATGTTCCTCCGCATAGAGAGCAAAATTTTCTTGGATTTTTTAAATCCACATCTATTTTTATATTGAACTTTTCTATCAACAGTTTTAATATCTCATATTTATTGGTTGTGGTTAGATATATGCTCTTGAGATTGTATTCTTGTGCCTTTTTATATATCTCCTTTGATCTCGTTATGATAATTCCCCTTTCTTTTAATGAATGTGAAGTCAAAGAAGAGATAATTTCACAACGAAAATTTAACATTCTAAGAAGTTTACATACATGATTTAAGGTAACATCCGCATACACCACATCAAATTCTGATGAGGTTCCCATTTTTTCAACATCATTCCTCAACTTTTCGGGACTTCATTTTGCTAATAAGTAATTTTAAATATGCCTTTGATCTTATTCTACCTGCAGATGCTTGTCCATAAAGCATTCTATATTCAGATCTTGTGATGATCCCTTTTTCTTTGAATTCTCTTAGAAGCCTCCTCACAGCTCTTATCCTATTCATCCAACTTTCCTTCTTTGGCATACGTGCTGTTTTTTTACCTCTTCTACTTCCTGGTCCTTTTCTTCTTCCTTTCTTTTTTTGCTCAGCAATATAATTTGCTCTCACCCTGCTTACTCCCTTCTTTTGTTTCTTGGCAATGTATCCCTTATTAATCAGAATTCTTATGCTTTCCCTAGTAAGTGCATTTTTTATCTCTTCTAAGTGCTCAGGATCAAACCACACTCTATCTTGCCCAACCTTTAGGATTTTCGCTGCAAGTTTTCTTTGATAATCCAACCTCATATAATCACCACATATCATTCATTTGATTTCTTACCCTTAGTAGTTTTCTTTTTCTGAGATTTTTTTGGTTTTTCTTCTTTCTTTTCCTCCTCCTTATCCTCTTTTTTCTCTTCCTCTTCCTTTTGAGTAATCCTTTTAGATGATAAAGACATGGCCTCTAACATTTCCTTTACGCTGCTATATCCTTTATCTCTTACTCTTGATATCACATTTGGATTTATCACATGAATTCCTCTTTCTTTTGCTATCTTTAAGATCTCCAATCTTTTCTTTAATCCTATAGAAGAAGATATTCTTATCGCATCTGTTTTTGGATCAACATTCTCAAGATCCCTTAATGACCTTATAAGTATCTCCCTATATCCTGATGGATGTATATGTTTTAAATTTTTTGGAGTTCCGTATCCTACTGAAACCTTGGCACCAGCTCCTTTTATGCTTTTTCTTATTTTATTATCCCTTCCCCTTTGTTTTCTCCAAGAGTCCTTTATCCTCTTATAACGTGCATAGTTAACTCTCAAAAACTTAGGTATTCTCTCCTTCAATCTTGCTCTTATCTCCACCAACTGCTTAAATGGACCTGGCATAGTTCATATCACCTATCCTTGTAAATAATATAAATTCCGTCTGCAAACTTTCTTGGATCCCTACCTGATTTATTTTTTGTTGCTAACTCTATATTTGCTGCCGTTTGTCCAACCTTTTCTTTATCTATACCACTCACAATAACCTCGTCACCTTTAACCTCAACCTTTACTCCATCAAGTATCTTTGCATATCTATTTCCCTTTTCACCAAGAAAGTTTGAGATAACAACCTTATCTCCCTCAACCTTAACTGTCATAGGAAAGTGACTATAATATATCTTTAACTTATATTTGTAACCTTTAGTGACTCCCTTAAACATATTTCTAATATGCGCCCTCCATGTATGCATTATAGCTTTATCCTTTCTCCTTAACTTTTTATCTTTATACTCTATATTAATTTTGTTATCCTCTATTGAAATGACAATTCTAGGATGGAAAAATTTTCTTATTAACGTACCTTTTTCGCCTTTAACTTCTAAAATATTGTTTTCATATTTCACATCAATACCGTCAGGAATCTCTAACATTACATTATATCCATCACCCTTGCTTTTATCACTTCCTTTAGAGGTTGTACTCGCCATTATAACCCCCATAATATTAATATACATATGCTATCAATGCACCACCTATCTTGCCCTTAGCTTCCTTGTTCGTCATTACACCGCGAGATGTGGACACTATTAAGATGCCTGTATCTACTGCAGGTAAAAACTGCTTTTCCCATTCTAAATATTCATTTTTCTTTATGAAAAATCTTGGAAGGATAGCCTTGCATTCATTTAGATATTCAGATAAAGTAACCTCTATAACTTTACCCCTTGACTCATCTAATATCTTATAATCCTCCACATATCCATGCTTTTTCATAACCTCCAACACATTCATGAGCAACCTTGAATATTTATTTTTCAATATCACCTTCTTTTTTCCATGAAGAATGCCATTCCTTATAGCCGATAATGCATCTGCCAAAAGTTTTGTTCCCATTTCCACCTCACCGCAATTACATATATTTTTCAAATCCTAATTCTTTTGCAATTTCTCTAAAACAAATCCTGCAATATTGCAAACCATACTTCCCAGTATGTCCCCATCCTTTTCTTCCACATCTAATACAAACAGATGTCACAAAACCTGTCTTTCTCTTTTTTGGCATATTATGTTTTATAAATACTGCTTTTTTTCCGGGTTTGTGTTCGATCTGCCTTAGCATTCTTTCTGGATGTGATGCCATATTTCATCCCCTCATGATTACACCTATTCTCTTAGTATTTGAACATTAAATTTATTTTTTATAAATTCAATGGCTTCTTCTTTTGTTATCAAATGATTCTTGCCTATCTTTGATTTTCTGTATTTTCTTCTTTTGACTCTATATCCAGGTCTCTCAAGGTTCACAAATACATCTAATCCCATAACTCCTATGGATGGGTCATATTTTATTCCTGGAATTTCTAAGTATTCCTCTATTCCAAATCCAAAATTTCCATATTCATCAAAGTTACTTTCTTTTATCTTATTGTCCTTTGCCTCAAATAATTTTTTTAGTATTTCCTCTGCATATTCTTTACGTAATGTTATCTTAGCACCTATTGGCAATCCTCTCCTTACTTTAAATGTCCTTGCTCTTCGTGTTGCTATGGTATAAATGGGTTTTCTATTTGTTATTTTCTCCAATAATTTATATGCTTTTTCAGCATCTTGAGGTTGTTTAACTCCTATATTTAATGTGACCTTCTCTATTCTTATTTTTCTCATCGGATTTTCTTTTTTTTGTTTGGTATCTTTTCCCTTTTCATCTGCTCTTGTAACCATATGATAACCTCATCTCCCGAATATTAGTTAAATATCTCTAAAAACCCGTTATATTTAAAAAATTTGTAGTTTTTCAAAACAACTTGAGAACTAGCTTTTTATAGTGGTAAAAAGCATCTAACCCACAAAATAAGGTATCATTCCTTTTATATACTTGAAAAAAGCAACTTCTTCCAGATAACCAATTTTAAAAATTTTGTTACCGGAAAAGAATGTCCAAAACCAAACTTTAAATGAAACAAATATATTTCGAAATTTCTGTATTTTATTATATTCCTAAACACTATAAAATAATATTATGGGGATTTTAGAGAGAAAAAAGAGTGGAAGTTCATATTTGATAATCGCGGCAGGAATTGTCGTTGTTTTGGGAGTGATATTTACTGTTTCAGAAAAATATAACTTCACTTTTTCCTGTGATTTAGTTGAAAAACACTATGAAGAGTTTGCATTACACATATTAAATGCATTATATGCTGTAAATCGATTAGATGAAGGTACTTTTTCTATGAAAATAGGAGATCACTTCAAATATTTTCTTTCCAATGAAAACATTATTATTTATTATAAAGGAAGTTGCAAATCTTCCAAGAATTTCATCTCACTGAAACACAACTTAAACAATGTAAAACCATCAACATATGAAGGAATCGATTTTTGTGTTAAAAAAGAAAAAGGACATATTAAGTTATGTTGAGGGGATTCATAATGGGAAGCGATTCATCACATGAGTTTGGAGAGATAATGGCAGGTATTATATATATCCTTATTTTTGCATTATCTATAGGTATCGGCATAATGGCTGTACGAAATACAGTAAAGGTTACTAAAGAATATAATGTTGATCAATATCTAATCTTGAATGCTATATTATCGTCCATTCACGAGATATACTACTTAAACGGATCCTATTATATACCTGAAACCTTCATCAAAAAATGTGGTAAAGGATATGAGAACTTTGAGAATTGTCTTCATATTTCAATTCCTAATAATTATCATGTCAAAATTTATCATATCACAGACACAGGGGGTGAATCCACATTATTGAATATCCCTGGTGGAAAGGAATATAAGATTATCTATAGAACTCCACTATTAATTGAGTATAATGGACTAAAAAATTTTGGATGGCTTGAGATAGGTGTTGGCAAATGAGATGGAAAAAAATTAGAAAAGGAATGATAGCACTTCCAGTTGTTCTCCTTATAGTGCTTTTTTTAACTTTGGTTTTTTATGGAGTTCTCAAATTAATAAAACTTAAGAATTTTATTACTCGCTCTCATATTGCGCCGGGATTTGATGAGGGGGTAAGATATGATTCTTTTCTTTTAGATGCAGTAATTTTAGATGAGTCATGCACACATCGCATCCTAAATATTAATGAGAATTTTTTATATGCTCTACTTTCAGATATAAATGAGAATCAAAAAGAGGAGATAAGAAAATGTATGAAAACGTACCTTGACAAGTATAACAATAAAGGAGCTATGCGTGTAACGTATTTTACAATTTTATATCTCAATAGAGATGTAATATTTTCTTATAATGGAGAAGGAGAAACATCAATTTCAGAGAGATATTTTATAGATATCTATACTCCTAAAAGAGTTACATTAAGCGTGGAGGTAGGATATGGAAAATAAATACTTTAAGAGATTATTTTTTAAAGGTTTTGTGTCAATTTTAGGATTGGCTGTGGTTGTTGGTGTTGCTATTACGTATTCTCTCCTATTCAAATATATGCAATCCTCTGTAAAGATGAGAGATCCTTTTGTAAATCAAATCTTTGAAGATATTCGTGATATGGAAAAATACGAAATCGAAAATATAAAATATGGATTGTATTCAAAAGATTTTTTGATTTATAACCTTGGAAATTCTCTTAAATCTTCAGGTATGTTCTGTACTAAAGGAAGTTATAAATACAACAATATTGAGGTATATGATGGGCATTATGTAATAGCAAGGGTAAATGATAAAGGTATCTTTTTTTCTCCATTACTTTTAAGAAGCAGAGTAGTTCTTAAATCCCCATATACTACTCATTCGTCATCAAAAGGGATAGTGATATTCTCAAATCCTTCCGATAAGATAACTCTTGAGAAGTGTGAATATGAAATCGTATTTAATAGAAAATATAACAATAAAGTGAAAATATATGCGTTCAATTTAAGATCTGGAGAATGCATCATCAAAAGCGAATATCCATTTATAATAAATGAGTACTCAAAACCCATCGACGTGAGATTCTTAGAATTTAATCTTCTAAGTTTAGTTAATAATATAGATTTTCCAATCCAATTTCTTTCTTTACCTCAGGAAAAACTTAATACCTTCTTAAATGAATTAAAAAATCTCTTTGGTAAGAGAGTTGAAATCATAGATATGTTAAACCTCAATAATGAAATTAATGGTTATGAAGAAATTAGAGAAAAGCTGAGCAATTTTCTTTTCCTTAAAGAGGAAATCAGAAAAAACATTGTCCATCAAATATCATCGCTGAATGATAATGAGAAGAAAATTCTTTATGATGCCCTCGCAAAAGGAGGAGATGTCAAAGATGCTATTTCACAAATTATAGAAAAAGAAAAAATTGAAGGAATAGATAAAGAAAAAATATATGAACTTGGAGAATTAATCGACAAGACCAGCTTAAATGTTAACAGTTTCTTTAGTTCTGAAGTTATGGAAATCTTTAATAAATATGATGATGCAGATGAAATCTTGAAATACACTTCCTCATTAAAGAAAGAAGAGAGAGAGGTATTAGAGGCTCTACTTGATCAACACTCTCTGGATGAACTCTCACGTTGGGATAGCTCACATCTTATAGATGAGATAGAATCCAAGACATCACAACTTGGCATTTCAGGAGTGGATATCACATCTATTAAAAAACATATTAATGAATACAAAAAATTCGGTATAGATGATAATGATCTCAAAATAATTTTAGATATGGAATATGAGTATCTTGATATCAATTTTATAAATGATATGTATAAGTGGTCATCAAATTTATATTCTCTCTCAGAGCTTGAGGATGCTTATAAAAGATGTGTCAATTTGAAGAAATATAAAACACTAATGGAGATTATGGATACAACAGAGATTTCCTTTTCTCCTTCATATGATGTCAAAGTGGGATATGAAAGAATGGAAAGTTTTGGGATTCTTGATGGCACAATAGAGATATTTAATAAAGAAAAACTGGAAAATGTTGATTCTCTTTTAAAGGACATGGGAATAGAGGAGAAGGACTTAGATAAGGCAAAGGATATCCTTCTTAAAGGAAAAATAAAAAGCGTTGATGACTTAAAATCTCTTAGAGAGATTTATAAGAATCTTAAGAAATATGATTATGTTTCCATTATTGATAGAATGCTCTCTTATCCTTCACTGAGCGATGTGATGGTTAAGGAATTAGTTGGGAATCTCAAATTGTCCTTAGGGCTAAGCTTTATTACTGAAACATGTAACTATGCTGTATCTTCAAGTAGAATTTTCGACTTTAATCTTGCTATGAATGGATATGCTATCCTTAAAAGAAATTTTGATCCTGAAAGAATGATAAAGATATCCCTCTCTAAAGATATAGCATATAAGTATGGAGATGTTATAGACATACTACCCAACATCAAAGATTTTGATTTGATAGATATAGAAAGTTGCTCAAAGTTTTTAGATATCAAAAAGGTAGCTTTAACTCTGCTATACATGTCACAAATGATGAAGGACAAACCACCAGATTATCTATCCTCATGCTATTATGCTGATTTTGGAGAGATGTCATATGATGCTTATGTTTACAATTTCTCAAATGGCTTAGGTATTGCTCTCTTTAATGCTCCTCTAAAGAAAAAATTTGAGAATTATGATGCAACATATTATCCCTTTTTTGATTTACATTCTAAAAATGCAATTTTTAAGGATTATGAAGATGCAATTAATAATTTACAAGAGCATAAAGATACGCTTATAGAGATAAGGAAAAGGATAAAAACTAGAATAAATGAAATAAAAGAGAATGAGTTTGAATTTGAAACACTTCAATGCGGTAAATGTGAATTTGCTCCAAATCCTTTGAAAAGAATTCAAGAAGATGAGTTAAAGGAAGAAGTGGAAAAGATACTTCAGGATTACAAAAATGAGATATCCTTAGAGATAAAAAATGTTGAAATAAAGGAGGAAGTTGAAGATAAATCCCAAAGCATTTCTACAGGTTGCTTATGCTCTGATGGAAACACCAATCTTAAAAACCTTTATCTTTGCAAAACAAAATACATTATCAATAGAGGAGGAAATGTCTATTTAGCATATAAGTACAAAGGTTTTGAGTTCATAATTGTGATTGAAATATAAAAATATTATTGATTAAATTTTTGAAATAGTTTGTTAACTGGAAGTGTACCTCATCAATAGCAGATTAGAGCAGCTAACCTTTCTAAGCGATTAGCATGCTGAAAACCCTTTATGTTACCGATATTCTCCCGTTAACCAATTATTTTTAAAAATAAAGAATGGTTAACGGGAACCATACCTCATCAATAGCACATCACAGCAGCTAACCTTTTGATGAGGTTCAAAAGCAGCTAACCCCTTCAAGAGGTACCATGCTTCAGAACCTTTGGAAAGCGATTTCCTCGCGTTAACCAATTATTTTTAAAAAATAAAGAATGGTTAACGGGAACCATACCTTATCAATAGCACATCACAGCAGCTAACCTTTTGATGAGGTTCAAAAGCAGCTAACCCCTTCAAGAGGTACCATGCTCAAGAACCTTTGGAATGGCTATTCCTCGCGTTAACCATATTCCTTAAAAAATAAAAAATGGTTAACGGGAAGTCTAACCTCGTAAGAGACAGTCCAACAACAGCTAACCTTTATGAGCGTTTTTGAAGCAGCTAACCTTAAAAAGAGATTTGCATCCTTCTCTTTCTTTCCATACCTCAGTGATAGCGATATCTTCGCATGCTAACTCTCAAAAATTCCTATTCTTTGAATAGCATTCTCGCGTTAACCTTTAATCTTTTTAAATTTATACCTTCACTATTTTAAAAATAGGGCATCGGGGAGAGAGCATGACTAAACTTGAGAAATTAAATATAAAGGGCCTTTTAGAAAAAAACAAGCTCATTATAGGAAGTGAAAGAACATTGAAATTTGCAAAAAACAATAAATTAAAATCAATTTTCATTGCAAGCAATGCTCCAAAAGAATTAAAAAACGAAGCAAAAATAATTGCAAAGGCATTAGGGATTGAGTTGGTTGAGTTAGAGGAAAACAGCAAGCAAATAGGTACAAAGCTTGGGAAACCTTTCACAGTATTTATGATTGGAATATTAAAATAGCCTCTAAAAGGTGAGAAGAATGATAATAGGGAAATGCACATCATGTGGTGGAAATATATATGTAGGATCTCACTATTCCGTATTTAAATGTCCTTCATGTAAAGAAGTTGTTATCATGAGATGCGAAACCTGTAAAGCGCATGGTAATTCATATACTTGTCCAAAATGCGGCTTTACAGGTCCTTAATAACATGCATGATTTGAAGATAAGGTAAATCTACATGATAAGGAGAAATAAATTCTTGCATGAGAAGGAGTATGTGAGCTATTTCTCACGATTAATTGAAATAGAGAGACAAGAAGAGATGAAATTTCATGAAGAGGAAATTGTAAAACTTAGTGCAAAACAAAGAGAGAAACTTGGAAGGTGTATCACAGGTCTAAAGTTCTATAAAAAGGAAATAAATAGCTTAGGGAAATATCTTATCTACTTAAAAAGAAACAAAGAGATTAAGGATACTGAAATCAAGGAAGGAGATGTAGTGCTTATTTCATCTGAGGACGAGAGCCCTATAGAGCATGGCATTCAAGGAAACGTGGATTTTATAGGTAAAAACATAGTTGTGCTTCTTTTCGATAAACTTCCTTCAAAGATAATCTTGAATAAACACAAAAAATATCGTCTTGATTTATATATCAATGAGGTCACGTATAGAAGAATAAAAGAGGCATTCTCAAATGTACGCGCAAAGAAAAGTTTATTTCCATTAGAGATACTTTTTGGTCAAAAGCAAATCTCTCTAAAAGAAAAGCAGAATAAAAAAGTGGAATTTTATAATGAAAACCTAAATGAAACTCAAAAAGAGGCAGTTATAAAAGCATTATCTTCCGAGGTTCTATATCTAATCCATGGACCTCCTGGCACAGGAAAAACAACAACATTAGTTGAGATTGCTATGCAATTGGTTAAGGAAGGAAATAAGATATTGGTAACAGCCGACTCCAATACGGCAGTTGATAATTTCATAGAAAAATTTAGTATATATGCTGATCAATTTGGCATAGAATATGTAAGAATAGGAAGTATCTCACGAATAAATAAGAACATCATAGAAAAAACTTTGGATTATAAGGTAAGCAAGATTCTCAATGATGAAGAGACTATGAAGCTATATCAGGAAATAGAGAAAAGGGAAAGAGAAATTGCAAGGTGTGTAAAACCTACGATGTCAAACAGAAGAGGTCTAAGTTTTGATGATATTTTGAAGTTATCTATAATTGGAAAATCACTTAGAGGGTTACCTTTGAAGAGAATAAAAAGTATGGCAAAATATATCAAACTCAAAAGAGAAATAGAATTGTTGAAAAGCAAAATCAATAAAAAGAGAGATAAAATAATCAATGAAATTATAAATAGCTCACAGGTAGTATTTACAACAAATTCCACAGCAGGTAGTGAAATACTTAGAAACGTGGATTTTGATGTTGTTATGATAGATGAGTCCACACAAGCTACTGAGCCATCATCCTTAGTGCCATTGATAAAAGGTAAAAACCTTATATTAGCTGGGGATCATAAGCAATTACCCCCTACTATCCTTAGCGAGAAAGCAAAAAGAGAGGGTTTAGAAAAGAGTTTGTTTGAAAGGCTGATTTCTTTATATCCTCATCTTTCAATTATGCTTAAGGTCCAGTATAGAATGAATGAAAAAATCATGAATTTCTCAAATGAAATGTTCTATTCCAACAACTTAATTGCACATGAAAGTATAAGGGATCATGTGATAGAAGAGTACAATGGATTTGTATCTTCCATTCCTATCACATTTGTAAATGTCAATGCTCATGAAACAAAAAAGTGTAATAGCACTTCATTTTTAAATTATAAAGAAGCCGAGTTAGTAAAAAGAATTGTTGAGGATCTTCTAAAAAGGTATAGAGAGGAAGATATTGGAATTATTTCACCTTATAAGGATCAAGTTGAAACTATTAAAAAAATCCTTAGAAAATATAATAATTTAGAGGTTAAAACAATTGATGGTTTCCAAGGGAGGGAAAAAGAAATCATTATTTTAAGTTTGGTTAGAGGAAATATTAAAAAGAATATAGGATTTTTATCTGATTATAGAAGATTGAATGTAGCAATAACACGCGCTAGGAAAAAAATGATAGTTATTGGAAATGAAAAGACATTAAGTAAAGATAAAATATATAAAGGACTAATTGAGTATATAAAAAGAGAGGGGGAATATCTCTCCATATAGGTGCGAGGGTCGCGTAGCCTGGTCAATCGCGCTACCTTGAGGGGGTAGTGGCTTAGTGCCTGCGCGGGTTCAAATCCCGCCCCTCGCATTCATTGAAATCTATATATACTCCTTTAACCTCTATAAAAATATATGAAACGCTCACAAAAACTCATATCAATAGGAATCCAGGTCTTGATAATCCTCGTGCTCTTTTATTCATTAGCCTTAGCTGTAAAAGTTGACATAACAAGACCATGGCATTATCTCTCGCAAATTGCAAAAACTAAAAGTGATTTAACAACCATTGACTCAGATAATAATGGAAGGATAGATGCTGGAATCATAGAAGACACATTACAAGACATAACAAACAATGGAGCCACCACTACGCACACAATCAATGTAGGCGGATTAAACTCTGCTGGCGCTATTATCGCATCAGGTAACTTGAACATCGGTTCTGGTAAGTTATTTGTGGATGTTAGCACTGGAAGAGTTGGAATAGGAACAGCTTCACCAACAGCAAAGTTGGATGTTAGTGGAGATGTGAAAATATCATCTTTAGTTAGTTGTAATGGTAAGTTATATACAGATAGTAGTGGAAGAATAAGATGTGGAGTTGATCAAGTAAATGATGCTGATGCTGATCCTACTAATGAATTGCAAACTTTATCGCAGGTTTTAAGTAGAGGAAATGATGCTGGAGGGAGAGATATAAAGAATGTTGGAAACTTATATGTTAATGGTAAGGTTGGTATAGGTACAAGCTCACCAACCGATAAATTAACGATTAGTGGTGGATCTGTTAAGGTTAGTGGAAGATTAGGGACTTATGGATTTGATCCTGATAGTGGATATCCTAGCGGTTGGGGAGGTGGAATCCATACATGGGATGTTTATGCTGAAGGAACTGTAGGAGTTGGAAGTGGAGGTAGTTTAACTGCATATATGACAAGAGATGGTACAATCAAAGCTGGAAGATTATGTTTAAGTGATGGATGTAAGAGTAAGTGGAGTGAGGTTGGTGGTGGGAGTTTATCCTGCTCTACTTATACTTGTAGTGCACCAGCTGATGGAACGTGTACCGTTTATTGTCCAGCAGGAACTGTAATGACAGGTGGAGGAATGGCCATTCATGGCTCAGATAAACTATATTGGGTTCAGTCTTATCCTGTAGGAAATGGTTGGAAATGTGGTGCAGATGATTTAGCAGCTACATGCTATGTAAGATGCTGTAAAATCCAGTAAATGAGTTATTTATTTATGATAGCGAGTCTATTCTTTCCTTTGATGTTTTTCTCGGACACATTAAAAATCAATTTCGCTATTTCGCGAGCGTTATCTTTTTTGGAGATAATGATTCTATCTTTCTCTCTTTCTATCACTAAAGCAGAAATGTTAATTTCTTTTATGCTATCAAATGCTCTCATAACATTCTTGATATCTACATCTGTTCTTATATAAGATATTGCCATGTCTTTCTCTTCCTTAACATTTCTAAGTATCTTATCCTTAAGAAGTAGAATCTCCATTTCCTTCAAGCGCTCAATTTCCTTGCGCTGAGATTTCCATTCCTCAAAGAATTTCTTTGCAGTGCTTGGCAAGTGTTTATAAGATACTGAAAAAACTTGTGATGAGTCATGAAGAATCCTTTCCATCTCTTGAACATATTCCACTGCTCTCTTTCCAGCAACAAATTCAAATCTTATCACTCCATCCTGAAGTTTGCTAACAGAGATAATCTTGATAAAGTTTGCCTCTAAAGTAGAATTTAGATGAGTACCTCCACATGCCTCAACATCATCGCCAATCTTAACAATTCTCAAGTATTTTCCTGGAGGAGCACCACCTTGATAAATCCTAAAGCCATATTCTTTTTCAGCAATATTTCTCTCAACAATCATCTTTTCTACTGGCAAATCCTTCTGGATGATTTCATTTGCTACTCTCTCAATTGCTTGAACCTCTTCAAAGGTTGGCAATTCATAATGGGTCACATCCAACCTCGCTTTTTCCATTGTTTTTTCTGCACCTGCTTGCCATATATGATTTCCCAAGACTTTTCTACATGCATCATTTAATATGTGAGTTGCTGTGTGATGTTGGGTAAGCTGTTTTCTTCTTTCAAAATCAACCTCTCCTCTCACCTTCATACCTCTCTTAATTTTGCCGCTATGATCAACCACATGCACCACATAATTATCCTTCTTTAATACATCTCTTACAAAACATCTCTTGCCATTTTCTATGATTAGCCAACCTGTATCATGTAATTGACCTCCAGAAGTTGGGTAAAAGGCAGTGCGATCCAAGATTACATAATTATCATGCACCTCTAAAACCCTTGCCTCAAAAGAAGTTAACTTCCAATCTCCCCAGTAAAGGATCTTTGTTTCTGGAATGTTTTCCAATGTTATCTCCAAATCTCTCTTTGTCTGTGCTTTAGCAATGCTTCTCTTATCTTTATGCATTTGCGAAACCAAAACATAGAAGTTATCTGGTATTTTCTCTATAAGCTTTTCTTCTTTAAGGATTTGAGGTGAGATACCATAAGTGTCATAGAGCATAATCATCTCATCAACAGTTATTTTTTTATTTTTGTATTTTGATAAAATATTTCTTGCAGTTTCCTTGCTCTTAAGATACTTTTTATATTCCACATCTATTATTTTCCTTACGCTTTCAAGGTTCTCCATTAACTCAGGATATTGCTTTTTTAAGTATTTTGCATGTTCCTCCATTATCTCGTATATATCGATGGAAAAAGAGAATTTTCGAATTATATCAAAGCATCTTCTTGCAATCACACGCAAGTTATATCCGCCACCAACATTACTAAGTATTGCACCATCTGAGATAGCAAAAAGCAATGTTCTTGAGTGTTCAGCAACAGCATATAAACCTGCTAAAGGCTCTATTTTTTCTTTTAATGTCTCCATATCCATACCTAATCGCTGACTTATATTAAACCACACCTTATCAATATCTGCCACCTCATCAATATTAAGTAAAGCAGATAATGGCAAAAATCTATCCCACACCTCATGATCAGGTTTAATGCCTGTCTTTTCATAGAGCATCCTCATGACTGTAGGAAAATTTGCCTCATAACTTGTAAAACTTCCTTGAGAGAACCATGCAACTCTTTCCTGACCCATCCCCATATCCAACACAGAGATATTTAAATCTTTAATATCTCCTGAAGTGATATCATACTCCATGTATACCTGATTACCTATCTCCAAACCCCTGCTAAAGAATTCCATACTTGGACCAAGATTCCCACCACCAGCCCACACATCCTCATGATATATGATCTCCTCCTCTTTTATTCCCATGCCATGAGTTAACCAGTAATGTATATCTGAAAGATATTTCTCTTTATCATATTCATGCTTTGGAACAAAGGCATGTTGCCCAATCATAACAAATCCTGTATAATGTCTGCCTGTATATCCCACATTATCAATATCCGTGAACCTAAGACAGAACTGCGGAACTACTAAAGGATTGGCAGGGGGTTCTACTATACCATTAACAACATATGGCTGAAAATCAGCAATTGATGCTATAACAAATTCTAAGTCATCCCTCCATCTTGCGAGTACAGGATATCTAGGTATCGGCTTATACCCAAGTTTTTTGAATATCTTGCTAAATAGTTTCCAAGAAGCTATGAAATCCAACTTTACTGAGGTATTCTTTTTACCTATAAAAGCATATCCTCCAATACATATTGGATCACCACAAATCTCGCGCTCACTATCTAATGTCCAGAAAAAGTTTCCACATTTTGAGCATTTTTTCCTTACAAACCCTCTTTCTTTAAGAAAGTTAATAGGATAATACTTCTCAGGATTTTTTTGAGCCTTCTTTTTAAACTCCTCTTTTATTGCTTTCTCATCCATATTCTCACTCCGATGAATAAGAGGCATTCATCAATGACTCATTTTTAACAGTTATCACCAAATCAAGGCATATGTCGTGTTGTTTAGTATTGGGTGGTATAGCAGTACATACAAATGTAAGGAGATCCTTTAATCCGCCAGATGTTAAGCTTTTCTCACCATAAACATTAACAACTCTTAATAATGTTGCATCGCTTTCCTTATATACTATGAACACATAAGGTCGCAATTTTGATAGAGCACCTTCCATTCTATCTAAGAGAATACTACAATACCTACATGAAGGCTCATGCTCAAAGTAAATTATTGTGCCTCCATATTTGATTATAGTTTGCTCTTGTTGAGGTGTTAATGATGAAACCACCATTGATTTAGGGATTTCAGGATTGGTGTTTGATGAAGGCATCATAAGAATCCCCAATCCAATAGAACTTCCAACAAAGAGCAATAATATTATGATTACGCATATCTTCATCCTGTCATATTTATTGCCCATAAAACCACCTATTTTTTCAATGATGGTTCCTCCATTACCATATAAAGTTTCTTAATAACAGAATTGTAATCTTTCTTTAAATATTTTTTCAGGACTTCCTTGTCCATATTATACAAATCATTGGCATCTATAACCCCATATTTTTCAAATAAGATCTCGCGTATATATGACTTGATATTGAAAAGGGTAAGAGGATATGCCTTGTATCTCTCAATTATAGCATTGATTCCGTTATCATATGGAAAATTCCATCCTAACAGCTTAATTCCATAGCATTGAGAATATTTTATAGCATGATATGTGAACTTTGTATTGGTTACTACCCAACATGAATCAGGTTTTCCTTTAAAGTTAACCTTTCCCTCTTTATATCCTTTAACAAAATCCAAGAATCTGGCATAATGATACATTACCACATCCAAATGCACATATTTATCTTCTCGTGATCTATGCTTTACCTCAACAAACCCTGCCTTTCCATCTTTGAGTAAGAAGACATCTATCTCATGATCAACACAAAATCCGCGTAATTTAGGCAAAAGGCTTCTCTGTGCTTCATATCCTAAATACCTAAATAAATTCGCTATATAATACTCAAACTCATAATTGTCTGGATTTAATTTGAATAGAGCATCCTTTAGCGGATATCTTACATAAACAGGATGCAATTTCAATTTCCTAAGATTCTCCTTTACTAGTTTCATTACATCTCTCGTTCTAATGCCATCATATATTTTCTTCTCAACTTCATCTGCTATTTTTTCAGCATCTTCTAACCTTGCACCTGCCCTCAAACAACTTTGTATTATCTTGGATTTGTCAAAAACGTCTCTTTCTCCGCTATTTTTGATGACATAAATTACCATTTTTCTCCCTCGCCATCATTTAATCTCAACTAATGTTCTTGGATATGCTATTGTTTTTGAATAGAAATCCTCAACAACATATCCCTTTTCATTTAGAATGCTCCTTATCTTATCTGCATCGTCAAATTTACCTTGCTCTCTATATTGCTCTCTCCTCTTTATTAAATCCAAAATCTCTTGAGATAATGAGAAATCAAAAATGTCATCTTTATATATTCCTAATATGTCATTCATTATACCAAAAACATCATAAAAGTGGTGCAATACCTGTTCTTGCATCTCTTCTTGTTTTTTAGCATATTCCTGAGATATCTTAACAAAATACTCCATAAAAGATTTCATGACTGCTATTGCTTTTTCAGTATGCAAATCATTATATAAGGCATCTAAAAATCTCTCATGAAACTCATTTATTTTCTCCTTTATTTCTTTAACATGCTCATTCCTTCTTTCAAGATATGCATTCTTTGAGTTAAGTTCATAAACCATAATACCAATACCCCTTCTTATCTCTCTATCTATTTTTCTCATCTGCTCAAGAATCTCTTTATTGTAATCAATGTCCTTACGATAATGGGCGCTTAGAAGGAATAATCTTAAAGTAGATGCTTCGTAGATTTTGAGAGCATCCCTTATTCTAACAAAGTTCCTTAAACTCTTACTCATTTTTTCTCCTTGGATATTTACAAAGTGCACATGTATCCAATATTTAGCAAATCTTTTACCTGTAGCAGCTTCACTTTGAGCAATCTCATTCTCATGATGTGGAAATATCAAATCCTTACCACCACCATGAATATCAAAGCTCTCTCCCAAATACTTCATGCTCATTGCAGAACACTCTATATGCCATCCAGGTCTACCTGCCTTACCAGAATTAATCTCAAATACACTCCCTACTTTATAGTCCTCATCTTTTGCAAATTTCCATAAAGCAAAATCCTTTATATCTTTCTTTTCAGGATTTGGCTCTATTCTATGTCTGTTTAGTTCATCAAGATTTTGATGTGATAATTTGCCATATTCTCTGAACTTAGGAACATGAAAATAAATGCCATCTGAGATTTCGTATGCAAATCCTTTATTTTTAAGTATACTTATTAAATCATCTATTTCCTTTATGTGTTCACTTACCCTTGGCATTATATCTGGCTTTAACACATTTAATGCATCCATATCTTTAAGAAACTCCTCCTCATATTTCCTACTTATCTCATAATATTTTTTTCCTTCTTCTAAAGCTCTATTAACTATCTTATCATCCACATCAGTGAAGTTTTGAACATATTTAACATTATATCCAACATATTGTAAAAATCTTTTCAGAACATCAAAAAATACATAGGTTCTCGCATGTCCAATGTGCGCATAATCATAAGGTGTTAATCCACAAACATACATCCCCACCAACTTTGAGTTCAGAGGCTTAAAGATTTCAACTTGACGAGATAAAGTATTGTATATCTTAAGTTCTCTCTTATTTTCCATAAGTATATTTTTTATAGAAAAATTTTAAATAGATATTCTCCACCATCTTAATAGAAAATTTCTTTTGTTTAAGGTGGAAATGAACTCTCTTAATCACGTGCATCATAGCATCTATCATTTAAGAGAAGGTTAACACTCTGTAATGTGATTGAAAAGGCAGTTTTCTCGCGTTAACAAAATATATTTTAAAAAATTGGTTAAGGAGAAAAATACCATATCGAGAAATGATATTAGAGCAGCTAACCTTCGGGCAGAGGATATGAAGCAGCTAACCTTTTAGGATGGTTACCATGCTCAAGAACTTTTGGAATGCGATTTCCTCCCGTTAACCATTTTTTATTCAAAATAATTGGTTAACGGGAGACATACCAATTACAAAAGCACATGGGAGCGGCCAACCTTTTACTTGGGTTAGCATGCTGCAAACCTTGTGGTAATAGCGATATTCTCCCGTTAACCATTTTTATTTTAAAAAATGGTTAAGTGGAGGAATAACCTCCTCATTTGGCGTATTGGAGCAGGTAACTCTTCTAAGCGTTTCATAGGCATCTAACCTTCTAAACCGATTATCATGCTGCTATGGAGAACGAGAGAGATTTCTTTCAGTTGGCAAATCATGAAAACGTTATATTTTTTAAAAATATTAATAAAGGAATAATATATCTTTATGTCTATGGAGAGCATTATTGAAAAGAAAGAAGAAAAAGAAAGTTTGGCCCAGGATTTAACTTATGTAACATATGTCTCTCTATGCCCAGTATGTAATAAAGAGCTTAGCATAGAGGAAATAAAAAGAGGAATATGCTCTAACAAAAATATCTCATTCAGTGATATAAAAGATGAGAGCGACATTATTCTTGAGGAGTACGAGAAGTATTTTTATGAGCATACAAAGAAATATTTAAGGTCAATTCAAAGATTATGGGCTAAAAAAATAATCCACGGGAGAAGCTTCTCTATAGAGGCTCCAACAGGATCTGGAAAGACATTATTTGGTATCTCCATGGCTGCATTTCTTTCAACTAAAAATAAGAAATCTTATATCATAGTTCCAACAACATCCTTAGTTAATCAAATAAAGACATGGTTTGAAGATTATTTCTCAGAGGTTAATATAGTATTTTATCATGGAGATTTGTCTAAAAAGGAAAAGGAGGAAATGTTAGAGAGAATAAATAATAAGGATTTTAGTGTTCTTGTAACTACTTCTGCATTTCTTACAAAAAACTATGAGCATCTTAGAAATATGACCTTTGATTTTGTCTTTGTTGATGACTTGGATGCTGTGTTGAAAACATCTAGAAATGTGGATAAGATTCTTTCATTAATAAATTTTGATTTTGAGGAAATTAAAAAAGCAAAGGTGCTTCATCCAGATAGGAAAAGAGGTATCTTGGTGATCTCAACAGCAACAACAAAACAAGGAAGAGCATCTCTTCTATTCAGAAGTTTGTTGGGTTTTGATGTGAGTCAATCATATCATACAGTAAGAAATGTTGATGATTATTACATGTACTCTGCAAATGAAAAAGATATTAAAGAGAATATCCTGAAAATGATAAAAAAATTGGGTAAAGGGGGAATCATCTTTGTTCCAACAGAAGAAACTGCTAAGATATTATATGAGTATTTGAAAGAAAAAGGTATTAATATTGGATTGGGTATCTCATCTGAAGATAAGGACATAGAGCTATTTTTAAAAGGAGAATTGGATGTTATAATTGGAATTGCAGTGAGTTATGGTAAGTTGGTTAGAGGAATAGATGCTCCTTTGATTGTTAGATATGCATTATTTTATCAAGTGCCAGGATTCAAGGTATATTTAAAGGATATAGATGATATTTCAGATAGAGTTATAGTGATGCTTATAAACACATTAAAAGAACATCCTTTAATTAAACAAAAATATTATGAATATATAAATAAGCCACAAATAGCAAAGGAAGTACTAAAGGAGATATTCAAAAAGAGAGAATTCAAATATGCAAGCAGAGGTGTTGTTGTAAAAGAAGATTACATCTTCTTCCCAGATTTGAGAACCTATCTACAAGCCACAGGAAGGACATCTCGCATGTATTCATCTGGGATTACAAAGGGAATCAGCATAATCTTTGATGATAAAGAGCATTTGGATGCTCTTTTCTATAGAGGATCATTTTATGATATTGATTTCATGGAGATAAGTGAAGAAAGATTAAAGAAAAGTTTAGAGGATGTTATCAAAACACGAGAAGAATATATAAGGAGTAAAGAGAGCAAGGAAATCATTAAACCCTTTATATTTGTGGTCGAATCTCCAACAAAAGCAAAACAAATATCAAGATTCTATGGGAAACCAGCAATATACATCCACGGAGATCAAGTATTTTATGAGATATCAACTGGCAAATTCCTCCTTATAATTACAGCTTCTTTGGGACATGTTGTTGATTTAATCTCTAATGGCTTTGTATATGGCGTGGAAGTAGATAAACAAAATGGAATAATAAGGCCTTATTATGGATCAATAAAAAAATGTCCCAATCACGGCATACAATTTGTAGATGTCAAACCTAGTAATTGTAAGTGTGAAAATCTTATGGATTCAAAGAGAATCATCACAAATTTAATGCAAATTGCTAAAGATGTTGCTGGTGTTATAGTGGCAACTGATCCTGATAGTGAAGGTGAAAAAATTGCATGGGACATTGGAAACTTCACAAGATTATTCTCAAACGTATACCGTGCAGAATTTCATGAGGTTACAAAGAGAGCTATTGATAATGCATTAGAAAATCTGAGGGAAATAAATGAGAACTTAGTAAGATCCCAAATAGTGAGGAGAGTAGAAGATAGATGGATAGGATATGCTCTTACCTCTCTATTGAGAAAAGAATTTCAAGAAAGCAATATCTCTGCAGGAAGAGTTCAGACGCCTGTATTAGGATGGATCATTGATAGATACAAAAAAAATAAAGAAAAAATAAATGTATATTATCTTTCATTCGAGAATAACACGATTCAATTGGGAAATGATGAGGAAATAGGAAATCTAAATGATTTAGTTAATAAAGAGGTATGCTTTGAGATAAAGATTACAGATGTCAAGGAAAAAGAGAAGATTCCTTTACCACCTTATTCAACAAATGAGATACTCAAAGATATATCAAGGATATTGAAAATACCTGCTGATGAAAGCATGAAAATATTGCAGGATTTATTTGAAAATGGTTTGATAACCTATCACAGAACAGATTCTACAAGGGTATCAGATAGAGGACTCAACATCGCAAAGATATATCTCGGAGATAATGCAGTACCACGTACATGGAGTAGTGGAGAAGAGGGGGCTCATGAATGTATAAGACCAACTAAGCCAATATCACGTGAAGATTTGGTAGCCCTGCTTAAAGAAGGGAGCTTGCAAGTTGCAAATCCTTTAGAATGGAGACATTTAGCGGTTTATGATTTAATATTCCGCAGATTTATGGCATCTCAATCACCGCCATATAAGGAAGTCAGCGGTAAAGTTAAGTTTATACTTGATGAGAGAATTGAAATTGAGAAGGAGATAATTTTTAGATATGAAGGATTAGCATATGCCCTATATCCTTATATTGGAATTCCACTTGACATCAAAGAAGGAAAATATAAGGGCAAAATCTTCTCACGTAAGATTTCAAAATATCCTTTATATACAGAAGCTGATGTAATATCTTTGATGAAGGAGAGGGGTATAGGCAGGCCAAGCACTTATGCCACAATCTTACAGAAATTATATAAAAGAAATTATATTATAAGGAAGAATAACCGTCTCATACCAACCCAAAAAGGGATGATGGTATATGATTTCCTAAAACAAAGGTATTATCAATATATCTCAGAGGAGACAACACGTAAAATGGAGAAGGTAATGGATGAGATATCAGATGGAAAAGAGAACTATCTCAATGTGCTCTTTTCGCTTTATGATGAGATAATGGAAATTGAACGCTCTAAATCTTGATTTGAGATATCTTTTTATTTTTGTATTTTATGCCATTAACTACTTCCACGCTAATTATCCCTCCTTCAAGAGATATTCTGTACTCATATATTTTTCCAAACTTGATCTCTATTTTCTCTGCCTCTTTTTCAGTTAAATTCTCTAATATCTTAAATATTACCCTCAAAGAATTCCCGTGGGCACTAATAAGAATGTGTTTATGATGATACTTTTCCAAAAATAGTTTTTGTAAAAATCTTCTTGCTCTTTGCTCAACCATTATAAAGCTCTCTCCTCCCGGAGGAGGTACAAGATAACTCCTGTGATAGACCTCATATAACTTTGGAGAAACTTTCTTTAATCTTATTTTACTTTTTCCAGAAAGCAATCCATAATCTCTCTCTCTTATAAGAGGTTCCTTTATGTGCAATGCATCTTTAAAAAAAGGATACGCTATTTTAGCTGTATCTATACTTCTTTTGAGGTCAGAAGTTATTATAATATCGAATTGAATATTTCTTTTAAGTATTTCTTTCCTTATATCTATGATGTCCTTTATATGATCTGGATGAAGAGATGAATCTAACCATCCTGTAAATAAATTTCTCACATTGTATCTTGTTTTTCCATGTCTAATGAAGTAAAGATTTATTGCCATAATCTTTATATTCTTACAAATAACTTATAAAAATTTTATTTTTAAGAGAATATATTATGCTATCAGAAATACTATTTTGGGTTATAATAATAATAAGCAGTATATTCACAATGTTTTGGATCATGATTTGGCTTATGTATCCTGATATCAAATCAAATAAGGCTCGCATATCAAGATATCCCTCAGTATCAATTGCTGTACCTGCATATAATGAAGGAAAGCATATCTATTCAACCTTAGAATCTTTAAAAAATCTTGCATATCCAAAATCAAAAAAGGAAATTATTGTGATAGATGATGGAAGTACAGATAACACATACAAAGAGATAGAAAAGTTTGTTAATAAAAATCCTAAGGAAAACATAGTTATTATAAGAAACAAAAGAAACATTGGAAAAGCAAAATCATTGAATAAGGCATTAAAGATAGCAAAAGGAGAGTTTTTTGTTGTGATGGATGCAGATACCGTAATAAATAAAAATGCGCTTTTAAGCATGTTATCTTTATATCATGGATATAAAAATAACAAGATTGGAGGTATTATATCACACATAAAAGTAAAAAAATCTAAATCCTTAATTGAAAAATTTCAGAGATTTGAATATATATATGCACAATTTATGAGAAACCTAATGAGCAGAATAAACGTGCTATATATAACACCAGGAGCTTTCTCATTGTATAAAACAAAACTTATAAAACAATTGGGAGGCTTCTGTGAAAATACATTAACCGAGGATTTTGAGATGGCATTAAGGTTAAAGTATCATGATTATGAAATCCTCTTTGATAGTGATGCTATCTCCTATACCCACATTCCATCTAATTTGAAATCATATATAAATCAAAGACTTAGATGGAATCTTGGCTTCATAGATAACACAGAAAAATATTTTAGGAAATTTATATCAAAAAAAGACATATCTTTGTTTGGTCATGTGATATATCCAAGTTCTCTTTTTAGCTTAATGATATTAATAGTGTATGTATTGAAGAATGCCTATCATTTTCTTAAAAATTTGATAAATAAAATTCAGATTTATTATTATACCAACAAAATATATCTCTTTGAGATTGATTCTATAAGAGAATTTCTAATTACATCAAATTATAGAATCATAATTCCCCTTCTTGCTGTAATTTTAGCATCGCTTGCGATTTATTTCCTTGCGTTTAAACATGGCAAAGAAAGAATAAAGGAAATATTTGTTTTCATAATTTATTTCCTAACATATACAACATTAACCTTGTTAATATGGATATTCTCTGTGCTCTATTATTACGCAATCTATAAGAGAAAAGGTATAAAGAAATGGTTAAAATAAAACATCTTTGTTCTCGCAGAACAAATAAGATGCAAAAGATGCTGAGATTACATCTCCTAATCCAACAATATGACGCTTAACATCAACTAAAATTGTAGGAACCAAATATACTGAATGGTATGATGTCTCATATACTCCATATCCCAAGGGTATAGGTAAAATATGATAAGAAACATCATACAAATCCATTTTCCAAAATTTTGAAGGATTCTCCAAGTTATTATCATATAAAGATTTTATCAAACCTATCTTTTGAGCAAACATCATAGAATCAAATATCCCACTATACCTCAAAGATTTTTGCTTAGGCAAATAGGCAATCATATATTTTTTTGAATGAACAAAAACAATAACATCTTCAGATATTGTCTTAACTATCTTTGATGAGAATTGCTTTATATTTAATGGATTTTCAGAAAAAACATTCCTTGCTTCTATGTCATTCATACTCAATGAATTCACATATCTAAACAGATTCCTAACTACTTTCTCTCTCATTGAGGTATTTGTGAATTCGCTAAGTTCAACATGTTTAAATCCATCCAAAGACATAAGTGCGTTTTTTGATCTAATAAGGTCATTCTCATTTTTTATATGATGGTATCCAGCCAAGAAATAGAATTCTGCTTTCTTTGATGACTCCTTAGAAAAATTCTCTTTATTGATCCAAGTATCAACATGAATTGATCTATCACTTATTATCAATCTGCTATCCTCACTAAGTGTTTTTTCTTCTATTTTTAACCCCTTAGTATACTCAAACACAATATTGTTTCTTAAAAGTTCTTTTGGAATTCTACTTATTTCCTTGAAATATCTTCCTCTTGTATAAAGATATGTCTCATCAAAGATATGCCTCAAAATAGTGTACCCATAATATGCGTTTCCTCCAAATCTCCTTTCCTCTACATATCTTTCAAAGAATTTTATCAAAAAATTCATAAGATTCTTATCAGATATTGAAATCTCTATATCTTCCTCCTTTTTTAACTCATCTAAGATTTTTCTGAATATCTCATGTTGAGATTTATAGGAAATAATCTCTGAAATTATATTATCATTTAGTTTTATGATATTATCAATTACAACATTGAAAGCAGAGACAGCAATAGTATTGCATGTTGGAAAATGAGAGAACTCAACCACATAATCAACAAAAAAACTCGGATCAATTCTCTTGATAATCTCCATATCTCTCTACCCTTCTCTTTTATTTCACAACATTCATAACAATTTTCGCATATTCTTTTTGATAATCTTTTTTTAACCTAACGAACTTTAGGTTTATTCCATATTGTGTGAGATCAGCATATTCCTCAAAAATTCCATCATATTTTGATATAATTCTCCTTATACTTTCTGGATGTGAAGATGTTTGACGTGCTATCTCACGTATCCATAATCCTCCAGGTTGATATTTAAGAATCCTAATTATCTTATTAAGCAAATCAACATCTTTCGATTTTCCCTTTCTTTCCATTTTCTTTCTTTTTTTCATAAATATTTAATTTTTATATAAAGGAATTAATATAGGTTTTTCAATGAGAGATAATAACGGTTACACAAAGATCTTAGAGCATGGTAATCCATCTTTAAAGTTAACTGCTTACAAACCTTTGCAATAGGGTAGCTGCTCTGATATGCTGTTGATAAGGTTATTCTTCCCCTTAACCATTTCAAAAATAAAAATTGGTTAACGGGAAGAAATTGCTATTACACAAGGTTTTGCAGTATGGTAACCTTTATCAAAGGTTAGCTGCTGCAATGTGCCTCATTAAGAGGACATCTTCCCCTTAACCATATTTTTAAAAATAAAAAATGGTTAACGGGAGGAGATCGCTACTCCAAAAGTCTTGCAGCATGGTGCTCTCTTAGAAAGGTTAGCTGCTCTAATGTGGTTGCTTGAGTGGTATATTCCCCTTAACCATTCTTATTTAAAATACAAGATGGTTAACGGGAGGAAATCGCTTTACCAAAGGAGTTGTAGCATGCTAACCTTTTCTAAAAAGGTTAGCTGCTTTCAAAACGCTTTCATGAGGTTAGCTGCTGCAATGTGCCTCATTAAGAGGACATCTTCCCCTTAACCATATTTTTATTTTGAGATATGGTTAACGGGAGAAAATCGCTTTACCAAAGGGTTTGGAGAATGGCAACCGCTTTAAAAGGTTAACTGCTTTAATGTGCTATTGATATGGTATGCTTCCCGTTAACCATATCCTTTAAAAAATAAAAAATGGTTAACGGGAAAAAATCGCCATCATAAGCACATCGCATCATGGTAACCTCTATCAAAGGATAGCTGCCTTCAAACCGCTCTCAAAGGTTAGCTGCTCTGATGTGCTGTCGATAAGGTATTCTCCTCCTTAACCAATTATTTTAAAATAAAAATGCATTCAACAAACCTCTATAAGAAATCCTAATCAAATAATAAGAGAAATTAATATATATAAGTTTGTTACTTATTTATTTATGTATAAGTATGATTAATCGCGTGTATTGTGAAATTGGGTGTTAGAATGCCAAAAATTGAGGAAGAGGTTGAAATTTCAGATGATTATGGATATCCTGATGAAAGAGAAGGAGTATTATTAAATAAATCAAAAAGAATTTCTGATGAAAAAGAGGCTATATTAATGATGGAAAAATTCTTACAAAAATTTATAGATTTAATGCTTCAAAATCAGAAAACTGTAGAGGGATTAATAAGATCCAACGATGCATTACGTGAAGATATAGCAGTAATGATAGGTAAAATGGAAAGATTATATGATAAGTTTGATGAATTTGTGACTCTTGTAAAAGAGGCTGCAAGAGAAGATACAGAAGAAAATATCGCTAAAGAAATAGTCAAAGAGACAATACTTCCTTTAAAAGAGGCATTAGAAAAAATGAGTGAAGAGATGAAAGAAACAAATGAGAACATTGCAGATCTGTTGGTAAGTATAGATAAAAGATTAAAGAGATTAACCTTACCTCAGCAATCAACTAATGTAGAGGTTGGTAATTTAAAGGAGAAAATGATGGAAATCCTAAGCACATCTAATAATACTTCACCTTAAATGGAGGGTGAAAAAATGGCTAAAAAATTGAAAAAGATTTCAAAGGCTGATATCAATAACAGTGCAGAAATGATAGCAATATTTATACTTGCAGTGATTACTATAATAGAGTATTTGATATATGGTGCTGGAGTATCAAAAGGATACTACATTCAATCATTAACTGCAATGATATCACTTTTGAATTTCGGTGCTTTATTGATAATTATAACCTTGCTTTTAAGGATATTGAATAAAATAAAATAAAATAATAAAAGGGTGAATAATATATGCAAAGAGGAAAATGCAACACCAAGATAAAAGGTTTAACGCCAATTATTGCTATAGTGTTGTTGTTAATGATGACAGTTGCAGCTTTTGGTTTAGCTTATATATGGTTAACATCATTCCAAAAACAAACTCAATCTGAAGTCCAGGCAGTTGTAAAAGAAAAGCTCTCTCAATTAGGTACTCAATTGGAAATATTGAGTGTGTATTATGATAGTACAAATTCACGAACTGTGATTGTGGTTTATAATAATGGAAAGAATATCATTCCAGGAGATTTATTGACAAACATAGTAGTATTGGTAGATAAGAAGAGAATATCAGCTGGTGTTTCAACCTCAACCACTGGAGATATACCTCCAAATGGAAACTTTGATGTATATATAAATACTAACATATTCACATCTTTAAATCTAAAAGATAACAAATTACATACAATAGCTATTAAGATGGGAGATATAGAAATATCTTATCCATGTGGTCCTATTCCATCAACAGGAGAAGATGTATGTTAGATTTTTTAATTCAAAAAATTTTTTAAATTAAAAAACATCAATAATCAAAATCTATATATAGCACAATTTATAGAATATATTATATTCCTCTTTCAAAAATGCGGGAGGTTGGGCTCGGACAGGCAGATGTGCACAGAAGCTCCTTTATTTTCTCTTTTTTACTCCATATGCAAGATTTTCTCAATCTCTCTCATTTTCTCATACAATCTCTCTATTATTATTAACATTTTCTCAACACTTCTTTTTATCAAAATCAAATCCTTTTCTATATGCTCCTTCATATCTTTTATCTCTTTAACTTCATCAAGTAGAGGAGACATCTCATCAATTTTTTTCTTGATCTCTCTCTTCATTGTGTAATAGTCATCCTCTGTATTCTTAAACCCATTCTCCAGCTCATCTATTCTCCTCTTAAGTGCATCCATCTCTATCTCATATTTTGCTATTATCTTTTCTATATTGTCTTCCAGTAAGGAAATCTTACGATTTAATCTATCCATCTCTAAAAGCTCTAAAGATTCATTAGATTTCTTTCCCATAAATATTAATACTCTTCAAACTCCTATTTATATATCTTTTAATTTATAAATTCTCCATCTTGTATCTCCTTCCGCAATTATTAATCCCTTCTCTACTAAATCCTGCATATAATTTCTGAATGTTCTATCACTAAGATATTTTCCACCTTCTTTTTTATAAACCTCATTATATGCAGCATATAATTCAGATGCCTTCATTTGTTTATTTTTTGATATTATAGTATAAAGAATGCTATGTTCCTTTTTTAATGTTGAAAGTATTTGCAATATCTTTAATTTCTTCGCCTCCTTATAGCTCTCACGTATATCTTCCAATTCCACTTTGTCTTTGTTTTTCCTCTCAGCAATTAATGCTGCCAATTTCATCATTCCTATACCAACCCTCGCATCCCCCTTGGCATTTGATGCACACACTCTAATGAAATGAACAGGAAAAGCATCTGGATAAAATGCATATTTATGTCTCTCCCTCAAAATGTGCATCATTTCCTCAAATGAATACTCTTTAAATTCAATGCTTTGATAGATAAGAGAGCTTCTTATTCTCTCATCAAAATCACTTAATGCAAATTCATTGTTTGAAATCATAATTAGGGGTATATTATCCCTTATAAAGTTATATAATATATCTTCATCCTCTAATTTGTCTATCTCATCCAATGCAATAATAATCTTTATCCTCTCTCTTTTTATATATCTCTGGATATACAAATATGCCTCAGAGATATTTCTTTTAAATTGGAGCATATTAGATAGAGTTTCATTTAGTTGAGATGCAAGTTCTGATAAAAGAGCAAATCCTCGGGAATATTTCCAACAATTTATATAAATTGGTAATGCTCTTTTTGTTTCTTCTTTTAATTTTTTAAATAGAAATTTTATAGTAGTAGTTTTTCCTGTTCCTGGAGGTCCATAAAGGAATAAATGAAAAGAAGAACTATATTCCAAAAATTGGGTTATGCTCCTTGCGATTTCCTTTATTTGATTATTCCTATAATATATATTTTCAGGAATGAATTCCTCATCAAGATATTTTATATCTTTTATTATTCTTCCTGATGGGCATGAAAATATAGCATCGTCTGAAATCATAATAAATTAAATTTCTATCAAAATTTTATAAAATTCACCTTCAATGATTTCATGTAAGCATTGCCCAATAATTCCTTATTGTTAAGCGGAAAAGTAACCTCTTAAAGAAGCGTATTAGAGCAGTTAACCCTTTGAATAGGCTAACTTTCCATTAACAAATTGTCTAATAATTTTTTGATGATGGTTTGTTAACGAGAAAACTCGTTCTTACAATCGCATTAGCTCAATAAGGTTTGCTGCTCCAATGTGCTTTTTAAGAGGTTACTTTTCCGCTTAACAAATAGAGACTTATTGGACAATACTCTTCATGTCTCATCTTTGTATTCAGTATTAAAGATGCTATATATCTTTTCTGCCTTTTTATCTCCTATTCCCTCTACACTCTTAAGCTGCTCTATCTTTGCATTTGCTAAGTTCCTTATTGTTTTAAACTTCTTTAATATTCTTTTTGCAAGTGTAACATTGATAGAGGGTAACGCACTAACCACAACCTCAATTTGCTTCTCTAACTTATCAGATTTTTTCATTATCTTAATCGACTCAGATTTTTTATTCTCTTCCATTTCTCTTCTTGCAATTAGATAAATATACTGAGCACTATCATTTACATCTCTTGTCCATATAATGGGGACATTATAATCTATAACAATCTTGCTTAGCACTCCTCTTATTACATTCTCATGAATCTCACGGAATTTAATGGCATCATATAAATTTCCCTCGACAATCAAAATAGGCAATTCATAAGTATATATCAATTTGTCTAACTGAGAGAATAATCTCCCATCAATAATAGAATTCAAAAAATCCTCTGCACTTTTCCTCTCTATCACAATCCTATTATTTATTATAACATCCCCCATAGAAAGATTTGATTTTTGTGGTATAATTGTCTTTTCATTTTCCTTAACAATACTCTTAAATATCTCATATATTTTCTGCTCCCTATAATCAAAAACTACTGGAATCTTTTTCTCTTTTGTATATGCCTGCAGCGTCTCCACCTTTTTAATATTCTCTGGCACTTTCTTTTCAGAAACCTTTTTTGTCTTTTCTGAAAACATCCTTTTTAGAAGATGTAATGTTCTTCTCATATTTCTCTCTTTTGCAATGGATGCCCAGTAATATGCCTCATCTAAGGATTTTTGTGTCATCAATATTATTACTTTCCCTTTATCAAACCTTCCTGTTCTTCCTCTTCTCTGTATAGATCTTATCTCACTTGGTATAGGTTCATAAAACACCACATAATCCACTGCAGGAATATCCAAACCCTCCTCAGCCACAGATGTAGCAACCAAAATCCTGTATTTTCCCTCACTAAATTTCTTAATTATCTCCATTTGTTTCTTTTGAGTGTATCCTCTCCTTTGACCAATAAATAATACTGCTCCTAAATCAGAGATCTCTTCGGTTATCAACTTAGCCGTCTCAACATACTGCGTAAAAATTATCATCTTGCTTTTCTCGTTTTTCATCTCCTTATTTACTATCTCCCTTATCTTTTTAAGTTTTGGATGAATTATCCCTTTCTCAACATTTTTCTTTGCAATAAGATATGCGGTAGTAAAATCATCATCATCCAGAAGATCCATTGAAGATTTTGTTTTTTTCTCCTCTCTTAACTTCTCATAATAATCAACAAACTGCTTTAACCCTTGTGTCTCAACCAACTCTAATGCATAATTTATTTTTACTAATTGGCCCACAATGGTCTGGACATAAAAAAGAAAATCGCTCTTTTCTTCTTTTAATCTCGTTATAAGTCTTTTTTGCATCTCGAGAAGTTCCTTTTTCGAGATTGTCCTACTTGAAAGAAAACCTTTTTCCAAAAGATAATCCACCCTCTTTTTCATTGCTGCTTTAAGCAGAGCATCGACTTGTTTTAATTCAGGAGGCATCTCTATCTTTATCCACTCTATCTCTATTCGCTTAATATAAGGTAAAACATCTGGATCATTATAACTTCTCACTTCAACATTCTCTATAAAGAGATTCCCAACCACACTCCCTATTTTCTCTACCTCTCCTCCCGGAGATGCTGTCAGACCTAATATCAACGGATTTTGCGCTTTTGATATGTATTCTCTTGCAATATAGGTATAAGCATAATCTCCCACTGATCTATGAGCCTCATCAAATACCAACAAAGAAAAATTATTTAAATTTACAATTCCATCTTCCAAATCATTTTTAACGGTTTGTGGCGTTGCAAAAAATATGCCTTTCTTGTTCCATAACTCCTTCCTCTTGCTCTTCTGTGTACTTCCTGAAATTACAATGAACATATCATCTGGCAAATCCATCAAATTCCTGAAAGATTGTGCATGTTGATTAACCAAAGGTTTTGTAGGTGCTAAAACAAGGATATTGCTGGATGGAAATCTATTTAATCTCATTGCAGAAAGTATAACAGCAATAATTGTTTTTCCTAATCCTGTAGGTAAAACTACAAGTGTATTCTTGTTATCAATGCTCTCAATTATGTTCTTTTGGTATTCTCTCAATTCTATTGTGTTAGGTTTAATATAAGGTATGTTAAGGTATTTATCACTTTCCTCAAAAATCTTTCTTTCTGCACTTTTTTCCATAAACTTTTGTAAGGAGATATTATAACCCATAATTTATATAAATTCCTTAAAAATTTTAAAAGATAGTATTTATTCTTTGTGAGAGGCATTGTCCAATAATGTGGTTTGAAAAATTTTGTTAACGGGAAGCATAGTCTTATTCAAAGGGTTTTTGGAGCAGGTTAACATTGTTGAAAGGTTACTTGCTTCATAATCGCTATGAAGGGTTAAACCGCTATAAGTGCTATTTGCGCGTTAAATTTCCGGTTAACAATAAAGAATCGAATTATTGGACAAAGCCTTCTGAGAGATATCATGGGCCGGCCCGGATTTGAACCGGGGACCTCCGCCTTGTAAGGGCGGCGTCATAACCAGGCTAGACCACCAGCCCTCTGCTTATGAAGAATATAAGCGCCCAGGCCGGGATTTGAACCCGGGTCACAGGAGTGACAGTCCTGTATGATATCCAGACTACACCACCTGGGCATTATATATAAAAGGGTTATGCGTTAAATTTAAAAAATTTAATCGTGTATTTAATCTACTTATGAAATCGGATAATAAAATGACCCATAATGAGTTAGGAAGAGAATTGGAGTTATTTGATACATTTGATATGGCTGGATCTGGACATATATTCTGGAAACCCAGAGGATATAAGATCTATTCAAACCTATCCACATGGATAGAGTTTGAGCATAAAAAAAGAGGATATCTCTGCGTCAAAACTCCTATGATTTATAAATCTGATATCTGGGAAATATCAGGTCATAAAAAAATGTATGCAAACTTTATCTATCTGTTTGATATAAAAAAGGAAGATATAGAAGAGGAATGGGGTATAAAGCCAATGAACTGTCCTGCACACATTCTCATATTCAAAAGTAAAAGGAGATTTGAGAAGGATTTGCCTCTAAAAATGTTTGAGTTGGGATTTGTACATAGACATGAGCTAAGCGGCGTATTAAATGGATTGTTAAGGGTAAGAAGTTTCACTCAAGATGATGCCCATATATTTGTCAAAAAGAATCAAATAAAAGGGGTAATAGGAGAGGTTATCGAATTCATAAATTATACATTTAAGATGTTTGGACTAAAGGAAATGAAGTTCTTTTTATCAACAATGCCTGAGGAGCATTTAGGGGATGAAAAAGAATGGAGGGAAATAGAAAATATGATGGAAGATGCATTAAAGGAGCAAGGAGTAAACTACAAAATCAATGAGGGAGAAGGTGCTTTTTATGGGCCAAAGATAGATGTAGAGGTTAAGGATTCGCTTGGAAGATTATGGCAGCTTTCAACAATACAGATAGATTTCAACCTACCTGAAAGATTTGATGTGACTTACTACGCAAACAACGGGAAAAAAGAAAGGGTATTTATAATCCACCGTGCTATTCTTGGAAGCTTAGAGAGGTTCATAGGTGTTCTTTTGGAGCATTTTCAAGGCAGGCTTCCTTTGCTTTTTGCACCATATCAAATCGCAATAATTCCTGTTAAAAATACAAAAGAGGAGATAGATGCTGCCAAACATCTAAAAGAAAAAATAGAAAGTGCTACCAGAATGATGATTCAGGTTGATATATTAGCAAAAGAAAAAACATTAAGTAAGAGAATTCTGAATGCTGAGAAGAAAAAATATGTTCATATAGTGGTAATAGGTGAAAAGGAAGTAAAAGAAAACAAAATTTCCTTAAGGGTTAAAAATAAAAATGAGATTATGACTCAAGAGGAATATCTAAATCTTATTATTGAAGAATACAATAAGTGGTTCGATTATGGAAGGTATTAGAGCTTTAAGGGATTGTTATGTATCTAATCATCACAGAGGAAGGAAATACATACATTATAAATTCGCCAGGTAGATATGTATACAATGAAGGAAAAATAGAAGTAAGCGAAGATGATTTAAAATCCCTTCCAAAATATAAAACAACTTCTCAAGGAAAAAAAGTGGTAATCACAAAGCCTTATTATACTGATTTATTTGATAAGGTATTTAAAAGAGGGGCTCAAATAATTCATGAAAAGGATCTCGGCTATCTCATGAGAAAGTTTTTCCTTAAAAAGGATATGGTAATTTTGGAAGCTGGAAGTGGTAGTGGACATGCTACTGTGTTTTTGTCTTTTCTTGCAAAGAAGATTATTTCCTATGAAAAAGATAAGAGATTTTATGATATAACAAGACAAAATCTGGATCTCTTCAATGTTAAAAACGTAGAACTAATATTTGGGGATATAATAGAGAATACATTAACTGAGCATTTTGATTTGGTCTTGTTTGATTTCAAAGATAGCATTCATGAGAGATACTTAAAAAAAGCATATGATACACTAAAACCTGGAGGGTATGTTGTATTATACTTGCCAGTTATTGAGCAGTTATCAATTGGAATCAAAAATCTTGAAAAGTTAGGATTTATAGAGATTTCTGTAAGGGAAATTCTCTTACGTGATTGGAAAATAAAGCCACTTAGACCAAAAAATGAAATGCTATCTCATACTGCCTTCATGTTATCTGCAAGAAAATTCTAATGAAAATAAAATATAAGAGCGCATATAACAATTATACCTAATATAACAGCAGCAGGTGCCACATATTTCAATAATTTTCCAGTTAAAGATGTCTCTATCACCTTGACTTTAAATGTATATTGCGCTGTGTTACCATCATCATTCTGAGCAATAATCTTTATCTCCTTTACTCCTGTACTTTGAGGTGTGTATTTCATTTTTATACTTTCTCTATCTGATATAAATGCCTCCACACTATCTTTTAAATCTCCATTCTCATATAGGAATGCATGAACCTTTGATGGAATTTGAGTTTCTATGGTTACCTCAATATTATAAGTTTTTCCTTTTTCCAAAGTATCTGGAGCCTTTACATCTACTATTTTAATTATCTTCTCAATTCTAAATGTATAGTTAAACCTATAGTTTTTGTTTTCTATTGTAAATGTGTGATTGCCTATATCAAATGTGTTTCCTATGGAACCTTGTACGCATGTCTCGTCCTTGCCAGTTAAAGTGTGTATTCTCTTTTGGATATTATCAATGTATATTCTCACAACATTAGAAACATAATTTCTTATACAAAAACTATATGTTATTGGCTCGTCTGCATTATACACGTCCTTTATATTAACATTATACACCTCTGGAATTCTCTCTTTTACAATAAAACTCCTTTCTTTTTTATCTATCACATAATTATTCTGAAGTAATGTAACCTCAATCTTATATGTATTTCCTTTGATGTATTTGTCCTTAGTTATGTTAACTGAAAAAGTATAATTTTTCTCCTCTTCTCCCTTTAGTTGTATACCTGAAATAATCTTCTCAAAAACACCATCAATATTTACCTTCAATTTCAAATTCTTTATTTCCTTGTTTCTATTGTTTTTAATTATAACTTTTAAAGTATAATCCTCATCTAAGTACACTTCTGATGGAAAGCCTACATCCTTTATATACACATCATCTGATGTCAATCTCGATACAACAAAATATCCACCACCATGATGACGAGTGGATCTTCTTCCACTACCTCCTCCACCGCCGCCACCTGATGGCTTAGTCTTTACTGTGATCTCTATAGATGCTGTTGCTTTATTGCCTAAAACATTATATACTTCCAATATTGCATTATATGTTCCTTTATGATTATATGTATGAGAGGTTTCATTGTAAAAATAGGTTTTACTTCCAGATATGTCCCATGTTGTATGAGATGAATCCCCATAATATAAAGTTATATTTAAGATTCCATCTGAATCAGAAACATTGAATTTAAAAGTAACTTTTAGTGGAGAATATCCGCTCTTTGGATTTGCATCAAATAATAATATCGTTGGAATGGATGGAGGCAATACCTCTATTCTAATTGCCTTTTCCACTGTGTTACTTCCATCGCTAACGATAAGCTTAGCATTATAGATCCCTTGATCTGGATATGTATATATGATATCTCCTGATACACAATTATCTATTCTTTTATCATATATACCATCTCCATCAAAATCAAAGTAACAAGTCAATACATCATTATCAATATCTGATACTGCATATGTAAATTTCACACTTAATGGTGCATATCCTTTTGTTGTATTTGCACTGAATTCATCAATTGTAGGAGGATTACTCTGAGGTGGAAGAGATATAGGAATTAAGGAAACATAGATGTCCGTATCTTGATTCAAGTCATATATATTTCCGGAAAAACTTTCATATCCTTCTTTGGATACACAATATGCGTAATCTCCTTCAGGTAAATCTATTGAGGCTATACCATGTTCATCAGTTATTAAATTATTATTATCTATTTGGATTTGTGCTCCTTCTATTGGCAATGAAGTAACGGCATCTTTTACATGAAAAGTAACTTTGTATAATGATTTGTAAACATTAAAATCAAGAGATAATACTGCAGGTATATTTGGAAGGTCAAGAAGAGAGCATAGTGAATCTGATGCTTTGGCTGTTACTCTAACCTTATATTTTCCAGAACTTAAAGCAGATAATATCTCCTCATAATTCTTCAAATTCAATGTATTTTGAGATGACAATTCAAGAGTTTTAGTGTTAACTATTTGATCATTGTTATCCAATATCTCTATAGTTACCATGGTATTAGAGGGTCTTATATCAGAGGATGAAAGATATACTTGAGAATTATAAGAAAAAGATACCTTTATTTGTTCATCATCTCTTATATTTGGATCTCCAGAAGCATCCGTAACATATAGATTCGTTAATACAGTTTGGCAAGCAGCACTGGAATCATAAACATATACCTGAGCTGTTGCAGTGCTGTTTGTATTTTGCATTACCTTACTATCTTTTGTTTCAGCATTAAGCACAACCTCAAGGTTCCCGGTTTGTGAAGGAGTCCATGAAAATGTTATCTCGCTGCTGCATGCCGAGGCTTCAATGCTAATCTTCTTCTGCGCATAATATACCTCTGCATTGTTCTGATTTATGTTTAGATGTAGTATTCCATCTATGCTATAGTCCACATATTCTCCATCTTCAGAAGGATAATACCCTACAAGATTGTTGAATCTCAATGTATTGCATATCTCAGAAGAGACCTTAATAGGCACATTTATTCTTAATGGTTGAGACTCATTATGCATATTCTCAACTTGGAAGTTCTCTATCTGAAATTCAACTTTATCTAATTTCTCAATCTTTATCTGTGTAATTGCGTTATCAATACAATACTTATATTCACATGAACCCACGGTAAAGACATTAACATATCCTATATAATCCTTCGCAAAATAATATGTCGCAAACTTCTTTTGGGATTCTGCACCTATATATCTTACCACTATTTTTTGATTTTGAGTTATCTCAATAGGCTGTTCTTTAAGAAGCTCATATTGTGATACACATTCTTCAAAGCTCTCTTCATCATATTCATCGCTAGTATTTATGCAGTTTTCCCATGCTTCTATCTTGTAGATTTTCACTTTTGTTTCATCCATGTCAGAACATGCATCATTCAGACATTCATATCCAAAAATTTTCATTGTATTTGAGGTTATGCTTGGAGAATATATTATCTCATATCTCTTAAATAAATCACCAGCAGATACATAAGTAGGCAATATAAATAATATCAATATACTTAATATAATCATTCTTTTCTTTAGCAAATGAAAAAGGTGATTTTTCTTTAATGGCATAATTTTCCCTCTTTATCTCTATGGTCCTATCACATTACCCCCTTCATCACTTCCACTTCCGGGACCAAAAATAGGACTCTTCTTCTTTTCCTTTTCTTTGATTATTAATATCTTCTTTTCTTTAGTGTTTTCTTTTACAGTCCTCTCAAGAATCTTACCAATAATAGCTCCTAACATAACGTCCGAGACTATATGTTGTTCAGGAGTTAGCTCTCCACCAACATTTTCGTATCGAACTAAAGCAAATATTTGTTTATTATTTTTTCTCATTTTAATTTCCCTTACAGATAAATCTCTTTTACCTATATAAACCATAAGAGATTTCTTATTCTCCGCAACTATCATCTTCAAATTATTATCAGAATTTCCTGATCCATATATATATGCTATCTGAGAAAATGCCTTAAGAAGATCTCGTGGCTTTTCATATATTACTGTTCCTATGCCTACCTTCATATCTTCCAATTTTCCTTTTATATTTTCGGATATATTATATTCCAAAAAGAACTTTTTTAATGCTTCTGGAATGGAAATTATTGGTGCGAGAGATACATGAGCAATCAATCCGTAACTGATTCCTGCAATTGTACCACTGATTAATCCGTTTACAGGTTTATCTGAGCAATATATTATATTTATCGAGTTATCTTCTGAAGGTAAATATATATGTTGATAATACTTACCCTCTTTATGTAATACCATGTATGTTAATCCTTTGTATCGTGGTTTATTATTAAAGAGAGCAATAACTCCATCTTCTACACCAAATATATTCACATAAGAAAAATATAAATTCTCCTTTTTATCGAAAATAGAGTATTCTTCTTTTCTTATCCTGTCATATATTTTTTTAAAAGTTTCTCCCAATATACACTCTCTAAGACTCTTTGGATCTGCTCTATTGCGATAGAGAGCCCAAAGAGATTCCTCTGTAGGAATCTCAATTCTTTCATGCTTCTCAGGAGAATATATATCAACCCTTATAGGTTTTATGAAATATTTATTATCATAAGGGATGCTGCATCGATAAAGATTGTTATATTTTTTAAGAATATCTTCGATAAGAATGCTTTTTTCTTTTATTTTTTCCTCAGTAATCTTAACTTTCTGTGGTGTATATTGAGGTCCAATCTTATTTATGACAACTGAGCTACATCCTCCAACACATAAAGAAGAAGCCAATACAAATACCATCTTCTTATATATCTCCCTCTTCAAATAATTACCACATTTGGAGTACATCTCCCTTAGTGGATTTAAACCCTCTCTATATACCTTCATATAGCCATCACCATTCTTAAATTTGAGATTCAATCCAATATATTTCTATTATTTCATTTTAGTAAAGTTTTTAAATCTAATGTTATTGATTAAAAGAGGGCTTTGTCCAATAATTCTCTATTTGTTAAGCGGAAACTTAACCTCTCAAACAAGCGCATGAGAGCAGTTAACCCTTTGAATAGGCTAACTTTCCATTAACAAATTGTCCAATAATTTTTTGATGATGGTTTGTTAACGAAAAAATTTGCTCCTACAATTGCATTAGCTCCATAAGGTTTGCTGCTCCAATGTGCTTTTTAAGAGGTTACTTTTCCGCTTAACAAATGGAGAATTATTGGACAATACCTTAAAAGAGAAAGCCCACGACAATAACCTCAAATATATTAACCTCCTCAGCATTTATTATATATATGGTTCTTAGAATAGAGCAATGGATTAAGGAAGGAAAAGGATTCATGTTGAGAGATGAATATTTAATAGATGATCCATCTTCAGGAGGACATGGAGAAATGTCAGATTTAACATGGACAGGTAAATTTAGAGGAAGAATGATCGCTTTATATCCTGATAATTATCATAACATCGATATCAATCCAAGCACATATCCTGGAAGATTTTCATCGTTTTGGGCATATCTCACAATCTCAGTCGCATATAGCGATGCTCTCATAATAAAATTTGATGAGGAAATATCATTTGGTAATCCTACTCATCAAAAATTCATGCAAATGTTGGAGCATCAAGAAGAGCAATTGGAAGCAAAGATTAAGCAGGGTTTAGTTACAATTTCTCAAAGTGTTGCAGATCTCGAGTTATTGGAGCATGATATCAGAAAATACAAGGAATATAAAAGATATATTGATGATTATTTTTCAAATCCTCCTGAGGATGATGAAGAAGGAAAAAAGAGAAAAAAATTAGCAGATAGGGTTCTAAAGATGATTTTTGTTGAGCAGGTTGATTATCATGTAGGCTCTATTGGTCAGGGACCTGGAAGGTTCTCAATGGCATTTTTAAGAAACAACAATTTAATGCCAACAATTGTTGATGATTTTCTTGAGATAGAAAGGATAGAGGATATTGATGAACTCTTATATAAGCAAAAAAAGATATCTGGAGCAGAGAGAAATGTTCTTATCACCAAGTTTAAGGCATTCCAGGAGTGGTTAACTCTCTTCAAAGAGGCTGTGGAAACAAGATTAAAAAGATTAGAAGAATTAAAAAGAAGTAGAGAAAAAACTCTGGAAGAGTTCAAAGAATGGGTAAAGCCACATATAATAAGATTGAAAGCATTAAGGATGAGACATGATTTATCAACTTCATCACCCGCAGGGCAATATCATTACAAGAAATTTCCAAGATTTACTCAAATAACAGGAATATACAGATATATTGGGACATTATGGATTATAAAGGATTTGATACTTCCCTGGGATAGAATGGAATATCGTAAATCTTTATCAAGATATGATTTCTCAGCAAATCCTCATGAACCTTATTATGATGATCCTTTGAATCCTTATAATAAATGGACCCAGGAAAATCTTGTGTTCAACTATGATTATGGATTGTTAGCTGATTATCCGTGGATCACAAAGGAATTTGCAGATGATTCTGCAAGAAAGGCATGGGGATTCCTATCTAAAAGAAAATATGTGCTATATTATATCTTTGCACATGTTACAGTCAAAAATGACATTTATCACCCAATTGAATTAGAGGATATAGATTTTATATTCAATCCTATACTTCTCAGCCATAATGCAGTTTTAGTTAAACTCATTGAAAATGATGCGCATACAAAGGAATTTGATATGGAAGTAGAGGAGTTTATAGGACATATAAGCAGGATACCAGGAAAAAGCATCGCAACTTATTACAAATCTGGAGGTAAGTTTATACCTACTCCTCGCTTTGCTGAAAAATGGATATATGCCTCTCCAAATACTTGGGTGTACAAGATTCATAGAGAGAGAATAGAGGAAACAAGGAGGAGATTAAAAGAAAGGAATATAACGGAAGAGGATTTAAGAAGAGGATGTGAGATGAGCAAAAATGAGTTTTATTACATCTTTGATAAGGAAAATTTCTATCATGTGAAGAATTTCCGTGAGAATAAATTTATTTCTTTCTTAGAAGATAAAATCTTTGGTCATTCATTAAAATGGAGATTTGGCAAACCTTACATAACATCCTTTAAGGATGCCACTACCTATATCTTCTATAGAACGCTTTATTATAAAGTTAATAATCTACTTATTGAGCCCATACTTAAATTAATGAATTTGCCAGAATAGTGCTCAAGTATTATAGGTATCGCAAAAAAACCTGTATTTTTGGTTAACGTGAAACATGACCCTTTGATTGACCACATCACAGCAGTTAACCTTTTTCAAGGTTAGCTGCTTCTAAACCTCTTTCAAGTAGTACCATACCACAACACGTTTTCTCTATAGGCTATGCTTCCAGTTAACACTTTTTTTGTTTTTGAAAATGGTTAAGCAAAAGCATGCGTTATTGAGAAACCATATAAATGGTTAAGGGAAAACATAACCTTTACGAGAGCATTTTTGCAGCAGCTAACCTTTTATACGCGTGTATGAAGCAGGTAACCTTCAAGAAAAGGTTAACACACTTCAATACCTTTGTATTGGCGATTTCCTCTTATTAACCAATGATAAAAATGGTTAAGGGAAAACATTCCATACCAGGAAATTACGTTAGAGCAGTTAATCTTTTTAAAAGGCGGTTACGATGCCGCGATACGTCTGTGATAGCAATATCTTCCCCTTAACCAATTTTTAAAATGGTTAAGGGAAAACATACCTTTTTCATTTTGCGTATTACAGCAGCTAACCTCTATGAAGTGATAGTAAGCAGCTAACCTTTTTTCAAAGTAGTTCGTGAGCAGATAAACTTTCTAAGCGGTTAGCATGCTGTGATATTTTGCGTTAACAACCACATAAGAATCATGCCAAAGGCATTACCCAATAACTCTTTATTGTTAAGCGGAAACATAACCTCTCAAAGAAGCGCATGAGAGCGGTTTAACCCTTTTGAATAGGGCTATGCTTCCTGTTAACCAATTATTTTGAATGGATAAAAATTGTTAACGGGAAGAAATCGCTATTACTACAGGTTTTGTAGCATGTCATCTTTAAGGTTCGCTACTTTAATGCGCTTCTTTAAAAGGTTACTTTTCCGCTTAACAAATGGAGAATTATTGGACAATGCCCATACCAAAGATATCTCAATAAATTATTTAAAGTTTACATACCTGTGTAATTAGTTATGGGATCAGTAAAGGAAGATTTGGGAGTTGCTGTTAAGAAAGAAGAAGATTTCTCTACATGGTATCATCAGGTAATTTTGAGGAGTGGATTAGCGGATTATTCTCCGGTAAAAGGATGTATGGTCATAAAACCGTGGGGTTATGCAATATGGGAGAAGATACAAGAGTATCTAAATAAAAAGTTTAAGGAATTAGGTATAAAAAATGCGTACTTTCCGCTATTCATTCCTAAATCTACATTGAGTAAGGAATCAGAGCATGTTGAAGGATTTGTTCCTGAGGTTGCTTGGGTCACAAAAGGAGGAGATAAAGATTTAGATGAGCCATTAGCTATAAGGCCCACTTCCGAAACTATAATGTATGAGATGTTTAGTAAATGGATAAGGAGTCATAGAGATTTGCCTTTTATGATCAATCAATGGGCTAACATCGTTAGATGGGAAACAAAATCCACAAGGCTATTTTTAAGAACAAGAGAATTCCTATGGCAAGAAGGACACACAGTACACAAAACCAAAGAAGAAGGAGACAAAATGGTTTTGAGAATGCTCGATTTATATGAAGAAATGTGCAGAGAATTGCTTGCAATTGCAACGATAAAGGGATATAAAACTGAAAATGAAAAATTTGCTGGTGCTTTATACACCACGACCATCGAATCTTTAATGCCTGACATGAAAGCATTGCAGATGGGAACAAGCCATCATTTAGGTCAGAACTTTTCTAAGGCATATGAGATTAAATTCTTGGATGAAAGAGGTAAGGAAAGGTATGCATGGCAGACATCCTGGGGCGTAAGTACCAGGCTAATAGGTGCTTTGGTAATGGTACATGGTGATAATAACGGCTTAGTTTTACCTCCAAGGATAGCTCCTCTGCAAGTTGTTGTAATACCAATATGGTTCCAGGATAGCAAGGAAATTGTTTTGAAGTATCTTGAAAAGGTGGAGAATATAATCAAAGCCTTAGGAGTGGAATATGAAATTGATTTGAGGGATGATGTAACGCCAGGCTTTAAATTTAATGAGTGGGATCTTAAGGGAGTGCCAATAAGAGTTGAGGTTGGACCAAGAGATGCTCAAAATAACACTGTCGTGATTTATAGAAGGGATCTCCAAAAGAAAACGCAGATATCCTTGGATTTGTTAGGAAAACAAATTCCTTCCTTGATGGAAGAAATTCAGAAGAACCTTTATGAAAGAAGCAAGAGGTTCTTAGAAGAGCATATAATTGAGGTTGAGACATATGAGGAGTTTAAAGATGTGATAGAGAATAAGAAAGGAATAGCATATGCGTATTGGTGCGGAAACCCTGAATGTGAAGAGAAAATAAAGGAAGAAACAAAAGCTACATCAAGATGCATTCCTTTTGAAAGTTATAATAAGAATTATAAAAATCGCAGATGCGTATATTGTGGAAAGCCAGCAAAGCATAGAGTATTATTTGCAAGAGCATATTAAAGTGCCAATTTCATTACATATCTTTATATCAACACCAACAACAAAATTAATAATGCAATAAAAAGGAGGATAAGTGTCTTTATAGTAGAGGAAAATGTCTTGAAAATGATATATATGAAAATATAAATCGCTATTATAAGTATCACAAATGAAAATAAGGAGGCATGCTGCACATAGTCCATAAAGAAGGAAGGTATCTTCACTATATTCTCCAGTATTTTCAATGATGTCTTCACAGAACTCTCCAATATAACTATCACTATATTCAACAAAGGATTTCCTGTCATAAAGATATTTTATATCTCTTTAGTACATATATCTTTTCTTTTCTTTCCATTTGTATATTCTTGGATCTTGTGTATACATCGAAGAATATCTTCTAAATATAGCTTATATTCTCGCGGCATACTTCACCTCTAATAATTCAACTATTATATCAATATCGCTGTCTTCTTTAGATTCATCTCTAGAATAAGAACCGAATAACCCTATTTTTTTAACACCAAATTTTTTTATCTCTTCTGCATGTTTATCCAATAGACTTAATATTTCCTTAGAAGTCAACATTATTAACACCTTGAAATAATATTTATTTTAAAAGAGTTTAAATAAATTTCTAATATTTAAATGTTTCACAATTTCTCAAGAATCTCTAAAAGAAGTTTATCCTCTTCTAATAGCTTTCTAATTTCTTTCAAAACCTTATCATAAGGAACCTCTATATATGTTATTTCTCCATTAGAATGCAAAACCGCTCTCCTGATATATTTTTTTTTCACTCATCTAGGATCACCTTTTCTTTGAGTACTTTTTTTAATTTGTTTAAAGACAAATCACGATTTCTTTTTATTTCTAAATCTTCTCTTTAAATAAATCATCTTGTTTTCTATATAATCCAATGACGAAAAATTTAATACATTATGTGTTATATTCGTTATCTCTTTATTTATGGAGATAATGTCTTCCTTACTTATCAACGAAACCTCCAACATAATTAATATAAGTGTTAAAAGATATTTAAATGTTTCACAATTTCTCAAGAATTTGGCATTGTCCAATAATTCTCCAAGTGCTATTTGCGTGTTAAAATGCCCAAGAATTTCCGATATACATTAAAAGAATTTGTCAAGCTCACCGCTTAATAATATAAAGATATTGTTACTATCCACATAGGATAACGATAATTTTAAATATCACATGATAACATATTATATCATATGAGAAGAAAAAATATCAAAGAAAAAATAAAAGAGTATTTTTTTATTCATCCTACTGAAAAATTGAGAGTTAGACAACTATCTTCAAAAACTCTTTTACCATTACCATCTGTCATAAAGTATTGTAAAGAACTTGAAAAAGAAAAAATATTGAAAACAATCAAAATGGAAAATGTAGTATTCTATACCGCTAATATAGAATGTGAAGAATACAAGATAGAAAAAAAACTTTTTAATATTAAATCAATATACAACTCGGGATTGATTGAAGAAATCAAAGAAAATTATGGCAATCCTGTGATAGTTTTATTTGGATCATATAGTAAGGGAGAAGATATAGAATCAAGTGACATAGATTTATATGTTGAGACATCTTCAGAAAAAGACATTAATTTAATTAAATACGAAAAAAAACTTAATCGGAAGATAGAATTACATAAATATAAAAACATATTTGATATCAAAAACAAACATTTAAGAAACAACATAATAAATGGTATAACTTTGAATGGTTTTTTGAAGGTGTTCTAAATGACAGATGGAAGTTTAGAAGAATGTATATTAGAAGGTCATATCATTAAAATATCTCCAGATAAAGAAAAAGCAATCTCTTTAAAGAAAATAGCATTAGGAAGAATCAACTTTATCAATAAAATAAAATTAACAAATCATAATGCTCAATATATATTTGAAAGTTATTATACTTCATTGAATGAGTTGCTGCAAAGTATAGCATATTTAAAAGGATATAAGATACTCAATCACATATGCTTAGGATATTTTCTGAAGGATATATTGAATATGAAAGAGTATTATGATGTATTTAATTTTCTTCGCAAGAAAAGAAATTCTTTAGTGTACTATGGAGATACTATAGAAAAAGATTTGGCCATTACCTTAATAAACCAATGCAAAAAGTTAATAAACATATTATTAAAGGAAATAGAGAAATTAGAGAGATAATCTCTGATTCTTTTTTAGAACTTCTAAAAAGTAAGTTTATCACTTTCCAATCCCCCTCAACAACATTTATTATAACAACATCACACTAAACTTTCCAATTTCTCTATAAGAGAAAGAATAAATTTTTCAATATCTTCAACAATTTCTTTTTTAATAACTTCTCCATAGTATTTACTCTTATGTCTCAATCTTCTTATCTCATCCATTCTTGCTATTTCAGATTCCTTGAACCCTAATTCTCTAAGGAAAGATATATCAGCCTCATGAGAATAACTCTTATATCCTTTTTCAGCCATTATCGCCTCTATGTACTCTATTAAAGCCTCATAAATAAACTCTAACTTAAAATTAGGATCATCTAATTTCTTAGAATACTCTATCCTTTTTCTTGCCATATTTAGCAAGGCATTTTTTCTATTTATATCTCTTTGAACTTTCTTTACAAAACCTTTTTTAAGGTAAAAAGAAAATTTTAAAACCATATATCTAACCACCCATATATTTTAATACCATTAATTATGTTTTCTATTAATTCTTGAGGATACTCTTTCAATGGTTGTGTAAACAAGTCTATCCTTCTATTTAATTCTTCTTCAAAGTTTTTCATATTAATATCCTCTATTCTCACAGAAATATCTCCAATATATAGATCTATATCGCTCTTCTCTGTATCTTCACCCCTACTATAAGATCCAAACAAAATAATAACCCTAGGAGAACATTCCTTTATTAAATATTCTTTAAGTTTAATTAAGGAGAGAAGATTGTAAAATTTTTTCATCTCTATAAATTTTTCATTTTCATAATTTCCATAAACATAATGAGCATTATGTTTTTTTTCTATAAGAACAATATTCTTATCACTTAGAAGTTTAATTTTCTTTCTAACATAAGTATGTGATAAAGAAGACATCTTTGCAATTTCCCTTAAACTTAACCCTTTTGTAGGATATTTAAATATTGGAAACAAAAGTTTCCAATTGGAAACAAAAGTTTCTATCATATTTATACAGAGTATGTATCACTATTTTAAAAAATTTTTAAATAAAAAAGAAAAACCAAAGCTTAAGCTCCTCATAGAGGAGCTTAAGCCAAGTTTAGGTCAACCTTTTCAGAATACAAAGACATTTTACTTATAACAATTTCATTATATATTTCTTTAATTTTTTAATATCTTTAGTAGCAGTTTCCCATACAGCAAACAAATCTACTCCAAAATAATGATGCATCAACTTATCTCTCATACCAGATATCGCTTTCCACGGAATATTAGGAGATTTATTTTTGAGTTCTTCTGAAATATTTTTTGCAGCCTCTCCTATTACCTCTAGTTCTCTTATAACAGCATCTTGTAGCATTTTATCCTTCTGAAATTCTTCAAAAGTTCTAGATTCCAAATATCTTTCAATCCATTCTATAGATTCAAGAATATGATATAAATAAACCTTATCATCCTTTTTACTCACTATATATCACCTTTTTCTCTTTGGATATCTTTTCCATTATTAAAGGAGAGATTGAAGAAGGTGTAAGCATATCTATTTTTCTGTTCAAAGCTTCACTTAGTTCTTGTTCTATTTCTATTAATTCTAATAGAGTTCTATTATTCTTAAATTCTACTATCAAATCTATATCACTATCTTCTCTTTCTTCTCCGATAGCGTAAGATCCAAAAATCTCTATTTTTTTGGCACCTTTCTTCTTGAGTTTTTTAATTATGATATCTATAACATCCTCGCTATTATTTTTTACCATATACTAATAGTAGGGCTTATATATATTTAAATGTTTTTAGGAACATCACAGATTTATCTTAGTAGTGTCTAATAATTAATTTCAATAAAAATCTACAATTTCTCAAGAATCTCTAAAAGAAGTTTATCCTCTTCCAATAGTTTTCTAATTTCTTTCAAAACCTTATCATAAGGAACCTCTATATATGTTATTTCTCCATTAGAATGCAAAACCGCTCTCCTGATATATTTTTTTTTCACTCATCTAGGATCACCTTTTCTTTGAGTACTTTTTTTAATTTGTTTAAAGACAAATCACGATTTCTTTTTATTTCTAAATCTTCTCTTTAAATAAATCATCTTGTTTTCTATATAATCCAATGACGAAAAATTTAATACATTATGTGTTATATTCGTTATCTCTTTATTTATGGAGATAATGTCTTCCTTACTTATCAACGAAACCTCCAACATAATTAATATAAGTAGTTAAAAGATATTTAAATGTTTCACAATTTATCAAGAATTTCCGAGATACATTAAAAGAATAATACTTTTAGACCTCGTACTTTAAATATAAAAAAGAAAAAAGATCAGAAGCTAAGCCCCTCACTCAGAGGAGCTAGCTTCAAGTGTTAAATCTTCTACAGTGTCACCAGAAATTACAGCAGCCTCTTTGTTGTCAAGCTCACCGCTTAACAACTTAGCTGCTGCATTTCTGGTGTCTGCAGCCTCATATCCTGCCACGATCAAAGCGGTTTTACCGCTTGCAAATGCATCTTCAACAACTTGTACAATTGCCTTGTTTACATAATCTGTTCTCCATTGGTCTAATGTTAAGGTCTTACCTGCATCTGCCAATTCAGCAACTAAGCTGTTTATTGCAGGACCTCCAACAAGGATTAAGTTATAACCGCTCTTATCTCCACTTGACACCTCGCTATCCAATTTAGCCATGCTTGCACTCACAGCTGGGAATGATATCTCAGCAGTTCCACCACTTACAGCAGCACCGAATTTTGGCTCTGGACCTACGGCTATTCTTGCTATCATCTGAGTGTCTGGATACCAAACAGTTACAACAGTGTGGTCGTCATCACTGCTATCTTTCTCTGCATAAGTACCATATGTATCTAAGTAGGCTGAGATATCATCGTTAGATGTACTTAAACCTTCATATGCATATGCATTTGGATCTGTCATATCTATATCAAAGGATATCTTATCATTTCCATCACTGTCATCGGTAGATATCACAATTGCATTTTCTGCATCATCTTGTGCATCGTTTTCTTCTTCAATGAGCAATAGTGCTGGTGTTGATACACCACTTATAGATATATCAAGAGTAATGTCATCAACCGCATTATCGGTATCACATCCGTTGGCAGTTACGGAATAAGTAATAGATCCTACAGTTACAGTTGTACCACCACACACATTCTTTCCGTCTGTGGTTTCAACTATATCTGAATTTGTTCCATCTCCTGCTGTTACTGTCAAAGTCAACTCTCCAGTTGGTAAGATATAAGTTACGCTATCTCCACTATTGGCAAATCCGGGATTTAATCCTGTCTCAACATCAGTAACAGCCAACTTTTCTCCATTGTTCAACTCAATTGTTGGATAAACAATAGTCTTTGAGTCGGCATCATATGAGACTGTTATCTCTGGTGCAATTCCATCACTATCGCTATCTGAATTATCGTCTACCAATTCCACTGTGTATGTTTTTCCATCAATAATCAAATCTAATGAATCTGTTCCAGCTGTTTGGAAAGTTCCTTCCTCAGTTTTATATGTTTCTCCGGTTACCACATCTTCAAATTCTACATATCCTTCTTCATCATCTAATTTTATATCCTTAACTTTCAATAAGTGGGTATATTTTTCATCTCCTGTTGATACAAAAGTTATATTTTTCTCTGCTACTTCTGCACCTTCTACCACTAAAATTTCATTGTCTCTATCCGATCCTCTTAATATTACATCATTTAAACCTGATCCATCATATGCCCAATATATTTTCCTTATCTCTCCATCTTTATCCTTAAATTCTACATATCCCTTACTATCTCCATCGTTCTTTACTTTTATCACATCTCTACTTTCATCTTTCAAATCTGGAACAACACTATCAAATTTAACTTTAAATGTTCCGAATACAGGATCTACAAATTCGCTTCCTGCTGCAATGTAGTCATTGTCACTATCTGGATAACTTACTTGAATCTCAAACCCTGCAACACTGAACATATTACTTGAACCATTGCCCCAAGTAAATACTACATTTGTTCCATCAATTTCATCCTCATCATCTCCAACCATAACTGGTTGGTTATTCTCTAATGTTATCTTCTCACTACCAACTTGTAATACTGCAATTCCATCTTGTCCATTATTCCATGCAGTCACTGTTTTTGCATAAATCTCTAATCCTCCTATTGTTCTAGATCTTCCTTCTTTTACACTATCCGTCACTCCATTTACGCTTAAAACAACCTCATCTTTGTCTGTATCAAATCCTAACACTTTTATAGTATACTCGTTACCTTCTACAGTAACTGTTTTCTCATCCCCCATATTTAAGGTTATACTCTCAGATGCTTTGTACAACACTAGCTTATCGGAAGTTGTCTCTGCACTTATTGTAAAGGAAATTCCTCCTAATTCTAAAGTGTTACCTGCCATCACATTTCTTCCATCAGAATCCTTCTTTAAGAAGTTTACTGCTTTGTTGAAATCTACCTTATATTTATATGTATAACCCGCACTTCCACTCGTCATATCTATCTCTACTACAGGATCTTCATCGCTATTTTCTTGTACAAACTTCACCACATTATCTCCAATCTCAATGTATTGACTGTAATCATATGTTTCACCCTCATCATCCTCGAAAGATCCTTTTGCTAAAATATTCGGCAAATCTTTAGATGTTAATGTATCTTTTACTTTATTAATCTCATCTCCTAGATAAATCTTGTCGCTTGGATCGTCTAAGCTCACACCACCGCTTACTTCGCTTACCGCAGTACCTCCTGTTACCGTTGCAGTAGCACCGTGTTGTCCTAATTTTGCGGCTACAGCAATGGCTGCTACAACATCACTCACAGCTGCATTCTCTCCAACGACTACAACTGTGTTTGCAGGTGTCATCTCACCAAAAGCCTCGCCTATTGTTTTACCTGCAAACACAGGAGCAGCTAATGTAGCTCCTGCCATTAAGGCAGAACCTAGACCTGCCATTACTCTCTTTATTCTTTGCATACTTTCTCACCTCGATTTCATTAGTATTAACAACAAAATATAATATATTAATAGGTTATATATATATTTAAATTTAACGTGAAACTGTTTCAATTTAAAAATGTAACAATGCTCTATATTACTTATAAATCAAAAATCAAAAAAATTTTTGTTTCTTTTTGTTCAAAAATGAAAATTTTTCTTTTAAATTCGTTAAAAAATAAAAATTTTAAAGGAATTTTTGGCATTGTTTATAAAGGTTTTATGATATAGAAAAAATGTAAAAATCCTAAAAATATTAAAAGAAATTTAATAAAAATATAATTTTTTTAAATTTACAGTTTAATTAATAAAAGAATGTCAAACATATAAAGGTAATTATAGGTCCTAGAAGAGCAGGAAAAACCACTCTTGCCTTATATATGGCTAAGAAAAAATATGCAAATCCAAGAACTAAAAAATTGGGAAAAAATTATTAGAAGGTTATATGAAAGCAATTACAATATCATTATTACAGGATCAAATGCAAAACTTTTAAGTAAGGAAATCTCTACAGCTTTAACAGGAAGAGTGTTCGAAATAGAACTGCTTCCTTTTTCTTTTAAGGAATTCTTAAAACTAAAAAATATAGAATTTGATTCCGCAGCTTCTATACTAAAAAACAAAACTAAGATCTTAAAATACTTGGAGGAATACCTAAGATATGGAGGGTTTTACGAAGTAATAACATCCAAATATAAGGAAGAAGTAATTTCACAATTAATGAATGCTATATTATATAGAGATCTCTATTATAGGTATAAAATAGAGGGTATAGCCATAAAAATTCTAACTTTAAAATTAGCAGATATGATCGGAAGTCCTTACAATGCATCCAATTTACGAAAGAAAATTAAACCCTTTGTTAACATTTCCCTACCTACTGTTCTTGCCTACCTTGATTATCTTTCTTCAGCCTATCTAGTAATACACATAAACAACTACATCAAATCATTTCAAAAACGGGAAGTCGAGCGTAAAACATATTTTTCTGATACTGGATTTTTAACTAAACTAAGCGTAGAATATGATCTATCAAAGCTTATAGAAAATAATGTATTTTTGGAACTAAAAAGATTAAAAAAAGATATCTACTACTACAAAACCCGTGAGGGTTATGAGGTGGATTTCTTGATTAAAGAAGGCATGG
>CAYOWP010000006.1:30882-61927 GCA_964407715.1 uncultured archaeon | reverse complement strand
AAGATAAGGTTTGTTCCGCTTTGGAAGTGGTTGTTGCAGGTGTAGGGTAGAGAATACGCGAGCTTGTTGGGTGTGGGGAAGGAGGGCAGGGATGTTGATATCCCGCTAAAAAATATGATAAATTTTTAGAAAAAATTTACGTATTTTAAGAAAATTTTTTAAAAAATTTTCAAAATAATAAATAAATATGTACGACAGGGAGTTTATACTGGAATATTTTAACAAGTTTTTTGATAGTATTACTCGCGTAAAAATAGTGAAGAGAGATCTCTCTGTTGATTTTGTTCCACAAAAGTGTATAGTCCTCATTGGCCCTAGACGTGCTGGTAAAACATATTTTATGTGGGATCACTATAAGACAAGAAAAAATCATAGCATTTACATAGATTTAGAACATTCTGCATTTAAGAAAATAACACATAAAGATTTATTTGAAATCTTATCTATTTTTGAAGAACATTATAATATTAAAATAAAAAATGTATATTTAGATGAAATCCAGAATCTAAATGAATGGGAAAGTTTGGTTAGGAGTTTATTAGATACAGGATATAATGTAATGGTAACAGGATCATCTTCTAAATTTCTAAGTAAAGAAGTAGCTACACAATTAAGGGGAAGAACTCTCACATACTATCTTTTTCCTTTGAGTTTTAGAGAATTTTTGAGGTTTAAGGATATTCGTATTCAAAAGCATGTTTCTTTATCTTATAAAATGAAACTGTTAAAATATTTAAAAGAATTTTTGGATCATGGTTCTTATCCGGAAATTGTGATGAGGAGTAGTGAAAGTGAAAAAATTTTACGGGAATACTACTTCATGGTACTTTATAAAGATTTTATAGAGAGATTTGATATATCCTTACCTTCATTAGCAAAATACATATTTGAATTTTGTTTCCAAAATTATGCCAAGGAAATTAGTGTTAATAATATAAGCCAATATATTTATTCTCAAACATCTAAAAAAATGAAAGATAAAATTTATGAATATGTCTGCAAGTTAGAAGATACATCTGCAGTGTTTTTTGTTAGTAAACTCTCAATGAAAGTAACCGAAAGACTTTCTTGGCCTAAAAAAGTTTATATATGTGATTTGGGACTTTCTTCTATTCTCTCTTTCAAACAAGATATTGGCAAAAAAATGGAAAATGTGGTGTTTTTGGAACTCAAAAGAAGGGAAAATACAAAACCATTGCAGGAAGTGTATTACTACAAAACCCGTGAGGGTTATGAGGTGGATTTCTTGATTAAAGAAGGCATGGGGATTAAGGAGTTAATGCAAGTATGCTATGCAAATTCCTATGAGGAAATACCTGAAAGAGAGATCCGAGCTTTATTGCATGCCAAAGAAGAACTAAAGCTTGGTGATGATGTGTCTTTAACAGTTATCACATGGGATTATGAGGATGCTCGTGAAGTGGAGTGGTGGAGGAAACGTGGGAAGATAAGGTTTGTTCCGCTTTGGAAGTGGTTGTTGCAGGTGTAGGGTAGAGCATGCGCGAGCTCGTTGGGTGTTGGTGGGGGCGCGGGAATATTGAGGCGTAGAGCGTAAAGAAAATGTTGTTTATTTACAGATGATTAAGTAAACAAAAAATATTTAAAATTGTTTCCTTAACATATATATATGGAAACAAAATTGTTTAAAGAGTATCTGGAGTATTTTGATGATAAAAATTATATTGATAGAGAATTGAAATTGCCCAAGTATAGCAAAAATATCATAACTGTGATTGGTCCAAGAAGAGTAGGCAAAACATGGTTATTATTAAAACATGCAAAAGAAAGAGAAAGAAAAGGATATGAGGTCGCATATGTAAACTTTGATGACCCTGTTATTAGGTCTTATAAAATAAAGGATATATTTGATACTTTACTAAGAGAAAAATTTGACTACATTTATTTAGATGAGATTCAAAGCATACCAAATTGGGACTTATGGTTAAGAAGAATTCATAATCTAAAAAAAGAGAACATCTTTGTTACAGGATCTTCGTTTGCTCTATCTCAATATAAGATCCCTTCAACTTTAAGAGGAAGATATATATCATATTTACTCTTACCTTTCTCTTATAAGGAAATAAGAGACTTTATGTCCTTAGAGGATTATTTATTTATTGGAGGTTTCCCGGAGATTGTCGGATTAAGGGATTTAGGTGAGATAAAAAGGAAACATCTTGCTTTAATAGATACCATATTCTATAGAGATGTAATAGAGCACTATAACATAAGAAATATTTATATAGCCAAGAAATTGTTGGAATATTATTTATTTAATTATTCCAATTTGATGTCTATCTCAAAAACAACTAAGATAATGAAAAGCTGGAACATAAAAGTTTCTAAAAAGACTGTGTGGCAATACACAGAATATTTTAAAGATTCTTTTATTTTTATGGATGTAAGAATATATTCCCACTCCTACAAAAAGAAAATGCAATATCCTTATAAGAATTATATTATTGATAGTGGTATAGTGCATTCCTATACAGGTGGATTAGACCTTGGGAGGGCTATAGAGAATATAGTTGCATTAGAGCTTCTTAGGAAAGAAAAAGATATCTCATATTATAAAACTAAAAAGCATTTTGAAGTTGATTTCATTGTCCAATCACAAGGAAAAATAGAGGAAGTTATCCAAGTTGTATATGATATCAACAATCCAGAGGTGTTCGAGAGAGAGATTCGTGCTTTACTTCATGCGAAGGAAGAACTAAAGCTTGGTGATGATGTGTCTTTAACAGTTATCACATGGGATTATGAGGATGCTCGTGAAGTGGAGTGGTGGAGGAAACGTGGGAAGATAAGGTTTGTTCCATTGTGGAAGTGGTTGTTGCAGGTGTAGGGTAGAGCATATGCGAGCTTGTTGGCTGTTGGTGGGGGCGGGAGGTGTTGATATCCTGCTTTGGAGTTGGTAGTTGTAAGGTGAATGTGAGTGGTTTTGATGATTTGTATGATTAAATTATAAAAATTTTTTAAATTTTGGTATAGTATACTATATCATGGATGTAGATTATAATGAAATAATATTGGATCATCAAGAATTGGCAAAAGAATTATTAGAAGGTCATATCATAGAAAGAGATGTACCTTATGACCTTACATTAAATTATCTAAAATACCCGAACATAGTTGCTGTATTAGGTGTTAGAAGAAGTGGAAAAACCACTTTTTCCTTGAATGCTTTAAAGAATAAAAAATTTATATATATAAATTTTGATGATGAGAGGTTGTATAATTTAAAGACATCTGATTTAAATAATTTACTTAAAAGCGCATATAAACTCAAAGATTTTGAATACATAATATTGGATGAGGTTCAAAACATAAAAGGATGGGAATTATTCGTTAATAGATTAAGAAATACCAAAAAAGTCATAATCACTGGCTCTAATTCCAATCTCTTGAGTTATGAATTATCAACGCACTTAACAGGTAGACATATGGACATATATTTATTCCCTTTTTCTTTTAAAGAACACCTTAGAATGAAAGAAAAAGAGTTTTTGTTGAGAAAACCAGGCTATTCAACAAAAGAAAAAGCGATAATATTGAGAGAACTAGAAGATTACCTGATGTATGGAGGATTTCCGGAAAGATATAAATTTGGTGTGGAGATATTAAGGTATTTAGTTGATGACATCATAAATAAGGACATTATAAAAAGAATGAAGATAAAAAAGATTTCTGATTTTGAAAAGTTCACTTTTAGCATTATTTCAAATTTTTCAAGCAAATTTTCATTAAAAAGAACCTCTAAGATATTTAATCTAAATCATGTAACTATCTCTCAATGGCTTAAATCCTTAGAAAGCGCATTTTTAGTATTTTTCCTAAACAAATTTTCTTTCAAAACAAAGGAAATAATAAAATCAAATCCAAAAATATATCTTATAGATAATGGCATATTTACCATAAAAGGCTTCAAATTCTCAGAAAACAAAGGAAAATTAATGGAAAATGTTGTTTTTATAGAACTTCTAAGAAAGAAACATTATTATAACATGAATTTGGAAATGTATTATTATGAGGATCAAATAAACAGATACCAAATAGATTTTCTTATAAAGGAAGGCAACAACATTAAGGAGTTAATCCAAGTCACATATGCCAACTCTTATGAAGAGATAAAGGAACGAGAGATTCGTGCTTTACTTCATGCGAAGGAAGAACTAAACCTTGGAGATGAGGTTCCTTTAACAGTTATCACATGGGATTATGAGGATACTCGCGAAGTAGAGTGGTGGAGGAAACGTGGGAAGATAAGGTTTGTTCCGCTTTGGAAGTGGTTGTTGCAGGTGTAGGGTAGAGAATGCGCGAGCTTGTTGGGTGCGGGTGAGGGGGTGCAGGAAGGTATTGTCCGATAATTTTTTATTGTTAAGCGGAAAAGTAACCTCTTAAAGAAGCACATTAGAGCAGCTAACCTTGTAGAGCCAATGCGATTGTAGGAGCAAATTTTCTCGTTAACAAATCTTCATCAGAAAATTATTGGACAATGTCGGTGCAGAATGCTCATTAAAGAAATAAGAGATTTTTCATAATAATAATGAAAAATTTTTAAATTTATGTCATAGATAAATGTATATATGTTTAAAGAGGAGTATTTGTTTGAATATATAGATAATTTGGAAAGGGAAGAAAAGGAGATTGTTGAAAGGGAAATAGATATTGAACTGATAAAAGAAAAAATAATTGCTCTTATTGGTCCTCGGAGGGCAGGAAAAAGCACCTATTTGAAATATATCTATAAAAGGATGCCTGAGGCTTTATACTTAGAATTGGAGGAAGAGATCTTCTCTTTTTTATCTTATGAGGACATAATTAAGATAATTTCTCTTGTTCAAGAAAAATATAATAAGGAGATAAAGGTTATATTGTTAGATGAGATTCAGGTAATGAAAGATTGGGAAAGAATTGTTAGATCACTATTAAATAGAGGATATAGCATAGTAATAACAGGTTCCTCATCAAAATTACTTAGTTATGAAATATCCACGAGGTTAAGAGGAAGAACCTTAAGTTACTTACTCTTGCCATTTAGTTTTAGGGAATTCCTAAAAGCAAAAAAACATAATTTTGATAAGCCACATCTTTTGTCTTTATCCGAGAAAATAAAACTTCTAAATCTTCTTAAAGAATATCTCCATCATGGAGGATATCCTGAAATCGTATTATATCCTGAACTGCGCGAGAGAATCTTGAAAGAATATGCTCAAACAATATTCTATAAGGATTTTGTGGATAGATTTGGTATAAGAAGCGTAGATGTCGCAAGGTTTATGTTTGAATTTTTCAGAAAAAATTTCTCAAAGGAGATTAGTGTTAATAAGATAGCTAATTATATTAAATCAGTGCTCCATAAAAATGTAAAGGATACTGTATATGAATATTTTTCATTATTATCAGAAACTCTCTTCATATTTATCCTTAACCACTATTCTCCAACCTCATATAAAACAAATCTTTTCAAAAGCTATCTTTGTGATACTGGATTTTCTCTCAATAAGGACATAGGATTTCTCATGGAAAATGTGGTGTTTTTGGAACTCAAAAGAAGGGAAAATACAAAACCATTACAGGAAGTGTATTACTACAAAACCCGTGAGAGTTATGAGGTGGATTTCTTGATTAAAGAAGGTATGGGGGTCAAGGAGTTAATGCAGGTATGTTATGCAAATTCCTATGATGAGATACCTGAAAGAGAGATCCGAGCTTTATTACATGCTAAAGAAGAACTAAACCTTGGAGATGAGGTTCCTTTAACAGTTATCACATGGGATTATGAGGATACTCGCGAAGTAGAGTGGTGGAGGAAACGTGGGAAGATAAGGTTTGTTCCGCTTTGGAAGTGGTTGTTGCAGGTGTAGGGTAGAGAATACGCGAGCTTGTTGGCTGTTGGTGGGGGTGTGGGGATGTTGATATCCCGCTTTGAAGGTGGCTAATTGAAGGGATAGCGATAGTCACTGAGCATGCGCGTGGGGTGGCTTAAGGGTGTGGAGATGCTAATATCCCGCCTTGGAAGTGTGGCTATTGCGAGAGTAGTCACTGAGCTACACGGGGTGTTGTCTTAAAGGTATAGGGATGCTAATATCTCGCAAGTGGAGAGTTTTTTAAATTCATCTTTATCTAATCACTATTTGGGGTGTCAAAAGGTATGCTAACAAAGATAATAGTTACTGTTGGCCCTGGAATGGAATCGCATATTGAAGAGATTTTTTCAATTGCGCATGTGGCAAGATTTAATTTTTCTCATGCAAATTATGATTATTTCAAATATCTAATGAGGAAAATCAGAAACTTTAATGAAGACATTGCTTTCTTGGCTGATTTAAAAGGACCAGAAATAAGAACAAAAAATGTTAAAACAAGAGAAATAAGAAAAAATCAAGAGGTGGTGATAGGAGAGGATTTTGAGGTGAGTTATCCAAACATTGTAGATTATATCTCACCAGGGGATCTCATCAATATTGATGATGGAAGAATACTGCTCAAAATCATAAAAGTACATGAGAATAAAATAATTACAAAAGCCCTTAATGATGCTACCTTAGAGGAAAACAAATCGATAAATATACCAGGAAGAAATATAGAGATTCCAGCGCTCACAAAAAAGGACTATGAGGATCTCGATTTTATTAAAAGACATGAGTTTGATTTCATAGCACAATCATGGGTAAAAAGAAAAGAGGACATCATCATGCTTAAAGAATACATCCCTGACGTGCCAATAATTGCTAAGATAGAACACCAAGAAGCCATAAAAAATCTTGATGAAATACTTAAAGAAAGCATAGGTGTTATGATAGCAAGAGGAGACCTTGGAATTGAGACAGATATAGCATACCTTCCTATTTTGCAAAGAAAAATCATGGAAAAGGCAATGGAACACAAAAAAATATCCATCATAGCAACTCATTTTCTCAGAAGCATGGTTTATGATCCTATCCCGTCAAGAGCAGAGGTAAATGATATATTTTGCGCTATACGTGAAAAACCAGATGCTGTGATGTTATCTGAAGAAACTGCTATAGGCAAATATCCTTTAGATGCTGTAAAGATGATGAAAAAAATTATAGAGGTAGCCGAGCATTACTATTTTGGAGAAGCAAGGGAAATCATAAAAGAAAACTGCACATTCGAGGATGTGTTTATAGAAAGCAGAGCAAAAGATAACATAAAAATACTATGCAAAAATTCAAAGGAAAAAAGAAAATTTGCAATCATTAGAGGCGTATTTTCTGCATAAAAATACCTCTAATACCGCACAACATCATAAAAATACCAGCAATTATTAATACAAAGGAAAGTATCTTTATAGACAAAAAGTCAAATAACTCTTCCTTTTCCATTTTCTCCATCACTTTGTGTTTATTCGCTCTCACTATCTTCAACTTCTTTTCTGCTAATATCTCCTCGTTTCCTTTTATTTTTAGAGTTACTTCTTTCTCATCGAACTCATTAAGAGGTGCTATGTATATGCTTATCTCTCCTCTCTCTAATGGTTTTAACTCTAATGTTCCTGAGGTATAGTAATCTTTATCGTCAAGCCCATCAATAATTACTGAAAATGCTGTCGTTTCATTTAAGTGATTGTATATCTTCACTTTTAATATGCTACCTCCAAATCTACTTACAGAAAGCTCTTTTGTGGATAATTCAACATCAACATACTGATTCTTTATTATCTCATTGTTATATTGATATGGATAGATTGTAGTTACTTTATCTCCAACAATAATGATTCTCGAATAATATCTATCATCCAAAATCTCAACCTCCGGTTGCTTCTTATATACCACGATCCTATAAGTATTGATTTCATTTTTGTATATGACTTCAACAATGTTTATCCCTACCTCATCCATCTTTATATATTGCTCAAAATATCCATCCTCATTTGTTTTTACAACACTCCACAATTCGCCATTCACAAAGATTTTTACCTCTAAGTTCTCTCTTGTATAATCATCATATACATATCCCCAAACCTTAACTATCTCTCCTTCAAACACCTTATCTTTATTAATTTCTGAGATCAAATATGCTTTTGCTGCATATGAAGGAAAGAAAACCATTATCATAAAAAACATTAGCAATATTGCGTGCTTAAAGTATCTATGCTTTACAATCCTCACATTTACCACCATCTATCGGTAGTTACGATGATTATAATAACATTAATATATTTAGTTAACTTTTTAAAGTTAATTCTACCTTACAATTATTTGTGATGCAGCATGAAAAGGACATGCTATCTAAATGACATAAAAAAATATGAAAACAAAAAAGTTATTGTTGAAGGACATATAAGCGAAAAAAGAGATATAGGAAAGCTAATCTTTCTTGTTCTTCGTGATAGAACATGCTCTTTGCAGGTTATTTTCAAAAAAGATAGCGTTAGCGATAGCGTCTTTGATCTATGCAAAAAAGTTCCTAAGGAGAGTTATGTACGTATCAAAGGAGAGGTTAAAAAGAATGAAAAAGCACCTGGTGGATATGAGATAAAAGCAGATTCCTTAGAGGTAATACATGAGAGCGAGACCCCCTTACCCATTGACTTAACAGGAAGAATAGAAACAGGCTTGGACAAAAGACTTGATTGGAGATTCCTTGATCTCAGGAAGAAGGAAGTAATGAATATCTTCTTATTTGAGAGTGAACTGGTTTGGTTATTAGAAGAGCATATGAGGAGGGAAGGATTTATTCGTGTATTCTTTTCGCGTATTACAGGAGAGGCAACTGAGGGAGGTGCTGATTATTTCCCAGTGCTTTACTTCAATAGAGAAGCCTTTCTTGCACAAAGTCCTCAGCTCTATAAAGAAAGCATCCTTGCATCTGGTATAGATAGAGTATATGATTTGGGTTTTGTGTATAGAGCAGAGCCACATCACACAACTCGCCATCTAACAGAATACATGAGTTTTGATGCTGAAATGGTTACTGATGATATGGAAGACATACTTAAAGTGCAAGAAGGGATGTTAAATTATGCAATTGCTCAACTCAAAGAAAAATCCTGGTTTGAGAAATTTGATGTAAGCATTGCCATTAAAGAAAAATTTCCGCGCATACCATTTAGTGAAGCGCAAGAAATTGCAAAAAATAAAGGGGCTGAGATCGAGAAAAGTGATCTCACACCTGAAGCAGAGAGAAAAATAGGAGAATATGTAAAGGAATCTTATGATTGCGATTTTGTTTTTATAACAGATTTTCCATTTGAAAAGAAGCCATTCTACTTGATGCGAAAAGATGATGATCCTTCCTTAACTTACTCCTTTGATTTGCTATTCAAAGGTTTGGAAATAACATCCGGCGGCTTGAGAGAGCATAGATATAATGAAAGGGTAAAAAACATAAAAGATAAAGGGCTTGATCCTGCAAGTTTTGATCATCTAAGGTTTTGGAAATATGGTATGCCTCCACATGGCGGTTTTGGTTTGGGGGTTGAAAGATTAACAGAAAAACTATTGAATCTGAGCAATATAAGAGAGGCAACCTTATTGCCAAGAGATCCTGACAGATTAAAGCCATAACTCTCTTAAGTGATTATGTATGGGGACAAGCTTTGATATCTATAAAGAAAATGCATTAAGAGATTTAAAAAAAGCACTTATCAAAGGAGAGGTGGATGAGCCAATAATACATTATTTGGAGATTTTAAACTCAAAAGATAATATCTATACGACTTCCTCATGCTATGGAAGAATTACTGTTGATTCTGTGCCTCTTATTGATAATAAAAGAAATCATACATGGTTAGGAAAATGGCACAGGAATGTTAATGCAAATGAAATTTTGGATGCACTTAAGAAAGGTATCAAAAATATCACTTATATAAAGCAGGAGCCTTTTATACTCCATATAGGTGCAAGGGATATAGAGACTGCCAACACTATCTTAAGTGTTGCGCGAGACAGACTAGGCTTAAAGAGATCAGGAATCATGCATCTTAAACCAAGAATCATGCTTGAAATTATGGGTTTGGATTATGTTTCACTACCTGCAAAATACAATGAGGAATATCTCATAGATTTAAAAAATATAGATAAGATTGTGGAAATCCTAAACGCAAAGTTTAACAGAAATGAAGAGAGATTGAAAAGGTTTATAAATGAAGTGGATAAGAGCTTGTAAAGGGATCATTTCAATTTTGATAAATCAATGATGTATTTCCCTTCATCTATTTTGAATACAATTGCTTTTTCTTTGAATAATTTTTCAAGGTTGATTAGGTATTTGCCATGTTCAGGCACTATTATGCTCTCTATATCAAACACCACTATCTTATCATGCGGAATGGTTTTGTCACTCTCAATTATTCGTAAAATATCTTTTTCTATTTTTTTGATTTCTTCTTTAGATTTGCCGCCTAAGTAATGTGGAGATTTATAATATAGGAAATACTTACTGCCACATGAACATCCATTCACAAGCTCAGGAGCATCATCATCATATACCTTTCCACATCTGAGGCATTTGTGCATAATAATATAATAAATTTAAAAAATATAAAAAATTTCTCAATTATGTTTATGGATCACATATGGCTGGATAAAAGCAATGTGTTATATGAAGATTTTGTTGATGATTTTGATTGGGTTCTTATTGGTGTTCCTTTTGATTCTACAGAAACAAATATACCTGGCCAAAGATTGGCTCCCAATGTTATTAGGAATATATTTAAATCAAAAGACACGGAAAGAAAAATAAATGATATTGGCAATGTTATACCTGCCCATGGCAATCCAACAGAGATGATATCAAGAATATATGAAATATCTCGAATGGTGCTAAAAAATAATAAAAAAATCATAGCATTGGGAGGGGAGCATACAATTACTTATGGAATAATGAAGGCATATAACGAAAAATACAAAAATCTTCAGATGATATACTTTGATGCCCATTATGATGCAAAGAATTATGAGCATACAAAATTCACTCATTGCACATTTATAAGAGCATTAAAAGAAGATCTAAACATCAATATCTTACCTATAGGTGTAAGGAGATATGATAAAGAAGAAGAGATGTTTGCAAAAAAATACCTCTTAAAGTCCTTAGAAAGCCTTAAACCGCGCCCCACATATATCTCAATAGATTTGGATTATTTTGATATCTCCTTAGCCCAAGGATGCGCGGATAAAGAATCTAATGGATATTATTTCAGAGATTTTATAAAAGAAATAAATGAAATAATGTTAAAAGTTAAGCCTAGAAGTATTGTAGGGATGGATATCGTGGAATTGAACCCTCTTATAGATTCCAATAGAGTTACCGCAACTCTTGCTTGCGATATACTTATCTATATGATAGAAAAGATATTATGAATAACTTTCAAATAGCACATTAGAGCAGAGAAACTTTTAAGCAGGTTAGGATGCTGCAATACTTTCGGTAATAGCTATAGTTTTCCCTTAACAAAATTTTCAAAATATATTATGAGTAATGCCTATAAAAGATCCTTCTCTATCATCTTATATGTAGTATAGCTTATGATAGGTTTTGAATATAGCTTGTTGTCATCCTCTATCCGAGGACAAGCAAAATTCACAAGAATATCAACCTTCTCAGAAAATGAATTTATTTGAGATGGCTCCAACTTATCAGCCACAAAGATATATACCTCTTTCCCTTCTCTTTTGAACTCCTCAATGGCTTTCTTTATTGCAGAGCCATAATGGAGATATTGTCCTATTTTTGTACTAAGCAATACACCTATCCTTTGTGATATTTTAAGTAAAGAGTAGAGGGCATAGTATCTTTTAAGGAACCTTTCTCTCTCCTTAGAATTATATATTTCTACTTTGCTTATATTTAGGTCATACACTATGACTTTAATCTCTTTCGGAAGATATTTTAAAAGAGCATAATAATGAAAGCTCCCATCACCTATATAAATGGCTGCCTCTATAGATTTATTTGAATCACTAAATGCTGAAAAGAAGGAAGATACATCACATCCAAGGATTTGTCCTGGATATTGACATGTGGATGATTTTCCTAAATATACCTTCACCTTGCTTCTTTTTTCAATTTCCTCTTTTAGATATGGTAATGCTTGAGTATATTGAACTGGCGCATGAAGGGAAATCTTATGGAGATTCTCAATAAAAGGTAATAAATCCTCAGCAACCTTTTTATAGTCATACTCAAGAAATAATGGCAAGTAGATTACTTTGATGTTGTCTATCGGATTTTCATTAATAAAAGGAGTATGACCAAAATGAAGGATTAATTTACAATTCAATCTCTTAGCAGCATCTATAGGAATATCACAGGCGCCAAAGCTCTCATCAGCATATATGTAAATCTCTCCATTATAGTATCGCGAAATATAATCCTTTATCTCTATAGCATATCTACTAAGCCCGCTTGGAAGAGAAATCATTAAAGAAGAATAATCTTTAAAATAGTTTTCCCTTTCAAGATTCTCCTTGAGCACCTCAAATATTTTTGATGATAGTTGCATAATCTTTATTCTTCTCATTGCGTATATAAAAAATTTTTAATTTTAATGAAAAATGGTTAACGGAAAAATATCGCCATTCTCAGGCATATCACAGCATGCTAACCATTCTAAAGGTTATCTGCTTCTTAAACGCTTCAAAGGGTTATCTGCTTTTATGTGGTTTTGATATAGGTATGTTTCCACTTAATCATATTTTTATTTTAAATTAATCATCTCAAAATCTCAAAAATATATATTTACATCAAATATAATAACATTAAATATGAAGAGGAGAGGAACAGTTTCGTTTTCTATTGGATCGTTGATAAGCATTCTTCTTGTTATAATAATATTTTCGATTCTTCTTGTTTTTCATGGAAAAATAATCTCATTTCTCAAGAATATATTTAAGTCTCATAGAACAATAGAGCAAGAGGTAATAGATAGCACAAATGGATTAGTATGTGCATTGGCATCTGTTGCCAATGGATATGAATTGGATGAGAGATATTGCATAAATGGGAAAGCATTATCAGATTCATTAGCATATGCATCTAAAGATGGAACAAAAACAGCAAAATTTGGAGATGTGAGAGTAACTTGCAATAAGGAAAAACAAATGTGTTTTGTGTATAATTTTTATTTGCCTCAGAAAGTAGATGAAGATAAACCCTTTTCATATATTTTCAATTATGGAGATCCTAAATATCTAATTTATTATGAAATGTTTCCTCATGGAGAAGAAAGGGCATGGATTCAACAAGGAGAAAATGATGTTCTTGCAATAGCAGCAGTTTCTGGAGTGGTTGGTGCATTTTTTTCTGTAGGAGGACATTTGAGTACTCAACTTAAAAAAGCTATTTTATCTAATAAGATTCGTTCCTCTTTCGCATTAAGGCTATTTTGGAGTGAAGAGGACAAAGCACTTGAAAAAGTCCTAATTTCTAAAGGGATATCAAAAGATGAGGCAAGTACATTAGTTAATTTAGTAAAAAATAAAGAATATAAGGAGTTTCTTAGTAAAGCAACAAAAGAAATAGGGGAAGCAGATGCTTTAAAAGCTCTTAAGAATTATGAGTTAACCCTTACTAAGAAATATCTCACTCCATTAGATATGGAACTCAGTGATATGTTTGATGAACTAATAGAAAAAGGATATGTCACAAGGACGGAGAAGGGATGGGTAATCAAGGACAGTGTAAAAGAAAAAGCAGTAAAAGAGATTATTGCTCCAGATATTAAAAATGCTTTAGAAAAAGTAGCTGGCGAGCTTAAGAAGATGGATAAATCTACCAAGGGATTATGGGCAAAGAAAGCACGTTATTATGCTAAATGGATGTGGAATAATAGACCTACTTCTTTAATGTTGGCTTTAGAAGATGCGACTATTTCTAAGATGACAGAAGCAACATTAAAAGATTATACTGCTGCAGAAGAATTAGAAGATCTTGCTAAATGTGCTACTTTGACTAAAGGAAAATCCTTTAAAGCATTATGTTTATTAACCTTTGCCTTGGGATATACTGCGGCAAGAATAGATGAGATGAATGAAAAATATAGAAATGTTGGATTTAATACTTTAGGGATATATTCTCCTCTGTTATTTTTGGGCTCTCCCCATTCCTATTTTGGTAAAAGATTCGCTATTTCTGTTTCCCTTCCTATAGAATTAGAGCCATATATGTTAGTTTTGGATAAATGTGGTGATGGTAAGATAGGTAGTGATGATATTAGATTTTATTTAGCATCTCCATGTAAAGCAGATTTAGTAATTACTAAGAAAGATGTTGATATTAAGGTACCTGTGTGTTATGCTTGGGAGAAGAGTTGGGAGGAGATTAAGGATGAGTATATAGGTAAGGTAGGAGGAGATAATAGAATGATTGATAAAGGAAACTCAAGGAAGGTAAAAAAATATATTATGTTTATCAGAGAAAATTGTATAAATAGAAAGAATTTAAACCTTGACACTTTTATAGATTCCTCTTCTATAGAAAAGGCAGAGGAATTTTGTGCATGTATTCCAAATGATATGCTTAGAGGTTTAGGATTTTCAGAGGAGGAAATAAGCAATAGAGCAATAAAATATGATGAAGAGAAATGTAACGAATTTTTGGAGGATCCTGCTTTATTTGTTAAGGTTTATTATTTGAATGATGAAAACTGTAACAGGATAAAAAAGGATATTATTAATTCAAATACTATTTATACAGGATCTATTATCAGAGACTCTTTTATTTATAATAAGTATTATAAATACGCTTTTTACACAAAAGATAGATTGGAAAAGATATTAAGAAAAGAATATAAGTTATTACAAGGATCTAATGAAGATGAATTTAAGATATTTTTTGATACATATTGCATAAAGAATAATAAAGATTTAAATGTTTGGATTTCCCTCCAGGAGATAAATGATCTTAGAGACATATTAGAAAGCATTAAATCTGCAACTCTTAGTAGAAATAATGAAGAAGAGTTTATTAATTATAAGATTGCTAAGTACTTAACCAAATTCGATAAATGCTACCCTAATTATCAATTTAAGTTTTCAAAATCTTCAAAGATTGAGAATTATTTCTTTCTATATCTTAACTCTTATCAACTTACGTTAATTCAAGGTAGATATAAAGTGACAAAGCAACTAAAAGATAAAGATGAATTAGAGAAGATTTTTGAGTTTAAAGAAGAAAAAGACAAATTTACAGGTGATGGAGATTTAATTAGCGTACTTCCTCCACAAGGTGAGAATAGCATCCTAAATAAAATTTTTGGTTCTGTTAAACATGAAACCATTCATACTTCTGTGATTTTAATAAAAGTCAATAAAAAAGAAGGTTTTTGTTATACTCCAGAAGAGAATGGATTTTTAACAACAATTGTTGTTTATGCTCCATTTACAGCAGCTGAAATATTAGCTGATGTGGTTATAGGCTCAAGATTTGGAGGTTATGGATATCATGTAATTCATGGAGGAATTAACTTCTTAACTGGATTTTTCTCAGAGATTGTTAATAGCTATGTTGAATCAAAAGCAAAGTGGCCTAGAGGAGAAGGTACATTATCTTGTTAATTTAGATTTAAAAATATTTCTATTTTATTTATTTTATAATTATGGGGTGGTTAAATAAGCATTATAAAGAGATAAGGAATGTTGAGGAAAGTGTGGAAGATCCAGGAAGAAGAGATTTTTTGAGGTTTATGTGGAATTTAGGTAAGATGATGATTGCTTATGAAGTTGCTGAGATGTTAGGCAAATATGGATTAGCATATGCTAGGAAAGATAGTGGGTATGTTGTAGTGTGGGATGATCCTTATTATATGAAAGCTATAGAGGAAAGTGTTAGAGGAGAGTTGTGGGAAATTATACTGAATAGTTTACGTGTACGTCCGCCAGAAGATCTTTGTCTTGTTAAAGATCCACAAATTTTTAAGGAAATAGTCTTAAATAAAAAGCAACCTAGGGAGCCAAGTGAATATTGGATGTCTCATGAGGGTTCTTGGTACTATGTGGGAAAGAATAAAAAAATTATAGAAGATATGTGGTATTTTATCGTGGAAAGGATATTTGATACTAAGAATCCAGAATTTGATGAGGATAAAAGTATCATTTTAAAAGCTAGATATTCATGGGTAGATCAAAAAACAGGTAAGAAATTTAATTGGTACTATTCTTCTTCTTATTCTAAGTTTAAAAGATTTACAAAAGATCTAGAATTCCCTTTTATTAAATATGTATTCGATGGATATAAAGGTAAGAGATTTCCTGAGATATTTAATTTGCCTAAGGAGATTTTTGAGATAGATGAACTTCTTTATATATTATATCACGGAACAAATGAATATGAGCCTGTAAAAAAGTTAAATAAAAAAAGAATATTGAACCCTATAGGTATACATAGTTTCTATTATAAATGCAAAGAACATAAATGTAAAGAAGAATATATAGAGGCCTCTTTGATATATGATTTTCCTTCTATTTATGATGAGATAGAAGGAAAATATATGTATTTTTACCCTTATATCACATTAGAAAAATCGCAAAAAAAGAACAAAGAAAAAATAGTGATTAATTTTAAAGTAGATTATGAAGAAAGAAAAAAAGAAGATAAGAAGATATACAAATTTGCTGAGGGAGATAAAATTGCATCAATTATGGTTACACCAAAAGAAAAGAAGTTTTTCTTATTTTAAAGAGATCTGTTGAGTATGCTCATAGTAGAAGATTAAAAGAAAGTTCTTTAACAAGGATGCGTCCAAGGTAATAATCATCCAGCGAAACAGCTGTGTAAATGCTTACCTGATGATATATTGGAAGATATCCCTTCTTTTTCTGAGGAGGAAATAAAAAACAGAAGAATTCGTGATTAGAAAGGTAGAATCTCAAGATGAAAAAATGTATTTTTCAATTAATTTTTTTGCTAATAAAAGTAACATTAAGAAGCCAATAATTGTAAAGATAACAACTGAAATAAAAAATACCGCAGTATTATTATTCAATAAAAGGAAAATAACAATAATTATTGATATCATATAAGCAAGTAAATTATAGCCAAATGATTCTAGATGATATTTTTTAAGTAGTTTCTTAATTAACTTGGATATGAGAAATATTATTGATATAATTCCCACTATGAATGATAATAGAACAATTGCTAAGATACATCTAAACCACATTGGAATCTCAAAGGCATATAGATAGGAAGGAAAAATCTCTTTCCATATTGTTGTAATATATTGAAAGACTAAGGTAGATGAAATGTATTGAGAAATCTTATCAAAAAATGTTGGGATATAAATATCTTGCGGATAAACTACAACATCCCTATTTAACATATTAAGTGTGCCATAACGATATGCGTTCATTACATATGCTGAACTAAATAAATCAGCAATCTCTGGACTAATATCTTTTAATTCACTTTTGCTCAATTCAATCTCATACTCAAACCCAACAGTTGGCAAAAGATTCGTATTTTCAATTATAGTCTTATTTATTATCCCTTTCGTGATAAAGAATATATTTACCTCTGAAATTGAATTGCCAGCATCAGAAGTAGCGGTTATCTCAAAAGGATAATAAAGAAAATCTGTTTTGAATTTATAAACTAAAGGTTGAATGCTTTGTCTCTCTTTGCTTACTTCAATAACATCAAATACAAAGAATTTTATATCTCTTTTTAGATATCTTGCCACAGTATCTTTAAATTCAGGAGAGATTTCTGTATATCTAAAACCTTTACTTATAGTAAAATTTTTTACCCAATTTATAAAATAATCCAAATCATTTACCTTTACCACAGTTATTTCATGAGCACCAATCTTTTTATGAAACGTTATCTCCACACCAGGAGTATGCGCTTTTCTATTAAATGCACCTTTTGTCCCTTCCATTCCCCATATCTCTTTTTTCTTTTTATTTATTATCTCAGCAAGTTTTATAAATGAATCAAAACTGCCTTCTTCAATTTTTGTGGGATTTGAAGGTAAAGGCAGTATCTCAAGAACAAGAGTTGAATCTGAGGCTTTTGCATCTGTTGAAAGAATTATAACTTCCTCCTTACCATTCCATGCAACAATAGCATTTTGTGCTGATTCTTCCAAAGTAATTTCTTTAGATCCTATACCAATCATTCCCTTATCTCCAAAAGCTATGGACGGCATTAACAAGATTGAAATCACTGCCAAAATGGTTAAATATCTTATTTTCACATTCATAAACTCATTTAAAACCAATTTATTTAAAAATTTTATAATATCACTCAAGCAACCAAATCAAGTCAATTAAACTTATAAAAATTTTTTGGAATAATTTAATTGATTATGGAGTGGATAATCTTAGGAATGTTATGTGCAATCACAACTTCATTAATAATTGTGCTTTCTAAAACAAAAATGTATGATCATGAATCCATAGAATATGCAACATCTATAAGACTAATCGTCTTTATCCTTACATTACCTCTCGTAATATATTATTTTTTAAAGATAAAAACAATCTCTCAGCATGAAGTGATATTGGTATATGTTGGAAGTCTACTAAATACAATAGCATATTGGTTAACATTTAAAGCTGTAAAGCATACAGATATTGATAAAATCTCTCCCTTTTTGAATTTAGAGGTTGTATTTGTGTTCCTATTTGGATATTTATTTTTCTCAGAGATGCCATCTCTCACTGGTATCATAGGAATCCTTCTTATTTTCCTATCTATATTAGCAATAGAATATAAAACAAAAATCAACTTCAGGAGTTTCATAAGAAATCCAAACATTCTTAAGTACACCTCAATAATATGCTTATCCACATTGTATTATGCTCTATTTAAAATATTGTCCAGATATGTGTTGCATTATCAACAAATAAATTTTATAGAATTTATTGTACTCCTAAATATCTTCAATGCATTTAACAGCATGTTACTTGTTTCATTAGTGGAAAATGTTACCCCCATAGCATTCCTAAAAAAATTATTTGTAAAAGATGTTACATCTTTAGGTATTGGTCTGTTAACATTGGTACAGATATTAACAGAATACTCTGCATATTCTTTAACAACCAACTCTGCATATGTCTCGGCAATAAAAATGTTATATGTAATCTTCTCTATCTTTATAGCACAGATAGTTTACAAAGAGAAATTTTCAAGGGATATTTATGCTATCTCATCTATCTCCTTCTTAGGTGCTCTCCTGATAATAATAAGTTAGTTGAGATTAAAAAGTTATTCCTCTAGCGGAGATGGTGAAACATGTTTTATAATAACAATATCTCCAACTGCTTTAACCATATTATATGGAATTATTACTCCTTTTTGACCACCCACCAAATCATATAAATATGATCCTCTAATCGCGCTCACTATTAATGCCCTCACTCTAAATCTCTGCAAATCAACCTCAATATCTGTTATCCTACCACAATACATTCCCTTATCAGTGAACATATCTTTTCCAATCAACCTTGAATAAAAGCTCTCAGTAGCCATCAGTATCACCGTGAAATTTCATTTAATATTAAATATAAAAAATCTTTTTAAAAATATTATATAAATTCAATACCTAATTTCTCTTCAATCTCCTTTTTGACCTCAAACCTCTTAGTCTCTGCTTCCTCGAAGAATTCACTGCTCTTAACACCAGTAACAATTATCATAACTCTTAACACATCCCCCAATTCAGGTTCAATACTTGCACCCCAGATAACACGTGCAGATTTATCAAGCTTTGAGGTAACAGCATGAATAACTTCTTTTGCCTCTTTTAGTGATAAATCTGCACCACCAGTAACGAGGATTAATGCTCCACGTGCTCCTTCTATATCAATATCCAATAACGGATTATTTAATGCCTTATTAACTGCCTCCTGTGCTCTGTTTTCAGTATCGCTCTCTCCTATTCCTATCATAGCATATCCGCCATCACTCATAACTGCCTTCACATCAGCAAAGTCCAGATTAATCAATTGCTCCTTAGTTATCAACTCAGAAATACCTTTCACCGCATTTACTAATATCTCATCAGCTATTTTAAAGGCAGTTACTATGGAAACATTTGGAACTAACTCCAAAAGTTTATCATTAGGTATCACTATTAAGGTATCCACATTCTCTCTTAATTTCTCAAGCCCTCTTCGAGCATTTTCCATTCTATGATATCCCTCCATTGTAAATGGTAGCGTAACAACACCCACCACTAATGATCCCTCTTTCTTAGCAATCTCAGCAACTACTGGAGCTGCGCCTGTGCCAGTGCCTCCTCCAAGACCCGCAGTAACAAATACTAAATCATATCCTTCTATAACCTTTTTGATTTCCTCTCTACTTTCTTTTGCTGCTGCTTCTCCGATATTAGGATTTGAACCTGCCCCTAGTCCACCAGTAATTTCTTTACCTATGAGTATTTTTTCATCAGCCTCTATAAAAAGTAAATGCTGAGCATCGGTATTTATGGCAATAAGCCTTACTCCCTCAATGCCCACCTGAGACATGCGATTTATGGTATTATTGCCGGCACCACCACATCCTATCACAGCTATCTTAGCGCGTGTTTTTTCTAGAATTTTTTTAAGCTCTTCTTTTTTAACAGTTGTTTTTTTAGCGCTTTTTTGAGATGCTTTGTCAGTGGTTTTTTTGTTTTCAACATTATTTCCCTTGGTTTTCTTAGATGCCTTTTCATTCTTAATTGCTTCTCTTATGATGCTCTCCATATAATCACCTTCTCACTTTACTCTTAATTTTATATTAAGGTTATTTAAAAGTTTTTATGAATGGAGCAATTCTATATACAAAAGCTATATATATAGTAAAAATAGCAAATCTTTTAAAATATTACGCATATCTCTATATGTCAAGATATCACCATAACAAATCAAATTTTTAAAAAGGTTATGTCTTACATTAACAACGTAATAAAAATGGTTAACGAGAAAATCTCGCTATCCACTCAGGAAAGGTTACCTGCTTCATAACTACCATAAATGGTTAGCCTCTCTAATATGCTATTCAAAAATCATTTTTCGCCTTCACAATAAAAAATTATTGACTAATGCAATATTATCTGATCACATAGGATCTTATTCTATTAATTTCCTCTGGAGTTAGTCTCATCCTCTCAATCACTTCCCTTTCTTTTTTCCTTTCAAATTTTGTTTTGAAATACTTAGGAAGATTGAAATTTAGCAGATAATTCTTCTGTGCTCTTACTCTCAAAAGTTCTACTTTTAAGGCATTCATTTTCTCGTTTTCTTTTATCACTGTGTTTCTGTATGTATATTCATCAATTTTTCTTTTGAAATATTGCAAATCCAAATTTCTAAGTGTGGCTTTTATCTTATTAATTTCATTAGTTATCCTCTTTTCTTTTATGAGCACATGAATTAAAGGTAAAATATAGAACAAAAACAAAGAAACTCCTGAGATTAACGCTACGCCAATAGCAAAGAGTTGTCCCTTATTTTGTTTTATATATAGAAGTGCCTTTTTTATTCTCATCTCTTTATCAATCCTTGTCTTCATTTTTTCCAATGAAGGATAGATGCTCATTATAGCTGAGAGGTTATCCTTATAGAGATATTCCTCGCTTTTCTTTAAAAGAGACTCAAATTCTTGAAGTTCTTCTTCCATGTTCCTTGTATCTATTCCGCTTTGTCTTAGGTCATCTAATTCCTTTTTAAATTTATATAATGATCTGTTTAAGATTTTTAGATTTTCTATCGTAGGGTTAGGAAGAACATTCAAAAACATGATCTTCTCTATTCTTACATCTTGTGAGGTCATTAACAAATATACCTTATATTCACCTGGTGAAACATAAGAAGGAACATACACCGAGAAAAGCATATTCTTTTCCTCATGAGGTTTTATTATAATTTGCTCGGGCAAAGAGATGTTAAGATTTATTGAAGAATTCCAATAAATATGAACAGCATATTCTTTATCTATCTTGTTGGATAAAGAGATACTATTCTCCTTTATATCTCCAGCCTGAATCTCCATATAAGATGTTGTTAAATTGGCATTAAAAATTTCTAATTCGCTTTCATTCACATAAATATATCTTATGGTAGTATTCTGTGTATTATTTATATAAATTATTTTCTCTCTTGAGCCTCCACCACTCGTTGTAGAGACAACCTTTTGGGTTGTGGAAGCGGATGATGTTACTTGTTGAATCTTTTCTATATCCACTGCATAAAATGTAAGATTCTTATGTATTTCGTTGTTATAAATATCTCTTAAGTGAAGTTCTATGGTAAAGGATGTCTTTGATGTTGGAGCATAGCATAGTTGTTGAGATACCAAAACCATCACATTCTCATAATTTGGATAGTCATATGTGGAGAACAATCTATTCCTAAATTGTGAATAACTTTCATTAAAACAATAGATATATGTCTCATCAGGAATAATAATACTTGAGGTATTATATTTTTCACCATTCAAATATGAAAAGAATAAAGAGAGATAGAATCCCTTGCCTGTAGTGACTGTGTATGGCTCTGGAGGTGCAATTATTGTTTCTTTTAGTTGGTTTGTAACATTGAATCTTATAGTCAAGTTACCATAATTGCTTTTATAAGAAACGTTTATTATTAATTGGTATGGTGTATTGTTAAGATATGATGGAACTTGATAGATAAAATAGTTTTTGTTGTTTATTCCCTCAAAAATTGTTTCGTTATATGTTCCTTGGATATCTTGAAGAGTTATATTCCACATAGCATTTATCACTTCCCTATTTGCTATATCCAAAACAGAGATGTTTATGGTTTGTCCATGATTGAAAACATCGTAATGCTTATCATACACTAATGTTAATGAGTCTATCGTGGTTATTGATTTATCTATTTTTTCTTTTATTGTATGATTATAATCTGAGATATAAATCTCTTTAAGAAGATATGTCTCATTAGAGACATTCAAATAAGTTCCTGGAATGCTAACATTCAAAGATACATTTTCTCCAAAGATTGGATATATGAGCTCCTTAGTGATATTAACCTCGCCATAAGGAGTTATAAGGACTAATGTATAGTTTTTTAATCTTATTGTTTCATTTATGAAAACCACAAAGTTATAATCAAGATTCACATTTGTAATGTTGTCTGGAAATGAGAAACCTAAGATATATGGAGGTATGAGATCACTAATCACAACAGGATAAGAAACCACTGTAGAGATGTTATCATATGAAAGATTAAAGTAAAGGTTTCCATTAAATGTTGTGTTAATAAATACGCTCCATGATAATACAACAGTTTGACCATTATACAATATGCTTATGTTTTTCTTGGTGAGATTGTCCAGAGAATATGCTATGCTTTTATTTATTATTGTTAAGGATATTGTCTTATTCACTACATCTCCATTGATGGCTTTTACCTCTATGCTTATATTGTTCTTAGTTCTTGAAATAAGAGTAGAAATAACAGAAGAAACATTAACCTCACCATAATCAACAAAAAAGGATGTGTTTCCTGTAGTGTTAGCATTAAATCCCAAAATCTTATACATTCCAGACCTTCGCGGTATATAATTTAGTGAATATATATAGCAGGTTTCATTTTGTATTGTAGGATATACCTTTACTTCATAAATCGTAACTACGCCGGTCTCAACAAATAAAGAAATATTGCTGTATTTATAATTAAGCTTTACCTTGATAGAGGTAGGGAAAGAAGGAATATCTATGCTAGTTATATTATATTTATTATCTGCAATTATTGTCAATGTGCCTTTATCAGGTGTTTGAACTAGCAAATCTATAGAATCAATAGACATCTCAGTAGAAAATGAATAGTTGATATAATCTCCACTTGTTCCTACCCAGGATGTTGAATTGTCATTATCACGTGTTGCATTTGGATCATATAGATTATTTGTTCGTATGATGGAGTCTTCTATGAGATCCTTTTCATATTTATCTGTCTGATTGAAGCAATATAAAGTATTGCTTATTTTTGTTGGATTTAATAGCATAAATTGTTCAGTGTTATTATCCAAGAGAGATGTTATATTGATAGTTATAGGAGCTATAGGCGTGTAGTTTCCAGCAATTCTTATCTCTATTAATGAATTTTCAGAGAAATCATATCTCTTTTTATCTGTATAGATCCTAAGAGGTATTATAAGATGATCAAATCTCTCTATTTTGGTTGTGTTAAAAGAGGTTCCGTTATAATATGAAATTATAATTTCTGTAAATGCAGGCTCATCTTTTTCCTTTAAATCTTTAACCCTTAATATCCCTGTCAAGTGAATTGTATGGTTATTTTCCATATGAGAAATATAAAAAACATTATTAGTATAGTTAAGATTTGATGATCCATTTATAATTATAGTGAGATTTGAAAGATCCCCATTAAAAGCATATACAGAAAAGTTGTATCTCAAAGTTTGATTATCTAAAAGATAATATCCTGGAATTTTAAGATATCCTCTTGGCTCTCCATATCTTATGAGAATATGAGAGATATTATCATATTTGTTATTTGGTGTAGTACTTAATGCTATTCTATCATAATCTGAGACATATGCTGTAAGATTATATCTTCCTGAAGGCAAATTCTTTAACCTGATACTGTAAATGCATGATGTTACATCAGTACATCTTTCAGGTGTAGTTGTTAAGAACTCATATTTTTTTCCTGTAAGAATATTCCTTGCAACTATTTTTACGAAGTCTATAGGTGTAGCGTTACCTTTAACCTCTACTCTTACATCTATCGAGCCTCCATAGGGAACAACATTATCAGAAGTAATCGAAAAATCAGTTATAAAGAGATTTGTAATTTTTATAAAACTTGTCTTATTCGTGCTATAAAAACCACTTTTATCTGTATAATTTATGGTTATAGGTATTGAACTTGGAGATATCGTATCAGCATAGAAAGAGAAATTATATTTTCTTATCTCACCAGAGGAAACATTTCCTAAGAATAAAGTCGTAGAAGATAACGGATTTATATTATCAGGCAATGAAGATGCTATATATAAGAAGGAATCTATACTCGCACCATTATGATAATCATCTCTTACATTCTCAATCTCCACCTCCAAATCAAAATCACTATCCTTATACACATACACCACTCCATCAACAGTATTCACACCTTCTCCATATGCCTTAATATAATTGATTCTATTTTTTGGAACAATAATAGATGAATAGTTAGTAACTTCTTGGCAAACATGCCAATATCCGTTAAAAGCACCGCAACTTTCATTATCTCCTGAACATCTCCACACATAAACCCTTAAAGTCCATGGAACAGAAGTATCACCCAAAGAGGGATGCTTCGAAAAAATATCTGTTGAGATGTTAAAGAATAAATCCTGATTTAAAAAATCTTCACAACTAGATGCCCCTTGCGGAACTGGAAAAATTATATAAATTTTGTATGCGTTTTCTACTTCATCATATCTATTCTCACTAATGTTATGATCAATATATGTAAAAAAAGATCCTGATATCAAAGATAAATTCACAAAATAATCTATTGGAAAATAATATTTAAGATATACATAACATTCATTATATTCTATATTTATATCAGGATCACAATTATTTATCTCAGAAATATCTATATCAGAATAACTAAAAAAAGAAGACGAATTATAGATATTAACAACATTTCCTTTAATAATTTGTAATGTACTCCCATAACATGAAAATATAAATAAATAAAAGAATAAAAATCCTAATCCTATATCTCTTATATAATACATAAATTATTATAATCTTTCATATGCTAATATAGATTATCTAAAATCAATAGATTAGTAGAGACATAGAGATAATAGTCATGGAGGAGGAGGTCGAGGATGAGCTGGTGGAGAACTTGATCCACCGCCTTCATCTCCACCGCCAGTATCTCCTCCTCCGGTGGAATCACCCGTGGAGCCTCCTCCACCTGTAGAGCCTCCACCATTGCTACCTGTGGAACCGCCGGAGCCAGATTGATCTCCGCTGCCTGATCCACCGGATTGATCTGAACCTTCTCCAGATTGGTTACTATTTGATGAATGTTTCTTGGAAGTATATGTTGTGTGATGAGATCCGCCTCCTCCTGAACATGCTGCCGCTATACCTCCTACTACAGCAGCAGTTGTTAAAAGAAGTAAGATAGCACTACCACCACTGAGGTTTTCCTTTTTCAATGCTTCTCTATAAACCCTCAGTGGAACTTCTATATTATATCTTATCTCTCCTCCATCCCCTGTAGCTCTGAATGTTATTCCTTTATTATTTTGTGAGATTGGTGGTTTTCCATAGAGATAAAACATAACACCTGCATAGTTTTCATCTCCAAGAGGAGTCTCAGCACGATAAGTCTCAAAATACACTCTATCTAACATATTTCTTTGAGAATATACGCATCCATTAATGCCAAGACCAACCAGGCCCAATGAAACTCCTCCTATAATCCCTCTATATACCTCATTTTTAATTCTTCCATATATTTCCTTAAGTTTTGATACCATTTTATCACCTTATAATAACTTATATAAAAGTAAAATTTTTAAAGTTTTCTTTTATTAAATTTTCCAACTTCATTGATATAGAATTCTTAATGAAAAATGGTTAACGGGAAAAGCTCGCCCTCAAAAGCACATAAAAGCAGCTAACCCTTCTAAAGATTAACTCACTCAAAAACCTCTGGAAAGGTGTATCCTTCCCCTTAACCATCTTTATTTTTTAATTTGGTTAACGGGAAGCATAACCCATCAAAAAGCATATCACAGCATGCTAACCTTTCAAAGCGTTTAAGGAGCAACTAACCTTCCTAAAAGATTCTCTGCTCCAATGGGGTTGTGATATAGGTATTCTTCCCCTTAACCATCTTTATTTTTTAATTTGGTTAACGGGAAAATATCACCATTCTCGAGCATATCACAGCACGCTAACCCGCTTAAAAGGTTATCTGCTTCTTAAACGCTTCAAAGGGTTATCTGCTTTTATGTGGTTTTGATATAGGTATGTTTCCACTTAATCATATTTTTATTTTAAATTAATCATCTCAAAATCTCAAAAATATATATTTACATCAAATATAATAACATTAAATATGAAGAGGAGAGGAACAGTTTCGTTTTCTATTGGATCGTTGATAAGCATTCTTCTTGTTATAATAATATTTTCGATTCTTCTTGTTTTTCATGGAAAAATAATCTCATTTCTCAAGAATATATTTAAGTCTCATAGAACAATAGAGCAAGAGGTAATAGATAGCACAAATGGATTAGTATGTGCATTGGCATCTGTTGCCAATGGATATGAATTGGATGAGAGATATTGCATAAATGGGAAAGCATTATCAGATTCATTAGCATATGCATCTAAAGATGGAACAAAAACAGCAAAATTTGGAGATGTGAGAGTAACTTGCAATAAGGAAAAACAAATGTGTTTTGTGTATAATTTTTATTTGCCTCAGAAGGATGTGGATGATGCTTTTGTACAGGCATTCTCAGATCCAAAATATCTCATCTATTATGAGATATTTCCTGCAGGTGAGGAGAAGGCATGGACTATGAATAGACCTTTAAGTTATAGGGCTGTATTGCTAAGTGGTGGTTTAAATGTTATAATGGGTAGTGTTTTAAGTGTTGGTGGAAAGGTTGCGAAAGGTGCAGGAAAAAAATTAGTAGAGTATGTTGAAGGGGTAAGTAGTAAAATATTTGTGCGGAGTGTAAGTAAAGAGGGAAAGGGAGCTATGATAGAATATCTTACAAAGAAGATAGGGAATAGGAAGGAAATAGAAGGTTTAATTGATGGTATTAGTAGAGGGGATAGAAAAAGTATTAAGAAATTAGCAGAATATGTGTCTAAAAATAAGATTACAAAAGAAGAGGCAATGGAAATTATTTTGGCAAATACTAACAAATATACGAGGGATGAGATAGGGAAAATGATAGATAGTGATTTAATGGAAATTGCTATGAAAAATATGGAGATAGATGTATCTAAAAAATCATTCTCATTAAAGATAATTTCTGGGAAGATGAGGGAAATAAGAGAATTTTTTAAAAGGATTAAAGATTCTTTTCAAAGGGATAAGGAAAACAAATACTTTAAGAAACATTTGAGCAAGAAGGTTAATGATGCTATGAAAAAATATGCTATGTTCTTAAAGAAATCTCCAACATTACAATATGCCACTGTTGATGCCTTAGCGTCTGCAGGTAAGGAAATAGGTATAGATGATAATTTGGTAGAGAGCGTAGAGGAATTTGCTGATTGCTCTATATTTGCAGAGATATTTTCAAGAAATAATAATAAGTTTAGAATTGCATGTGCTGTTATATATATGCTGAGTTATAATGCAGTTAAAGAGGATATGTCAAATGAGAAATATAGAAGTCATGGATTTAATACCATATGGATATATTCTCCTTTTATATATCTAAATTCTGTTTTTAGTTTTGGTAAAAAAGCATATCCTGCTTATTTGCCTGATTCTTTAGAAGGATATTATCTGATATTGGATAAGGATCATAATGGGGTTAGTGATTCTGATAGAAGATTTTATTTAGCATCTCCATGTAAAGCCACTTTGGTATTAAAGAAAGTTGAGTTTTCTCAATATGCTGATGTTTGTTATGCTTGGAAGAAGAGTTGGGAGGAGATTGAGAGGGAGTATAAGAAAGAAAAAAGAAAAATAGAAAAATTTCTACAGGAGGCATGTATTCAAGGCAAAAATCATCCTGCTCAAGAGTTATGCTATTGTATACCTGATGGTATATTAAAGAATATTGGTGTTTCTGAGGAGGAAATATACAATAGAAGAATTCCTTATGATAAGGATGAATGTGAGGAATACCTAAAGAATCCTAAGATATACCTTTATGATCCATATGCTAAAGATTGTTATAAGATGTTTAATTTAGATATTAACAATAAGGGAGAATTTGTTGAGATAGATAAATTGGTAGATATGTACAATGATATAAGGGAATATGCATCTTCACATGGTGTGAGTGAACTACAAATACCTCGTGAGGATTTCTGTGGTGAGGAAAAAATTTGTATTCCTGGTACTAATATTTGTTCTTCTACAGGAAAAATACAATTTTTAAAATTAGGAGAAAACACGAATGAAGATTGGGGACCTGTGATTGAGCAATTAAAAAGCAAATATCATCTTATTTTGAAGTATAGTTCTTTGAAGAGGGTTATGGAAGATTTTCTTCCTTCATATCTTGGTGGGTGTTATGAGAATCCTTTGGATGAAATTCAAAGTGATAATGGCTGGAAACCTGCCCCAGATGAAGAACAAATCCTTCAAACAATAATATCTCTATATCTACAGCAACAAATAGAGAGATATGGTGAGAATAAATATAAGATATTGATGGAAAAATCTTATGATGAGGAGATAGGAATAGTTAAGAACATATTCAAAGAAGAGGATGAGAATCAAGGAGAGAAGATAAGTATGTTAAACTTGGGAGATTTAAGTTTTTGGGGTAAAGTAAAGCTCATGCTTTCTGATGAGATAGAAGTACCTTCAAAAGCCATATTGATTCGGGTATATAAGGAGAAAACAGGAGATAAGCCAAACTTTTGTTATTATCCTGATAAATCATTTAGTGAGAGATATGGAGGATTAGTTATTGGTGGGATAATAGAAGGTGCAGGTCTTGTTATGGGTGGTCCTATAGGAGAGAGAATAGCATCTTTTATTAGTGGTGCAGCAGTATATATGTGGGAGCATAAAGTAGAGGAGGGTAAAAGATGGCCTTATGGGAATGGGAAAGGAATAAAAACAGTAGAGGAATTACCTAAGTTTTAAAAATTTTACTAAATTGTGTTATTATTGTGTAGGGGTGATAGTGAATGTCTCTCACAAGGAGAGATTTTTTGAGATATATTGGTAGTGCTTTGGGATATGTTGCTTTGAGGAGTGTTTTTCCTGAGGAGGTATATAGTAAAAACAATGATAGGTTAATATCTGATGAATATATTCCAGAGATTGGAATGATATGGGATAAATATATGTGTAAAGTGTATCATTTTACATCTGGGGTAAAAGGATATAAATATCCAAAGCTATTAACAGAGGAGAATTTCAATAAAGCAATGGATTTTGTATTATCTGATAAGAACTATTATAGGGATTTTATTAAGAGGGAATGGTTTGGAATAAAATACTTCTTAGTTCCTTATTATTCTCCATATTTGCATCCTGAGGTAGAGAAAGAGTTGTATAGATATTTTAGAAGGGCTGTTTCTGAGATTGTTGGGAAAGATATTTTAAAATGTAAGATGGAACCAGAAGATAATATGTTGAAGTATGTTGTTAGAGGAGAAAAAGCTCCTTGGGATGTATGTGAAAAAAATATAAAAATAGGATTGGAAAAATTTGATTATAGATACTGGAGAGAAATGTATGATCGCTATATAAGATCTCCGCCTGTTGCTATAGTTCTTTGCAAAACATTGGTAAGAAAACAAATATTAGAAGAGCCAGAGATTTATTTAGATCAGGTGGCAGAGATAGATGAGAAAAGGAAGATTTTAAGGTTTTGGAGTAAAGAAGATTGGAAACATGAAGGAGCTTTGACAGAGTATTATTGGTTGAAACCAAAATATAGAAAACTTATGGGTAGGGTAATAAAATTGGATTCTTTGGATGATGCGGTTAAATATTTATATCAGGCAATAAGTAGAGATGCTGTGTTGATTTTTGGAGGGAAAAAAGGAAGAGCTTTTTGTCCTATTTTTGATTTTGGTAGAATAGATAATTTATTGAAAAGAAAAAAGACATATGAGATATATTTTAATTATAACGATGCATTAGATTTAGCATTGGAAAGAAAAGTACCAAACCAAGAACTAAAAATATATTAACGGTTCTACCTAAACTTCATCTTTAGTTTTGGTAAAAAAGCATATCCTGCTTATTTGCCTGATTCTTTGCAAGGATATTATCTGATATTGGATAAGGATTATGATGGTGTTAGCGATTCTGATAGAAGATTTTATTTGGCATCTCCATGTAAAGCAACATTGGTATTAAAAGAAGCTGACTTCCGTCAATATGCTGATGTTTGTTATGCTTGGAAGAAGAGTTGGGAGGAGATTGAGAGG
>CAYOWP010000006.1:12644-30782 GCA_964407715.1 uncultured archaeon | reverse complement strand
GAGTATGAGGAGAAAGGGAAAGATTTTCCAATTTCTACCTTCCTCAAAGAGGTATGTATCCAAGGCAATAATCATCCAGCGAAACAGCTGTGTAAATGCTTACCTGATGTTGTATTTTCTGATATGTTTTCCTCATAGAGCGTAAACAATAGGCATTGTTCATTGTTAAGCGGAAACTTAACACGCAAATAGCACTTGTAGCGGTGATCGCATTGGCTCTCTAAGGTTTGCTGCTCTAATGCGTCTCTTTAAAAGGTTACTTTAATAGAGAATTATTGGACATGCCTAAACAATACGAAGAATATAAATCTTTTTATATATCAAATTTTATTTTAATTTATATTATCATGGAGCCCCGTGGTGTAGTGGTAATCATGCAGGGCTCTGGACCCTGCGACCCAGGTTCGAATCCTGGCGGGGCTATATTTGCTTAAGATTTAAAAATGTTATCAAAATTATTAATATTTTATATGTATTTTCTATTACTTCATCAAAAGATGGAAAAAAATTATCAAGGAATAGAGAAAGAAATAAACGAAAGGAGAAACAAGATAAAAAGTTATCTTAATAATCTCTTAAATGAGATTTCCTTTTATTCCGAGAAATTAAAAGAAGCTGGAGAATGGTATTTCAAAAATGGAGGAAAACTATTAAGGCCGTTGCTTTATCTTTTTGGATGTGATGAGGTGGGGGAAAACTATCAAAATGATAGGCATCTAAAAAATGCTGCTGCACTTGAGATGATACATGTTTCAACATTAGTTCATGATGATATAATTGATAAAAGCTCTCTTAGACGTGGAAAATCCACAGTGCATAAAAAATTTGGACATGACATGGGAATACTATGCGGAGATGTTCTGTTTTCTTATGCTGTATCCATCACTAGACCTCAAAATACTATGAAGGAGCTCTGCAGATTGTATAACACTATATGCGATGGTCAGGCATTAGAGATGCAACTTTCTGAAAAAATTCTCAAAGAGAAAGTTGATCCACAAAAAATATATGATGAATATCTTAATATGATATCATTAAAGACAGCTGAATTTTTTGGTGTGGCTCTTTCTTTATCTGCAAAAAAATCAAAAAAGAAAAAACTTCTTTATTATATAGGTAAAGAAATTGGAAAGGCATTTCAAATGGCAGATGATATTCATGATATTCTTTATACTCATCAAAAATGGAGAGAGGATTTTGCATCAGATTTAAAAGAAAATAAGCCAACAATCTTGTATGTATTGGCAAAAAAAGAAGGCATTGATATATTAGAGATATATAAAGAGAGAAAAAGAAATCATAGAAATCATGTGAAAGCTGCTCGTGATGTTTATAGGTTATTAAAAGAAAAGAAGATAATAGATAATGCGATTGATAATATGGAAAGTTTCCTTCTTAAGGCAGAAGAAAAAATTGATAATCTGGAAAATCAAACTATAAAAATGTTCTTAGCATATTTAAATAAAAAAATCAAAGATTCTGTGAAAATGTAAAATGCTCTCTCATGATGTCTTACTCTCCTTCAATTTTCTTATCTCTCTTTCTATTCTATTTAATATCTCTTCACTTCCATAAAAAGATTTCTCTTTTATATCCTTCTTCAATTTCTCAAGTAACTCAATTTTCCTCTCTATTGCTTTTTGATTCTCCTCTATATTGCTTTGGATAAAAATAGAAAAGATAAGAAAAAGGATTATCTTATCTGATAGCGCAAAAAGAGCATATATTGCATGAATCACTAAGCACATATATAGAAAACCTATATTCTCAATGCTCTTTAACCATATCAAAAGAAGAGGGAGCATAATCAGAGCGCTTTTAAAAATATATTTTACAAAATATCTGAATTTCCTTTTTATGTCATGAGATATAGCAAACATAGCATTTACATCTTTTAATAATGCCTTATGATACAATATACTAAAAGCAACATTATAGTATGAGATTAATATTGCGATATCTGTATAGATTTGCCCTTTTATCATAAAAAATAAGAATGAAAAAATGAAGATCAAGGTGGAAAACATAAAATCTACAAGATAAATCATAAGTATAAAAGAAATCAACAATATGACAATTTCAGGCTTTAAAAATAATCTCTTTGCAAGATAATATAATATCATAGACATACTTAGCGAGATTGCAAAACTAATTTCATTTATACGAGAAGTTATATAAGCGAATCTCATGAAGTTTCTTATTAATAAAAATATAAAAACAAAAAATAATCCAAAATTTATATAAAAATTATAGTTCACATAGAAGGTAAAAAGTGGTTCCACAACCTTCTCTATTCCTATATTCAAAAAAGAGCTAACAAAATAATCTACCATAAAGTATTATGTAATTGCACACGATAATATATAAGTTATTAATGTAATATTTTTATAAGGAAAGATAGCACTATTATAGCAATGATGTGGGCTACTCTCAAGATAAGAGACGCTATAAAATATATCTCTTGAGATGCCGAATATATCTTAGAACATAACACGAATATAAGTTCTCTAATTCCCAATGAGGAAGGAATTAAGGAGGCATATCCTATTATAATATAAGATGCAAGAAGCAAATATATTTGAGGAAAGGAAACCTCATATACCAAATTCTTCATGAAGATTATATATAATGCTATTCCCTCAAAGAACCAACCTAAGGAATTTGATAAAAATGATATAATAATCATTTTTTTATTATAATAAATCTTATTTCTCATTATTTTAGAAAATATGAGCAACATCATTAAACCTAAAAAAATCGCAATGCTTATTCCTAAGATATTATCTTTAAGGAGAATAAATAAAACAATAAAAATCAAAGAGAAAAGAGAAAGGATTCTATCGCTTAATGTAAGAAAAGCGCTATCTTTATTGGAATAACCAATTCTTTTCTTAAGTAATGCAAATTTGTAAATGTCTCCACTTCCCTTTATGCTCACTTCATTTATAATCATTGATTTTAAAGAAATCTTATAAAACTCAAGATTTTCCTTAAAGGTTGCTTTTTTATTTTTGAATACTTTTGTTAAGAAAACAAATCCCAACGCTCTGAAATTATAACTAAAAATCAAAAAAAGAGAACTAAGAAAAATGTACTTCCACACAATTTTGGATAATATCTCTTTTGTAGGTTTTATATAATAAAAAACAAATAAAAGCAAAAATAATCCAATTAAGAATTTAATGTAATGTGTTTTGTTCATTACATCACTTAACTACTTCCTCTTTGATTTTTTAGTAGGTTTAGAAGTTTTTGTTTTGCCTTTCTTTTTCATTTCTTCCTCTGCTTTTTTTAATTCCTTTTCCAATTTTTTCTCTTCTTCAATAAATGCCTTCTCTTCCCTTCCAATGAGATAAATTAAAAGTCCTACTAATATCAATCCCAAACCTAATGTGCCTTTTATGAATGTCCATAAATCCTTATAGAAGAAAACATACCATATTACACCTGCAACTACTATTAACCAACCACCTATCATTTTTGCCATAGGATTCATATCTTTCACCTTTTATAACTCAACTTTATTTTTGAAATATACTAATAATATATTTTACGAAATATTTTAAAATTTATGTATAGGCCCTCTTATTCTCATGGAAAAGAGGGAAAACTTTAAAAAGTTTTCTTCATATATTAAGATAATATTAAATCGAAAAATTTCGATCATAAATAAATAGAAAAAAGGAGGTGGCATTATGCAAAAAACATCCATAAAAAACTTGATAATAAATTCTGTAGGAGTGTCAAAGTCATTGTTTGTCTTGTCATTATTCTTCATGGCTCTTTGTATCCTTCCTGCCTTCGCAACCCATACCGCAAGCGTGACAGTCTCTCCACAATACGTCCAAGGCGAAGTCACGAAGACATACACTTTTACGGTAACAAATAATGGAGATGATAAATTAAAGGGAATTGTAATAAAGTTTCCAGAAGATGGTACTATTGCTTACAGTGGCAATCTACAATGTCCATTAAATTGGATACCTATTTATGATTCAATAAATAAATTAGCTAAGTGTTTATATGATTTTACAGACCCACAATACATTGAAAAAGGTAGCTCAGCTGAGGTTTCTTTTGATGCTGCTTCTGCAAGTGGATTATCTCAAGATACTGTAGTAACTTGGATTGTGACTACATATGATAATGCAGGGGGTTCCTCTACCAATACCGATGCTACAACTACAGTTGATGTTACTCCACCAACAACCTCAGATAATGCTCCAACAGAATGGCAGAATTCTGATGTTACCGTTACTTTAACTTGCAATGACGGTGATATAGGTTCCGATTGCAAAGAAATTCATTATCAAATCTGCGATGAAAACGGAGAAAATTGCGGTAATGAACAAATAGGAACAGGAAATAGTATTTCTATACCCATAACTTGCTCAAAAGATTCTGTTTGCAAGTATACAATAAAGTACTATTCTATCGATAATGTTGACAATACAGAAAACACTAAAACTTCAGGAGTTATCAAAATCGATAAAAAAGCACCAGTAACTGAGGTTAGTGTTGGAGACCCGAAATATGGTACAAATCCAACTTATATAACCTCCTCAACTCAAATCACCCTAAGTGCAGAAGATGAGGGTTCAGGAGTTCAGGTAACTTATTACAAAATAGATAACGGAGATGATCAACTCTACTCTAATCCAATAACCATTTCCAGCGAAGGTCCTCATACGATTACTTATTGGAGCGAGGACAAAGCTGGAAATGTGGAAAATGCGAAAACATTATCCGTTTATGTTGATAACAGCGGACCAACAATTGAAAATATCCAGATAGAACCATCTTATTCTGATGGTACAAATCTCTATATTTCTGGTACTTCCACTATCTCTGCCTCAGTAAATGATGGAGATGGCTCTGGAGTAGCGAGTTGTGAATATACTTTAGATGGTGGAATAAATTGGAATTTCGCAGAGTATGATTCTGAAAACCATCTTTGCAAAGCAGAAAATGTTGATACTTCTGGCGCTACCTCAATTAACTTTAGAGCGACAGATTATGTTGAGAATACAGGAAAGGGGGCAGCAGTTAATGTGGTAGTAGATAAAAATGCTCCGTCAATTTCAATTTCTGGCAATCCTGATGATTGGGTAAATGTGGATCGAATAGCTCAAATTTCTTGCGAAGATGGTAATGGAGAAAGCGGATGTAATTCAAATACAATTGGTTATAAACTTTATGATTCAGATCCCGGAACCTGTCCTGGTGATGCTTCAGAATATACTGTTGGTACTTCAGTGAAAATTTCTTCTCACCAATGGGTTTGTGCTTATGGAGAAGACAATGTAGGAAATTCTGCTACAGCAGGACCGGTTGAATTTAGAGTTGATAAAATTGCTCCAACAATTTCTGATGATTATATATATGATGGAATTTGGGTTAACTCTGAGCAGACAGTATCTTTGTCACCACACGATGAAGGAGATAGTAAAATAAAAGAGGTTAAATATTGCGAGGGCGAATCTTGCGATGTTTCACAAGGTACTGTTCTTTATTCTCCATATCAATTAACTTTTTCGGATGATGGAATAAAGGTTATAAGATATCAGGCTTGGGATAACGCTGGTAACCCTTCAGATGTTGGCACTTTCACAGTTAAAATTGATAAAACAAAACCAATAACTATAAAAATAACAAGTCCTTCAAATGATGACTACGTAAAAGGAAAAATTACCATACAAGCAGACGCAAAGGACAATAATGGTGGTTCTGGAATAGCAAAAGTTGAGTTTTATTATGAGAATACAAAAATAGGAGAAGATGCAGATTCGCCATATTCTATAGATTGGGATACAACAAAAGTTAAAGACGGTACTTATTCTCTAACTGCTGTGGCAATTGATAAAGCAGGGAACTCGCTAACATCTAGTGCTATTTCTGTTACTGTAGATAATACTCCTCCAGAAATTACAACTTATACTATAGATAATCCTATCTTTTCACCTAATAATGATGGAGTAAAAGATACTGCAACTATTAATTTAGAATTTTCCGAGGCAGTGGATTATACAATTAGTATTAAAGATGGCGAAGGTAATACTGTTAAATCTTGGACTGGAACTGAAACCAGTTCAATCTCAAAAATTTGGGATGGAAAAGATGACAATGAAAATTTAGTTAGCGATGGAGTTTATACAATAGAAGTAGTTATCACTGATAAGGCTGGAAATTCAGTAACAGATACAAGTAAAACGGTTACTGTAGATACTAAAGCACCAGTAGTAACTATTAACACTTTAATTATCAATGATAATACTCCTCAATTGACAGGTACAGTTGATGATCCTACAGCTACAGTTGAAGTAACTGTAGGTGGAAATACATATGCAGCAACGAATAATGGCGATGGTACTTGGACAGCTGATGTTACCGATGAATTGAGTGACGGAACTTATGATGTTTCTGTAACTGCAACTGATCAAGCTGGTAATATTGGAAATGATGATACGAGCAATGAATTAACTGTTGATACTCAAAAGCCAACTATTACTAATTTCGATGAACCAAAAAATGATAAAGTTTATAAAGGTAACGTTCCATTGAGATTTACTCCTCATGACACAGGAACAGCGGTAACTTGCTCTTATAAAATTGATAATAACGATCCTGCTTCAGTGGATTGTCAACGTGATATGCAAGTTGATACAACGATTACTGGCTTATCTGATGGTCGTCATCATTTAACACTAACTGTAACAGATGCCGCAGGAAATTCAGTTTCTGATAGTGTTTCATTTGTGGTTGATTTGGATAATTCTCTTACTGTTGGTCCAAGTGGAGCTGACTTCACCAGCATTCAAGCAGCTATAGATGCTGCAAGTGAAGGAGATACAATTGAAGTTGCTGATGGAACTTATGATGAGCAGATTATTATTAGTAAACCTCTAACAATTCAAGGTCAGGGAGATACAACAATCATAAAGCCATCTCAGACTACAGCAGATAACTTCCAGCTTTTCAGCCGAAAACCTGGTGGATCTGATAACACAGCTCCTATAGTTGTGGCCAATGCTGATGCAACTATAAAGAATCTAAAGATAGATGGTTCAGAGGTCAGTTCTGTACCAAGTGGAGACACTATGTTCGTTGGAATATTATATCGTGGTGTCAATGGAATAATTGATTCTGTTACCGTAGAAGGCATTAATATAGCCGATGGTAATGCTATTTATCTTTCCTCTATGGGCAATAATGTTAACGTGGAAGTAAAAGGATCTACAATCTCAAATTTCTACAAAAACGGAATTACAGCAAATTACGAGGGGCTTACAGTTAATATACATGATAATACCATCATTGGCTCAGGACCTAGGGATGATGTGGCTCAAAATGGAATTCAGATTGGCTACGGAGCAACCGGTTCTGTAGTTGAAAATATGGTATCAGATATTGCTTACACAGGCGCAGGTTGGATAGCAACTGGAATTCTATTCGTCGATTCAAGTGGAAATGCCAGAAATAACATAGTAACTAACTGTCAAGCCGGTATTGTTGCCCAGGCAGGATGGTATCCACCTGTTACTTGTGATGTAACGATCGAGAACAACACGATAGATGCAAGTGGTCTTACAAGCCTTTCCTATATTGCCGGTACAGGTGCTGTGACGTGGGATGAAAATGCTGCCATTACCGTTACCATAAAGAACAACGATCTAACTGGAGCTGGCTATGGTGAAGGTATTTCAATCGGATCTGAATATGGCGATGGTACAGTCGATGCTACTATAGAAGGAAATGACATCTCAAACTGGGGACATGGTATTTGGCTAGGTCCTACAAGCAATCAAATCGTTATAACAAACAACAACATCATTAATAATGTCGAGGTAGATTCCGGTATCCATATAGTAGGTGTTGATGTCTCATGTATAAAGATCAATTTCAATAATATCGAAGGAAATGCTGCATATGGTGTTTATAACGATGGCAGTGGTATTTTAGATGCAGAATTCAACTACTGGGGCTGTGCTGATGGACCTGGTAGTGAGGGTTGTGATGCTGTAAGCGAAAATGTTGATTATGATCCATGGCTAAAAGCAAGCAAAGATGATGCACCTGTTAGAGAAAACGGAGCGCCAACTGGTTATGTAAATACAGATACTTTGACACTTTCCTTAACAACCGACAGACCAGCAACTTGTAAGTATAGCGAAACAGAAGGAACAGAGTATGATTCAATGGAGGGAACATTTAACACAGATGATGGATTATATCATTATGTTGAGTTAAGTAACCTTAAAGAAGGAAAGTATACATATTACGTAAAATGTAAATCCGAGATAGATGGTGAACCAGTTAACTCTGAAGATTATGTAATCTCATTTACTGTGGATTTGACTCCTCCAACAATTTTGGAAAGAAGCCCAGGAATAAATGCAGTTGGTGTGGATCCAACTACTAATATCATGGTGAAGTTTAGTGAAGAGGTAAAGTGCACTTTAGGAAGTTGGGAAAATTGTATTTCTGTTATCGATTCTACTGGGAACTCTATTGAAGGGATAGTAACATACAGTACAGATACATTAACATTTGATCCAACAAACAACTTGGACTCCAATACAGAATTTAGAGTGACATTGACTGGAATCACTGACCTTGCAGAAAATGAGTTAGGAGATACAGAATGGAGCTTTATAACAGCTACTTACTACTCTATTGAGTTAACTCCTGGATGGAATTTAATTTCTATTCCAACTGTGCCTGGAGATACAAGTATTGATGCTGTTTTAGGAGATGCTAAAAATGCAATAGATTCTGTGTGGACCTATGATGCTGTAAATGATGAATGGTATGTTTACCATCCTGACAGTCCAGAAACAAGTAACCTTGACACAATGACCGCTGGATATGGTTATTGGATAAGCGCCACAGAAGAAGCTGTTATTGAAGGTTATGGCAGTTTGTTCAAAGAAAAAGAGACTCCTCCTCAGAGAGTTTTAAAACCTGGATGGAATTTAATTGGATATTACCAAAAGCCTGGTGAAGATGAATCTCCTGTATACTGTGCTCTATCGAGTTTAATAAAGTATGAATGTATTAGTATTCCAAATCTAAATGAGGAAGAATGTATTATTGACATATCTGAAAAATACTGGACAACTTTGGTAACATATGATAATTACAAGAAGACATTTGAAGAAGTTACACCTGATGATTATATGATACCAGGTAAAGGATATTGGATATTTATGAAGTCAAGTGATATAGGAGAAACATACATGTATGGTCCAGGAGACATCTGTGATTAAAAATTTATGTATATACTTAGGAGGATAAGTAAGAAATGTTGTTAGAAGGGGGATAATTATGGTAAAAATAAAATTTTTTTGGATTATGTTATTGTTTTCTATCCTACTTAGTTCAATCACTTTTGCAGTGCCAGGAATACCTCACCAATTTTATGGAACAATAACATTTAATAATGGAGAAAAAGTTGGAGCAGGGTTTATATTAAAGGCATATGTTGATGGAGAGGTTGCGGGAACAACCTATACGTTAGATGGAAAGTATGGATACAATCCTTTTATATTTTTTGTTACAGATCCAGACAACAACAGAGAAGGTAAAACAATTTCTTTTAAGTTATATGATCCAGCTACGAAACATACTTATTCAATAGTACAGACGGCAACTTTTACAAATGGAGCTTACACTAGACTAGATTTAAAAACAACAGAAAATTATATTCCTCCTGTCACTGCAAGAAGAGGCGGAGGTTATACTCCACCATATGCAGAAACAGCTGAAAGTAATGAAACAGAAGAAGAGCCAAATATTGTAGAGGAAAAATCAGAATTAGATGAAATAAAGGAATTGATCGCATCCAACAAAATAGAGGAAGCAAAAGAAGCTTTATCAAAAATAGAAGAAAAACAAAGAATAGAGATAGAAGATATTTATAACTCCAAAACACTCATAGAAACTCTTTCAATAACTTTTGATGATTTAAGCGCAATCGGTTTGTCTTTTGAAGAATATCAGAAAGCATTAAAAGACCTTAAAACTGTGAAGGAATTAATAGAGATTGCAAAAAATACAGAGGATTTGGAGACGAAATTAAGATTAATTAGTACAATCGAGTTACTGAAAGAACAAATAAAAGATAAAATACCTGAAATAAAACAGATAAAAGAAACTTCTGGAACAATAGAAACAACACAAAAAGAAATAAGCTATGCTTTATCAATTGCAACAAATGAAAAGGTTAAATCCCTCATTAATTCTTTATCCAATAAACCAAAAGTTTCTGTTGAAAAACAAATAAAAGTATATAGAATAAGGAATAAGCAGACAGGAAAAGAAATATACAAATCAAAAATCACTATAAAAATCAGTGATGCAAATATAGAAATCATAGAAATAATTCCAAAGGAAATTGTAGATAATGCAAATAAAATAGTATTTAAAGGCCTTCTACCTGAGATTTTACAGGAGGATCCTATCATAAGATGGACTCCTAAAACCACAGAAGAGAAAATAGAATATATACTTCCTGTTAAAATAGATAAAACGGGCGATACAATTACTCTGGCAGTAAAGAAGAATTTTTGTGGAGATGGAATTTGTGAAGAGAATGAAAATTGTTCAACATGTGAAATAGATTGTGGTGTTTGTCCTTCAAAAACATCCCTTCCAACTGGATATGTAATCTTAACAAATCCAACAGTTTTAAAGACAGTAATTGCTGGAATTTTAATAGCTATACTAATCGTTATATTAGTAATTCTATCAAAAAAGAAATCAAAAAAGGTAAAGTCAAAAAATAAGAGTTGATTACCAGGAAAAAATACTCTTTTTACAAAGATTTTAAAGTAGCTAATCCATAGAAGCATATAAAAATGGTTAATGGGAAGATATCGTCATTACAACAACATTCCAAAGCATGCTAACCTCTTTGAAAAAGTTTAGCTGTTTCACAATTTGCCTTGGAAGGTTAGCCGCTATAATATCCTTCATTAAGAGGATATCTCTTTTAACAATATTTTTTGATAATATGGTTAACGGCAGAACATTGCTTTTCCAAAGCATATTGGAGTACGCTAACCTCTCAAAAGGGTTAGCTGCTTACCAAACGTGCATAAAAGGTTAGATGCTCGAATACCTCAAATGAAAAAGGCTATGTTTCCCCTTAACCATCTTTATTTTTTAAAAAAATGGTTAACGGGAAGATATCGCATTCGCAACACATTTCAGTATGCTAACCTCTTTTAAAGGTTTAGCTGCTCTAATACCCCAAATGAAAAAGGCTATATCTCCCGTTAACCAAATTAAAAAATGGTTAACAGGAAAAATACCTATTTCACAGAGATTTTATGTCATGCTAACCCCTTTTAAATAAAGAGGTCATTCATAGAATTTCCTTTTTTGAGCATCAACAAAGTAATAGTATTTTTTCATATTTTTCCATTCATTCTCTCCTACTCCTGCCTTGAGAGACAGATATTTCATGAAAAGATCAGCATCCTTTATCTCTTTCCAAACCTCTGGAAGAAATGTTGCTGAAGCCCTATTGGAAGAGATATATACTCCAGGCTTGTTTTCTCTTAGAAAATCGAGCCATTCCTCATTGGAACCATTAAATTCTTTTAAGTCGCTCAATATGGATATAGTGATATCAAGATATTTTAATTCCTCTTTTGATATAGGCACGAATCTTGGATCAAAGAAAGCAGCATTCACTGCATTTATTGCAACATCTTGTTTTAAACTCCTCATAGGAAATATGCTTCCAATACAACCTCGGAGCATGCCATTAATTTCCAAGGTAACAAATGTGGCTTTTTTTGGAGAATCATTTTCAATTTTTAGATATTCTCTTTTTTCTAAATAAGTTATGATAGCTTTCCTTGCGATTTCAAAAAGCTCATCCCAAGGATATTCCTCATTTTTGTTCATAAAAGATCACACTGCTATATCCTACAACACTTGACTTATCCTCTATAACATCTCCAGAATTGTTGTATTTTATGACCTTGACTTTCCATTCTCTTTTATTAGCAATAGATAATAAAGACAATATTGCATACTTTCCACATGCATCTCCTTGTTGAAGGAACCTCCTTTCATCCTTATTAACTATCATTTGTAAGGTTTCATTATCCCTTTTTACTGCATCATCATATGGCAAATAATGGCTTAAATCAGAACTAACAATTATTACCTCATCTTCTTTAAGATTAATATCATCTAAGGAATAAGGATTACCAAATAACAGAGGTTTTATTTTTGGATTATCATAGAAAAATTGAATAAAAGGCAAATGCACTTCCAAACTATGCTCTCTATAAAATACAGCATCATTTGCTGGAATAGAAGGGTATTTTTCAATAGCCAGCTTACCTAAAGGAGTTTCCCAATATTTATATGTCTCTGGCTGATATGCTCCTGAAAAATAATAATAGTGTGTAGGTCCCCATAATAACACAGTTTTGAGGTTTAACTTTATTTTTTTCAAGGTTAAATATCCATACATTGCCACTAAACCACTGTAGATATATCCTGCATGCGGTGCTATCAGAGCTTTGATATCTCTTACATCCTCTATCTTATCTTTGATTTCTTTAATATCAACCCTTTCTTTTAAGGATTTTAGCATATCTAATAAATCTTTTTTATCCGAAGGATAAAATATCCCAGCAACATTTGGTTTCAGGATCATAATTAATATTTTTTCTTAATAAAATTTAAAAATCATTATAATTGAGTTGTGAAGCATTGTCCAAAAATTCTTTATTGTTAAGCGGAAATTTAACGCGCAAATAGCACTTATAGCGGTTTAACCCTTTTGAATAGGGATATGCTTCCCGTTAACAAATTATTTTGAATGGACAAAAATTGTTAACGGGAAGAAATCGCTATTACCACAGGTTTTGTAGCATCTCATCTTTAAGGTTTGCTGCTCTAATGCTCTTCTTTAAAAGGCTACTTTTCTGCTTAACAAATTTTGTTAATAAGAGAATTATTGGACAAAGCCAGACTGTGATTTGAATCAATCATCTTTTTAAAATTATCCGTTATATTTTGAATATATACACGTTATGACGGATTTGGTGAAAAAGTATGGCAAAAAGCCAGGAAGATAAACCTGCAGATGTAATTAGGGTTTTGGGTTATGACTTGGATGGAAACAAAAAGGCATATCATGCCTTAATAAAAGTTAAAGGAATAAGCCATAACTTTGCTCGGGCCATATTGAGAGCCCTTGGATTTGATGAAAATAAAAAATTAAATGAATTTACAGAAGAAGAACTTGAAAAAATAGAGGATGCAGCAAAAAATCCATCAAAATATGGTATACCTTCTTGGATAATGAATAGAAGAAAAGATTATGAAACAGGAAAAGACATTCATTTAATAGGAAGTGACATTGATTTGACAGTAAAAAATGATATCAATAGACTAAGGAAAATAAGGGCATATAGAGGTATAAGGCATGAACTAGGATTACCAGTCAGAGGTCAAAGAACAAGAACTTCATTTAGACACGGCAAAACTGTTGGAGTACAAAGAAAGAAAAAGTAACAAGAAAAGGTGAAGAATAATGGGGGATCCTAGAAAATTCAAAAATAAATATTTATCACCAAAAAGATTGTACGATAAAGATAGAATAGTAGAGGAATCAAAATTAAAAAAGAAATATGGATTAAGAAAAAATAGAGAGATATGGAGGATCAAAGCATTGCTGAGAAAATTTAGGCATCAAGCGAGGGATCTCATTGCTAAATATGATGAGGAAAAAGAAAAAAGGTTGTTTGATCAACTACGCAAATATGGATTACTCGGCGAAAATCCATCCTTAGAAGATGTTTTACGATTAAATGTTGAGGATCTTCTCGAAAGAAGATTGCAGACAATAGTATACAAGAAAGGATTTGCTAGGACACCATTACAAGCAAGACAAATGATAGTTCATGGACATATCCTCGTGAATGGTACAAGGATAACAAGCCCAAGCTATTTAGTCACTGTAAATGATGTCGTGGAAATAGATCCTGAATCTCCTTATTATGCAAAAATGAAAGAAGAGGCATAATAAAAGGTGAAATAAATGGTTGAAAAAACTACACAGCAAGAAGCTGGAAATGAGAAAGAAGAGATAAAGAATGAAAAATCCTCTTCCCCTATAAGCAAAAAATCAATTGAAAGAGTAGGGATAGCACATATATATAGTAGTATGAATAATACTATTGTGCATATTACAGATATCACAGGATCAGAAACCATCGCAAGGTATAGTGGAGGTAATTTCACAGATAAAGGCAGATTAAAAGGCACTCCATATCCTGCGATGCAAGCAGCAAAGAGAGCTGCTGAGGAGGCAATAGAAAAAACCATAAAGAAGGTCTATGTAAAGGTCAGAGCACCAGGTGGAAATAGGCAAAAGATTCCTGGTCCAGGCGCACAATCTGCAATTAGAGGGCTAATCCAAGGAGGATTAAAGGTATTGAGGATAGAGGATGTTACACCTATACCTCATGATCATACACGAAGACCTGGAGGTAAAAGAGGTAGAAGAGTATAGCCCTTTCATTATACTCCAAGGGAGGCTATGAGAACATGAGCAATTCAAAAAAAGATAAAACTATTAAGATATTGGAAGAGACGGATGAATATATAAGATGTATCCTTAAAGGATACCCGTCTTATTTTGTAAATACTATTAGGAGAAGAATAATAAATTCTGTTGAGACTGCAGCAGTGGAATATATTGATGTGCTCAAAAATACATCTGGATTATATGATGAAATGTTGGCTCATAGATTAGCAATGATACCTTTTACCTTCGATAAAAGGGCATTACTTAACAGAAACTCAAAGGAATGTAAGGAAAACCCAGATTCACCCAGATGTAGTGTTAAGTTTGTATTATCCAAAAAAGGACCATGCACTGTATATGCAAAGGATATAAAAACCACTCACGAGAGTTTTAAGCCATTATATGATGATATCATTGTTGTAAGATTGTTGGAGGAGCAAGAAATAGATATAGAAGGCGCGATTACTTTAGGAAGTGGCAAGGATCATGCTAAATATATCCCTGCTATTGTGGGTATAAAACAAATAAAAGAAGATGAGGAATATGAAATGTATGTGGAAAGTATAAGCGCATTATCACCACGTGAGATTCTAAAAGAGGCTGTCAAAAATGTGATCGATGAACTTAAAATACTGGAAAAGACTTTTAAATAAAAACTTACATTATGTTAGTATTGGGCAGGGGTCCCCTAGCCTGGTCAATGGGGCAGGACTTAAGATGAAATGCATCTTAAGTTATGAGCTTAAGCAATGATTTCATAAGAAATCCTGTGGCTTAGTGCCTTCGCGGGTTCGAATCCCGCCCCCTGCATCATAACCAATTTATCGTAAAGTGATGCGAGATGGTAGTGAGAACAGGACCAACAAATCCAGTAACAAGAAAGCAGATAGCTATTTTAGAGAAGACATATAGAAAAACTAAGAAGAAGGTATGGAAGGACTTAGCAGAAAGATTAATGAGACCAAGAAGGCAAAGATCTAGTGTTAACCTAATAAAAATAAATAGATATGGCAAAGAGGGAGAATTCATTGCAGTTCCTGGAAAGGTTTTGGGTTATGGGATATTGGAAAAGCCATTAATCATTGCAGCTTTATCATGTTCAAAAAATGCTTTGAATAAAGTTAAATTGGCAGGAGGAAAAATAATATCTTTTGAGGAATTAGTGAAAATAAACAAAGAAGGAAAAAACATAAGAATAATGGAGTAATAGGTGTATAAGATGACATTATATATAGATGCCTCAGATACTATATTAGGTAGGATGGCTAGTTATATCGCTAAGAAGGCATTAGAAGGGGAAGAGATCATCATAGTAAACTGCGAAAAATGTGTTATCTCAGGTAACCGCGAAAATATCTTGGAAAGATATGAAGCTAAGAGAGAAAGGGGAGATAGATACAAAGGACCTTTTTATCCAAGATACCCTGATAGAATTGTGAGAAGGACAATTCGAGGTATGTTACCATATAAGACAAAAAGAGGGAGAGAGGCTTTAAGAAGGATTAAAACATTTATTGGTATTCCAAAGGAATACAAAGACAAAGAGTTCATTAGATTGGAAATGTTCTCAAAAAATAATTTGAAAAACATGAAGTATGTATATCTTGAAGAGGTATCAAAACATTTAGGTGCTAATATCCAAGATAGTGCAAAATAAGGTGAGAACAAATGAGCAGGAAAAAGAAAGATGTTTCAAAGAAAAAAGATAAGAAGAATGTTAAAAGGGCAAGAAGCACATCTAAAAAAACTAAGCAGACATCAAAAAAACAGGAGACATTAGTGATTATTGGGTATAGAAAAAAGGCAATCGCAAGAGGCTATATTAGGAAAGGGAATGGTAGTATTAGGGTTAATGGAAAACCATTAGAATCATATTTTCCAAAACTACTTCTTTATAGGATATTAGAGCCAGTATATTTAGCTGGGGAGGATAAAATGAAAAATATCTCTATAGAGATTGATGTTCACGGTGGTGGAATAACAGGTCAAAGTGATGCTGTAAGACAAATTATTGCTAAAGCACTTGTAGAGTATTATAAGGATGATGCTTTAAAGGAAATGTTTATAGATTATGATAGATCCTTACTTGTTCCTGACGTTAGACAAACCGAGCCTCATAAGCCATCGAGATCAAAGCAAGGACCAAGAAGAAAGAAGCAATTAAGTAAAAGATAACCAAATACCTATTCTTATAAGGAGGTGCTTAATATGCTATTCCCAGTAAGATGCATTTCATGTGGAAAGGTTATAGGTCATTTATGGGAAAAATATAATGAAGAGGTAAATAAGAAAGGGAGACCTCCAGGAGAGGTGTTGGATGAGTTAGGTGTAAAGAGATATTGTTGCAGAAAGCACTTTTTAACTTATGTTGATGTTTTTGATGAGATCGCTATCTTCAGAAATAAGATAATACCTATAAAGGAAAAGAAATAGTTTTGTTGCTATCTTTGGAGGTGTAAAAGGATGAGTTCTCAAAAATATACGAAGTATGAAAGAGCGCGAATTATAGGTGCAAGAGCAATGCAAATTTCTATGGGCGCTCCACCATTAATAAAGCTTGAAGGAGTTAATGTGTTAGATCCTGTTTCTATTGCTAAAAAAGAATTTGAGATGGGCGTAATACCTATAGAGGTTGTGAGATAAAAAATATCATTTTTAAATTTTAAATAATGTTTATATTATTTTAATGATGGTCCCGTGGCTCAGCTTGGCAGAGCGCCGGTCTTATAGGGCCTTGGGAGGTATATGCGCAAATTTCCTCCCAATCCGAAGCGAGCCGGAGGTCGAGGGTTCGAATCCCTCCGGGACCACTTTTTTATTTCTTTATGCCATATAATTCCAATTCCTTTATTATTGAGTTATATAGATGTTCTTTATCTCTATATTTCTCATTGACTTCATTATCAAATTTAAGTTTAAGTTCTTTATATACGTTATCCGCTTTTTTTCTGGCGTTTTCGGGAAAACTGTTGTTCTCCTTTATTTCCTTCAATATTTTTAATATCTCCATTTTAAGAAATGGACTGTTATTAAAGTTTTCATAGTAAAGATTTTTCAGTTTTTCTATTAATCCAAAAGATGCATATTCCTTAATATCATTACCATATATATCCTTTATCCTATGATTTTTCCCGGTTATTATTTCTTCTAATATATAAAAAGAATAAAAAATATCGAAATGTTTAAGATATCCGTTAATTGCATTTTCTAATGCTTTTTTACGAATGTCCTTAGGTAAATCAGAATTGGAAGCTATCTCGTAGTATAGACGAGCATATTCTCTTATTCCTCCTTTACTTATCTTCCTGGATATCTCTCCTCTATTTTGGTTTTGATATATGGTGGATATGCGATATATTTCCATACTTTATCTCCCATAACAATAAATAATCATAAAGATTTAAAAAATGTTGTTTTCTCACTTAAAAGTAGCGCATTGTTAAGACGCCATTTCAAAATATTTAAAAATATCATTATAATTTAAAATGTATTATTGGATGAGCCCACGTGGCTCAGTTGGTCAGAGCGCCGCGCTCATAACTTGGAGTATGTTATGAGCTATGACGAAAGGATGATTTTAAAAG
>CAYOWP010000006.1:0-12634 GCA_964407715.1 uncultured archaeon | reverse complement strand
GTCTAGTCTGGTTATGACGTCGCCTTGACGCGGCGAAGGTCCCCGGTTCAAATCCGGGCCGGCCCATAGTGCCCTATCCTAAAAAGAGATTCTCCATGGTTAACAAAAAATAGCATGATAAAAGACATCTTTGAGCTGATAACCCTTAAATCTCTTTAATGATAACTGGTTAAGGAAAAGCATACCTCATCAAAAACTACATTAGAGCAGCTAACCCTTTTAAGAGAATAGCATGCTGAAATGTGCCTTGGAAAAGCGATATCTTGCTGTTAACTAAATTTTATTTTGAAATAAAATGGTTAACGGAAGATGTGCCATATCAAAAAGCAATGAAGCAGGTAACCTTTTAACTTTGATTAGCATGCTATGAACCTCTTTGGTAAGATGTACTCTTCCCGTTAACCAAATTTCTATTACTTGGTTAACAGGAAACATGCCAACTACAAAAGCACATTGGAGCAGCTAATCTTTTCATGTTGGTTAGCATGCTGCAAACCTGAGTGAATAGCGATATTTTCCCGTTAACCAAATTTTATCTTGATACTATGGTTAACGGGAAACATACCTTATCAAACCACATCTCACAGTGGCTAACCTTTTAAAGCGGTTAAGAAGCAGCTAACCTTTAAAATTAGGGTTAGCATGCTAAAATATGGTTGCGAATGTGATATCTTCTCATTAACCATCTTTTTTAGCTATCTACCAAACCTCATTACAGCAGCTAACATTTTAAAAGTATATCATTAATTTTATAAATATTTTTGATAACATAATAATTCTTTATGAGTAGCGAAAGAGGAGTGGCTCTATCACATATATGCAGCATCGCTATTGTATTGGTTCTTTTGTGTTGTTTAACATATGGTGAGGAAAGCGATACTACTGCAGTGATAAAAGGCTCATTTTATAATTTCAATACCTTTGAGAGGATAAACAATGTGGTTATGGAAATAAACACCTCACCAAAAATGAGGATAGTAATCACAAATGGATATTATTATCTCAATCTCTCAACAGGATGTTACAATCTAACAGCATATACTTTTATAGAGGACATCAAATATGAGTCATCAGATGTATTATGTGTCAAAAATGGTGATAAGGTGGATTATGATTTTATCCTCATGCCATCAGAGAATAAACTGAGTAAAGATATCTCAGCGCCTTTAGAATCACTTGATATCTCATACGAAGAGAACGAAAGTAAATTGCACCTTTCTATTTGGACGGCTATATTTATCTTCATAATCTTAGTTACACCTCTTGTATGTATCTCATATCTTTATTTACATAAAAGAATAAAGAGAAAAAGAATTATTGAGAGTGATGAATATATGAGCAAACTCATTGAATTGCTAAAACAGGAAAAGAGAATCACACAAAGAGAGATTAACAAAAAAATCCCTCTTTCTGAAGCCAAGATAAGTCTCATGCTCTCAGAGTTAGAGGATTTAGGAATGATAAAAAAGATAAAGAAAGGGAGATCAAATATCATTTATTGGAAAGGGTGAGTAAGGTTATTCATAAAGCCTTTGGTAAGATGTATGCTTCCCGTTAACCAAATTTTATTTTGAGATAAAATGGTTAACGGGAGATGTAGCCATATCAAAAGGCAATGAAGCAGGTATCCTGCTGTAAAAGGTTATTTGCTCCAAAACCTTCTGAATAGCGATATCTTCTCGTTAACCAAATTTTTATATTGGTTAACAGGAAGCATGCCAACTACAAAAGCACATTGAAGCAGCTAATCTTTTTATGTTGGTTAGCATGCTGCAATGTGAAGGATTTATTCTTAAAACAAAAATTTTATAAATTGATGTGAAACTAATAATGTTAAGGGGTGATGGTTATTCCAAAAGGAGGGTTGTTCGCAGCAAGGAACTTAATCAGAAAAGCCAAGATAAAAAGATGGCATAAGAAATCATATGTAAGGAAAGTTTTGGGTTTGGATATTAAAGCGGATCCTTTAGAGGGAGCTCCGCAAGCAAGAGGTATTGTGTTAGAGAAAAGACAAGTAGAAGCTAAGCAGCCAAACTCTGCTATGAGAAAATGTGTAAGAGTGCAATTAATAAAGAATGGGATAAGAGTTACAGCGTTTGCACCTGGTAATGGTGCTATAAAGCACATTAATGAACATGATGAAGTAATAATAGAAAAAATAGGAGGAGCACAAGGTGGTGCAAAAGGAGATATTCCCGGTGTGAAGTATCAAGTTGTTAAAGTTAATGGTATCTCTTTAAAGGAGCTTGTTCTTGGTAGAAAGCAAAGAGGTAGATAATGAATTAAAGAGGTGTCTTCATGTCAGGTAAGATTAATATAAAGCTTTTCAATAGGTGGAGTTTTCATGATGTTAAAGTGGAAGATCCCGGGTTAGTTAATGTCATTTCATTGCATCCTATTGCATATCCAAAAACTGGCGGTAAACTTGCAAAGATACCTTTTGGTAAAGCAAAAATTAATATTGTTGAAAGATTGTTGAATAGAATGTTTGTTGCAGGTCATAAAGGTAAGAAACACAAACTTACATCAGGCATAAATGTTGGAAAGACATTGCTAAATATGGACAACTTAATTGAAGCTTTTGAGATAATAGAGAAAAAAACTAAAAAAAATCCAATACAAGTGCTTGTTAAAGCAATTGAAAATGCAGCGCCTGTAGAGGAAGCCATAACCTATCAGAAAGGAGGAATTATTGCAAGGGAGCCTGTTATTGTTTCACCGCAAAGAAGAGTAGATTTAGCAATTAGAAATATTGTGGTAGGAGCATATATGAAAAGGCATGCTAATAAAAAATCAGCTGGCGAAGTACTTGCAGAGGAAATTCTTTTAGCATATGAAAACAATCCTGAAAGTTTTGCGATTGCTGATAAGAACAGAAGAGAAAAGGAGGCAGAAGGAGCAAGGTAGCTGGATCTCCAAGGAAGTAATACATTAATCAACTCATCTTTAAAAAATTATAAGATTTTATACTAATAGATATGAGGAGCGAAAGTAGTTCTATGAAAAAGGATCTTCTAAAAGATATTAAATTCTTGTTTTATTCCTATCCGGCTATAATATTTTCCAATGTACTATCTAAGATGATAGGATATATTTGGATATATTTAATTGCCAAACAAGGTCCTGAGATGTATGGGTATTTCTCTTTAATGATGGGTTTTATTTCTATTTATGGAACATTAACAACAATCTGGTTAACCCGCCAATCTGTAAGGAATCTGATATATTTTAGAGAAAAACAGAGTGAAAAAAAGGCAAGAGAGATATTATATATGATATTTTATACAGTCCTTTTCTCAAATATATTCTTTCTTCTCATTGTGTTTTTATTTGGAGATTTAATTGCACTTTATATCTATAAGAATATCGATTTAAAGCATATCTTAATATATATCTCAATTTTTGCTTTTGTAATGTTTCCATTGAGAAGCATAGGAGCGTATTTATCATCAAAAAGAAAGATTTTTCTTCCATCCATACTTAAACCACTAGGAGTAAGTATAATAAAGGTTGTAACATTAATCATGTTTTTTTATTATTTTAATCTACAAAATTTAATTGCGGCTTTAACCTCTTATCTCATAGGTGAAACATTTTTCTCAATATTAATATTTCTCTATACCACAAAAAAGTATAACTTATTTATTCCATCCCCAAAGTTTGTGATAAAGAAAATCTCTGACCTCAAAGAGCTTATATGCATCTCATTGCCTATAGGAATAAGCAAAATATCAAGAATACTATTCAATCAAACAAATATAATAATTATAAATTATTTTCATGGTGCTATACAAACTGGAATTTATAGCATAACAAATCCTTTTATCTCGATTATTCAATTATCAACATCATCCTTACAGAACTTGCTTTCTTTAATCCTTACAGAGAGATTAAACCAAAAAAAGGAAAAAGAAATCAAGATACTTCTCAAATATATATTAAAGTATTTCCTTATCTTTCTATTGTTTATATACTCAATATATTTTCTCTATGGTGAAGACATTATATCTTCTATTTTCGGTAAGGAATACAGAGATGCTTATAAACCATTAATAATTCTATCACTTGCATATATTATAGCATTTATAGGAAATACGCATTTTAACATTATCTGGGCAAAAAAGACAGTGAAATATCTTCCCTACCTTGTATTTGTTGGCTCTTCAATGAATCTCATATTGAATCTTCTATTGGTACCAATATATGGTTTTATAGGTAGCGCCATTGCAACTTTCGTTTCATTATCTATAATGAGCATGTATCACATTTATTCATCACGCAAAATAATGAGAATTTATATCCCTCTCAAGGAAATCTTATTATCTTTCATTTTTTCAGTGTTATCACTAATTACCATAAACAAAATAATTCACCTATATGTTCCCTATATTACCATAAGTTTAGGAATTCTATTAATATTCTTAAGCGGTCTCGTGTATTTATTATTTTTATTCCTAACAAAAACAATAACAATAAAAGAAATCAAGAAAATATATAGCTTATTGCTTGATCTTATCCTTAAAAGGGATTAAGAATATTCCCTCCATGTATATGAGCATCTCACACATTTATAAAATCTTGTCTCAGGCTCATCGCTTGCACGTGTTTGCATAGTCCACCAATATGCCTTATTATATCCGCATTTAGGACACTCTTTCTCTGTAATAGGTAACGATTCTTTGTTTTCCTTTACTACAACCAGCGATTCCTTGTTTTCTACATTTTTTTGACTCAAAACCACTTTGTTATCCTTTTCCTCTTTATATTCAATATTGCAAGTTTCACAGTACCAAACAGTTATTCCATTTATTTTTTTAGGTGTTAACAAATTACCGCATTTCTTACAAAATCTCATCTTCCTTCACCCCTAAGATTTTGCAGAAAATTTCTAATGATTACTTTAAATTTAAAAAATTTACTAAAAATTATATTAAACATATTTAAATATAACTATATTTAAGTGGCAATATGAGGTAGAGAGTATGAAAACATTTAAAAAGTTATTGTATGTGGGTGGATCAGTAATAGCTGCGCTGCAAATGACTCTTGGAAGTTACTTATTTCTCAAAAATAAAGTGTTTAATGAAAGGGAAAAATATATTGCTACTCATCCTACTATGGAATACTGTGAAACTCAATACAACTCATGCTTAAATGAAAAAGCAGAGTTCTTAAAAAATTCAAATAAAGTGTTTATTGTTGGAGATATTGAGGAATGCACAGATAAGTATCTAAAATGCAAGGAGGAAGCAGAGATATGGGAGACATTTAAATATTATAATGAGATATTTAATCGCAACAAAATTAGAGAAGAAAAGGAAATAAGTGATAAAGAGAATATCAAAGAATATCTATCACAGCTTGAAAAGGAACTTGGATTTAAAGAAAATTTTCTGATAAAGACAGCATATATAGAGAGCAATTTTCGTTATGATATAGTTTCCAACAAAAAAGCATATGGATTAATGCAAATTAAGAAACAATCTTTTGATGAACTTAAAAGATTATATGCGCTATCTAAGTATTATGTGGATAGATATGTTGAAAAGGATTCTTTATCACATGTGGATATAAGGAATCCATATACCTTCGAGTTTATAAAAGTAAAAGATGAGGGGATTGATAAAAAATTATTGAGGGACATAAAATATTACTATACCCCATTATTTCTTGCCTTAGATTCTCATAAAGGTGTTCTGAATAAGACATGGAAAGAGGTTGCCTTAAATCCAAAACACAATGCACTTATAGGTGCCTTATATATGTATGCTATAAAAACTGATATAGGAACACTTCAATTAATAAGAGATGGCAAAAAATATAGGTTAGTGAGAAGATCTCCCTATCACTTTGTAGGTAGAGAACACCTAAAGATAGTTCCTGATTCACATGAGAAGTATCTATGGGTTATATATAACATGGGAATAACAAAATTTAAAAGAAAAATACAAAGACATGATCATCTATGGGAGGTTTTAAGACATCTTCCAAGAGAAACACGCAAAGGAGTATCGAAGTTAAGAAAAATTTCAACTACCAAGATATCTCCTTCTTCTTCTTATTTTCTCTAATCTTGATTTTATAAGGTGAGAATTACGAACTTTTGAGAAGTATTCCTTATAAAATATATCTAATGGAAAAGCAGTGGTACGGGATGTCTCCTCAAGCACATATAAATCTGTGCCTTTATCCTCATATCTTGAAGAAATAAAAGACAATCCAAAATCTATAAAATAAATCTTATTATCATGCGCTAATAATATATTCCTTAATGTCAAATCACCATGTATTATATCATGATTATGCATCTTAGCAATGTAAGATGCAAGTTCCTTTACCAAATTTTCAGGAAAATGTTGGAGATCAGCAAATGTAACTCCTTTAATACGCTCCATTTTGATAACAAAATCCTTATGCTCTAATACCTTAGGTACATTTAATCCTATTTCTCTTAGTCGTTTAATTATTCTTACTTCTGCCTTTGCTCTCTCTTTACGCAGAGTTTCATCTAATATCTCATGTCGATATCCTTTTTTTATTCTTTCTTTGATAACAACATCTTTGAAAAGCACTATCTTAGCCTCTGCTCCTAAAATGACCTTTTCCTTATTATTTTTTATCTCCATTCTCCTCAAACCTCTCAACAATCAATCTCTTCACATCACACTTCTTCCCAAGAAGAGATGAAACACTTGGACGAGTTCTTCCATTATCTCCATGAATAAATTCCTTTATATATGTTCCTGCCTCTGCTTTGATTCTTATTTTTGCCTCATTTTTATTCACTTTCAATACTTTAACAAAAAATATCTTCCTTCTTCTGATCTTATCTGCTCTTCTATGAATGACCCTTTCCGGTGTCTGCTGATTTATCACAAGATCCTTTATCTCCTCTAATATCTTGATGTCTTGTTTCGTAAAAGGCTTCTCACATATAATCTCGGCAAGATATATCTTATTATCCCTCTTTTCCTTTATTTTCTTGACTTCTTGAGCATCTGAGAACCTCAAATCCCTAACCTCTATCTTCCCTTTATTTATCGAATTTATCTCTTCTTCTATTTTAGCGAGATCAATGGATCTTATTTTTGGCTCATGAATCTCTATTACAAACTCTCTCCATCCATAACACAGAGCATTTATATCTTCTCTACCTGCACCATGAAAACTTGTATCTATTCCTTTTGTATGCTTAAGCAAAACATTACCTATTAGCTCCTCTACACTCTCAGTATATCTTTTACCTGTATATCCGCATTTTTCACATCCAATACCATTACAGAAGCTACATATCCATTTTGTTTGAGGTATCTCTACATACTTATTGTATCTCCCATATATATAAAGAGATTTCACCATTTTCTTTATGAGATTCTTATCTAAATCCACAATAATTGTTATATCAGGTTTTTCAAAATCAACATTTTTCCCTGTTCTTTCATGAACCTTTTTGCCTATTTCTCTACTTAATTCCTCTTTTAATGGCTCCACATACTCAACCCCAATCTCTTCCCAGATTTTCTCCTCGTTAAGTATCATCTCTTTTTTTGGCACTATGCCAACAAGAAATGTGCTGTATTCATAGCCCTCTATGATTTTAAGGATGTTATTTGCTATCTCATTTACTCTATCAAATATCCCTCCACATATAAAACATTCCTTCACATTATTATTTTTTCTTAAGACCTTACAATTATGAAATTCAAAAGAAGCAAAGTTATTATGTTTATCTTCATATTCCTCTAAGGTGTCTATATACATAGCAGTAATATATCTTATATGCCTTCCTCTCTCCTCATTAGATGTTCCAGTTAATAGCTGAGCAAACTGTCTTCCCAAACAGTGATCACATAGAGTGTATGAGGAAAGCAATTTAAAAGAAAGTTCTAAAATGCTCTCTTTCATCATTACTACCCCCGACTCTCATTGGAAAGCATTGTTCAATGGCACTTCTAGCGGTTTAACCCTTTGAATAGGCTACACTTCCCGTTAACAAAATTTCTTAACACATTATTTGGACAATACATCATTGGAAAGCAAGATAACATTAATAATTATAATTAACTTTAAAAAAATTATAAGATATTTTTTTTCTATGGGAAGAAACAATATGCCTGTTTTTCTTTTAGCTGCAGGTGAAAGCAGCAGGATGTTTCCAATCTCGCATAACAAACATAAGACACATATTAAATTACTTGGTAAAAGCATATTGCAGCATGTAATAGAAAGTTTTGTTAATAATAATTTCAAGGACATATTTGTTATTTCCTCACCCTCACACAACTTGAAAAAAGTATTGGATAACAATATCCTTAACAAAATCAATATAATTTATCAAGAGAAACCTTTAGGAGTGGGACATGCATTATCATTAATAAAAGATTATGTTTCAGATTTATTTTTCTTAGCAAATGGTTATCATCTAATGACAAATCACTTAAAAGAAATTCTTATGAATATCAAAGAGGAAACTCTTTTTGTTAAAGGAACAAACGAACCAGAAAAATATGGAATGGTAAAAGTCAAAGATAATGTTATTATTGATATAGTTGAAAAGCCATCTAAATGGGATGAACATCCTTTAAGAGTAATAGGCTTTTATATTCTCTCAAAGGATTTTCTGAACAGATATCTACTAAAAGAAGAAATCCATAAAAATCATTATTCATTTGAGGAAAGTATAAAAAAGAAAGCCATGAGAGAAGGAATTTCATTTGTAAAGTATGAGTTTGAAACACCATCTTTAAAATATCCATGGGATTATGTAAAGTATTTTGAGTATCTCATCTCACACCTTTACCCATCAAATAAAATCTATCTATTGGAAAATGCGGAAATTTCAGAGTATGCATATCTTGATACAAAAAATGGAGCTATAATTATTGATAACAATGCCAAAATAAAGGAAGGAGCAATCATAAGGGGTCCTGCATACATTGGAAAAAACACAATTATAGGAAATCACACACTTATTAGGAATTCCAACATAGAGAATGATTCTCTAATTGGTTATAATAGCGAGATTGTGAGATCAATATTGCAGGGCAATGCTAAGATTCATGCTGGTTATATAGGAGATAGCATTATTGATAGGGATTTCAGATGCGGATTCGGATTTGTTACAGCCAATAGAAGATTAGACAACAAAAAAATAAAGGTGATGATAAAAAATAAACTCACAGAATATAATGGCAAAGGACTTGGTATTATCTGTGGTGAGAACGTAGCTATTGGATCAAACTCAACCTCCATGCCAGGCACAATAATCATGCCAAATACCATAATCTACCCAAACGTAAGATTCAAAGGAGTAGTAGAAGGTATTGTAAAAACAAACAACTTTTAATGGTGAAAAAGTGAGAAGAATAATTCTCATTGATGCAGATAACACAATTTACACAATTCATAAGAAAAAGAGCGCTTATGATGCCATGTTATCTTATGTGGCAAAAACTCTTAAAATGCCATTTGAAACCATCAAAAAAAGATTTTATGATATTGTATCATCAAAAAGAGAATCTTTACATCCAGAAGATCACATGCGCGAGGTTCCATTACGCATGCTTGGTCTAAATGAAAAAGAGATTAAAAAAGCTATAGATATCTTTTTCACACATATCATCTCGAATCTTATTCTAAATCCTGGAATAAAAGATTTCTTGGATTTTTGTTTAACAAACAAAATTCCTGTTATCATCTTTAGCGATGAATTTGAGAGGTTTCTTAATCTCAAACTTTCCCATTCTCTTGGAGATTCATATAAAAGATATTTTTATGGATTCATTACACCTGAGTTAACCAAATGCATGAAACCGTGCGAGAAGTATTATACCTATGTAAAGCTGTTTGGATATAGCATGGAGAACATATTTTTAGTAATAGGAGATGATTATCACAAGGATTTGGAAATTGCTAAAGAAAAGTTATCTCTAAAAACTGCACTTTATGTTCCTCGCACCTTCTCATCATGTCCTGCAGATTTCTGCTTCTCTGATTTTAATGAAATAATTGCTCTCATAAAGAAAGAAATCAAAAATTGTTAAATACTCTGCTCTTGATATTTACACTCCTTCCACATTTATCTTTGTTGAAACATCTTCATAATATGTATAGGAAATTTCCACATCAAGATATCTCTCCTGCTCTGGAAGTCCCTTAGGTATCTGAACATAGCAGAACACTGGAATCTTTATAGAATTATCCCTCATTAAATAAAAGTTCTCATTTTGAATGTCACATTGAAAATCAATATCTCCCTCTATCCTTATATTAAACTTATTTATCCTCTCAATATCTCTTTTCCTTTTATTAATTCCCATAACCTCTTTACAACTCTCAGATGTGACCACTCCATTGCCTTCATTTTTCACTGTAATAACCATACTAATTACTCTGTTTGTATCTGTAATAATTACCGGATCATTAACCTCCAATGTCAAAGATACTGGACCACTATGTGATGTAACTCTCTTTTTTCTTATATGCTTAATATCCCTATAAAGGAACTCATTACTTGAGATAAAGTGAATAGCATCAGATAAGCGATTTACTCCTTCATAGCATACCCTTGCCTTAACCTCATTAGAGAATTTTTTTCCTTTTGGAATATCTTCTGGAGGCTTAACAACCCAATATATCTCTATCTCCTCCCCTCTACCCATGCCATTCTCAGGAGGAGGATAGAGATAATTAATATAGACTGGAGGCAATTTATCCGCTGTGGTATACACTCTTTGCAAATTCACATCTGCCACTCTCTCATAGTTGTTCTTATATGCAATATCAAAGAATCTTTCCAAATCATAAATCATAATGCTGATATCGTCTCTCATTATAAATATATTCGCATCTTCTACACTAATCTCAGGCAATTTTCCCTTAAGAATATTCTCCATATCATTTATTTTGACCTCTCCATTGATAATAACATTATTATCTCCAATCTCAAAATCTTCACTAACATAAAAACTAGCATCTACATCAAATAACCATGATGATGTCGATACTTTATGTGTTTTTTCCCCCCATACATCTCTAATTCCCCAATCATTGCCAACATTATACACATACGCATAAATATTTTTTACAAAAAAATCTTGGTCATTTTCAAGTCTCATTTTGAGATAAACATCTTCATTCGAATATATTTGTGAGGGAATTGATGAGAATTCCTTGATAATGCTATTCCTTGGCAAATAAGTAGATGAGGAATTAACACATCCGCTAAGAACAATGAAAATACTTAAACCAAGAATAAAAAATATTGCATGTTTTATGTTTCTCATTTTGTGTTTTATCATATAAACACACCAAGATAGAAAATCAAACAATAAGAATTCTAAGTTAATATATGTCCTCAACACTTCTAACTATCACGCGATCTCTTCTCTCAGTATAGTAGTCATAGTATGCCTCTACCTCAAGAGTATATTGTCTTTCTGGTGTATCAAAATCAAGCCCTTCTAATCTACATGTGATTCTTCCCTCTGTATATCTATCTCTCTCCCTTCTTAACTTTACAATTCCAAACCATCCTACACCAACATTACCATTATTGTATGTTACAGATACCCTACGTGTATCCTCATCCCTAAAACATGACTGAGTGATATCATATCCATCCAGTAATACTCTCACAGCTACATATCCCCTTTCTTCAGAATCAACATCTGGTCCAAGTTCACATTCTGAAGGCAATGTTGGAAATCCATCCCCGCGATTATAAATCCTTATGGGTAAACTTACATATCTTACGGTTTCTCCTGTACCTGTTCTATAGGTTCCTTGAATTCTTATAGAGATTCCCTCTACCTCTGTCTCTCCGCCTATATACACGCTACCTCTCACGGCTTTTCCTGTTTCTTTTACTACATTACCTGTGATCACTCTCTCCCTTCTCTCAAAACTTATGCCTATAGGTCCTGAGGATAATACATCATAAATGTTTCCAGTTTTTCTCTCTAACCTTGCCTCATCTCTCGACACAACATAAAAATTACCAACATATGTTGTCACATAAGGATAACATAATCGAGCAATGAAGTCGTATTCCTTATGTGTACCTTGTTGCACATCTCCTATATATTCAAATGATCCATAAACTTCATCATAATCTCCAGGCATCATATCCTCTAAATTGATAATTAATCCAGATAATGAAAATGCATCTTCTAATTCTCCAGAAGCAAGCCATTCATTTGATGAAGGGCCATAAATCCATAATTTTGCATCATCAAGCAATGTCTTGCTTCCTCTATTTTCAATAACCAAATCAATATCAACACTTTCATCCTCATAGATAGTTTTAGGATAAACCTCATATCTTGCTATCTCTAAACCAGCACCACTACCAGAAGAAGATCCTGGCGTTGAACGCGTACATCCTGAAAGAGAAACAAAAATTAAAATTACAATAATAGCAAGCACATTTATATTCTCAAATCTAAAATTAAATTTTTTTAAGGATAATTCTACCATATAGAAAATATTTAGGGCAGGATAAATATATAATTTTTTTGTTTGGTTTTAACACCTCAAAATCTCATCCCTTGCAGGATGACTTGATAGCTTGTCTTTTATACCACACGTGGTTTCAACTATTATGTCTTTTATGTTATTGCACAGTATATCGCAA
>CAYOWP010000005.1:0-77410 GCA_964407715.1 uncultured archaeon | reverse complement strand
CAAAGCAGCTAACCCTCACGATAGCGTTTGTAAAGCAGCTAACCCATTGCAAAGGGTACCATGCTGCAATATGCTTTGTGTTAGCGATTTTCTCGCGTTAACCAGTTTTTATTTTTTGAAATGGTTAACGGGCAGCATACCTTATCCATAGCATATTACAGCAGCTAACCTCCTGAAGGCGTTTTGGAAGCAGCTAACCTATTGCAAGGGTTAGCATGCTCCAATATAGTTTGGAAAAGAGATATCTTCCCGTTAACCATATTTTTAAAATAAAAAATGGTTAAGGGAAAGCATACCTTGTCAAGAAAGCACATTACAGCAGCTAACCTTAAAAGAGGTTAGTGTGCTGCAAGACCTTCTGGAAAAGCCATCTCCTCCAGTTAACCAGTTTTTATTTTTTGAAATGGTTAACAGGTAGCATATCATATCAAAGCACATATTACAGCAGCTAACCTTTTTGATGAGGTTACCCTGCCGCAAACCTTTTGTGTTAGCGGTTTCTTCCCGTTAACCAATAATAAGAGAGAAGAGAGCAGGTTTGGTAATCTAACTGAGTTAGTATGCTATTTATTACACGGCTCTGACGCGGTTTTTTCCTATGCCATGCTTTGTATCCCACTTGTAGGATTTTATTCTTGAAGAAATTCCAAATCCACATGCTGCGCAATATCCTTTTCTTATATGAAAAGCACGTCTTCCACATCTACGACAAATTTTATGTACCATCTTATTTCTTTTACCAAAAGAGGGTCTGCCTTTTGACATAAACATCACATCTTATCATAAATCATGGAGTAGTTGAAACATAAACAATGGAATCTCCTCTTATAAGAATTGATCCTATCTTTACAGTCTTATCCTCCATTGTGACCTCGGCATTCTCAAGCCACAAATTGATGTGGATATCCAATGCCTGTAGCTCACCAACGATTTCTCTACCGTTTTTTAATAGCACATATATCCTCTTGCCTTTTGCTCTATTAAGCACATCCAAAGGCCTCTTATTTTGAGCCATATTCCTCCCCTATGCACCTGCATTAAATGACCTTTTATAATGTGAAAATTTAAAAAAGATTTGAAAAATATTAATTCCTACTTATTTTAACACCTGCAGGTGTTAAAATCACATAATCCTCATCCACCCCTGCTATATCACCATTGATAGCATTCACTGTCTTTTTTATTTTATCTATTGCCCTTCTAAGCTCAATCATATCCTTCTCCTTTAATGGCTTAATTCTTAGCCATACTATGTTTCCTTCTCTCAGCTCATTTTGAGCCCTCTCAATATCACCATATTCATGTAAGGTAATAATTCTCACATACATCTTAGCATCCTTTTTTATTTCTATACTTTCCAACTCAACAATCTCCTCTACATCCTCAGAATTTCTGCCCTTTAAAATCTTTTTTATTACCATTATCACCACCCAATACTCTATTTATAATCCGCAAATTTTTTTAAATTTATTTCCTTAGCTCTTAACAGCACTTAAACAAAGCTGTTTTAGGTTATCATCAGAAATATACTGACAATAAGATGGATTATTATAATACAAAGAGAGAGACATATAACAAGAATTTCTCTCACCTTCTTGTGAAATGGAAGAGCATTTATCTTTATCACCAGATAACAATGCTTGTTTCTTATAGAGAGCATTCAAACATACTTCTCTATAAGGCGTCTCCATACAATCCTTTTCTGTAACATTAGGCTTAGTATTAATTTTTTGAATAACACATGAGGCATCAGTACAACTGCTTATCTTATTATGATTTATCTCCTTTGAGATGCTCTCATAGAAAGAGGCTTTCTCTCCAATTTTATAGAAAGCAATGCCAGATACAAAAATAAATATTGCAATTATCACAAGAATCCAAAAAATACAATGCTTTACCTTAATTGAAATTTCCTTTTTCTTCCTCTCCTTTTTTCTTACATTTCCCATTGCAAACACCTTCTATTCTCTTAAAAAGGTCCATCAATTTCTCCTCAGGTAACCTTATCTCTATATCATCCAACTCCACTATGTAATCACTAAGTATCCCATTAACCTTATGAATCCTTATTCTCGAATTTTTGTTTAAAAATACTGACATCCTTTTAAACATCATAAACTTATCTCCCTCCAAACCTCATGAAATGACCTCATCTAAACAAATTGATTAATCGCTGCAATAATCCTCCTTCTGATATTTTTGGCATTGTCCACTCAATACCTGCTATCTCAGCAGCTAATTTCTTAATCTCTAAGGAACTTCTCGAGCGAGGAGCATAATAAACCAAAGGTGTCTTAGCAGATAAGCTCTCATGAAATAGAGGATCTTCTCTTATTATAGATACGATAGGATAACCTAACAACGATTCTATGTCATCAGGATCCAACTCTGATCTCTTACCAGTTACGCGATTCAACACCACGCCAAGAACATTTGTGCCAAATTCTTCAGCAAGCTTAATTGCTTTCAAAGCATCTGTCACAGCCGGGATATTTGGATTTGTAACCACCAAAGCATCATCAGCAGCCTCAAGACATGCCAAGCTTTCTCTTCCAAGACCAGCAGCGCTATCCATAATCACCAAATCATATTCACCAACAAGATCCAATACAGCTCTCGCAAGTTTTTCAGGTTGTGCACTTTTGAGATCTGAGATACTGATACCTGCTGGGATTATTTTGAGACCTGTAGGATGCGTATATATTGCTTCATGTATGCTTGCTTCTCCTCTTAACACATCATGCAATGTTTTTGGATGGAGAGGCACACCAAGATGGAATCCCAAATTTGGAGTAGTGATATTAGCATCCATAAGAACTACATTTACCCCAAAATCATGCATACTCGCAGCGAGATTTACAGAAATTGTTGTCTTACCAACTCCTCCTTTTCCAGAAACAACGGATAATAGTCGTGTCATAATTCATTACCTCCTTAATGCACATCTCTCAATATATCACCATATAAAATTAATTTTATAAAAACAAATATTTATAAATTTTGTGTTGAATTTTAAATTGCAGGCATTGTCCGATAATTCTTTATTGTTAAGCGGAAACTTAACACGCAAACAGCACTTGTAGCGGTTTAACCCTTTGAGTATGGCTATGCTTCCCGTTAACCAAATGATTCTTCCACAGTAATTTTCTCAAGTATTTGATCTATAGCTCCCTTCTCCTTTGACTTAGCGTTTTTACTACCAAATATTTTACCCATCACATGTTTGGCTTTCTCTCCCAAATCTGATACACTTGAGGTAGAGACCACAATTAATGCCAATGCAACAATTACCAAAACAATTATCGCAACCACAATATTAATTGCGCTTGCTTGAGCCTTAAACAAATCTCTTCCCATTAAAGTTATAATTACATTAAATCTTTATAAATTTTAGTATCTTCATTATATTTTAGAGAATAAAAAGCTAAAAATCAAGGTGAGAAATGAATGGTCGGTAGATTCCTAAGGGTAAAATGTGATAAGTGTGGAAATGAGCAGAATATATATGAGAAAGCAGCTACAGTTGTGAGATGCTTAGTATGTGGAGAGGTATTGGCAGAGCCAACAGGAGGTAAAGCAAAAATAAAAGTCAAAGTGGTTCAACCAATAGGATAATGCAATAAAAGGAGGTGTTTATAATAACGAATGACGATAGAATAAGAAAATATAAAGATTTACCTGATATAGGAGAATACATTATAGCAACGATAAGGGAAATAAATCCAAGTAGCGCAATAGCTACTCTTGATGAGTATGAAGATAAAAAAGCCATAATACACATCTCAGAAATCTCTTCAAGTTGGGTAAAAGATATAAGAAAATTCATAAAAGAAGGTCAAAAGGTTGTAGCAGTGGTGTTGAATTTAGATAAAAGAGGATATATTGAGTTGTCAATGAAAAGAGTGAAACCAACAATTGCAAGAGAAAAAATAAAAGAATATAGAAATGAGAAAAAGGCACATAATTTTCTAAAAATGATAGCAAAGGATTTAAATATGAGCTTGGATGAGATATATGAGAAGGCAGGATTCATAATGCAAAAAGAATTTGGAAGTATGTATAGTGGCTTTGAGATTGCATTAGAGGAAGGAATAGAAGCTTTAACATCTCTTAACATAGACAAAAGAATAGCAGAAAAAATATATTCTTTTGCGGTTGAGTATATTAAACCAAAGGAATTGGTGATAAAGGGAGATATAAACCTAATAGTATATGAGGACAATGGCATAGAAATCATAAAAAAGGCGTTGGATTTCAAGGATAAGATTAGGATTACATACCTCTCATCACCAAGGTATAGATTAGAATTGATAGGCGAAGACTATAAAAAAATGGAACAAAAATTAAAAAATGTTCTTGAAGAAATTGAAAACAGGTTGAAAGGATATAATTATCTCCTTTCATTTGAGAGAATAAAAAATTAAGATAAGAGGTTTCTAAAATGCTATGTATTCGTAAGTGCCAAAAATGTGGAAAATATACCTTAAAAGAAACATGTGAAAAATGCAAGATTCCAACAAAAAAGATTAAAGCATACAAGTTTTTCATAAACGAAAAGCATATTGTATATAGATTAAAAGAAAAAGGATATATTTAACCTAAAAATAATAATTTATTATGAAGGTTTCAAATGGAGGAAAAATATGGTAACAGAAATAGAGTATATCAAAATTCCAAAAATAAGGGATGTGGTGTTTATCCAAGGAATAGCGCCTGGTGTTGGTTTTGTAGGTAGAAACGTAGCTGGGTATTTAGTGTATATTTTAAAAGCTAAAAAGTTTGCGGAGGTATATTCTGATTCATTACCACCAGTGGTGAGTGTGGATCATGAAGGAGAGGGATTGATAATACCAATTAGGTATGAGCTATATTACATAAAAGGAGATAAAAAGAAAAAACAACCAAATATAGTTATAATGATAGGAGATGCCCAACCTGTTACAACAGAAGGCTATTATGATATTTCCTTTAATGTATTAGACTTTCTAATAGATACCTTTGGCATAAAAGAGGTTATAAGCATAGGAGGTTTCGGGACAGGTGAGCTAATAGAAGGTAGAAAACCAAAGGTTTTTGGAGCAACAAATGATAAGGAAAAAATAAAAGAATTCGAGAGATATAATGTCATATTCAAGAACAGCAAGGTTAATCAGATAGTGGGAGCTGCTGGGGTAATATTAAGCGAGGCAACCCGTCTTGGGATCCCAGCAACATGTCTAATGGGAGAAACCTCTGGTTTACTTATGTCAGATCCAATAGCAGCAGAGGCTGTGTTAGAAGTTTTAAAGGAATATCTAAACTTAAAAGAGTTGGATCTCTCAAAGATTCATGAACATGTTAAAGAAGTTGAAAAAATCCTAAAGAAAATTGAAGAAATGGAAAAGGTAGCACTACAACAACTAAAAGCCACAATAAAGAAAAAATCTGAGAAAGGAGAAGGTCCACCAGGATATATTGGATAACACCAGTAGCAATCATTTTATTATTGCTCCTATATCTTCTAATCTCTTTTCCAAGAGCTGAATAGATTTTAAAGATTTCTTTACATCTTTTGATCCAGTCACTATAACCCTACCGCTATTAAAGATAAGTATCACAACACCTGTATCTTCCATCCTATGAATTAATCCAGGAAATTGCTCTGGTTCATACTCACAATCTCCCAGCTCATATACGATTCTGTTTAAATCAAGAGGTTTCTTGATATTGGCAGAGATAACTAAGTTAACGATTTTCATTTTTGGTTCTTTCTCAAACTTCACCCCTACTGATTTAAAATCCTCTATCATCTTCTTTGCTGCCTGATATGCCTTCTCAACTGTATTTACTCCTGACAAAATACACATTCCACTTGTAAATACAAGAGCAGTAGCACCATAATCAACAATCCTATACACTAATCCAGGAAACGATTCTGGCTCGTATTCCGCATCTTCTAAAGTATTGGCTATTCTATCTAATGGCACACTACCACTCAAATCAACACCAAAAACAATGTTTGTAATCTTTATATCATATGGGTTCTTTGGAATTTTAACTTTCTCTTCTATCTCTTTTAAATTGCTTACCATAAGGATATTTTAAACCTCATATCTTTTTAAATCTTACGCTATATTCACATATCGAGATATTAAAAGTTTGGAGACATAACCTTTTTAAAATCCTTTCAATAATCTCCTTCAAGTTTATGATACCCTCAAAAATTTTTTTTACAAAGGGTCTTGGATGTCATGAGGATAGATTAGTATCATTTGAATTGGCATTAAGAGATGCAGGAATTGAGAGATACAACCTTGTACCAGTATCAAGCATAATTCCTCCAGGTTGCGAAATTATCTCACGTGAAGAAGGAAATCAACGCTTAAACACAGGAGAAATCGTGTTTTGCGTTATGGCTAAGAACCAAACAAACATAAAAGGAAAAGAAATAGCATCCTCTATTGGTGTCGCTATTCCTTTAGACAATAAGATGCATGGCTATATCTTTGAATATAATTCAGAAGGCGAATCCATAATAAACGCGGAAGAATATGCAGAAAAAATGGCTTTAGAAATGCTAAAAACAAAAATCGGAAAAAAAGATATAAAAGCTAAAACATTAAACATCACACAAAAAGCAAAAAATGAAAATGGCATGTGGATAACCACCGTAGCTATTGCTGTTTTTGTGCCTTGAACACTTACTCATAATCTAATCCATGGCTTTTTTTATCTCATGCAACAACTCTGCAGGAGTGTGTATCGGAAAAGACATGCTCTCTACAATCTCCTCAATTCTTTTTCCTTTTATGCTCACTCCTCTCAATTTGCTGAGAAAAGCATCTTTATCAAGAGGAAAATCAGTGCCTTTTAACATACTCAAGACCTTAACTGCCCACTCAACCCCCAAGGACTTTGATGTTTCTCCAACTAAATGCATCATCATATTGATTTCATCTCTACCCTGCATTATCTCTTTATATGCCATCTTTGCTAATGCTCCTGCAACATGTGTCTTTTTATTCTCATCCATTTTCTCATTACTGAGAAAAGCATCTATTTTTTCCTTTGCTATTGTCTCATCAGCTCTTAAAATGTTCTTTGCAGTAGTGGTGCTTATGCCTAATATATTGGCGATTGTCTCTGCAGAGTAATTCTTATCCTTGTAATATATTATAGCATAACTTGCTGCCATCAAACTTGGTAGCCAAGTTAAGTTCCTATACTCAATCAATTTTCTTGGGCCTCCCAAAATCTCAATCGCCTTTAGAAATACTCTCAATGCCTTCGAATCAAGATTTTCTTCTATGGGCTTTAATTCTATCACCATTCACATCACCTCGAGATAATCTCTTCCAATGCTGGTCCTATCTCTACTAATCCGCTCTCGGTGATATATAGCAGATGAGTTCTAGTATCATGACCACACACTCTACAACCATCTATTCTAAACAATCTGATAACACTACCTATGGGAGAGTTGTACATCTGTGAGAGATATCTATTCATTATTAACTCCTTAGAGAGCACAATAGAGCAATCAACAATATGGCTAATCGCATACCCTCCTGCTGCCTCTGCACTTAACTCTTCATGACTGCTCCTTTTTTGAGAAACGAATAATGCTGTTTGCTTGTATCTTTTCATAAAATTGAAGATCTTTCTAACCACACTCCTTGCCATCATTTCCTTAGCCTCAAATAAGCCTGTTATAGAATCTATAACCACAGATTTTGTGTTATACTCAGAGATTGCATATTCCAATGTTGATAATAAAGTTGAAATGTCCTCTCTCATGATATCGTGGGTAGCAGCATCAATCAAGATAATATTGTTTTCTATTTTTTCCCATTCAAAGCCCATAGCTTTTGCTCTCTCTTTTAATCCCATCCCTACAAATGGTGAAGGGGATTCAACAGTAACAAAAGCAACTTTATAACCATGTGCTGCCTGATTAACAGCATATTGCTCAACCATTAAGCTTTTACCTGTATCACTCACACCTGTAATATTGATAACGGATAAATAAGGTATACCTCCCAATGTTTTTCTTTTAATTTTTTTATCTTCCTCATCAATATAAGTTGTGTAGAATAGCTCATCCAATCCTTTAATACCGCTAGGTATCCCAAATAATTTTGGAATTCTTTCCCTCAAATCTTCTAAAGTACCAACCGCATCATATATTATCTCTTCTCTTTTTTTATCTCTACCTTTCTGGATCTCTGACATAAAAATATTCTTATTGAGGTCAAATATTTTAAAACTTAACTCATGTTTAGATTATCTTTATGTATAGATTGATAGATCACACAGGAGATATAGGCATCGAGGTGAAAGGAGAAAATTTGCAGGAGTTATTCAAGGATGCTATATCTGCTCTATACAGCATCTTTTTGGACTTAAAAATCTTAAAAAAGAAAGGAGAAGAGGAACTTATCATCGAAGGGAAAGATTTAGAGGAGATATTAGTAGAGACTCTAAATGAAATAATCTACCTCTTCGAGGTTAAAAAAATAATTTTTATAGATTTTAAGGAATTCGCCATTGAAGAGAATCAGGATAAAATCTCTCTTAAAAGTAAAATGAGCTATGATGTGTTTGATAGCACACGCCACAAAATCTTAGGAGCAGGTGTAAAGGCTGCCACATATCATAACATAGTTGTAAAAAAAGAAAATGATAAATATTTTGCAAGGATAATCATAGATGTGTAAAGATTGCGAATAATCAAAAATCTATCACTTTTTTAAAATTATGTGAATTAAAAACTTTTGAGAATATATCAAACGATTGAAAGGGGATTGTATGGTAAGCGTTGCAGATATTGATCCTAATGTTTTTATAGAAAGGTTAGCCAAGATCCTAAAGGAAAATGAGAATATCCAGCCACCTAAATGGGCTATGTTTGTAAAAACTGGTGTACATAAAGAGAGAGTTCCAGAGAATAAAGATTGGTGGTATATAAGAGCAGCAGCAGTGATGAGAAAACTTTATTTTAGACCTTATGGCGTATCGAGATTAAGAAGGAAATATGGTGGAAGAAAAAACAGAGGTTATGAACCAGAGAAATTCTATCCAGGGAGCGGAAATATAATCCGTAAGATTCTTCAACAATTAGAGAAGGCAGGTTATGCTGAGAAAGTGCCAGAAGGGAGGAGGTTGACATCAAAAGGAAGATCATTATTAGATAAATTAGCAAAGGAGATTTATGAATCACAGGTAAAAGCTTGAAGCATTATAAGGGGAAAATATGGATATTGAAGAGATAAAAAAGAAAAAACTCCTTGAGTTAATGCGCAGAGCACATCAACAAAATAACTTACAGGATTTAACTCAAGAAAGAGATATTATAAGCCTTGTAAATAAATATCTTATGCTTATCAGAGAAAATCTGGATGAGAAAGCATATGAGAGGTTGATGAACGTAAGGATAGTGAATCCTGAGCTGTATGCAAGAGCAGTATTTCTTTTATTTCAGATGAAATCCGCAGGTAGATTGAAAGGCACAATAGATGATTCCAAAATGAAAAAGTTTTTGATGTCATTATTACCTAAGGAAAGGGAGACAAAAATCATAAGGAAATGATGGTGAATACTTATGGCAAGGAAATCTATATCTAAAAGTTTAGGCAATAAGATAAAAAGAGCCAAGCTTTATCGTGTTCACTCTCCTGCTCCAAGATGGATTGATTTGAAGATTTTCGGATTAGGTAAAGCTCTATATAGGAGCATTAAGAGATTTAGATCAAAACATTGGAGAAAGAATAAGTACAAGAAGATTTAAGGAATTGTGAGGGTGATATAAGATGCAGAATCAATTGCAATTAAAAGATAATGAAAGCATAGTTTTGGAAAGAACATATATAGTTCCTTTGAGAGGGGCTTGGAATTCAGCATATCACAAAAGAACAAAGAGAGCTATAAGAATACTGAGGGAATTTGCATCAAGGCATATGAAAGTCGATAAAGAGGAGGTGTATATTCATCCTGTGCTAAATAGAAAGATATGGGCTAGGGGTAATGCTAATCCTCCCAGAAAGATTAGAGTTGTAATGAGAAAAACATCTGAGGGAAGGGTTCTTATATATGATTATGATGATTATATGAGAATTTCAAAAGAGGAGAAGAAATCAGAAGAAAAGATTGAGGAAAAAGAGGAAAAAGGCAAAGAGAAATCAGAGGAAGAGAAGAAAGATAAAGAGGAAAAGGAAAGCACAGAGAAAAAGTAAAAATATAAGGATAATCTGTGATTGATATGGAATTAAATAATCTTGTTATCTTCTTGATTTCCTGGATTGGAGCCATTGGGTTAAATGTTCTTCTTTTCACTTATCTCTCTGCAAGATTTAATACCCCTTCATTTCTGATTTCTGGTATCGCGAGCTATATAATCTTAGCGAATGTTTTAGCGTATAAGATTATCCAGATAGGATATTTTGTTGTACCTGCTGGTGTAGTTGCATATTCCATGATATTCTTGATTGGAGATATTCTCTCAGAGAAATACGGAAAAAGATATGCTCAACACGGCGTATATGCAGGATTCCTTATGAACATAATGTTTGTTGTGATGATATATCTTGCAATCATATCTCCCCCTTTATCCTCTGATGAAGGAATCAAGATGCACGAAAACTTTGCTAAGATGTTTAGTTTGACATCTCGAATCATTCTTGGGTCTTTGATAGCTTTTATAATTTCGCAGACATTCAATGTGTTTATGTTTCATATGTTAAAGGAAAAGACAAAAGGCAAATTTTTATGGTTAAGGAATAACCTCTCTACAATGCTGGCACAGTTTATAGATACTGTACTGTTTATTTCTATAAGCTTTTATGGTGTTCTACCAATAAATGTAGTGTATAACATGATCCTAACACAATATCTCATGAAAATCATCATAGCATTATTGGACACTCCATTCATCTACGCAGGTGTGATATTACACGATAAATTCTCTCAACCTCCTCCAAAAAGAAAAACCCCTCGAAAGAACAAGAGAAAGTAAAGATGTTAGCTTCTGCAAAACGCTCATGAATGTTATGTGTTTTGTTAACTGGGTAAATGGAGATTATCGCTATCACCAAGGTCTCGCGGCATGGTAACCTTTTCTAAAAGTTAGCTGCTTTACAAACGCTTAGAAAGGTTAGCTGCTCTGATGTGCTATGAATAAAGTATGCTTCCCCTTAACCAAATTTTTTATTTAAAAAATGGTTAACGGGAAGAAATCGCTAATACAAAAGGTTTGCAGTATGGTAACCTTTTTTTTAAAGGTTAGCTGCTTCCAAAACGCTTAGAAAGGTTAGCTGCTCTGATGTGCTTTATTAATTGGTTAGGTTTCCCTTTAACCATTATTATTCTTTTTATGATTGGTTAACGGGAGGAAATCGCTTTACTAAGCACATCCCAGCATGGTAACCTCATCAAAGGGTTAGCTGTTTTACAAACGCTATCGTGAGGGTTAGCTGCTCTAATGTGGCTCATCGTGAAGGTATGCTTCCCGTTAACCATTTTTTATTTAATCAAGCCGTTCTCTCGGAAAGGATCGAGTAGAAACATTTTAAAAGATAAAGATTTTCTAATTATTCTTTATGATTTCTACTGGGACAGGGGATGAGGGGCAGACATCATTAGTGAGTGGTAAGAGAGTATACAAAGACAATATTGAGATAGAAGTATATGGCACTTTAGATGAGCTTTTGGCTTATTTAGGATATGCATATTCAAAGATACAAGATGAAAGAGTAAAAAAGGACATTCTCAAAATTATGAATGATATTCATAATCTCATACCAGAAATTTCTAAGTATAGCGGTAAGATTTCTAAAAAAACAATTGAATGGTTAGAACAAAGAATAAATAAGTATAATAAGATACTTAAACCAATCAATACCTTCTTGATTGAAATATCAAGCGAAAGTGCAGCCATCATTAATATCTCAAGAGTAGTATGTAGAAGAGCAGAACGAAGACTTATCACTCTCTCAAAAGAAAAACCCATTCAGGGAGAGATAATAACTTATATTAATCGATTATCTGACCTTTTATTTGTTCTTTATAGATACTTAAACACAATAGAAGAAATCAAAGAAATGCCATATGAGAAGTATTTGGAGGAAAATAACGATTAAAATATATATTTTTTTAGAAAGAAAAATATTTAAATGATGAAATAACAATATATTGATGTATTAAATTGTTTTTGCACAATATGTTGTGTTATTATATATTACCATCTTGTAATTAAACTCGAGCGAAAGGGGTGATAGATAATGTCTCAGCGAGAAAAAATGATATCAATTCCTGAGGAAATTGAAAAGATGTTTGAATATGAAGGAAAGTTATCTAAGGTAATCAACAAAAAATATTTGGAAAGATATAAGAAGTTATATAGATACTTATATGAACTCTTTATTAGCGGAGAATTACCCCAACACGAAAATTATCTTGGAGATAATGAGCTTGCGAAGAGTATCTATGAAAAAAAGTATTATTTAAGAAATAAGGAAGGAAAATTAATAGAAACAAGACCCGAAGAGGTATTCATAAGAATTGCCTCGTTTGTGGCTGCTGTTGAGGAAGATTATGAAAAAGCAAAAGAGTATGCAAAAAAATTCTATGTTGAGATATATGAGGGAAGATTTATTCCAGGAGGAAGGGTAATAGCAGGGGCTGGTGATCTTTATAGATTAAAAACCTTAGCAAATTGCTTTGTCACTCTTATTGAGGATGATAGCATAGAAGGTATCTATACCGCAGCATATGAAGCTGCAAGGACATATTCTTATGGTGGAGGGATAGGAATAGATATCTCTGTTTTAAGACCCAAAGACTCTATAGTGCATAATGCCGCAAACAAATCAACAGGAGCTGTAAGTTTCATGGATCTCTATTCTCTTACCACAGGTCTTATAGGACAACATGGTAGGAGAGGTGCTTTAATGATAACCTTGGATGTAAAGCATCCTGATATCTTGGATTTCATAAATTCAAAAAGAATCCCAAATTGGGTTACAAACCAGATTGTTAACCAAATTCAATGGGAAGCAGGTGTTAAAGATGAGAAACTTCTTGAAATGATAAGAAAAGCGGTTATGGAAAACACGCAAATAAGATTTGCCAACATAAGTATCAAAGCCAGCGATGAGTTCTTAAAAGCGGTTGAGGAAGAGAATACCTTTGGCAGAGATAAAATCTTAGTTTATAAAAAGAAAAATAAAAAGATAATTATGAGAGTGGATAATATAAAAGATGTGCACTATTCTTATGGAATCCCATCCAAAAATATAGATGAGTATGAGTTAATAGGGGTATTTGAGAATCTACATGAGTTAAATACGTTTTTGAGAGCAGAATATAATAAAACAATAACAAAAGATGAGTTAGATGATATAAATAAAAGGGATGTATTTGGTGACTTAGTAATACCTTTAAATAATAATGATTATGATTTAGCGATAAGATACTCAGGAGATTTCTTATTATACTTCTCATCTGAGCAAACAGGTGAGATAAGAAGATTAGTCAAAGCAAGGGATATTTGGGATGAGTTCATAGAGAGCAATTATAAAACCGCAGAACCTGGATTGATATTTTGGAATAAAATGACAAAGTATTCCCCCTCAGATTACATAGGAAGAAAGATTGTAACTACAAATCCATGTGGTGAGGTACCATTGGAGGATGGAGGAGCATGCAATCTTGGATCCATTAACCTATCAAGGTTTGTTAGAAATGGATATAAGCCAAATGCCTCAATAGATTTTGACTTGCTTAAATATACTATAAACATCGCTGTAAGATTTTTGGATAACATAACAACATGGAATTCCTTTATGAATCCTTTGAAAAAGCAAAGAGACACTGCCAAGATAACTCGAAGAATTGGATTGGGAGTAGTAGGTATTGCAGATATGCTTAACCAATTAGGATATGGATATGACAGTGATGAAGGAATGAAAACATTTGAAAAAGTTATGAAAACTATTGCCAATGAAGCATATCTAACCTCTGCAAAATTGGCAAAGGAAAAAGGAAAAGTTGAGATATTTGATTATGAAAAATATTCTAAAAATCCTTTCTTTAATGAAGTGCTGGATGAGCATGTGAGAAAGGAGATAAAGAAACATGGTTTGAGAAATTCGGCATTGCTTTCTATAGCACCTACAGGGACAATCTCAAATATCGTACTAGGCTTTAAATATAATGGAAAACATTATATCGGTGTAAGCGGTGGCATCGAGCCAATATTTGCCTTATATTACACCAGAAGGACAGAATCTGTTGGCAATAAGTTCTTTAGGATATTTCATTCAACGGTGCAAGCATATATTGATATGTATGGATTAAATGATGAGATTCAGGAAAGCAAGAATGAAGAAGAATTAAGAAAAATTTTGCCTGAACATTTCTTTAGGACTGCGCATAATATAGATCCATTCAAAAGAATTGAGATTCAGGCAATAGCACAAAAATACGTGGATCATAGCATTTCTTCAACCATCAATTTACCTGAAGATATTGAACCAGAGTTACTAAGCAACTTATATCTCTATGCATGGAAAATGGGATTAAAAGGAGTTACAATCTATAGAGATGGAAGTAGATTTCCTATATTGAGTGTTGAAGGTAAAACTACAGAGTTTCAAAAATTTAAGAATAAGAAATTCAAGATAATAACAAAAGATGGTAATGAAATGGAGGTTAAAGGAGATGACATCATAGTGTTGGATGGAAAACTTTATACAATTTATCATGCTTATAAAAAAGGACTAATAAAATTGAATTAAGAGCGAGATAAAGAGGTGAGGAATATGGTCATAAGAGTAGGGGAAATATTAGAGGTAAAAGAAAAGCAGGAGAATAAAGATGTTCCTCATGAGAAGATGCAACATAGTATAGAGGATAAAAAATTGCATGAGAAAAGCTTCGAGAGGCCTGATGTTATTGATGCAAAGGTATATAAACTTAAAAGCAGATTTGTTAAGCATAGCATTTTTATCACAATAGGATATGTAGAAGTGGATGGGAAAAGGAGACCTTATGAGATATTCATCAATAGTAAGGATCTAAGTAAAGCTGCTGAGTTTACAGTGCTTACCAGGTTAATCTCTGCAATCTTTAGAAAGACTTCTAATCCAGTGTTCATCTTGGAAGAACTCAAAAGCGTGCATGATCCAAATGGAGGATACTTCAAAGATGGAAAATATATCCATAGCATCTATGCAGAAATTGCAGATGTGATAGAGAGGTTCTTTGAAGAAATAGGTCTCATTAAAAAGGAACATGACATGTCGTTAATAAAATTCGCATCTCCATCTCTCATGAGCTCTATCACAGAAAATGTGAATCTTAGTGAAGAGGAGATGTTGAATTTAAAGATATGCCCTGAATGCAACATGAAAACTCTAAAAGTTGAGAATGGCTGTTTTGTATGTATCAATCCCGAATGCAATTATAGTAAATGTGATTGAGAAACTTACACTCTCACAGCATCAACAGCTACTCTGTATTTGTTTGTTCCTATGCTTCCAGCTTTTCTGAATCCAAGAATGCGTATAGGTAAATGTGAAAATTTTCTTTCTATGTTTTCCTTTGAGATTTCTTCTTTATCTGCAAAAAAGTAATAATGTATCCATGTATCCTTTTTAGATTTGATAACTATCTCCTCTAGAAAGGATGGAGCATCCTTTGGTGCAGGCATGATTATTCTATCATAATTTAATATATCTTTGTTTTCTAAAAATAATTTTACATCCATACAAAACACGCTTATCTTACCTCTTATTTTATTTATCTCTATATTTTTTCTCATGTATTCGCAGGCATATGGGTTAATCTCCACTGCATCTATCTCCACTTGCTTTTTCTTGGCAATAACAAGAGCATATATCCCAACACCAGCGAATGGCAAAAAAATTCTTTCTCCATCTCTAACCATCTTCTCTATTCTTTTTCTCTCATATCCTAGCTTTGATGAGAAATAAACAGTATCTATATTTAGAAGAACTCTTACTCCATGTTCCTTATGTAATGTTTCTTTCTCTGTGAGATCCCTGTATGTTTTAGGTAGCTCCTTAAGAAAATCCTCTCTGTTCCACACCTTGATAATTTTATGTCTCGCAGTTCTATAGATTCCTCCAACATCCTCCATTTTTAGAGCAACAACATTAACATTAGGATTATAACTCCTAATTATTTCTGAGATTTTTTGTAAATCCTCATTAGTAAGATTGTTGCTCATATCTTCTATTATTGCTATATCACCAATAATCTCAAATCCTAAATTCACTTCTTTATTTAATTTCCTTCTTATTTCCTCTTTAAGTTTTTTCATACTTTATTCATAGGGAATTATGAACTTTATAAAACTTAAAGAAAAATATATATATTCCTATGCTTATATAGGATATCTTATGGAAAACTATAAAAAATTCCTATCGATAACCATTCAAGTTTTGATAACGCTTATGCTTTTATATTCATTAGCTTTAGCTGTGGATGTGGATGTAACAAGACCATGGCATTGTCTCTCGCAAATCGCAAAAAGCCAGTTTGATTTGACATCTATTGATTCAGATAATAACGGAAGGATAGATGCTGGAATCATAGAAGACACATTACAAGACATAACAAACAATGGAGCCACAACCATACACACAATCAATGTAGGCGGATTAAACTCTGCTGGCGCTATTATTGCATCAGGAAATTTGAACATCGGTTCTGGAAAGTTATTTGTGGATGTTAGCACAGGTAAGGTAGGTATAGGAACAACATCTCCACATGGTAACCTTGGAATCAAACAAGGACATGGAGATTGGATTACATTAGAAAGAACTGCTGGTTCTGGATATTGGCATATTCACAATCCAAGTACTCAAGAAAGAATTGAAATTGGTTATACTTCCGATAGCGGAACTACTCGATGGGGAATGTTTGTTATTAAAGATAATGGCAATGTTGGAATTGGTACAACTTCTCCTGGAGAAAAACTTCATGTTGCTGGAAAAATAAAAGCTGATAGCATTATCTACTCCATGTCAGATCCTGGATATGCACCGGCTGCTGAGTTAAGAACTTGGGGAATAAACAAGCCAGATAAAAATCTTTATATTGAATGGGGCAATTCCAATGATGATATAATGTATATAACAGATCATTGGAGGTATGGGAGTCCTCTTTATATAAAAACAGGACCAATTCACTTAATGGCAGGAAATAAGTATGGGTTATTTATTAATACCAACGGTAATGTAGGTATTGGAACTACATCTCCTACTCAAAAGTTGGATGTAAATGGAAACGTGAAGGTGAGAGGAGCTTTATGCTTAAGTGATGGATGTAAAAGTAAGTGGAGTGAGGTTGGTAGTGAGCCTAAAGGAATGTTATGTGGAATTTATAGACCTGCATGTGATTCGTGTAGTAAATTAAATATCCCATGTAAAGGATATTATGTATCTTCAGGATGTCCACCTGGATACACCAAAAAAAAGATAGCCACTTGTTATGGTAGCCATGATTGTAGATATACTCCAGTTTATTCTTGCATTAAAACCGCGTAAGCTCTGCAGTATTCTTTTATTTTGCATTCTGAGCATCGTGGGTTTTTTGGTAGGCAAACCACTTGACCATATCCCACAAAGGAAATATTGAACTTTTGTTTTAAAGATGAAGGAATCATGAGATTCAAAACAATATCGCTTTCATGCTCTGTTTTTGTGTTTATTATGCTCAACCTATTGCTTATCCTATGAACATGGACATCTACACCAATAACATCACTATTAAACACATCCGCAAGGAATACCTTTGCAATCTTTCTTCCAACACCAGGCAATTTTATAAGCTCATCATATGAACTTGGAACATACTTCCCATGAAGCATCTCAGAAATTTTCTTTAAATTCCTGCTTTTCTGTCTATAGAATGCTACCCCATAAATCAGAGATTCTATCTCTTCAACAGTAGCTTTTTTTATCTTATCCCATGAATCAAATTTGCTAACAAAGTTTTTTGTTACTCGAAAAGTTATCTCATCCTTTGTACGAGAGGATAAAAACACAAAGATGAACCGCTCAAAAGGATCCTTTATTTGCGTTATTGCATTATATACAGGTGCTTTTCTTTTAATACCTTCTTCATAAAAAGAATTTATGATATAATGAAGAGGAGGAACAAAAAATAGATGTGATATGCTGTGCTTATCATCTGAATTTCCGAATCTCTCAATGGATGGATAATATCTGCTTAAAATCTTAGCAAGTTCAGTTTCAGAGATGCTATTCCCAACATATGCAAAAAGAATATTCGCATAAGGTAGAACAAAATCGATATGCCAAAATTTTTTGGCTGGTACGGATAAATATCTACTTAGTCGTGTTTTTAACCCTTTTTTTGCACTGCCTACATATACATAAACTCCTTTGGTAAAAACCCAATTTCTTATCTTAATAGGTCTTTCTAAATAAAAAACAAGCGCATAAGTTCCTGGCTCTTTTGCATCTTTGAATTCAACTGGTAAAAGTTTTCTTAATCCAAGAGATTTAAATTTTTCCTCTAACATCTCCAAATCCAAACGGTATTCTTTCTCTAAAGAACTCATCTTCATATCCCATCACTTTTTCTGCATCCTCTTTCTTGAGATTTTTACTTATCTTAAGCTTTATTTTCTTTATGATTTCACTTGCTTTTTTGTCACCAGGAATAACAACAGCGTAATGTTTTGTTATTTTAATGACCTTTGTTAATGGCCCGTAAATTATTTCCTTATTTTTTTCATCATATCCAAACGCAAGTTCTAAAGGCACCTTAATGATGTTCTTCTTTCCATATATCATAAAAGATCCTTTTGTAAGATATTCCCCAGAAGGTGCTTTTTTACTTACTTGCTCAGGATACACCCAGAATACCTCGCCACTATAAACCATTTGCTTCCATAAAGATGAATGAGACGCAGTGAATTGCGCGCACTCTATGAGTTCATCCTCATTAGTATCTTCTCTTCCCCCTTTGAGCAATCCAAACCCAGAACCTGGTACAAAAGTATGGAAAACAATATCATCCTTATCCATATATTTCTTTATAAGTATTTCATTAGAGGTTGCATCTTTACCCAACACAAAAACTCTTCCTTGTGATGTAATGAACCATTTAAAGTTTTCATACCACTTCTTTTTTCTCTTTTTTTCTATTTTTATCTTTCTTGTTGTGATTTCTTCTCCCTCAAGATTTTTTATTTTCTCAGTTTCCTCTGCTATCTTATTTTCAAGGTTCTTTATCTTCTCTTTTATTTTTTTTATGTTATTATATATCGCGGAAATATTTTGATATGCGTTAAGATCATATCTTATCTCTATCCTTTTTCCCTCTAATGAAATCTCGGCCTTCTTTTCTTTATAATTGATTCTCTTCACAGCCTCATGAGTTTGATGTTTTGCAAGTTTATTTAAGATATCTTCCAAAACATCAAAGTTAAGAGAAAGAATCTCCGCTTTTTTCTCAAGCTCCTCCTTTTCTCTAATTAATCTCTCAAGTCCTGATTTCATGTACTCAATCTTTTTCTCGTCTCTCTTAACTCTTTTTTCTTCCTTTATCTCTATGGATTGCAACTCTTTAATAAACACCTCTTCTATTGCCTCATTTATTGAATTATATCTTTTACATTCTTTCTTGTTTTCCAAGCAAAATCCATAAATCTCATCACCACATACACACACCTTCTTCTCAAGAAACATCTCCCTAAGTAAATCATAAATCTTATCAATCTCGCATCCGCATATAAGAAGCGCATATTCCACATATTTAGGAGCTATACCATATATCTTAGAAATATTTTCAACCCCTTCTTTTTCTATTATTTTTAGAAATTCTTCTTTGCTCTCCTCTAAGATGTCTCTCTTTGTTGGCGGAAAGGAATATTCCCTATTCATCATCAATTCTCCCCTGCTTTTACTTTTAATAACTTTAGAAATGCCCAATATCTTCTTTCTCTTATCTATCAAAACCACTATTGTTGGTTTCATAATCTCAAGCACTAAATCAAACTCATCAAATTCAAAAACTAGAATTCTATCAAGGTGATATTGATATGCTTTTCTTATCCATTTTCCCTTAAGATATTTTCTTAACAACATAGCAAAGTTAGATGGATGTGGTGGTTTTTCAATGGAATAAGAGGTAAAGAATATGCAACCTGGACCTATAACTAATTCTTTGCTCCCATGTCCCTTTACATATAATTTTAATATGACAAAATCCTCTATTTGCCATGCTTTATCAAATCTCGCATTTTCTAAATTTTCCCTGTTTTCATCTATCCAATGTTTTATCTCTACAGATGTCAATTCCTTCATATTAGAACGACCTGCTTAGCTCTGCTAAAGGATGTCCCTTAACATGAACCTTAAATTCTTTATACCATCCAAACTCACCATAATCAACATCTAATCCTTTATTTTTTAAGAATTTAACTAAGGAATAAAATAATTCCTTACTTAATGATGGCTTCAAAAGATTGTTGCTTAGATGCGCATATGGATACAAAAAGAACTTTTTAACATTAATTTGATTGGCATATTTCATGAGATCCTCATAAAACATTTCAAAGAGATTTTCTTTATCTTGATCCCCCTCCTCTAAGGATATCAAACATACAACTCCATTCTCAAATCTTTTGGTTTTCTCATTGATATCTTCGGCACTTTTTAATGCCTTCTGTGTGTGAACAACCTTAAGAGAATTCACATGCCAATAAATAACTCTCATCTTTTACCACCTCTTTCATCTCAATATACCATATGTAATTTTTTTATGCATTGTAAAGCTCCAAATAAAAACTAAACCTAAGGAGATAATCTTAGCAACAAGATAATGAAGATGCACATACTCTACTCCAACATACATAATAATTTGGTTCCATATTAAACTTGTAAATGCGATAACAACAAAAAGCAAGTACTGAACATGTATCTTTTTATATTTGTTTTTAAATGTTAATTTCTTGTTTATAGAATAATTTATTATACTTCCAATAATGAAGGAGATAGCAGCAGAGTACCAATACCATATTCCTATATATGAGGTAAGAAAAAATAGGGAAATAAAATCTGCAAAAGCAGCTGTTCCTCCACCAAACAAGTATCCTATGATCTCGTATAGCAGTTTATTTTTGTTATATAATTTATCTAAGTATCCCATAAATGTATGTTTCATAATATTCATAACTGAAAGAGATATTTTTAATAATTTTTAGTTAGATTTCTCCTAAGCTGAAAGGTAATCCCTTAAAGAAGCGCATGAGAGCAAGTTAACCCTTTGAATAGGGCTATGTTTTCTGTTAACCATTTTAAATGATTTTGTTAATTGGAAGAAATCGCTATTACTACAGGTTTTGTAGCATGCTAACCTCTTCAAAAGGTTAGCTGCTCTACTGCTGCTCATTGACTGGGTATAATTCCTCGTTAAAAGGTATCCTCTTAAAGAAGCACTTAGTAATGCCTTTCAAATTAGCATTTTAATTAAATCTTTAAAAATAGCAGTATATTCAATAATTATGATGGATTCTCAAACACAAAATGAAAAAATTAGGTTCATTCATATCGCTGACTTACATTTGGATGTATGGAGAGAAAAAGAGCTTAAAAGATTAAACTTCTTGGCATTCAAAAGAATAGTTGATGAATGCATTGATAGAAAGATAAATTTTCTATTGATATCTGGCGATATATTTAATGTAAGCATACCCTCTCTTAATGCCATAAGATTTTTAACAAAACAGCTTCAAAAGCTTAAGTCATGCAATATCAAAGTATTTGTAATACCAGGATCTCATGATTTAAGTTCTGATGAAAATTCTTTTCTTTATGTATTGGAAGATGCTGATTTACTCACAGTTACATCAAAGGCAGAGATACAGGATGGAAAAATCTCTCTTCTTCCAACAGAGTATAATGAGAAGGTGGTAATATATGGCATGTTAGGAAGAAAAAGAGGGTTAGAAAAGGAATATTATAAAAAGATAAAAGATTTAAAGGACATAGGAAAGTATAGGGAGCATTATAAAATCTTTCAGTTCCATATAGGTATTAATGAGATCCTTCCAACATCTTCAAAATTTTCTGATAATATCTCTATAGACAATATCCCAAGGGGATTTGATTACTATGCTGGTGGGCACATTCATTTGCCAATCATTAAAAACATAAGCGATATCTTAGGAAAGAAAAGTTATGTTGTGTATCCCGGTCCTGTTTATCCAACAAATTTCTCAGAACTTGAAGATTTAAAGGGAACATCCTATTTTGTATATGTAGAAATTGAAAAAGCAAATAATGGATGGATAACGCATGTTCATCACGAAACATTTAAGCTATATGAAGTTGAATCAATAGATATAAATTGTAATGGACTAACACCTCAACAAGTGTATAATAAAACTGCAGAATTGCTAAGTAAAAAGGAAATTACAAATAAAATTGTGCTTTTAAAGTTCTATGGAGTTGTTGAAGGTCTAATTTCAAATATAAATTTCAAAGAGATAGAAAAACTCTACAATGAAAAGAATCCATATATTGTAAAGAGGAATACATTTAAATTACAATCCAAAATGTATGAGCCTGAAATAAAACTTGAAACAGAAAAAAACATTGCAGAAATAGAAAAAGAATTGATAAAAAAGATTTTCCAAAATATAGAAAAAAAATATGAGTTTGATCCGCATGCTGTATCAAAGATATTGATAGATATTCTTGGAGAATCAAAGGGCGAAGATGAAACAAAAAATACTTATTATAGAAGGGTTATTAAAAAGTGTGCAGATATGCTATTAGAAAACTTCAAAAATCAAAAACTTTTTGAGATGTGAGATCATGAAAATAAACTATATTGAATTAGAGAATATAAGGAGTCATAAGCACACAAAAATAACATTTCCAGAAGGCAGCATATTGCTATGGGGAGATATAGGTGCTGGAAAATCCACTTTGCTATATAGCATAGACTATGCTCTCTTTGGCTTCTCATCAGAGATAAAAGGAAATACCATCTTAAGAAAGGGAACATCCAGGGGGAAAATAAAAATAAATTTTGATGTTGGCAATAAAAATGTAATTATTGAGAGAATACTCGAACTAAAAAAAGGTTCTATCAGGGATGAGGAGTGCTATATAACGATTAATGGTTATAGAGAAAAGATTTCTCCTTCTCTATTAAAATCACGTGTGTTCAAATTGCTTAATTATCCGTCTTCATTCGAATCATTGAAAAAAATCATACCCTTTAGATATACTGTATATGTCCCTCAAGAAAGGATGAAAGAGATCCTTTCTATTGATCCAAAAGAAAGATTAAAGGTATTGAGAGGTTTCTTTAATATAGAGAAATATCAAACAATCTTAGAAAACATCAAGGAGTTAAAATCAATATTAGTGGACAAGATATCAGAAAATGAAGGAAAAGTCAACATCTTAGAAAAAGATTTAAGTGAAAAAGAAAACATATCAAAAGAAAGGGGAGAGTTAAATGAGAGGTTATCAGAAAAAGAAAAGGAATTATATTCGTTAGAGGAAAAACTTAAGGAATTTGAAGAAATACAAAAAAAATATGAGACAACAAAAGATGAATTAAATGAGAAATATTTGCTATTGAAAGAAATAGAAAATGCACATGAAAACTTGGAAAAGGTGCTAAATCAGAAACTGGAGATATTATCATCAATAGCAAGTAATAGCCAATATAAAGAGGATTATCATAAAATAATAAACACTTTAGAATGCAAATCTCTTGAGATGCTAAACAATGCAATTACTAAAAATAGAGAGTTGATATTAAAGGAGCTTGAAAATCTTAATCAAAGAAAAAACATACTAAAGAAAAGCATTGATGAGATCAAAGAAAAGGTAAGGGAGTATCATCTCAAAAGAGAAAAATATGAGGGATTAAAAGAAAGAAGAAAGGTTGTTGAGATCCAGATAAATAAGGAAAAAGAATCTATTAGAGCATTAAAATCCAAATTGGTTAGTGAAGATTTTTCAATTCTTGATTCAAAGAAAGAAATCACAGAAAGCATAACATTGAAGAATGAGAAGATTAAGGATATAGAGACAAGTATAAAGCATCTTTTAAAAGAACAATCCAAGTTAAAGGGAATATTAGAAAAGAAAGAAGAAGAAATTCAAAAAATAACTCTCTATGATAACTGTCCTTTTTGCAAACAGAAAATCACAGAGGAACACAAAAAGGTTATGAGAGAAGAATTTGAAATTTCAAAACAAAAGATAAACAGTGCCATCAAAGATATGGAAGATAAAATACAAAAATATAATGATGAAAAAAATGCCTTAGAAGAAGAAATTACAAAATTGAATGCCATATTGGATGAGATAAGAGAAAAGGAAAAAATAAAAGAAAAAAATGAGATATATATAAAAGAGATAGAAGAAAAAGAAAAAAGAGTAAGCCAATTAGAAAAGGAATTAGGAGAAATTACAAAAATGCTTTTTGATCTTGAAAGGGATATTGAGAAACACAAAGAAATTGAAGAAAAGTATGAAACCTTAATGAAAGATTATGAAAACCTCTTAGAAAAGGAAAAGGAGATTCTCATAAACAAAGACAAAAGTGAGAAGGAACTTGCATTATATGAAAATTTTGCTAAATGCTTCAATGAGTTTTTGTCATATAAAAAGAAATATGATGAGGAGAGCGAAATATACTTTAAGAAAAAAGAAGAAGTTAAGAAAAAAATACAAGTGTTAGAGGAGAAGATAAAAGGATATAAAACAAAGATAGAGGAATCTGAAAAGTACCATGAAGAATATAGAAATGTTTTAAGACAAATCTCTGAATTAAGGGGTAGAATTGAAGAGCTAACCAAACAATTGAATACCTTAAAAAGCAAAAAGGAAGAGTTAGAAAAAATAAAAAGGGAAATAAAGAAAATCTCGGATTTAATAGAGTTTATTGATATGTACTTTATACCTGGAGTAATAAGAATAGAGCAGACAATCATGCAAAAGATACGGATTGAATTCGAGAAGGTTTTCAGAGAGTGGGTAAACATTATACTACCAAATGCTGACTTCTCAGTATATCTTGATGAAAATTTTTATCCAAAGATATATTTAGACCAATATGAACTCCAATATGATCATCTCTCTGGAGGAGAAAAGCAAAGCATTGCATTAGCATATAGATTAGCATTAAATAAAATATTAAACGATACAATAGGAAATATAATGACAAAAGATATCTTAATTCTTGATGAGCCCACAGATGGTTTCTCATTAGAGCAAATGGAAAGTATAAGAAACATTTTAAATTACTTAAAGTTAAAACAATTAATTATTGTATCACATGAGAACATAATAAAAGATTTTGTAGATACCGTAATTTTCATAGAAAAGGTCAATGGTGTTAGTAGGGTGGTATATAGTGAGGGATAAAAAGGAAATCCTTGGATTAATAGAAAAGGTGAAAATCTACAACCCCATAAATCAAAAATCAGCCTCTCTTTATGCTCTCATAGACACTGGAGCTACATCCTCTAGTTTGGATCTAAAAATTGCAGGAAAACTGAACCTTATGATAACAGGATCAAGAATAATAAGATCAAAAACTATAATTACGGATAGAATAATAAGGCCAACAGTAAAAGCTATAGTTGAGATCAAAGGTATAAAGATGGAATTAGATACCATCACAATAGCAGATAGATCAAATCTTACATTGCCTATGATAATTGGGAGAGATGCATTATATGGAAGATTCATTGTAGATGTTAGTTTAACGCACAAAAGTAGGGAGATAACTGATTTAATAAAAAAAATAAACATAAATGAGGTGATATATCATGAACAGCAATCATAATAATAAGATACTTATAATCTCAACCTCAAAGAAGGAAGAACATGAGATAGGGTTATATAATTATTTGCAAAGTGTGGGTTTTAATACTGACATAATAAAAATAGATAATTTGGTTGTGAAATTAGGAAGGGATAGCAGAATCTTTTATAGAACACAAGATATCACGCATAAATATGATGTTGCTATTCCGTTTATCCAAAGAAAATATTATATGCTCTACAAAATAATACTCAAAGTATTTGAGGATGAGGGCATCGAAACATATATAAATTCAAAATATATAGATTACGCCCTTGAATCAAATATCTTAATAAAAGAAATAGATAAGCACAACATCTCAACCTTAAAAACATACGTATCAATAAGTGATAAACCATTACTTAATATCCTTGATACTTTGGAATTTCCTTTGCTCATAAAAATCACTGGAGAAGGGAGGAGCATTATCATAAAATCACGAGAAAGTGTTTCCTCAATATTAGACACTATAGAATCTATCAAAAAGTGTCTTGTAATTAAGGAGATATTCCCAGATATGCAATATGAGGAGTATCTATATATAGATGGCTATACATTTGGCATCAGAAAATCTGATAGGGAGTATGAAGAAACTAAAGCAAATAGTGAAATAAATAAAATAGCCAGCAAATTGCATGAGATACTTGCAAGTAAAATAATAATGTTTAGCATCTACAGGGATGAAAATGATAGAATATATTTTGATGACATACATTTACCACATGATATCCAAAGATTTATAGATATCTACGGAAACAACATAACATTGGCATTATCGAAATCATTGATAAAAGGAAAGGGAATAAGGGAATACCTAAAATGGATAATGAACAATCTAAAACTAAATTATTTATTTAGCAAGAAATCCCTATCAGATATCTCTCCATAATAGAAAAATAACTATTGAACAAAGCCTTTTTTATGAGCTATTGCATTAATAAAACCAACAAATAAAGGATGTGGATTAAGAGGTCTGCTCTTAAACTCAGGATGCGCCTGAGTAGCAACAAAGAATCTATGATTTGGAAGCTCCAGGAATTCCATCAATCTACCATCTGGACTTGTGCCAGAAAACACCAATCCTCCATTTTCAAGTATTTCAACAAAATCAGGATTAACTTCATATCTATGCCTATGCCTCTCATAAACTCTCTCCTTTTTATAGAGATTATATACCAATGTGCCCTTTTTTAATATTGCGGGATATGCTCCCAATCTCATTGTTGCTCCATATTTTCCTTCCTCTATTAGCTTCTTTTGCTCTGGCATGATATCTATCACGGGATATGGAGTGTTAGGATCAACCTCTGTAGTATGTGCACCTCTTAACCCGCATACATTCCTCGCATATTCCACAACTGCTAACTGCATACCATAACACAAACCAAGGAAAGGAACATCATTCTCTCTTGCATATCTAATAGCATTTATTTTGCCCTCAACACCAGAATCTCCAAATCCTCCAGGGACAATGATTCCATCAAAATCCTTAAGAATTTCCTCATAGCCATCCTTTTCAAGTTCCAAAGATGATATTTGGGTTATCTTTGGTTTTAAATAGTTATTATAGGATGCGTGTTTCAACGCCTCTATAACAGATACATATACATCCTTATGCTCAGATTTTCCATAGCTAACATATTTTCCAACAATCGCAATGTTTATCTCCTTCTCTGATTTATCTATCTTTTCAACAAATTTCCTCCATGCTTCCATATCATATTTCCTCTTCTTCAGATTCAATTTTTTCAGTATATTCTCAATAACCTTCTGTTCCTCAAATAAGATTGGAATTCGATATATAGAATCAACATCAGGATTGTCAATAATATTCTCCTCAGGTATAAAAGTGCTTTTAGAGATTTTCTTTTTTCTTATTTCATCCAATCCCATTTCAGATCTAACAACCAAGAAATCTGGAAATATACCCGTCTCTCTTAACTTTGCAACAGCATGTTGTGTTGGTTTTGTTTTTAATTCTCCTACAGTCCTCAAAAAAGGAGCATATGTTACCATCACACTTACAGATGGGTATTCATTCATAAGGTTTCTAATCGCATATAAGAATACGAGGTTCTCTATATCTCCTGTTGTTCCTCCAACCTCAACAACAGCAATCTCATATCCCCTGCTTGCCTCCAAAATTCTTCTTTTTACCTCGTTCATCACATCTGGTATGATTTGCACATCTCTTCCACCATACCCCAAAGCTCTCTCCCTTTTTATCACCTCTAAATATATTTGTCCTGTAGTGATATTGTTTTTCTTTGGAATTGTTATGTCTAAAAACCTCTCATATGTTCCTAAATCCTGATCTATTTCTCCTCCATCATCTGTAACAAATACCTCTCCATGCTCTGTAGGTCTCATAGTTCCAGCATCTATATTAACATAAGGATCTATTTTTATTGCTGTGACCTTATATCCATAAGATTGAAGAAGTTTTGAGATAGATGCTGTTACTACTCCCTTGCCAATACCAGAAAGCACTCCACCTACAACAAACACAAATCTTAATTTTTCATTCATTCATTTCACCATCAAAAACTTCTCAAGAACACATTATAAGTTAAAATTTTTACAAAATTCTATTTATAAAGATTTTGATTCGCATAAAAAAGATTCATTTTACATCACAGCATGCACACATACAAAAAAAGGTTAGCTGCTCCAATATTGCTCGCTGATAAGTCATGTTTCTCCTTAGCCATATTTCTTATAGCTGCTTCCTACACGCATCAAAAGGTCAGCTGCTCCAAGATACCTCATGTATGAGTTACTCCTCGGGTTAACCATTTTTTATAATTGGTTAACTGGAGGGATTCGTCATTAACGAGCATCTCATAGCATGCTAACCTTTTTTTAAGGTTAGCTGCTATAATGCGGCTAATTGATAAAGTGTGGTTCCTGTTAACCAGATTTTTTTATTTTTAATAAAAATGGTTAACGCGAGAAATTCGCCGATATAAAGGCATTGCAGGATAGTGACCTCTCATAAAGGTTAGCTGCTCCGCAATTGCCTCTTATTAGGCTATGTTGCCCATTAACCAAATTTTAAAAAATTGTTAACGCAAAGAAATTGCCTTTCCGAAGGTCTTGCTTATCGAAGAAGTCGTATCTCCTTTAATATACCTACTTAACAGTTTGTGCTTTCATGTACTTTTAATTAGGCATTGTCCAATAATTCCTTATTGTTAAGCGGAAACGTAAACTCTCACAGAAGCGCATGAGAGCAGTTAACCATTTGAATTGCATTAGCTCTACAAGGTTTGCTGCTCTAATACGCTTCTTTAAAAGGTTACTTTTCCGCTTAACAAAATTTTGTTAATAAGGGATTATTGGACAATGCCCTTTTAATTAAAAAATAATTTATTTATTTCAAAAAATAAAAATATTATGGTTTTTTATATTCACGAAATGTTGTCGTTGAAGGTGTTGGAATCTGGGTTATTATTGGAACTCGGCATTATAATATTGTTAGCAACAATTTTAGGATTGATTGCATCATATCTAAAGCAACCTATGATTCCTGTGTATATCCTTGTTGGACTTTTGATAAATTATCTCTCCTCCCACAACTTAGCGTTTAACAAAGAATCTATACTTTCTATCTCAGAATTGGGTATTGCTCTTTTATTGTTCCTCATAGGAATGGAGTTTGATATTGACAAAATAAAAAATATATTAAGCTTCTCTATTATCGGAACTCTTATTCAAGTAAGTACTACTTCTCTCTTAACCTTAGCATTATTATATATGTTTTCGATACCTTTTAAGAAAGCGCTTCTCATTGCGATAGCACTATCTTTTAGTAGCACAGCTATCGTAATAAAATATTTATCAGATAAAGGAACAATAGATACAATCTATGGAAGAAATGCTTTAGGTATTTTGCTGATGCAGGATATCCTTGTAATTCTAATCATTCCATTTCTTATGTCTGCTGAAAAGACATCTTTAGAATATCACATATTGGATATCATTTTAAAAGGTTCAGGACTCATAGCATTGGCATTAGCATCAAACAGATTTATTATTAAACCTCTAATGAAATATTTCTATAATAATGTTGACATTACATTTCTTCTTTCTTTATCCGTGTTGTTCATATTCTCTATAATAAGCAGTGTATTTGGATTTTCTATTGCAATAGGTGGTTTCATAGGAGGTCTGGCTGCTGCAGTATATCCATATTCATATAGAGTCACTCAAAGAATTGCCCATCTAAGAGATTTCTTTATAGTGCTTTTCTTTGTTGCTTTAGGCTTACAAATGTCCTTAGCTTCGTTGAGCTCGCAATATTTAATCTTGACCTCATTACTTGTAATATTCACACTTCTTATTAAGCCTATGCTATATCTAATTCCCTCTCTACTTTTTGGAAATGATGCAAAGAATTCACTTCAACTTGGAATAACACTTGCACAAACCTCAGAGTTCTCTCTTATACTAGGAGGTATAGCATTAAATTCTGGAATACTCACAAAGGAACTTCTTTCTATTATAGGTGGTGTATTTTTCATAACTTCTTTTCTCTCATCATATATGATACAATGGAATTGGGTTATAACCTCAAAGCTATATCGATATTTTGAATTTCTTGAGAAAATAAATATAGCTAATAAAGCAGAAGAGGAAAGCTTGGATGCTATAACAAGCAATAAAATGCGTGATCATATCATTATCTATGGTATAAATGCATTCACGAAGATTCTCTTAGAAAAGTTAAATCCTGAAAAAATAGTTGTATTAAGTGATGACATCCAACAGGTTAGATTGTTAAGAAGAGAAGGATATAATGTCATCTTTGGCAGTATTGATGATGAAGAAATATTAAAAGATATCTATATAGATAAAGCACAAATATTCATATACGCAAAAGAAGATTTTAATGAACTTTCTGAGAGCTTAGCAACTGTAAAATCCTTAAATAAGCATATTAAAATAATAGGCAGGTCTAACAGTTTCAAAAAGGCACTTAAATTGTATGAAGGTGGTGCAGATTTCATTTTAATTGATGGAAGACATAACTATGAAGATTTAAAGAAAGTCGTGGAATTAATCCTTAATCATGAAAATGAGCAATTCCAGCACTTAAAAGATAGAGAGATAGAGTATCTCACAAAAGAAATAGAAAAAGAAGTACTTGCTCTTCACCTTCCCGAGGAACTACAACAAATAAAAAACATAGTTACAAAAAAGAGCTAATCTCTTTTTACTCGCATAATCACATTCATGTTTCCTATTTTCCAATATTCAACATTTATTCCTTCCTCTATACTTTCTGCTATATCTTCAGAGATAATAGCGTCTAAGGTTTCATAAGTCTCTAAATCCATAACTTGAGCTGTGCGTTTATCATATAACATTATAACTTGCCCATCTTTCTTTTCTATTATAGGTGCTGGTACCTTAGAATCACCTGGCTTTATGAGTTCCTTTTTCCTTCCATCTAAAAGAGAAACAGCAACAATTCTTGCTTTAGCAGAGCCATGCTTCCCTGGTTTAGAGATTGAAACCTCAACTACCCTGCATACTGTATCATCTATAAGTATAAAATCTCCTTTTTTATATTGCTTGGCTTCTTTAAGTGTGGTTTCCATAGATTATCTATCCCCCTTTAATACTTTAGGATAGTGTTTAGATCTCTCCTATCTCTTTTAATTTTGTATAAAGCTTCTTAAAACTCTCATATATCTGCTCTTCAGATTTAGCCCCAGTACATACAATCTTACCTGTCCTAAATAATAGAAATACTACGCCAGTATCATGTTGTCTATAAACCAGCCCTGGAAATTGATCAGGCTCATATTCAGATTCTTCCATAGCCCATGCAATTTTTGTTAAATTCAACTCTTTGCCTACATGTGTTGATGCAACCACATTATCAATATTATATTTTGTATTATTATAAGGAATTGATAACTCATCAAATATTTCTAATAAACGAGAAATTGCATCATTTGCTTGTTTTACTGATTTTGTCCCTGTGCTTATTATTTTTCCGTTACTAAACATCAGGGCAGCAGATTTTGGATCATCTATTCTCAGCACCAGTCCAGGAAACTGATCAGGCTCATACTCAACACCTTCAAGATTATTTGCAATCCTCACAAGAGGAATTTTGTTTTGGATATTTAGAGAGGCTACGACATTATGGATTTTTATTTCCCATTCCATTTATATCCCTCCACACCTTGATTTGATTTAAAAATATATCTTTATATCAACATTTTCATATACTAATATCTTAATATATTAATATATGAACATATAACATTTAAATAATTATTTTTTATTATTTTTTAGTTATAACAGAAGGATGCATGCTGCAAATGGTTAATGGGAAGGTTATCCTATTCCTTCAGTGTATTAGAGCAGATATCCTTTATAAAGGTCAGTATGCCGTAATGCCTTTATATTAGCGAGTTTCTCCCGTTAACTATTTTTTATCTTTTAAAATAATTTGGTTAAGGGACATCATACCTCTTCCAAAGTATATCAGAGCAGCTAACCTTTTTATGCGGCTACCATGCTGTGATATGCTTTGGTAAAGCGATTTCTTCCAGTTAACCAAATTAAAAAATGGTTAAGGGGAAGTATACCTTCACAATGAGCCATAGCAGAGCAGCTAACCTTAAAAAAGGTTAGCATGCTGCGAGACCTTTGTATTAGCGAGTTTTCCAGTTAACCATTTTTAAAATCTGGTTAATGGGAAGTATACCCTTCTCAATAGCACATTAGAGCAGCTAACCTCCAGGAGAGGTTACTATGCTGTAATGTCTTTGTATTAGCGAGTTTTCCTGTTAACCAGTAATAAAAAGAATAAAAATGGTTAACGGAAAGTATACCTTATCAAGGAACCATAGCAAAGCATCTAACCTAATAAAGCAGTTAATGAGCAGCTAACCTTAAAAAAAGGTTAGCATGCTGCAATGTTTGTTGAGAAAGTGATACCTCCCGTTAACCATTTTTATTAAAAATAAAAAATCTGGTTAACGGGAACCACACTTTATCAATTAGCCGCATTATAGCAGGTAACCTAATAAAGCGGTTAATGAGCAGCTAACCTTAAAAAAGGTTAGCATGCTATGAGATGCTCGTTAATACCGATTTCTTCCCGTTAACCAATTATAAAAAATGGTTAATGGGAGGAGTAACCCATCCATTAGGTATCTTGGAGCAGCTGACCTTTTGATTCATGTATGAAGCAGCTAACCCTCAAGCTGGTTGGCTGCCTTAAAACCTGTGGTGAATATATCTCCTTCCTGTTAACCATTTCTTAATCTGGTTACCTCGAGGCATATCCTGTCCATTGATGCGTGTAGGAAGCAGCTAACCCTCTCAAGGAGATCAGCTGCTTTAGGTCGCGGAGAACATAACTCAATAGAGTGGTTGTGTAGCAGTTAACATTTCTGAAGGATAGCTGATCAAATGTGAGGGTGTGGAGGGATAACTATGTGTTTGATGCTTTTTAAAATCCATATATTTTCTTGAGCTCTCTTATTTTGTAATCTATTTTCTGTCTTATCTCGATTCTATTGAGTATGCTCTCTCTATTTCTGAGATAATAATATATGTTTCTCTGCCTCAAATCCCTCAAATTGTAGATGTTTCTCCTTTTTCCTATCATCCTCATCACCTCCTATAAGAATATCTACCATATTGGGATATTTAAACCTTATATATACGATATTTTCCGAGAGAGGCCTCTTTTTTCCGTGAGAAAATAATTATGCGGTTTTTGCATGAGTATCAAGAAACTCTATAAATTCGTTCAAATGCTCTCTTGGTATTGTTCCTCCAGCGGCATGTGGATGACCATTTCCATAGCATCCTGGAACTCTATTGCAGAACTCCCTAACAAGTGAATTGACATCAATATTTTTTGATCTAATGGAGAATTTTATAATATCCTCATTCAAATATCCGATAAAGATGATTTCCTTCATGACTTTCTTATTTAACATGGTTGCTATGCTTCCTGTTAATGAAGAGTCTCTAAGATCCTTCTTATCAAAAATATAATATGCGATATTATCATGAACTTGTAGATTTCTATAAGCTTTGTTAAATCCTTTTCCTATCTCACGCCTATAATTTTCATATATGTGATACATATCTTTCATTTTGAATACTAAGGATAATCCATTATCAACATAACCCAATTTCACACATGCATTGGTCAATGTAACAAACTCCTCAAGAAGATACTTATTTTTTATAATATATGCCTCTCTCAAAATTTCTTCACTCTCCACTCCTCTTTCCTGCAATTCTATTGCAAGATGTGTGGAGATAAGTTTGATTTCATCTTCACTTAGGTCATCTGCTTTACGTGGTATTCTCCTAAACAAATCCATCTTGTATGGATTCACTCCTATATTTTTCAAGAACAATATAGCATCATAAGATGTGTATTCAATACCTCTATCATTCATAAAGAATTCTATTGATTTATATAAAGGTCTCACGCTTTTTGCTGGCAAAATAAGAGATTTCTCTATTGTCATCTCACCTCTAGCCAGGGCATTATGTAGAAAAAAAGAATTGAAACCTTTAATCTCTCTGCTTATCTGCATATCTGCAAACGCACCTGCTACTGGTATATAAAAATAGCCCTCAAAAGCATACTTACTAACACTTTTGGACAATAAATAACTTAATCCTGCAGAGCATATATCTTTATTTCCATCCATTCCCAAAAGATAGGCATTGATATTAAAATGATTTTGAGAGTGAAAAATTTTATTGTACGAGGTAGGATGATGATCCAAAATTATGACTGTTTTATTCCTAAATCTCTCAAAGATATTTTTTTCCAAGCAATTACCGGTATCTACAAACAAATAAGCATCAAAATCCATAGGTATGCTATCAAGAATATCTGGTGTAAGAATATTCAGAAAAAGTCTACTTATTTCATCTTTTTCCATACATCTCTGAAGTAAAGCATAAGAGAGAAATCCATCTGCATCTTTATGCGAGATAATCAACATCTTCTTATTCCTGATTCTCATAGATGCCTTTTCAAAAACTTTTCGAATATTATAAGGCACATACATAAAGATTATATCTGTCTATTTGTAATAAATATTTTTGGGAGATAGAATATATCAATAAAATTTCTGTTAATATGCTTTGTCCAATAATTCTTATTGTTAAGCAGAAATTTAACGCGCAAATAGCACTTATAGCGGTTTAACCCTTTTGAATAGGGCTATGCTTCCCGTTAACCCAATTTCTCAAAATATATCATTGGACAATGACCTGTTAATAGGTTAAAATTATATATTTTTATTAAGTACATATTATTTTTAAGATGCTTTATGGTAATCAAGGGTATATTTAATAGAAAGGAAGAGAGTGATGATAGTTTTCTATATGATAGGAAAAACATAGAGGATATTATAAAGGAAATAGAATCAAAAACCAAAGTTATGGAAATAGATTTCGAGAGAAGGCTCATCTATCTTGAAAAAGAAATCCAAATAATAAGAGCAATCCTTGGTAAAATAAAAGATGAAAAATCACTAAAAATGCTATTAGAAAATTCCCAAGAAATAAAAGAGAAATTGAGATCTCTTGAGGATTTAAAATATGTTGAACATTTGGAAGTAGTGGATTTGTCAGATAAGATTAATTTGCTTAATGAAGAATTCAATGAGCTAAAAAAGAAGTATAACATATTAATAGAATCTTTGGAGAAAATACCTGAGTTAAATACTTTCGCGTTAGAATTTAAGGATAAATATAAAGATTTGGAGTCACGAATAAGTAAAATAGAGATGCTTGTATATTCTATTGGAGATAAATATGCAAAAAACGAAGATGTTGTGAAATTGAGAGACCAATATGAGAAAATAAATGCTGAAATAGAGAAGGCATTAAAGGATATTAAGAAAATCTCCCATGCATTTAAAGAAAACCTTTCAATAAATGAGAAGTTCTCCAAATTGGTAAAGGAAAAATATGATGAGTTAAGGGAAAAGATTGAAAAATATGATGGCTATGAGGATGAAATCTCCTTAATAAAACAAAAATTAGATAATATAGCAAAAAGAATAGGTGAAAATAAAAAAGAAGAGATAGATAAAGTATATTATAGAATAGAATATGCATTAAGAAGATATGAGAAAGCATTAAATCTTTTGCAATATGAAATCGAGTTTTTAAGATCCTCTAAGGAAAAAGCAACTTCAGAGCATATAGAAAGGATATCCAAAGATATCTCTGAAATAAAAAATCTTAAAGAAAGTTTGGAGAAAATAATTGAAGAAACAAAAAATATTTCTCCCAAAAAAATAAAGGATTTAGCCAAAGTGTTAAATAACAAAAGCAAAAAAATAATAGAATATGAAAAAGAAGTTAATGAGATAAAAGAAAAAATCCTATCATTAGAGAAGAAGATAGAAGGTATAGATGAAAATCTAGAGGCGCTAAAAGAAGAAACAAAAGAGGAGATAGAAAAATATAATTATGAAATGAATATAAAGATGCTAAATCTCTCCAAAAACACAGCTAAGATAATGGATTCCAAAATAACAAAAATAAAAAGAGAATTAAGTAAAAAAATAAAAGAGGAAATAAGACACGAAATTAGCAAGGCGCTCTCTGAAACATTAATAGAAACGCTTAAGAATGAAATATGGGAGGAAACGCTATCAATGATAACTTCGCATGAAATAACTGAAAATCAGAAAATAGAAATGCTAAAAGAATTTGAGAAATATATAGCTGAGAAGGTGGATAAACTTAGAGAGGAAATGCTTACAAAAATAAGAGAAGAAATATTTGCATTAAAAGATGTTGAAGAGTCTAAGGAAATTGATGTCATGCTTAATATGGAATTGTTGGACTTGAAAAAGAAAATATATCACCTCATAAATGAACAAAAACAAAAAATTGCAGAATTGGAAAAGAAACTGGAGCATTTAGAAAAAGAAAGAGCGATTAGCGGGCATCCATATATAATAGAGTAATGTGATAACATGCGCTTTGATAAAGTATTTGGTCTAAAGAATGGTAAGGGATTATTTTTAGCATATGATCACGGTATTGAACATGGCCCTGTTGAGGATTTCATTGATAAGAGAAGTGCTAATCCTATGTTAATACTCTCTCTTGTTAAGGATAATGATCTCAATGGTGTAGCATTAACTCCAGGTATTATAATGAAGTTTTCAGAGGAAATAAAAGATATGAATATCAATGTTATTGCAAAAATAAATTCTAAAACCAAAATGGCTTTTGATCAATATTTTTCGCCTCTCACCGGAAGTGTGGAGTATTTAGCTACTAAGTACGAGAATATTAAAGGTATAGGATATACAATATATTTTGGCTCACAATATGAGCAAGAGATGATAGAAACCTTTTGTATGATTCGGGATATAGCATCAGAATATGATTTATTCACATTTCTCTGGGCATATCCAAGAGGAAAAAATATAAAAAAAGAAAATGATTTAAACTTATTGATATACTCTGCACGTGTTGGCATGGAATTAGGAGCAGATGCGGTAAAGATAAAATCTCCTGATAGAGTTGAGGATATTAACACAATCGCGGAATATCTTTATAAAACAAAATTATTCATTGCAGGTGGTACAAAAAATGAGAAATTCTTAGAATTTGCTAAGAAAGTATATTCAACCAAAGCGAATGGGATGATAGTAGGAAGAAATATATGGCAGGACCCAGATGAAGGTACAAAATTAATAGGAGAGATCAAAAATTTCTTCTAGGAAAGAAGATGCGTACGAGCCTTTTGTTAAGCTAAATTTGAGAATAATCTTATATTTCCTTTTAAAAATCTCATCTTTTTCAATCAAGTATGTTATATTTGCAGGTTTTGTGAGAATCTCTCTTCCTGTCCCTTTACTCTCAAAATTCAGTTCAGGAAATTTGAAATCTTCAAATGTTATCTTTTCTTTCTCCAAAATTTCCATTATATATCCCTCATACTCTCCCTTCAATGCAAATGACTCATAGCCGCTTCCTGGAATAGGAATTTTCTTATTTTTTAGTTCATGCCACTCAGATTTTTTCTCTTTTATAATCTTTGAAAGCACCATATTAAAAATATGGCTTTGATATGCATTGACAAACATTTTCAATAAAGGTATAGGTATGGTTCTGATGGCTCCAATTATATCTTCCATGTTATGATAGAGAAGATAATCAAAAACTCTTTTCTCATGATACTTGTTTCGCAACTTTTCCCTGAGCTTTTCAATTTCTTCAGAAGAAAGATTCTTTAGGCTATTTTTTGCATCTGTAATAGAAAGATATTCTAAGATGAATCTTTCATAGTCTCTTTTTAAAAGAAGATATCCTAATTTAGCGGTTGAGTTCTCTTCACTACCGAATCTCTGGATACCATAATAATTAGGAAAATAGAAATCATATTCTTTCTCATATTTAATCATGATTTCCTTAAAATATTCTACATCTCTCTTATTAATACACCTAAGAGTAATCTCAAAAAAGTTTCCATCCAACTCACCAAGATACACCTTTTTATCAGCATAACAAATTGGTATGACATCACAATTCTTAAGTTTATCTCTGATAAAATTTATTTTTTCTTTTTTGATTTTATATATACTTCCAAGTTGTATCGTCCATGCTTTTTTATCTTTCACACCTGCCAAACTTATTCTTTGGGAAGAAATGTTAAGCATAAGAGCTATGCTTTTTATCATCTGAAATGTCTCCATATTCTTCTTTATAAAAACACATATAAGATGGTCTCCATGTGATGTCTCATCAAAACTGTATTTTTTTGAGAAGTCTAATAACCCATATCTCCTTGAAATTTCTTTAACAATAAAATCCTCAGGTTGATATTTCCATAATGCTGAAATTTTTCTCCATGGAGTAAGTTTTTCTGTGTTAAGCAACATAATAAACTATATATGAGACATTGGGATTTATAATAGATTTATGAAGGATTATGTTCGTCTTATTTTTTTGGTAATTCTTTTAATTGTAATTCTTGGAGCTTTTGTATTCATTATTTTGACATATCTTCATAAAAAAAGAAAAAAAGAAGAGGAAAATCAAGAAATTATTTCTGACACAGCACGCGAATATGAGGAAAATTATCTTGGCACAAGCCATGAGGAAGAGATCACACCACAAAAGAGCATAGTGGATCTCATGCTTAAATATCATAAAAAGGATCTTCTGAATGTATTAAATCTTAAAAGCATAGATGATATAGATTATGTGGTTCTAACATATCTAAATGATATAATGAAGGGAACTTATTTTGAAAGATATCCTTTTTGGAGTATATTAAACAACAAAGAAGCAATACATTCCCTTGTTATGCTTAAAAATGCACTTGAGGGGGCTTCTGATGAGGATTTCTTGAAAGCTCGTGATATCATATTTGCATGGCTAAATTATGTATTTGATCTCGAAGAAGAATTAATCAGAAATAGAGATTATGTGGGCAGGGAGGATATGATAAAAATAATTGATGATATTCTAAAGAAACACTCTAAAATCTAATCCTAATAAAAATTTTTAAAATGCTCTATCTTATTAATTTTTTATAATAAGGTCCCCTAGCTCAGCTTGGTTAGAGCGCCACGCTGATAACGTGGAGGTCGAGGGTTCGAATCCCTCGGGGACCATCTTAAGGATAATATCATCTTCCAAGCACTTGAGCAGTTTTCCTTGCGCTATTAGTAAACTGAAGCATATTTAAGGTATCGTCTTGTATTTTGTTGCGCCAAGAGAATACTCTATAAGCAATAAAATGGCAGCAAGTAGTAAAGCATATCTTCTTGCATCTATGGTTATGCTGTTGAATTTAAGAATAACCTCACTAAATGCCTCCTTAAAATACGTCTGATTTTCCACATAATAATATTTTCCATTGGTAACATTGGCAATATATTTCAATGTTTCCTCATCCAATGCAGTGATATTAAAACTTTTGTTCTCCATCTTGAGAATTTGCTCCTTTATCTCCTCAGGAATATTCAATTTCTCAATATCTATACCTGTAAGGTTTATGGATGTCCTATTTTTCCTACCAAGACCAATAGTATTAATGATTATTCCGTTCCTTTTAGCATATTCCAAGGACTCATTAATATCAACTCCTAATCCTTCTGTTTGTCTTCCATCTGTAATAAGAACTATAGATTTCTTTGTTTTTGTGGAATTAGCAAGCAATATTGTCCCTGCAACTATCGCATCTCCTATAACAGTGCCTGCAGGTGGTTTAGAGTCTATCTTATCTATGGATTGAAATAACATCTCTTTGTTATCTGTTAAAGGTTGATCTATATATGCCTTTCCTGAAAAAGTAACCACTCCTATCTTTGTTCTTTCAGGCAATACGCGGATTATCTCTTTTGATGTTTGCTTAGCTACCTCTAATTTATTCGGTAAAAATGCTCCATTATCGGAATTTAGCATTGTTTGTGATATATCCAATGCAATTACAAAATCCACATCGCTAACCGGTTTTATCACCTCAATATTAAACTTATAAAGTGCCAAAATCAAAGATATCACTATGAGTATTCTCATAATTAAAACAAGGATATTGCTTTTTAGTATCTCATACCCTATCGCTTTTTTTAATGTTTCATAATTAGCAAATTTTATTGTTCTTTTTCTTATTTGCTTAAGAACCAAAAGATGAAGAATCACGATGGACATAACTAAAAAAACTACAAGATTCTCATTTCCTATATCTATAATAACTTTATTAGCACCGATTTCAAAAGAAAGAACCATAAAAATATATAGTTTCTTAGAATATATTAAAATAACCTAAGGAATCTAAGAAACTAAGAAAATTTCATAGCACCTTATACTGGTTTTATTTCCTTTATATATCATCCCGCATCTCTTACATTTTTTTGCAATGATATGTGATCCTCCCTTTAAATCCCTCTCAAAGATGTTCACAAGCTCTTTGTTTCCACAAATTATACAGCTTTTTAGTGATAGAAAATCTTTATCTTTATTGGTTTTGGAATGAAAAATTACTTTTATATTAGGATCATCAAATATTATCTCCTTTAATGTTTTAATTCCTATCCTTTTTTGATAATTTTTTATCTCTTTATAGAGTCCTGTTAATGTTAGCCCATCTTTCTCTCTCAATATATTATGAATGATTTTTCGAATTATTTTCCTCTTCTCTTCTCTTTTCATAAATTTATCTTATTATGTTATTTAGGTTTTTAAATTTTATCTAATAAGTTCCTCATAAATCTTAAGTGTCTTATCCACAGTCTCCTCCAATGTAAACATCTCCACTACTCTCTTCCTTCCGTTTTTCCCCCATTCTTTCGCACTTTCCTCGTTATTTAACACTTCTAAGATTCCCTTAGCGATATCCTGTGGATCTGCTGGATTTATATGAACACCACATTTTCCTTCTCCTTCATTGATCACTTGCTCTGCAAATCCTGATACTCCTTTAGCACCAACCACAACAGGCTTCTCCATTGCCATAGCTTCTAAGGAAACTATACCAAAAGGTTCAGATAGAGATGGAAATACACAAACATCAGCTATAGAATAATGTGCAAGTAAATCCTCAATAGATAACCATTTAGATGTAATCGCAACTTTATCTTTTATGCCCAATTCATAAGATAGATTGATTAATTTATCCCTTTCCTCTCCTATTCCAACAATTACTAATTTAACATTTTCCTTTTCTCTTAACACATGTGGCAAAGACCTAACCAAATTCTCAACTCCTTTTATATAAGTTAATCTTCCAACATATAGTATTACCTTTGTTTTATCATCAATCTTGTAGTGTTCTTTCCATTTTTCTCTTAGTTCTTTCTTCACTCTCTTTGGATCAAAAATACTTGGGTCTATGCCATTCCATACAACCTCTATTTTTTCTTCTGGATATCCTATCTCCACCATATGTTGTTTCATGGCATATGATACTGTTATTATTTTCTCTGCCATACTTCCCATTTTGTGTTCAAATGATTTTATTGTGTTAGAGAGATTCGACCTCAATTCCTCTGTTGAATGAACATGAAATACCACAGGAAAATTGGTGTTTCTTTTTATCAGGATTCCTGCTATTGATGATAACCAATCATGGATGCTTATTATGTCATAATTTTCCTCATATTGCAATTTATTAATAAATTTACTTGCAGATAAAAAATTATATGCAAATATGTCATTAAATAGATTTATACCTTCTCCCCATCTCTTTAATTCATCAGAAAGTATATAGAGAATATCTTGCATATCCAATATGTAAGGTCTATGTACCTCTATATTGTCTTGTATAGAAAAAGGAGGAAAGGAAAACTCATGAGGATTTTTTCTTACATTAAGCGTAAATACTGAGATTCTATGCCCTCTCTTTCTCATTATTCGTGTTATCTCTCTTGCATATGTGCCTAGTCCACCAACAAGATGTGGAGGATATTCCCATATGAAAAATCCAATATCCATATTATATATCTTTATACATGAATCTTTATAAATAATTTATAAATTTGATTACTTCTATAAACTATATATGGCAGGTGTAATCTCTATATTGGGTGCAGAGAAAATTCTCAAAAAGGCAGGGGCTAAGAGAGTATCATCTCGTGCGGCAGAAGAATTTGCTGGATTATTGGAGCATATAGCTTTGCTATTAGCACGTGAAATAGTTGATGCATCAGAACATGCTGGCAGATTAACTGTCAAAGAAGAAGATGTTAAATTTGTTATGAAAAGAAAAATAAAGGAGGTCTAATAAAGCAATCAAAGTAATAGTTTTAATATCTTAGGTTTTCTCCCTTTAATAATTGGCTTTCTCTTGCCCATCTTCAAGGCAATTATTTTGTTTATCTTTTCAACTTCCTTAAAATTGTTGTTTTCTAATGCCATTTTTTTCATTTTCATAAGTTGCTCTATGGTTACTGTATCTCCCTCCGCCATATTTTCACCCTCTCTAAATATTCATTATAAAGTAGTTATAACTACTTTAAAGTTAATATATAATATATCCCTTTCTATTTAAAAATTTTACTATGATTTAGTGAATACATTGCAATATATATTTTTGATTAGATACTTATTGAGATTATGACCATAAAAGAAATCTCAGCTGGTTTTGTTGTTTTTTATTTTAATAAGGAAAAGAAAGAAATTGAATTTCTTCTTTTATTAAATTCAAAGGGTCATTGGGACTTCCCAAAAGGGCATATAGAAAAAGGAGAATCACTAATAGAAGGGGCAAAAAGAGAATTGGAGGAAGAGGCAGGAATAAAGAAAATTAAGGTTTATCCTGGTTTTATGGAAAAGATTTCTTATTATTATGTTGAAAAAGGAGAAAGAAGATTTAAGAAGGTATATTTCTTTTTGGGAGAAGTAGAAAAAAAGGAAGTGAAAATCAGCTTTGAACATACAGGTTTCAGATGGGTCTCGCATGAGGAAGGAATCAAACTACTTTCCTATGAAAACTCGAGAAAAGTACTTAAGAGGGCTTATGATTTTATTACTCGATATATCATAAAATAATAAAATTTTTAAATTACTGAGGGAAATAATTCTATGTAAGTATTTTGATATGCCCCGGTAGCTCAGCGGTAGAGCGCGTGACTTGTAACCTTGCTCAGAAGCAAGGAAGCGCGATACTCGTAACCTTTTCAGAATGGCAAGAAATCACGTGGTCGGGGGTTCGAATCCCTCCCGGGGCTTCTTTTTTCTTATATTTGCGCAATTATCACTTTCTGTAAAATGAAATTATAATAAGGAGAAGATAATGGGGCAGGCGGGATTCGAACCCGCGACAACCAGATATCTGCCAAGTGCCTTGCTAAGATATTCTCATATTTTCTTTGCAAGTTGTCTTCAGTCTGGCGCTCTCCCAGGCTGAGCTACCGCCCCTTATGTATTATAATATATAAGCAAGGATAAATTTATAAAATTTTCATTGAGAATGAGTTTCTCTATTTCTTAGGTCTTATTTTTTCTATTGTGTATTTATAACCACAATATTTACATTCTACTCTATAAGGTCTCCTTTTGAATTCCTTTTTTCCTACACTTTCTTTTTTACATCTTGGACATAACATATAGAATGTAAATTCCTTTTTTCCTTTCAATCTATACATTATCACCCTACCAACTTCATTTCCATTCTCATCCTTTATTTTTCTAACTGTAAAATAACTTGTGTCCTCTATCCTTGGAAATTTTACATCCATTTTGATTACCCTTCATACAAAAAATTAGAGATAGAAATATATATAAACACCAATCAAAATCAATGAGGCTCCTATAAGCATAAGCACCAATGGAAATATGCTCTTAAATTTCTTTTTTATGGCAATCTCCTTTATCTTAAGATCACTTATAGGCTTTTTATGTTCCAAAGTAAATAAATCTTCATCTTGAGGTAACAATTCATGCGGAATATTTATCCTTACATGTTCCTGCTCTATAACATTTCCTGCAGGAACAGAAAGCACATCTTTCTTGACCTCTTTCTTTAACTCCTTCTTTTTAGGTTTCACGCTCTTTAGAATCTTATCCACTATTCTTGGGTCTCGATTTAATATGATAAGAGATTCTTTTATTATCTCTGGATTCTCTCCCTCTTCCAATTGTTCCTTTACCCAAGATTCTATAACATAATCCACATCACTTTTTTGCGATTTTCTAACCATAATAATATTTAAAGTAGGGTAAGATATAAATAAATTTCTATCTTTTTATTGGCATTATCCAATAATTCTCTATTGTTAAGCGGAAAAATAGCCTCTTAAAGAAGCGGATGAGAGCAAGTTAACCCTTTGAATAGGGGCTATGTTTTCCCGTTAACCATTTTAAATGATTTTGTTAACCGGAAAAAATCGCTATTACTACAGGTTTTGTGGCATGCTAACCTCTTCAAAAGGTTAGCTGCTCTACTGCTGCTCATTGACTGAGTATAAATCCTCATCAAAAAATTATTGAACAATTTGTTAATGGGAAGCTAGACTATTCGAAAGGTTTTGGAGTAGGTTAACATTGTTGAGAGGTTACTTGCTTCATAATCGCTATGAAAAGTTTATATAACTTAGATGTCATTATTTATGTTTATGAATGTGAAAAAGAGAAAAAACTATGCTATGCTATTATCGCAGGCAAGTTTGGAATTCCTGATTATTGTGGGAATGGGGATGCTTATTCTTTTACCCATTATATATCTTTCCATAGAATATAAAACAGATATCTCTGATATAAGATCAGCCATCATGATTAAGGATACTCTAAAGGAAATAAAAATAAACTCTATGTCTGTTTATAATCAAGGAACAAATTCTAAAAAAACAATATACATCATATTACCTTCAAATATGGAATACTTTGGAATTGAGAATAATAGATTCATTGTCATAAGAGCCCGTATGAGTTATGGCGAAGAAGATTTCTTTATAGATTTACCTTTTAATATCTCTTTTTCCTCTCTTCCAAATACATATGGAAGATATAAACTTATAATAACATCATTAGAGGATGGTGTAAAATATGATTTCGTTAAGCTTTCATGAGTCTAAAAGAAAAGCCCAAGTATCATTGGAATTTATGTTTTATATCACTGCTATTCTCTTAGCAATAACTATTTATTCTTTTGTATTATATACAAGATATGATCTCACAGAAAAAATAAAAGAAAATAACCTTCAGGAATTTTTAAGTAGGTTAAGTGATATGATTCAATATGTATATATGCAAGGAGATGGCTTTTATCTTAACCACACATTTCCTCAAAAGATATCAAACAAAGACTATATTCTCACATACTCAAACAATTTAATAGTGGTCGATATTCAAAATGTAACATATACACAAAAACTTACAGTTAGCGAAATAAATATAACCGTAATACCAGGAAAGAAACATAGAATTGAAAATAAAAAAGGTGTAATTTATGTGTTCCCATATTAAATCAAAGGCTCAGGTATTGCTACCAGATTTTGTATTTTCATTAGCCATCTTTATAGTTTTAATATGTATCGTGTTCTTTATGGGAAATGTCATGTTTGAAAAAAGCGAGAATTATAAAGAAACATATATGGTTGAGAATTTAGCAAAAAATATCGGATATTACATATTATCCTATACTGGAAATCCGGAAAATTGGGATCCTCATAACGTAAAAATGATTGGTTTTTCAACGGGTAAGGAAAATGTGATAAATTTCACAAAACTTATGTTCTTAAGTAGTATGCCTTATAATAAAAGTAAAAGGTTTTTTATGCCAAATGAGGAATATCACTTCTTCATTAACATCACATATTTTAATAATACAAAAAGCGTTTTTTCATATGGGAAGTATCCTTATTTTTCGCAGGATGTTTTTAAGATAACAAGAATAGGCATATTAAATCAAACTGTAGTGAGGGTCGAGATTTATGTTTGGAAATAGAAGAGGAATAATATTCACATATGATGCTATCATGGCTTTATCTTTGCTTAGTATCTTTATTTTTGGATTATTCATATATTATTATAATGAAAGCAGCGAAAACATCTATGCCTATATAAAAGAAAAGAAGAATAATCTATTGGCGCATGATATAATAACCACTCTACACGAAATTAAGTTCTCATCACTGCCAAGTACATATCAGAATGAGATATCCTCAACATGTAATATTGATAAAGAAGTATTATATAACAAGTCAATTGATGAGATTATTGTCTTGTTATGGAATAAAAATAACTACACCCTCATAAAAAATCTCATAGATTATCTCTATCCAAACTTAACAAAATATTTTTATATAAATATAACCCTCTCAACAAGCACAAAAGAGTTTATTGTTTATTCAACCTCAAACACATCATCTGAATACATATCAAAAGCATATACTTTTGTTACAGGCTATGAAGAAACAAAGGAGCCATTGGGATATGTAGCAAAAGCATTTGCTACAAAAATAAAGAAAAATACAACATTAGTATTTCCTATCTCTCCAGAAGGGGCAGGAAATGAAGGAGGATGGTTAACAATAACAAAGAAATTTTATTATGAGCAGTATCCTGAAAATTTATCATCAGCAATATTCTATATCTCAATCCATAAAGGAAGAAGCTCAAGTGATCTTAATGCAGTATCAATCAATGGAGTTAATATAAAAGATGATATTGTTTGGTTGTGGAATGAATTAGCAGCAACAGGAAGAGCAATGTTTGGATATGTGGATCTAAAACCTCATATTCACCATGGATGGAACACCTTGACACTAAGATTTAAAAATCCGCAGTATAATGCACATGTACATCCTGGTAGCAGAATCGAAATAACATATAGTGATGATTCATTTTATGAGGAAAAGAAAAATGTTGAAAAGTATGTGTATTATGAGGATGTTCTTTCTAATGAAACACTAAATAGAAAAACAGGCGTATGGGCTACAATGGAATATTATATACCTTTAAATTCGCATATCAATAATGTAACCTTTCATCTTTCCTTAAGAGATATAGAGGATGTAGGGTGGTGGTGGTCATGGGAAGATTGGCAGTGGTATAATTGGGATGTAAGAGTATATGTGAATGGAAATCTAATTGATGAAATTATACATCCATCAAAAAATATGGATCTCTATTATGATTTAACACCTGTATCCCAGCAAGGTACAAATTATATAGTGGTATATGCCAATACATATGGAGATGACTTTACTGGAGATGGATATACTGAGATATATTCTGATCCAGAGAATGATCCATATGGATCAACATATGTATTCTTAAATTATACCTACAATGAAACCTCCCTCTATTATGGAAAAATAGACATAACAATCTCCAATCTCTTAGGAGGTAATAAAGAAAATCCAAAAACATATACCATAAATTTCAATGATAATACTTTGCTTTCCACATTCCTACATGTTGCCCAGCTTTTCAGTTATACTATTGATGTTGATGTGTGGAGCAGCGCAATACCTACAACTCGGGTTTTCAGCTCTCATCTTCCACGAGGCATTCCCTCCACTATTTACATTGATCCAGTCAACTTCGATGTATCTGTAGATAACTATATTAGAATGGAGGATTCATGTTCAGGTTGTGATTATCTTCCAGAAAGTTCATTTGAGTATACTATTTTAATACCATCACATGTTGGATATGGCAATGTATTACCTTCAAAAGAGGAAGCAATAAATGATGCCATTCAAAGATTACGTGCAGTTCTTGGAGGATATATCAATGCCACTGAAATAAAAAATGAAACAGCAAGTATAGGTAATATACCTTATCTCCATGGTCCTGTTAGATTGGAGGTGACAGTATGGTAAAAACTAATAAGAAAAAAGGATTAGGGTATACTCTATTTACTATCATCGCAATATCTATAATGCTTGTATATTTGACCTATAACCTATCAATCAAAATGAAATATGTTGAGAGCACCACATCAAGTTTTTATAGAGGAAATACCTTAAAGGAAATAAAAAAATGTTTAGAGCGTGATTTTCCGAGAAGTGTTGAGGTAGCATTAAAGAGAGCATTAGTTGAGCTTATAAATAATGAGACCTATGAAGGTAGGTTTTATAATAACACAGAAGACATATTATTTAATTTATCTATTTATGGGGATTATGATGGATTCAAAAATGATTTTATGATTAACAGCACGATCACAGAGTGGCTATCAAAGTATAAGATGATAGCATCACTTAAAAACATTGTTTTGGATGTGGAGATAAATAATTACTCAATATCCATGCACTCATACGATATAATAAAAGCATGCTTTAATATTTCATATGTTATAGTAGATAAAATAAATCAGCAGGGATACAATTTGGAAAAAATGCTATGTGCCTATTTCTCAATAGAGAATTTTGAGGATCCTTACATAACCATAAATTCATATGAAAACATACTTTCATCCTTTAAGTTGTGTAATTATACAAATGGAAGATTAGTAGGAAATGAGTTTTATGGTATTGCCTATATTCCATCAACATATGATTTATCCTCTGTGCCGGATAAAGATAAATATATATTGGTTGTAAGTAATTTGAGTTCTTATATAAACTATGATGGTTTTAGAGGATATGTTTTATATTTCAACACCTCTTTGTTATCTCCTAGCGATAGCTATATTTATGATGTCAATATCTCTCAAATTAAGAATGAAACATTTATTGCCGTGAGTGAGAATAAAGTGTGGATGACAAATATCAAAAATAATGAATATCTAATCACTTGCTATTTTGGATGGAATGAAGGAATCAATTTCTTGGATAGATTAAAAGGTAGAAAATTATCAGATGCATATAAAGTTGCTGCTATAATAGACACTGATCTTCTTCCTCCAGAATTGAACACCGGAGAAGATTTCACACTTGATGTTGAGTTATTCTAATATCTCTAAATTTTCCTTATATTTATCTACAAGTTCTTCAACATTCAATTTCTCCTCTATCTTTAATATCTCGCTTAGCTTTGTGCATGTTTTAGACTTAAGGGGAATGCCAAGAAGACACGAACTCGTTATAGAGGTAATATCGTATATCCCTAATTTGTGATTCATTTTTATTATATCTTTTTTGTTCCATAATAATAGCGGCTTTAAAATGTGCATTTCAGTTGTTTGATCTATCACGTACATGTTATAGATTGTTTGACTTGCTACTTGACCTATCGAATCTCCTGTGGCTAAGAAATCATATCCATATCTTTTTGCAATCCTTTCTGCAATTCTAACCATAAACCTTCTCCACACCACTATAAGTAGATTTGGTGGAACCTCTTTTGTCAATATATCAAGGAGGTATTTTTGATGCACCACATATAATCTTTTAACAATATTATTTTTCTTAAATCTCTCAAATATTCTTGTGGTTTTATAAAGCAAGATTCCTTCATTATATGATTCCGCATCAAAATGTAAGAGATCAACCTTAAATCCTCTTCTCGCTAATAAATATGCAGCAATAGGAGAGTCCAATTCTCCAGATATTAAACTTAAAACCTTATATCTCATAATATCAACCTCTCAAGTATCATAAGCCATAACCCAATCCAAACAGGAATAAATAAATTATCATTTATTTTTTTATAACTTGGAAAAACAACCTCATATACAAAAAAAGATAGTGAGCTTATAAATCCATATATCTCTGATGAAAACCAAGAGACTATAATATATGCTATCATGCTACCTATTATTGTTCCTGTAAGATGTCTCTTATTTGGCAATCTAAGATAAGGAAATATATTTCCAATAACAGATGTAAATGCATCAATATAAGCCACAAATATAAGAGAGATATAAAATATATGCTCCAGGTATAATAAATATGAAATCATGGCTCCCAAAACAATGTATACAGGAGAAAGAACATCAATCCAGGTTTTATCAGGACGCTTAACTTTTAAATATATCTTTCTTCCGATAGGAGTATGAACAAACGCTAAATATAGCGCTATTATCGCTATGCCTATATAAAGAAAATAATCATAGAAGAGAATTCCTGAAATCAACACTCCACTACCAAAAATCACATGAAGAATTTTTCTTAATAATATCTTCTTAAGTTTTTTTGATTTTGAAATGATTTCTTGTTTACGGAATGCTATACAATAAATCACTAAGCTTATAATCCATCCTCCAATAATATCCATCAAATAATGCGCCTTGAGATAGCATCTTAACAAGCCTATTATTATTGCTAAAATAATTGACCATAATGTAGAGATATATAATCCAAGAACTCCGCTAAGAGCTGCATGAGTACTTGGAAAAGAATACTTATCAAATTTAAATAATAAAATATCCGTTCCAGGCCTTTCAAATCTCAATGAGAACTTCAATGTATATACTACCAACATAGTTATAAGAATAGAAATTATGAGTTTTCTGATTTCCTTTTTCTTATCTGCTTTTATACCCGAAAAGATAAGCATCAAAAAAAGCAAAAAACTGCTCAACAAAGATAAAAAATAAGTCATTGATATCTCCATAAGTTTATATTTTATTGAAAATGAATTATTTAAATAATTAACCTCCCTCTCATGAACCTGATTTATTTTTAAGGTCATGGTTAACGCGAGAGAATCGCTTTCCAAAGCACATTGCAGCATGCTAACCGCTCAAAAGGTTAGCTGCTCACTAACCCCTTTCGAAGGTTAGCTGCTGTAATACGTGTTTTGATAAGGTATGTCTCCCGTTAACCAATAAAAGATTTAATAAAAATTTGGTTAACGGGAAGATATCACTTTCGCCAAGGTCTTGCAGCATGCTAACCTTTCAAAAAGGTTAGCTGCTCTAATATGCTGAATGAATAGGTTATCCTTCCCGTTAACCATTTTTTATTTTTTAGTTAACGCGAAAAGAATCGCCCTCTCCCAGGCTTTACAGCATTGTAACTCGCCTTGAAAAAGGATAGCTCTGCTTCAAAACCGCTCAAAAGATTAGCTGCTGTAACATGCTCTTTTAAAGATGCATGCCTCTCCTCAACAATTTTTTGATAATATGGTTAACGGGAAGATGGTGCTATTATCAAAGCTCTTTGAGTATGCTACCCACTTAAGGTTAGCTGCTCTCCTATGGCTCATCGAGAAGGTATCCCTTCCATTAACCAGTTCTCATTAAAGAAATTTAAGGTTAGATGCTTCAAGATGCCTCTTATCAGGCTACACATTCTCTTAACCAAATTATCAAAAGATTTCATGCTTAAAAATTCCATAGCATATCCTGTAAACATGGAAATCAAAGTTGTTATAAATAAGCATAAGCCCCAAAGAATACCTCCTGCTAAACCGAGATTTCTTGGAGTTAAAGTCATATCAAGTTTAGAGTATGCTATTCTCTTGGAACACATTTACCATCAACCCATTCACAATTCTCAAATTTCTCACAAAGCTCTTGAGTAATCTGAGATGAACATACTGTTGATGATATCTCCTCTTCCCCAGGAGTATGTGAGATTACACCTCCAAGCTTACCAATAGCACCTGTTGAAACTCCAATAACCGCTAATGCAATTATTAATAACACAACAATGGTAATGACAACAGCAATAGCTGCGCTTAGTCCCTTAAATTTTCTCATAATCTCTCACCTTTATACAAATTATATATAGTATCAAGGTTGAATATATATTTTTATGGGTGTTTTTGATTTCTTAAAAAAGAAAAAAACGCAAAGCGAATTGATGTTAGAGGCAAGTAAAAACTTTTTAATGGGAAAAAACATTAATGAAGATATTAATCCGAATGAAGAAAGAAATGAGAGTAGTTATCCTAAAGATGTCAGTAATCTTAATCAAAAACAACCTTATTCTCCAGAACAGGAAAAAGGATTATTTTATCCTCCTCCATTTAATGAAAATCCTCCAGAAAAATTTGAGAATCCTGAGAAAAATATCCCTGAAGCATTATATCCCTTTTCATTTGAAGAGAATACGAAGAATGCTGAAAAAGAAACCATCCAGAATCCATCATTGGAAGATGTTATATATGAATTACGAACAATAAAAACTCAAAATGATCTTATCATAGACATGTTAAGACAAATTCAAAGAAAGTTAAATATGTAGGAGTGAAAACAATGGTGCTGGTAAAACTTCTCTCATTGAATGATTTGGAAGATAGATTTTTGGAAGAGGGATTAAATATTGTGCCACGAAAGAAAATATCCTCAATAGAGGACATAAAAAACTTTTTTGATAACAATACGCCACCCTTTGTTATAAAAGGTTTCTCACGAAAATATTCGCATAAAACAGAACATGGGCTCATTTATCTTAATGTATATTCTCTTGAGGATTTAATAAATAAATATAAAGAGATAATCACTAAGGCTGAAGAGGTATATATAGAGAAAGAAGTTAAAGGTCGCGAGTTCTACATTTCATTTAAGAAGGATCATCTATATGGTAATGTGGTATCTTTTGGAAAAGGCGGGATAGATATCGAATTAGAAAAAGACGTTGCATTTAGGCTTCTTCCGCTAAATAAAGAAGGCATCAAAGACTTAATATTATCAACAAAGTATGGATTTTTCTTGGCTAAAAACAAATTCCGCGATATAAAGTATGACATAGATAAATTAGCTGATGTTATACTCAAATTGTATAAGATATACAAGGAAGAAAATCTTTTAGAAATGGAAATCAATCCAATCATCATCTCATCGCAAAAATATTGGATCGTAGATGTAAGGGCATTAAAAGAAATCACTCAATGACACTACAATATCGTCACTATTATTTCCCTTTCTCTATCTCTTGTATCATGATTTATGAGAATGATATTTTGCCATGTGCCTTTGAGTAATCTTCCCTCCTCATATGGTATCGAGATTTCTTGACCCAAGAGAGTTGCCCTTATATGGCTTGCACCATTATCATCATGCCATGTCATGTGATGTTTGTAATCTCTATCAAAAGGTGCTATCTTATCAAGTATATCAAACAAATCATGTAGGAGATTTGGATCATCCTCTATCAATATAACAGATCCTGTTGATCCCTTAGCAAATATGTGGATAATACCGCTCTCTTTATTTGTGGTCTTTATCTTATTAAGGAGATCTTCTATATCTCTATCTATACACACCCAACCTTTCCGCGCTTTTAAATGATATCTCAATACAAATCGCTCCACCATATTTAGATTATGGTATTTCAAAAAATAAAAAATTTTGACTATTACCAAAGATGTGAGCATTGTCCAATAATTCTCTATTTGTTAAGCGGAAACGTACCTCTCAAAGAAGTGCATAAGAGCAGTTAACCCTTTGAATAGGGCTATGCTTCCCGTTAACCATTTTAAATGATTTTGTTAATTGGAAGAAATCGCTATTACTACAGGTTTTGTAGCATGCTAACCTCTTCAAAAGGTTAGCTGCTTTACTGCTGCTCATTGACTGGGTATAATTCCTTGTTAAAAGATAACCTCTTAAAGAAGCCCATTAGAGCAGCAAACTTTGTAGAGCTAATGCGATTGTAAGAACGAATTTTCTCGTTAACAAATCCTCATCAAAAATTATTGGACAATGCCAAAATCTACAAACTACCTAAAAACTCTAAAATTAAGCATAAAGTTTTAATGTGCCTTTGAGCCATGCACTGAGAAGTTTCTTTCCCAGCTCAGATTTCTTCTTTATCTTTATATATCCTTTTTTACTTACAGTTGGTGAGAGCAAGTACTCACCATCACTGTATATATCGACTGTTTTACATTTTAATTTATCATCCACATATATCACTATGTAAGCTCCCTTCTCTTCTAAATCATAATCTATTTCATCTTTAAGAGTGCCAGTTTTGGGTTCAACATTTATCTTCAAGCCTAACTTCTCCTCTATATTGCTAATTGTTTTGCCTTTCCTGCCTATTAGTTTAGCAATATCTTTCTCATCCACTTTAACAACAACCCTGTTTTTATCTATGATAGAAATCTCTGGATTCTTAGCAAATTTTCTAACCTCTTTCAATATCATCTCCTTTGCCAGATTCTCTATAGCAGATTCCTGCTTCTCATTTGGCACATTCTCTACTGGCATCACAACGGTTTGCTCTCCATATGTGTAAATCTCATATTTCAACTCATTTGTCTCGAAATCCCTAACCTCTATAATAGGACGCGCGAGATCATCATCAATCATCCCTGTGGGCGTTCTTACAGTTAATGAGAGAGTATATACTCTCTTGATCTCACCTGAGTGGATAAATATCACGGTATCCACAATCTGAGGTATAAGTCCAAGATCAACCCTTCCTATAAACCTCTGCACTGCCTCTATGGGATTCGAGGCATGTACCACTCCTATCATCCCAATACCTGCCATTCTCATATCCGCAAATATTTTGAAATCTGCAGTTTTCCTAACCTCATCATATATCACATTGTCAGGTCTCACAAGCAAAAGGATATCTGCTGTATTCTCCATCTTTCCATCAAGCGGAGCATATTGGGTTATTTCCTTTGGAAGATTTAGATCACGTGGGTGCTCCATTGTCTTAACAACTCTGTTCAAGCTGAGATAATACTCTGCCAATGCCTGAGCAAATGTTGTTTTTCCATGACCAGGAGGACCAGCTATTAATATGCCCTCTGCCTTTGTTCTTAATCTCTCTATCAACTTGTCCTTCAATTTATAGTCATCTAATGTCAATTTAATTGTAGGTTTGACAATGGTTACTTCTATGCCATCTGAGAAATGTGGTCTTGTAATGGCTATGCGGTATTCTCTTAGCTGTACTACAGTAGCATCAAATTTGCTTATCTCAACATGACTCTCATCATCTATCCTAACATAATCCAAGATATCAGAAATTAGTTTTTCAAGATATTCTCTTGTTAATACCTCATCACCAATCTCAACCAATCTCATGTTTCCTGGTCTTCCTTTTTTTGCCATAGGTTTACATCCTTCCTTTAAATGCACAGATGTTGTGTTTTCATCAAAAAATCTTTCAAAAGGCAATTTCTCGAGAGGTATTTTCTTTTCAATATATATCACGTTCATAGCCATTGCTTCAGCTACCTTTGCCTGAACATAATCAGAGGTTATCAGCGTTGCTCCCTTTTCATATGCAATCTCCCTAATAAGAAAATCTATCCTACCGGATTTTGAGAGTTGGATCTCCTCAAGAGTAGGCAATCTTCCCTCAAAAGTAACCTCAATGCCTTTTCCTTCTTTTTCAAATTGCTTTAGCTTCTTTATCTCCTCTAATCCCAAATATCCTATATCTCTGCCTTTATTTGCTTGATTTTCCAACTCAGAAAGGACAAATTTAGGTATGATTATAACACCTTCCTTTATACTTCCCTCCTCTATTAATCTGCTAACCACATGATTTATCAATGCTGAGGTATCCGGAACATATATCTCCTTGTCCTTTTCCATAGAACAATTTTTGCATCTAAAATTTAAAAAGAAGTTATTTAAATTTTTGATTATAAAGGGAAATGCTATCCTTAAGTATTTTTAAAGCCTGTTGTTTGCCGAGAAATTCTTTAACCTCAACCTTTTTACCCTGAAGATCCTTATAATGCTCAAAGAAATGCCTTATTTCTTTTAATGTATGCTCACCAACATCTTCTATGTCATTTATATGATTCAATCGTGGATCCTCTGCCACTACTCCTATAAGCTTATCATCCTGTTCCCCACTGTCTATCATCCTCATAGCTCCTATTACTCTTGCCTCTACCAATACGCCTGGAAGAAGAGATTCCGTTGAGATTACCAAAATGTCCAATGGATCCCCATCCTCACAATATGTCTTTGGTATGAGACCATAATCTAAAGGATAGTGCATAGCACTATATAAAACTCTATCGAGCTTTATTAATCCTGTTTTCTTATCCAACTCATATTTGTTTTTACTGCCCTTTGATATCTCAATAATTACATTTACAACATCCTTCCCAGCAAGAGGTTCTATGCTTTTCCATAGCTCCATGTTTTATCACCTCTCCATCACAATAAAACTATCCTTTTTGCTTAGCAAAAATGGTGGGTTCTCTTTCACCACATCAAGCGCATAATCTAATTTTCTCTCGCTTTCAGCATATATCTTAAATAATGTCTCCCCTTTTTTAACTTTATCACCAACTCTCTTGAACAACCATACGCCAGCACCTTTGAATGATGGAGCACCTGCCCTTTTAGCAATCTCAGCAATAGAGGAATTGCTTATCTTCTCTACTATCCCATCCTGAGATGCCTTGACCTCGTAAGTATGTCTCCCAAGCATATCTATAAGAGATTTATTAACGCTACCATTTTGCGCTTCTATTATCTCCTTAAATTTTTTGAATGCTTTTCCACTCTCTAATATGTATTTTGCAGTGTTGTAATCTCCTTTGCCTGCAATATTTAACAATATCCCCGCCATTTCTAAAGATTTTTCTCTTAAATCACGAGACCCCTTTCCATAAAGTACATTAAGTACATCTATCATCTCCAATACAGGCCCTACTCCGCTTCCTATAGGAGATGATCCTTTTGTAATTATGCTTTCAACTCTCATACCCAAATATGCACCTACTATCTTGAACTTATCTGCCAAAATTTTTGCTTTATTAAATTCCTCTATCTTTGCCTCATCTCCGTAAGGTATGTCTATAAGCACATATTTGCTTCCTACAGATTTCTTCTTTGAGAGTATAGATGCAATTACTTGTCCTTCAGGATCCAAATTCAAAGGTTTCTCTATTTGAATAAATATATCATCAACTGGAGCCAAATCTAAAGCCCCGCCCCATACCATACATCCATTAGTTTTGCTAACAATTCTCTTTATTTCATCAATAGAGAAGCATACATCCGCCAATACCTCTATAGTATCTGCCGTACCAGCAGGTGATGTAATGCTTCTGCTTGATGTTTTTGGAATTTTTAATCCTGCTGCTGCAACTATGCTAACTACAATTGGCGTTGTTCTATTGCCAGGAATACCTCCTATGGAATGTTTGTCCACAATTTTCCAATGCCAGGGCCATGAGATGATATCTCCATATTTATACATCTCTTGAGTCACATAATAAATCTCCTTTATTGTCATTCCATTTATTTTAACAGCTGTAAGATATGATGCTATCTCAATATTAGACAATCTCCTATGATATACATCACTTATAAGCAATCTAATATCTCTCTTAGAAAGTTCATACCCCTCAATTTTCTTTTTTATTATTTCTTTTGATTTTGGGGGATTGGTGACTCTCAACATCACAACATCATTATCCTTAAAAGATGAGTACTTTTTAGGTATACCTATTTGATCATCCTTTACAATCTCATTATCATTGTCTATATCCACAATATATACCTTCTCAGAAAATCTCTTCCTGACCTTTATCCTGTCTCCCTCTCTCACATTTAATTTTCTTGCAAGACTTTTTGAGATTATGGCACACTCATAAAAAGTATTTAAATTTATATTTTTCACTCTTGCTTCTAATACCATTATTTCATCCCCTTAATTTATCGATAACCAAGAATCTCGCTAATTACATTTGGAAGATATCTGATATCCACGGGATTTTTAAAAATGATAAATACATCTTTCCTAATATCTTTATCATCCAATTCCTCTATCTCAAACTCATCTATGTACTCGTTGTTCTTTAACTTCTCTTCAAGTTCTGCTCTAGGTATGTTTATCAAAAAACTCAATGTCGTAATAGTAATGCTTTTACTCATTGCCATGTTTGCTTCTTCATCTGTCACATTCATCACCTGCTTTGAACATAATTTGGATAAATATTATATTATAATTACATCAAAAATATATATTTTCTTAACACATAATTAGTCATTTCCATGTATTGCCCAATAATATATTTTGAGAAATTTGGTTAACGGAAAGTATAGCCATATTCAAGGGGTTAACTGCTATGATTGGCTTTTTTGTGTTCTTTTATTTGACACAACTTCTGAATAATCTCCAAATTTTTTTCTCTTATCTTTACTGTCAATATATAGGGAAATAATTTAAAAATATTTCCCTATTTATAGGTAAAAATTATAAAATTATTTAATATCACTTCCTCCTCTCCACACTCTCCTTAATCTTCTTAATTGCTTCTTCAAAGTGTTTTTTCTTGACTTCCTCCACTTCCTTACCTTTAGCCCTGGCTTCTCTTAAAAATCTTACTATAAATACTTACTTATTTTAGAACTTTTGAATACTGTAACAATCTTGATGACTCCTTTACTCTCCTCATTAACTACTACAATCAACACATAAGAATCTATTTTCTTGATATATCTATTATTAGCAATTTTATCAGGATTTTTCAAAGTACTCTTAACTTCCTTAAATCCTATATCTCTTTCCTTCATTCTTTCCAAAGCATGCTTAGTAAATATTATTTTCATAGAATCACTGAGATGTTCTTACCCTCAGACAAAATAAATTCTTTTAAGTTAAAATCACTTCTCTCTTTAAAGTTTAAAATCTCTATTCCTATAATTTCTCCTTTTTCATCATAATCAACAATAATGCCTTCACTTATTTCTTCACTTTCCATTATTTTTCCCTCTTTGTACTTTATGTAAAGTACATCGTTTTCTTTGTCATAGGTTATATACATGCAATCACCACACATTATAGGTATATAAATATACCATAATCTTTCAGATTTTAAAATATTAAGAAAATTACTTCCTTTTCTTCATACTCTCATTACCCTTCTTAATTACTCGTCTAAAGTGTCTCTTATTATCAAACAACATTTTTAAAGTTCAAAGTTATTATATTCTTATAAGGTGGTGATAATGCCTTCTGTAAGGTATGCAACTAAAGAGGATATAGAGGAAATAAAATATTTAATAAAAGAAGTATTAGAGAAAATAGAATTTTTAGAATCGTCATCTTTGAAAAGATATTCTCATGAAAGATTATATAAGGAAGGGGAAGATGCAGAGGAACTATTTGAGATATAACATGGGAGACATAGTTGTTTTGAAGTTAATATATTCTTCATATGAATCTTATAAATTAAGACCTGTAATGATATTAGCAGATGTTTCTAAGAAGGATGTTATTGTGTGTAAAATAAGTTCTAAAAGTCAAATAAGTAAATATGAGATTAAAATTAACCAAAGTAGTTTGAAAGAAGGTAAAATAAAAAAAGAAAGTTTTATACATCTTCATTCTATATATACTGTTGAAAAAAGTTTAATCTATAAAACAATAGGAAAATTAACCTCTACCAAAATTGAAGAAATAAAAGAAAAATTAAAGGGTTTGTTTAATATTACCTCACATTCTTCATACTCCCCTTAATTTTTTTAATTGCTTCATCAAAATGCTTTTTATCTCTGGCATTGTCCGATAATTCCTTATTGTTAAGCGGAAATTTAACGCGCAAATAGCACTTATAGCGGTAATCGCATTGGCTCTACAAGGTTAGCTTTCTCTCATGCACTTCTTTAAAAGGCTGCTTTTCCGCTTAACAAATAGAAGATTATTGGACAATGCCTTTATTTCTCAAAGCTTTTTAAAGTATAAATAGTTTAAAGTATGTATAGGATGTATAAATAAAGTGAAATCATGCCTAAGATCCAATACGCAATTAAAGAAGATATGGAGAAAATAAAAGAAAAAATCAATAATATTTTAAGAAATATGGAAAAAGGAGAGGAGTATTCTTTAGAGGAGATAATACATGAAATTTAATGGATATTATCTTGATATGAAATCATGGGAAAGAATTCCCGAAGAGCACGTCAAAACATATGTGAAAATATGTGAGTACGCGGGAAAGGATTTTTATCGTAGAATAGCAAAAAGGATTGCAGAAGATATTGGAAAAAATCCGAAGAGGGAAATAAAATTACTTGACATAGGAACCGCTCACGGAATGCTGCTTTATGAAATTTCGAGATTAGTCGAGGGTACGTACATTGGAATAGATTGCACGCTCGAATTTTCGAAGTATTTTAAAAAATACACGAAAGATAAAGCGAGATTTGTGGCAGCAGATGCGTACCGCCTACCGTTTAAGGAAAATTACTTCGATTATATTGTATCAACAGGTGTTTTGCACGGACTAAGATGTCCAGATTTTTTCTTCGAGGAAATTTACAGAGTGTTGAGATATGGAGGAAAGGCGCTGGTTGTTGATCCTACACCTCTAAAGATGGAGGTTAGTGAAGCGAAAAAGATTCTTGATGAAAACGAACTGAGAATCTTTATGACTTACAGAGAGCAGAATTTAAAATTTTCCGGTTCGGAAATCCCTTCAACGTTTGAAAAGGAAGATATCGAGGCTGTCCTCAAAAATTTCGAGAAAAACATAAACTTCAGCGTGAAGAAGGAAGACTGTGTTTTAACAATTTTCATTGAAAAGCATAGTGCTACGCAATGCAAGGGTTCTCGGAACAAAAAAGATGCTAAGGAATTAATAAAGGAATTCATAGAAGTGCCTGAGTACAGGAAGAGAATAGAAAAAATAATCGCAGAGTAAAGTAAAACCCTTACTTCCTCCTCTCCACACTCTCCTTAATCTTTTTAATAGCCTCCTCGAAGGTTTTCTTCTTACTTTTATTTCTTATTTACTTTACTGAGATTAGCCACTTCCATAAAGGAATAAGAAGTATTTTTTTGTTTTTTTCTTCTATTTTTTCTTCCTCATCCCAAGTAATACACACACATTCTTCTAAATTAAGTTCTTCCATTGCACAAATTAATTTTCTTTTGTGTTCTTCATCAAATACATAACATACCTCTATAATTTCAATATTATTGCCATTTTTGACTACAAAATCTATTTCTTTATTATTTTTCGTTTTATAATAATATATTTCTTGCAAAGGTGCATAATTCTCCTGTCTTTTTAAATGCACAAACACAACATTTTCCATTTTTCTTCCTATGTCTTTAGAATGCAGATATAACCCATTATCCACCAAATACATTTTAGGAATGCTTCTCTCTACATCTTTATATGTGGGTGCATAGTTATGAACCGGAAAAACTATCATCACATCACTTAATGCCTGTAAGTATTCATAAAGAGTATTTTTACTAACTCGAATATTCATAGATTTCAAAAAATTATAGAATTTATGAATGGACAATTCCTTTGATTCTATTATTGCTTTAATTAATAACCTCAATATTTTTATATTCTTGAATCCGTATCTTTCTACTATATCTTTTAAGATTGTTAAGTCCCATATTTCTTTTAAGATTCTCTCCTTATTTTCTTTTTCTTCACTTAATACAACCTCGGGATATCCTCCAAATTCTAGATATTCTTCCAAATACCGCAATATCATATTTTTATCTTTACTGCTAATAAATTTATTCACTTTCATTTTTTTAACTTTCAAAAATTCTAAAAAAGAAAACGGAAAAATATAATAATTCAAACTTCTTCCTCTTAATGAGGTAGATATTTCTCTACTTAACAATTTAGAGTTAGAACCAGTAATAAATATCTTATATCTTTGATCAATTAAATTTCTTACCGCAATTTCCCAATCTTTTATGTTTTGAATCTCATCAAGAAATAAAATGGGCTTTTCACAACCCGTTAATTGAAAAAATTGATCAACTATCTCTAAAATCACTTTATAATTTTCGTTTTCAAACCTGAAATCTTCAAAATTTATGTATATTCTTTCATTCTTTTTTAATTTACTCATTTGTTGAAATAAATAATATGTTTTTCCTGCTCTTCGCGGACCAATTAGAACAACACATCTATCTATATTCTCAGGTAAAGATACCTTTATTTCACGTTCTATAATTTCCGGAATTTCTTTTTCATAATAATCTTTTACGACCTCTCTTAGCTTATATACCTCCATATGTAGTATATTATACAGGGAAATAATTTAAAAATATTTCCCTACTCATAGGTAAAAATTATAAAATTATTTAACATCACTTCCTCCTCTCCACACTCTCTTTAACTTTTTTAATTGCCTCTTCGAAATGCTTCTTCTTAACTTCCTTCACCTCTTTGCCCTTAGCCCTTGCTTCTCTTAATGCATTCATGGCAGCCTCTCTACATACTGCCTCGATATCAGCACCGGTAAAGCCATCAGGTTGTTTTTATTTAAATAATTTGTTTATTTATACAGTTAAAAATTTTTAAATTTTTAATGTAATATTTAATTAATTTTTATGATAAATAACTTTAAAAATGAGAATACAAGATTAATATTACTTACTATATTATCCTATATATATTATAACGGATATATTTCAACAGCCATTCAATCTACAAATATAGAAAATGTAAAAAATATAAACCTGATCAAGATTATATACAATGTTTTATCATTTTTTGTAGAAAATATCTTTTATAAAAAAGATATCATCATAATATCTCTTATATTCTTTATTTCATATATCATTTTTTCTATGATTTTTGAATATATTAATAAAAGAGAAGACGAAGTATCACTCAAATTAGTATACTATATAAAAGAAATAGTATATGGTGGATTCTCCCTTTGAATATATATTGTATATTATATCAGTAGCATCTTAATTATATTTCTAATTTTAGTTATAAGCGTATATTTCTCTTTTGATTCATTTATAATTTTATGTGTTATAAGATTGTTTGCATTATAATAACTATTTTAATTTTTATTCCTATTTTAAATGGCATCTTATCCTCTTTATCCCGTTCTATAATTTCTTTGATAAATTTGTTTGAAATATCTCCATTATCTAACGAAAATAAACCTTTTTTATGCAGAATAGGAATACATAAATGGGGAAAACCTACTTATATTAACATTTATTCTAGCAATGTAAGAGAATGGAAGAAAAAATGTTTAAGATGTGGTAAAGTAGTAAGATGGTTTGAACCAAAAGAGGAAGAAGACGATAATTAAACCGGAATTATTATGTATGTATACATCAATACTTATATTAGATTTTAAATATATCAAAAACGAAATAACACCAAAATAATAAAATTAAAAAAAGTAAAAATTTAAATTCTCATTTTCTTCTATTAATAGTCTCTTTTACCTTCTTAATAGCTCTCATAAAGTGCTCTTTTTTAACTTTATCTATTTCCTCTCCTTTCTTTCTTGCCTCTCTCAGAGCTTCCATTCCTGCCTCTTTCACTACTGCTTCAATATCAGCACCAGTAAATCCTTCCATTGTATATTCTAATAATTCTAACATCTGTAATACATCTTTTTCGAAAGATTTCTTATCTTTTATCTTGTCTTTATATTTCTTTATGAACTCATTTACATCATCTTCACTATTTATTTTATTAAATTCCTCTTTTATTTCTTCATCTTTTAATTTATATTTTGATAAAATTTCGTCCTTCAATGATTCTTTATCTTTTACAATTTTTTTGATGAATTCCCATACATCCTTGCCTAATGGCATGCTTCTTGTATGTACCTTGAAAATCTCTAATCTTGCTTTTTCATCGGGCATTGGTATCTCAATGACTCTATCAAATCTACCTGGCCTCAACAAAGCAGGATCAACCATATCCAAGCGGTTTGTTGCAGCAATAACCACTACCCTCTCTAATTCCTCGATACCATCCAACTCAGTAAGAAGTTGATTAACCATTCTCTCTGTCACACCAGCATCTAAACCTCTGCCTCTCGCACTTGCTATAGAGTCAATTTCATCAAAGAAAATTATTGTGGGAGCTGCTTGTCTTGCCTTTCTGAAAATCTCACGGATATGCTTCTCGCTCTCTCCAACCCACTTACTTATCAACTCGGGTCCTTTAACAGCAATGAAATTTGCCTCAGCCTCGTTAGCTACAGCTTTAGCAAGTAATGTCTTTCCTGTGCCAGGTGGTCCATGAAGCAGTATTCCTTTTGGTGGTTTAATGCCAAGTTTCTCAAAGTCCTTAGGATACTTTAATGGCCACTCTACTACTTCCCTTAACTGTTGCTTTACATCCTCAAGATCCCCTATATCCTCCCATTTAACTTTTGGCTTTTGAATGAGCACCTCTCTCAAAGCTGATGGATGCACTATCTTATATGCATGCATGAAATCATCCATGCTCACCTTTAACTTCCTAAGAATCTCAGTCGGTAACTTGCGACCTTCAAATTTTGCTATATCTGGAACGATTCTTCTTACAGCTCTCAAAGCAGCCTCCTTTACCAAAGCCTCTATATCTGCACCAGTGTAACCATGAGTCAAATCCGCTATCTTATCTAAATCAACACTTTCATCCAAAGGCATGCCTCTGGTTTTTATTTGTAAGATTTCCTTCCTTGCATTTCTGTCAGGAACACCAATCTCAATCTCTCTATCAAACCTACCTGGCCTTCTCAAAGCAGGATCAATATCATCCGGCCTGTTTGTTGCGCCAATCACTATTACCTGTCCCCTACCTTTTAAACCATCCATCAAAGTCAATAGCTGAGCCACAACCCTTCTTTCTACATCTCCATGAGCTTCTTCTCTCCTAGGAGCAATAGCATCTATCTCATCTATAAAGATGATGGAAGGAGCATTCTTCTCTGCCTCCTCAAATATATCCCTCAATGCTCTTTCACTCTCTCCATAATACTTATTCATAATCTCTGGTCCATTTATGCTAAAGAAGTTTGCCTCTGCCTCGTTAGCTACAGCTTTAGCAAGTAATGTCTTTCCTGTGCCAGGTGGTCCATAAAGCAACACTCCTTTAGGTGGGGTAATATTTAATGTCTCAAAAATCTCAGGATGTTTCAATGGCAACTCAACCATCTCCCTTATCTTCATAATTTCCTCTTTTAAACCTCCTATGTCTTCGTATGTCACAGTAGGTATGCGGTGTGCTGTCTCACTTACTGGCTTCTCGCTAACATGAATCCTTGTCTCATTTCCAACAATAACTACTCCCTTAGGTTGAGTGGATGTAACTATGAAATACAAAGGAGTTCCTAATATATTGACAACCAACTTATTCCCTTTGATGTATGCCTTGCCATACATCCTCTCTTTAAAGAACATCTCAGGATCCGAGGCAAATCTTATCTCCTCTGTAGGTGCTATAGTAAGTGAGATTGCTATCTTTGCATCTGCTTTTTTAACTTTGACCTTATCTCCCAAACCTACTCCTGCGTTGTTCCTTGTGATACCGTCAATTCTAATCACTTTAAGCCCCTCATCTTCTGGTCTTGCTCTCCATACAACAGCAGCCGCTTTACTTTGACCTTCAATAAGAATGATATCCCCTGCCTCTACGCCAAGTTCATTCATTGTTTGAGTATCTATTCTTGCAATACCCCTACCAACATCATTTTTATATGCCTCTGCAACCTCTAACTCCACAACCTTCTCTGTTTCTGTCATGTTCTCACCTTTTTTATTCTATAATATATAGAATAAATAACATAAAATTTAAAAAATTTATTATTAAAATTATTATGTTTATGAGATATAGAAGGAAACTTGTGTTTGTGGAAAATAAGGCTCCTTTACCTGATAGTGATCCGGAAGAGATGTTGGATTGGATATTAAATTCCTTAGGATTGATTTTGAAAGGGGATCAAAAAGAGGGGGTAAGAGAGGTATTTAAAGAGGTTATTAGAGTTAGCAAAGAAAAAGAATTCTTTACCATAGATGATATCGCTGAAAGGGTTAAGATTTCAAGAACAACAACATATCATCACATCAACAAGATGGTAAGTGTTGGATTATTGGTTAAAACAAGAAAAGGCTACACTTTGCCATCTCATACATTAGAAGGTTGTATCATAGAGATAGAGCATGAAATACAAAGAATAATGGAAAGAATTCGAAGAGTCTCAAGAGAGCTCGATAAGATAATTTGGGAGTAGAGGATTTATTTATTAAGATAAGGATTATCACAATAAAAGTATGGTTTTCTACCTTTAATAATATCTAAAAAGTTATTTTCAAAGTATTCTCTTATCTCTTTCCTTTTTCCCCTGTATCTCTCTAAGAAATCATCTTCAAATATGTTTGCAAAGGGTTTTAAAAAATCATAGCCAAAAATACTTGGACATACGATTGCATCTCCAGAATCTCTAATCAAAGGGCAATATACCAAATTCCCATCACAAAAACCATTTCTTTCAAGTTTATCTTTCTCTTTTTTATCTCTTTTGCTAATTGCATAATTTATATAATCATAATCTTTTATCAATAATATTTTATCATTAACGAGGAGTCCCGAAATCTTGTTATTACTAGAAATTATAATCTTTCCGTTTAACATCTTTGCAATTTCCTCTAAATATGGAGTAAATAGATAAGGATCATCATTTTTATGATAAAGTAATTTTAGACCTAACTTAACATTATCATTATCATTAAATATTTTTGTAAATAAATAAAAAGTGCCTGTATAATGCATTAACAAATCTGAGATGCTGTATTCTTTAAAATGAAAATGAAAAGTAATAAGTATATCCAACATAATAGATGGATCTTTAGAAAATAATTCCTTAATCTTGAATAATTGGGTCAAATAGAATTTGTTATCTAAGAACTTTTCTCTTATACCCCCTGTTAAAATCGAAAAATTTTTAATTCCCTTATCATAAAAGCATTCTATTACATCTCCTAATCCTTTATTACCGTCCTTATAATATATTGGCTCTCCCTCTCCACCAAATGCAATACATTTCACAAAATCCAAATATTCTTTTTTTATATTTTCTATTTTCTTATACTTCATCACTCTTCCATTAGGTGATGCTCCTGCACAGCAAAAATCACATGTATTGTAACATCTATTTGAAAGAGAAATACCATAAATTACATTCATTTCTTTCTTTATTTCATCCCATTCTCTCTGAAGTTCTAAAATAGTTATTGCACTCCTATAAAATAATCTTGCCTCATTAAAGTTTCTTAATTCATAATTTTTGATTTCTTTTTTGTTTAAATAATTAACAATGCTCTCCAAATCCTCAATAGTTTCCCCTTTTGTAATCTCCTCAAATAGCTTTTTGCTTATCTCTTTTTTGTTGGATTTTATATGATAAAGATAGCTCTCTATTATTCTCATAAATCATTTCTATATACCAAAAGAGTTTTAAAGATTCTTCTCTTTTAAAAATCTTTCTAAATTGATTATAGTATTAGAAGCGCAAATCCTCACCAAAAGGTGAGGAAAATGAAAAACAAAAAATTAAATGACGCGTATAAGATTCTAAGAAGAAAAATGGAAGAAGTGCTGGAGAGATATGCAAAAGGAGGATATGCAAAAATAACAAGTAGGGTTATAGATGAAGGAAAACAAAGAGCTGCTTTTGTGATTTCTCGTGAAATGGAAGGATATAGAAGTTGTGCTCTATGGTATGCTGAAGTGAATAAGCCTCCAAAGATGATATATTCTCAACACGCATATGGGATATCTGATCCCAATCCATATATAAGAGTATTAAAAATTGAAAATGATGGAGTCGTTGTTGAGAGGAGCAGTAGATATAGCAAATATGAAACTGAAAAGGTAAAAATCACATTTAATGAAGAGGTTATATATGAGGAGTTTTCTGAAAAAGCAAAGGCATTGGTTGGAAAGGTTGGAGATAAGTTGGGACATGATTATATTAGTGAACAAAAAATAGTTGAAAAGCAAAAACACAAGGTAGGAGCATTTATATGGGCTGCAGAAAATGGAGTTAACTGTGGATTTGACACATTATATGTGGTATATGAGAAAGAGAATAAAGAATTGGAAATCAAAGAAATAGATAGTTATAGGTGGTACATGAGCATAGAAGACCTAAAAGTAGAGAACAACAACGCAATAATAAAATACAAGAAAGGAGAAAACATCATAGAACAAAAAATACCTTTGGAGTGAAATCCTTTTTCCTACTCAATCCTCTTGCTCATATATGGGCCCTGTAATTTATATCCGAATTTGCGGTAGTATTCTCGTGTTCCGACAGCGGAGATGATATGGATTTTTTCTTTACCTTTGTCCTTTGCTATTTCCTCGGCTTTATGAAGCAACATCCTACCAATGCCTCTATGTTGAAAGCCTTGTTCCTTTCTCTTCCCTATCGGAACCTGCAAACCAACAACCTTTAACTCTCTTATCAATGCATCATCCTTTGATATTTCCTTACGATAAGGCTTATAAGGAAAGCGCATTCTCAAATATCCAACCAAGATATCCTGCTCCACATCCTCTGCCGAGATAAAATACTCTTCCCCTTTAGATGCCTTATATTTCCTCACAATAACCTCAACATTCCTTGGAATTTTTCCTTCTCTGAGATATACATGCCCTGCTTCCCTACACCTTATCTCCCTACATTTTATTCCCATCTCCCTCATCTTGCTCATCACCATATCCCTCAAATTGCTCTTCTTTACTCCTGCCTCTATAGCGTATGCAGGAATATCTCTTTGCACCCTCATAACACGCACATACTCAGGAATATACTTATAAAGCTTAGCTATTAGCTCAGCAGCACTCTCATCATCCAATGCTTCATACTCTCCTTTCTTCCACATCTCATAAAGCTCTGTACCCTTAATCACAAGAACAGGATATATCTTCAGCATGTCAGGTCTAAAATCAGGATTCGTAAACAACTTCTTGAACATTTTAAGGTCTTTTTCCTCATCCTGAAACCCTGGCATTATATGATAGCCCACCTTATATGCCGCATCCTTAAGTCTCCTCGTACTTTCTATCACATCCTTTAAGGTATGTCCTCTCCTTATCTTTTTTAGCAACCTATCGCTAAGAACCTGCACACCCAACTCAACCCTTGTAGCCATATATGAGAGCATCATATCTATATGTCTTTCCTTTGCATAATCAGGTCGCGTTTCTATTGTTAAAGCAACACATCTCCTTTTAGCAGTTTCATTGATTTTCATTGCCTCCTCTAATGTACCTGCTCTAAAACCATTCAATGCATCATATATCCCTTTTATAAAGTTTTCTTGAAATATCTTGCTATATGCTGGAAATGTTCCTCCCATCACTATAATCTCAACCTTGCTAACATCATGACCTTGCATCTCCAATTGCCTCAATCTTGCCTCTACCTGCTTATATGAATCATAATCAAACATCCTTGCTCTTAATGCTGCTGGCTCATTGCCAGTATATGATTTAGGCGCAATACTACTTGTAGGACAATAGATGCATTTTCCTGGACATGGCAAAGGAGGTATCATCACAGACACAACCACAACACCAGAAATGCTTCTTATTGTTTTTGTCTTAAGGAAGTCCTTTATAATTTCCTTTTCTTCTGGTGTGGCATATTGCAATATATCCGCATTTTTTAGGAGAAACGGGATATCATATTCTTTGGAAACCTTTCTTTTTAAGTGTTCAACATTTACTTTACCCCTCTTTGATAGAATCTGCTCTATTATATATCTGCTCGCATCTCTTATTCTCTTCTCAACCGGCGTTTGTTGTTTATCCAAAGAACTTTTTGATGTTATCATATCCATCCCTTCCTCCTATAAATATAGAGAAGAATGATAGCTAATATCACCATGACACTAAGAGTTATGAAATACCCATACTTATAAGTTAACTCTGGCATATAATGGAAGTTCATTCCATAAATGCCTGTAATCAATGTCAATGGAAGAAATATTGATGTAATAACAGTTAAAACTTTCATTACCTCGTTTGTGTTCTGAGATGCTAATGAAAGATATATTTGGAGTATAGTGTTGGTGGAATCCCTAAAGAGATCAAACTGATTTATCAATAGGATCACGTGCTCATATAGATCCTTAAAGTAAACAACCTGCTTACTGCTAACAAATTTTGATGGTTTTGTGAGGTTATATATGATTTCTTTCTGAGATATTATGACTTTCCTTAATGTTATGATTTTCATTTTTAAGGTATATAATCTCTCAAGGATTTCCTCGTTGTATCTTATAAACACATCTTGCTCTAAAGAATTGATTTCCTCATCTATCTTATCAGCAACAAATAATAGCTCATCTATTATCACATCCAAGAAGATATGAAGTATTGATGTTCTATCACGCAAAATTCTTCTTTTGTTATATATGCGCCTTATTGTCTTCTGGAATAAAGAATATCTCTTATTCCTTATGCTTATGATTATGTTCTTGAAAATGAAAAAGGCTAAGTTCTCATAACTCACATTTCCATTTCTTATTACAGGGTTCAAAAAAGTCACGAACAGATGATTCTTTGTCTCATTAAATTTTGGGTTCTGATCCTCTACATTCAAAGCATCCTCAATCTCTAAGGTGTGAATGCCTATTTTTTCCTCTAAAAATTTTAATTCATCCTCTTTTGGATCACACATATCAACCCAAACAAATCTGTTCTCCTTTAGGAAATTATCCCTTATAACACCTTCCAAGTCCTCGTTTATTCTTTTAACAATCTCCCCAGTATTCTTAAACATATAAACTGTGTACATAAAAGTTTGTATTATAACTCTCAATTTAAATTATTCTTTTTACATCTTTGAGTCGGAGATATTCAATATCTCTTGTAATCTCAAAGAATTTTCTTAAGACGATCTCATCAAAATTCCATATATGGATATAGAATCCAAAATACTTCATGGTGCTATGGCGATATAGGAATCTTGATTTTAAAGCCTCAAATAAATCTTTGCTATTGGTTGGTTTTTCATAAAGAACTCCATAATGGCTAAATATGTCTTCTGTGTTCATAGGAACAAAAAATATATCGCTTTCTTTCCAAGGCGCCACATGATGTCTCTCTATTGAAATCGTATCCAGTCCTGCTCTTTTCATTGCCTTTAGTGTATTGTTATCATAGAGATGTTGTGGAGGAACAAAAGAGGTTATCTTTGTTTTAAATAATTTCTCCAATATCTCTTTGCTCTTCATCAACCACTCAGCTTGAATCTCCACATTTATGGGTCCATAATCTAAGCAAACAAATTCGTGAAATGGATCATCATGTTTTCTATGATGTATTAGTACTCTCCTCTTAGAGGAATACTCAGGTTCTGGTAACAGGTTACATTTGTGTGTTAAGCCATGACTTGCTATCTCATGTTTTTTGCTAATTTCCCTTATAATATCTATTGTCTCATCTTTCCACTCGCTTTCTCTCTTTGGAATAACAGCAAATGTTGATTTAACATCATATTCCTCCAATAACTCCAATAAAGAATAAAGCTTGTCATGCGAGGTCGTTGGAGAAACATCATCAACCCGCAACACAATCATAATGATATAAATATCTAAGAGAAATTTAAAAAAGCATTAAGGTAAGGTTCATATCGTAAGATTTTTAATATTTTTAGTTCTATAAAAATCATATAACTTTAATTTTTAATTTTTCCTCATGAAAATATACAAATGAAGGGAATTAGATATTCCTTATTTAAAATTTAATTTAGAGAATCAATAAAATTCAAATATAAAATTATCAAAAGTGGTGAAAAATTTATGCTAAATGAAGCTGAAACCAGAGCTAAACTAATAGATCCAAAATTACATGAATCAGGATGGTCCGAAAACTTAATTCAACGAGAATTAAAAATAACAGAAGGTAGGATCATAGATGAATACGGAAATAGAAAAGAAGGATTAAAACCGGATTATATCCTATTCTTAGAGAGATATTTTCCAATAGCTGTGGTAGAAGCAAAGGAGGAATCCAAACATCATGCTGCTGGAATTCAACAAGCAAAAAGATACGCAGAAATGCTCAATGTTCCATTTGCATACTCAACAAATGGACATAAGATCGAAGAATATGATTTCATAACTAAAAAACAAAGGACTCTCGATAAATTTCCATCTCCACAAGAATTATGGAGGAGATATTCGCTATGGAGATTTAATAAACTATTGCCATTTAATAAAGATGAAAATCCTCTCTTGTATCCTTATAAAATTGTACAAAACAAAATACCAAGATATTACCAAATTGCAGCAGTAAGAAATATCATAGAAGCTTTTCTGAATGGAAAGAAGCGCATTCTACTTACTATGGCAACTGGAACTGGTAAAACTTATGTAGCCTTTCAAGTGACATGGAAGCTATATAACACTAAAAAAATTAGGAGAGTACTTTATATCGCTGATCGGATAATTCTAAGAGATCAAGCTTGTAACAAATTCTTTGAACCGTTTGGGGGCACAAGAGAGGTAATAAAAGAAGGGAAAGCACCTAAAATAAGAGATATTTATTTTGCTACATATCAAACACTATATTCAGAGAAAAACGGAAAGAGACTTTATCAAGAATATCCCCCTGATTTCTTTGATATGATAATCATTGATGAGTGTCACAGATCAGGATATGGGAGATGGAAAGAAATTCTTGAGTATTTCAAAAACGCAGTTCATTTTGGTATGACCGCTACACCAAAAAGAGACGATAACATAGATACCTACGCTTATTTTGGCACTCCAGTTTATATTTATAGCCTAGGGCAGGGTATAGAAGATGGGTTTCTGTCTCCGTACAAAATTCACAAGATTTACATGAATATTGATAAAAAAGGAGGAATATCTCTTACGGATGTTGCAAGTGAAGGAGCTATCATTGAAGCTCCTGAAGAAATAGAGGTAAAAGATTTTTACTCTGTTGGAGAGTTTGAAAGAATAATAACTCTACCAGATAGAACTGAGGCAATGACCAAGAAACTTGCTGAAATTCTAAAGATTTATGGTCCAACAGAGAAAACAATTGTTTTCTGTGTAACAAAAGAACATGCCTTAGATGTTGTAAAAATTCTACAAAATGAATTAGCTTATGAAATTGTCTCAACTGGTATAAATGCAGATGACTTCGTTGTTAGAATAGTTGATGAAGAACCAAACGCAATAGAGCTTGCAGAGAAGATGGCTGATCCAGAATATCAGATACCGGTAATTGCTGTAACTGTAGATCTACTGAGTACAGGAATTGACATTCCCCCAGTAAAAAATATTGTCTTCATGAAACCTATATCATCTAAAGTATTATTTAAACAAATAATCGGCAGAGGAAGTAGAATTAGTGAAGATGCAAATAAGTTCTTTTTTAGAATTATTGACTTTGTAAATGCTACTCGCCTTTTGGATCCATGGGATTTACCACCTGAGGAATATATACCAGACATTCCAGAAGGACCTTTCGATTACTTTATAAAAGGAAAAGTCATAGATAGCGAGGAAAAAACACCTATTGCTAATGCGAGAATAACAGCGAAGTTTGGAATTAATATGATTAAACCCGCAAGAACAAATGAAAATGGAGAATTTATTATTGATTGTTGCCCACATTCACCGGTAAAAGTAAAAGTTGAAGCAAAAAACTATAAACTTAGAGAAGTAAGCGTAAATCCTACCCCTTTCAAAGATAAGATTTCTGTTGTAATTGAATTAAAGAAGAAAAAACCGAAGGAGGGTAAAGTAGTTGTTAAGGGTATCAATGTTTATATCCAAGAGGAAATATATGTTGAGGTTGAAGGCAAAAAACTCAATAAAGCAAAATATATTGAATATGCTAAAGAAAATGTGAGAAAGAAAGTTCTTACATTGGATGATTTAAGGAAAATCTGGATAAATGAAAAAAGCAGGAAGAAATTTTTAGATGATTTAAAAGCAAAGAGCATAAATCCAGAGTTAATAGCACAATTACTTGATAGACCTGACGCAGATGCTTTTGATATTATAGCTCACGTAGCTTTTGATGCTCCTATACTGAGTAGAGATGACAGAGCTCAAGCTTTGTTGAATGAGAAACAGCAATTTATTGACTCTTTCAATGAGACAGCAAAGGAAGTACTCCTAAATCTCATAGAAAAATATAAGATTGGTGGCATCGAGGAAATCTCTCCCGAAGCTCTGGAATCTCCAGACATCCAGAAGATTGGCAAGTTGAAAGAGATAATAGATTCCTTTGGTGGAATAGACAATCTTAAACACGCCCTTGAAAGTATTTCTCAAGGTCTTTATGAGGCTTGAGGTGTTAGATAATGGATAGACAAACATTAAAATCAAAGTTCAAGCAGGCTTGCGATTTGCTGAGAAATGAGATTGCATCAGTTAATTACATAATCCAGCTATCGTGGATGCTTTTCTTGAAACTTTATGACGATTTGGAAGATGAGAGAGAATTAAAAGCAAAGTTAAAAGGAGAAACCTATCAAAGAAATATACCTTCTCCTTACAGATGGAAAGATTGGGTCCATAAAGACTGGAGAAGTGAAGAACTCATAGATTTTATCAACAACAAACTATTTCCTTTTCTCTCCAAATTGGATGGTGAAGGTGAGAGAGAGCTAATTGCGACCATTTTTAGCGGTAAAGAAATCCAGAATTTCCTGAAAGATGGTTATAAGTTAAGGGAAGTTGCATTGCTGCTTGATGAGTTGAAGTTCAGAACAAGAGAAGATATTTATATTATTTCTGCACTTTATGAGGAACTTTTACCTGAGATTGGGGAGATGGGTAAATATGCAGGCGAGTATTACACTCCAAGACCCGTCATAAGATTAATGGTTAAAATTGTCAATCCAAAACTTGGTGAGATAATTTTGGATCCGTTCTTGGGCTCTGCTGGGTTCTTAATTGAAAGTTATAATCATATTCTGAGGAGCAAAGATGTTTTCACCACAAAGGAAACTAAAATATTGTATAACATGTTTTATGGGCAGGAAAAGAAGGATGTCCCCTATCTTATAGGAATTATGAACCTTCTTTTGCATAATCTTCCCACGGTTCATATTTACAAAACAGACACATTTGCTGAAGATGTAAGAAAGATCCAAGAAAAAGACAGGGTCGATGTTATCCTCACAAATCCACCGTTTGGCGGTAAGTTTGATGAGAGGTTTAAGGCTAATTTTCCTGTCAAAAGCTCGGATACGGAGCTTATGGCTTTGCAGTATGTAATGAGAAAAATAAAGCAGGGGGGAAGGGTTGGAATAGTTGTTCCAGAGGGTGTTTTATCCAACACTACTGGACCTTTTGTAAGAGTTAGAAAAGAACTTCTTGAAAATTATAATGTCCATACGATTATTTCTTTACCCAAAGGGGTTTTTACCGCCTCTGGAAAAACTCCTGTCAAAACCAACCTTCTGTTCTTTGATAAAACAGGACCAACAGAGGAAATATGGTATTACGAGATTCAACCCCCAGAAGGGATGAAGAATTTTACCAAAACAAGACCGATGAAAGATGAAGACTGGCAGGACTGCTACGAAAAATGGAAAAATAAAGAAATAAGCGAAAACTCTTGGATTGTCAAGATTGATGAAATTGACAAGGAAACTTATGAGTTAACTCCGAGAAACCCGAACAAGCTAAATAAGAAAGAGTATAAACCAGCAGGAGAGATTTTAGAGGATGTTTTGAAAGAGGAAAAAGAGGTTATGAGGCTATTTGAAGAGTTAAAGGGGTTGGTAAGAAATGAATCTTAAAGATAGAAAAAGAAAGTTAATCTATGAATACGCAGAAGATGAATGCAAATTACTAAAAATTTTTAAAAACAACGAAAAGAGAAAAAAATATTTGTTAGATTTGGCAGAAGCATTGAAGCGAATTTTGGAAGAATACTCACAAGTTAAAAAAGACACAATTACACTCGAAGAAATTCCTTTGCTATATGGTTTGGTGTCTATAGCTTTAGAAGGTAGTATAAAATTATACTTTCTTTCTAAACAATTTGAAGATTTTATAGTAATTAGGCCTACTGAAAGAACATTGAGCAATCTCAAGGAAAAAATAAATAAAACCATTTTAAGTGAAGTTAAAGAAAAATTAGATTATCTTATTTTTGTAAGAAACCATTTTGTTCATTTCCCGCTTTACTATACTTCCTTTCATGATGATGAAGGAATATTCTTGGAAGTTATTCGATTTTTCGTTGAAAAAAGCGGATTTTCTGAAATTATACCACAAAAATTATTTGAATCACAAAAAAGGGATAGTTATGAGCAAAACTAAAAAACCTTGGGAAGTTGAGGGAGTCGAGTGGAGAGAGATGAGGTTGGGAGAACTGATAAAGGAAAAACCAAGGTATGGTTTAACAGCAAAAGCAAAAGATAAAGGAAATTTTGTCTTACTTAGAATAACTGATATTAATGATCAAGGAGAAATTAAAAGCAATAATTTTAAATTTGTGGATTTAGATGAATCTGAAAAAGCGAAATACGATATCAGAAAAGGAGACTTACTCTTAGCACGCAGCGGATCAGTTGGAAATTTTTTCATTGCGTTTCAGGACTACTCCAATTGGATTTATGCTTCGTATCTAATACGATTTAGATTAGATTTAAATAAGGTCCATCTAATGTTTGTTAAGTATTTCTTGTCTTCACAGTATTTCAAAAAATGGGTTTCATTTCAAAAACGGCCTGGCGCGCAACCAAATATTAACGCTAAAGAATATTCATCATTCAAAATCCCCCTCCCATTCCGCAACGGCAAGCCGGATTTAGAAACTCAAAAGAAAATCGTTGAATACATTGAGGCAAATTTCTCAAGGATTGACAAAATTCTGGAGAAGAAAAAGAAAGAACTTGAGCTTTTAGATGAACTCTGGGAAAGCGTTTTAGAGCAGGCATTCAAGCCAAAGGAAGGCGAGGAGTGGAGAGAGGTGAGGTTGGGGGATAAAAATTATTTCCATATTGAAACGGGAGCTACTCCTAAAACATCTGTTAGAGAATATTGGGAAAATGGAGCAATAAAATGGGTTACTCCAAAAGATTTGGGTAAAAATAATGGGATATTTATACATGATACTGAACGAAAAATAACAGAATTGGGTTTAAATAGTTGTTCAACAACTGTAATTCCCAAGGGATCTATTATCATCTCTACCAGAGCTCCAATTGGACATATTGCTATTCTTGGAGATGACATGTGCTTTAATCAAGGTTGTAAGGGTTTGGTTATTAAAGATAGCGATATTACAAGTAAGTTTATCTATTATGCACTATTAACAAAAATAGATTTAATGAAAATGCTGGGAAGTGGGCCTACCTTTGAGGAACTATCAAAAGATAAACTTACTTTAATAAAAATCCCAATTCCCTTCCGCAACAACCAGCCAGACCTTGAAAAGCAAAAAGAAATAGCAAACCACCTTGATTCCGTTTACGAGAAAATTAAAATCCTGAAAGAAAAAATCCAGAATCAGATAACCCAGCTTGAGG
>CAYOWP010000004.1:0-82354 GCA_964407715.1 uncultured archaeon | reverse complement strand
ATGGTGTGCGGAGGTTGAAAAACAAATAAATTTTTTAAAATTAAATAATCTTCATTAGAAATTGCTTAAAAGACTGACAAGAGAGGAAAATTCTGCGAGAATCTCTCAAACTTATATACTTTGCTTTTTGATATGTTAATGTTTTTCTATGTGGTTATATATTCTTTAAAATATATATTGCAATATAGAAATTTTTATAAAGAAATCCAAGACATTATATTTTATTATCATGTTTGTTTTATCTCCCTTCCTGGGATGTGAGGTGGGGTAGCCATTAACGGCTGCCCTACACTTACACCCGGGCGAGAAAAAGATAATTTTTATTTTATATAATCCCACCATAGCTCACTTTCTCCTCATATAGCACATCATCTAAATTTATATACTCCTCTTCTCCTATTTTTTGGAGATCTACACGTGCAAAAACAAGAGTACCTTCAACTCCCCCCTTCATCTTATAAACCTTTTTTTCCGATACTATAAAAACAGCATTGTTTGTTATAATTCCCGCATCTACTATATTATTCTTTTTATGTAAATAGTTATATATCAATCCAAAATATTGTGATAATCCATATGCCCTCTCTCTTAATTTATCTTTTTTGGAAGATACCTTTTCATTAATAACCTTCAATAAAGCCTCAACATCATCTTTTACTTTAATTCCGGCATTTTCCAAAGATTTCTTAAAGCCGATACCATTATCATAAATAACAATATCAAATATTCCTTTTAATCTATAATTTTGACAAATTGCTACTACTTTTGTAGAAAAAGCATGTTGTTGTATGTTCTCTATTATCTCACTAACACTTATTCCTAATAAGTTTAATATATTTGGGTTTAACGCACCTAAATATGATTCTATTTCATTTTGAATGTATTTGTTCAGTTCTTGGTTTATTTCTGTAGTGAAAACTTCATATTCCCGTATAAATATCTTCTTAGTTGAAAAATATTTTTTAACCTCAGGAGAGATAGGAGAGATTTCTTTCATTATTAAATATGAAGAGATTATTATAGGAGAAAAAGATTCTTTATATTTTTTAATATTAGAAGCAATAATCTCTTCTAATCTTTTTATTTGTCTTTTGAAGCTATCATCTTCATAAAGAAAAATCATATATATTCAACCTTTATTTTTTTACCTATTATCTTTTCCTCAAAATCAAAGAAACATTTAAGATAAGAAGCGACATTTATAAATTTTACATTATTATTTGTGAGTGCTACTATTTCATCTATAAAAGATCTTGTTATCATTTTTATACCTTCCATGTCAATGACGACAGGTTTATTTATATCAACACTATCCACCACTTCTTTTGCAAATAGCCGAGATACAGCAATATCTGTGTTAAACTTATCTTTTATTTTTACATAATTTTTAAATTTTAATATCTCCATAGAGATATTGTTAAAACAATAATATTTATATTACTTTCCATATCTTGATATATTAATATATCACGATTTTGGATATGGTATGCTAATCCCCATTAAATTTTTAAAATACTCTAAGATACTATAAGATTATGTATTTATTTGCATTTGATATGGATGGTACTTTAACGTATAGCTCTTCTTGGTATGATTTAGTTAAAGAATATGGGGATGAAAAGATAAGTAAGCGACTTAAACAAAGATATTATAATGGGGAAATCTCCTACGAGGAATGGATAGAAAAACTAATTGCTATATTTAGAAAGAATAATCTTAATAAAGAAGAAGTACAGAGAATTATGGCATCCTATTCACTAATTGAAGGAATTGAGGATTTTATCTCCTTTCTTAGAGAGAAAGTAAAAGAGAAGGTTTATCTTACCATAATTTCCTCGGGAATCTTAGAAAGAGCAAGAAAAATAGCAAGACAACTAAATTTTGATTCCTATCATTGCGTATCTTTTAGGTATGATAAAGAGGGCTATGTTGTGGGAATAGAGACAATGATAAAACCAGAGCATAAGAGAGATATTCTTAAGAATCTAATATGGAAATACGCTCCTAAGAAGGTAATAGCTATAGGAGACAGTGATTTTGATATTCCAATGATGAAATTAGCAGATTTGAAAATAAGTGTAAATAATGAGATAGGAGAACATGATGTGGATTATCATGGAAAAGACTATTATGAGATTATAGAATTTTTTCAAAAAGAAATCAAACTATAACTAAAAAGAAAAGAGATTCCTTTTTTGCTCGACTAAAATTGAAATTGTATTGCTTTTTGGCTCAGTTCCAGAACTTAATACAACTATTTTTTCACTATTTTCCTTTCTTTCTGCATATCCTACTTTTAATGAAATCTTTTTTACTTCTTCTTTTGTTTTTTCTATGGTGATGATTGGACAAAGATAGCCATATGTTCTTTTTACTATATCATATATTGGAGGAAAATCATATATTAAAGAAGCCTCTAAATATTGTATTTTATCTTCGTTTTCTTTATATTTGTAATAAAGGTTATGTATGGCTATTGGATTAAACACTTTCTTTTTTGATATGTTTTCTATAGGATGAATCTCCTTTGTTCCGTGATATGCAACATAAAAAATTTCCTCTATTTCAAAAATCTCTTTCTGCAAATCAAATATTGCAGGAAATTTCTTTCCTTTATGTCCTTCAAATACATACTCAATAAATGGAAAACTCATTCCCTCTATAAATACCTTGAAATCAGAATAAGGTAAAGAAAAAGACCATACAAACTTTTTACCTGTTTTTTGATTGATCCACCCATATTTAGATGGTAATACAATACTTCTTTCTTTATCAAATACCGGATTTGTTGTGTTAAATATCTTTTCTATGATGAAATACCATCTATCTCTTATAAGTTCTTTATCGTTTCCTATGTAATACCATGCTCCCTTATATGAACTCCAATCTTTACTTTGGAGATTAAGAGGGTTCTTATTTAATATCATTTCCTTAAAAACTTTGTTAATATAATTATTCAATCCTGTTATTGTTATAATCTCAATTGCCTTCATATAATAGGGATCATCCCATGCAACTATACATCCACAATTTTCTTTGGCATAAGCTAATCCATATTTATTTAAAGTTTTAATAAATTCATAAGCAAGTAAACCTTTAAGCATGTTACTCATGAATATTAAGAAATCCCTTCTTCCTATATCCTCAACACCTTGAGTATTCCTTAATTCTTTATATTGATGCTTTAACCACTCCATAATTATAAAAAAATAAAATAGAAAAGTTTTTAAAGTTTTTTAAATTTTAGATATAAAAACATACATATGGCAAATAAAGTCTATGTTGGATTGGTTTTTAATGAGCTTATTGTTTTAAATGAGAAAAAAGAGATTCTTGAAAGAGTTCCGCTGGAATCTGTTGAGGATAATCTTAAAGTTCTCTCTAAAGAGAAAACAAAGTATGAGGAGAAAATAGAGGAGAAATATAAAGATTCAAAAATCATATATCTTTTTGAAAAAGAGAACAAAAGTTTTGAGAGCAATAAGGCATTATTGGACATTCTTTTAGAGCTAAATAAAGCTAAGATAAAGGAGATAAAAAAGAGCAGCATGGATATTTTAAGCAAGAGAATAGAAGAGAGCATTACCAAGGACAAACAAATCATACTTCTATTTGATGCTATTAATCATTATGAAAAGATCATAAATGAGTGTGTAGTAAGAATAAAAGAGCTCTCAGTATATCTATATCCTGGAAGCTATGAGCAATATAAAACCAATAAAGATTTCATAGAGGATTTGAGCAAGGGAAATCTTAGATATAAACCAGTATTGGAAAGTATTATAAAAGATAAGGAGTATGAGGAGATTGTAAAGTATCTCTCTAAGAATGTAAGAGAGCTGATAAGGATAAAGGAGAGAATGGAAGATACATTAGAGAAGATGGTGAAAGAAGTAGCGCCTAATGTATCATGTTTACTTGGCCCAAAATTAACAGCACATCTTTTATCAGAGATAGGAAGTTTGGAGAAGTTAGCGTATGCTCCTTCCTCAACTATCCAAGTTATTGGTGCTGAGAGAGCACTATTTATGCATCTCCTAGGCAAGGGAAGATCACCAAAGCATGGAATAATATTTCTCTCTGAGTATATCCAGAGAGCTCCTAAGAGACATCGCGGAAAAGTAGCGAGAGTGTTGGCATTAAAGATAAGTAAAGCAGCAAAAATAGATTATTTCTCAAGCGGAAAGGAATTCATAGGCAAAAAACTAAAGAAGGAAATGGAAGAGTTTATTGCTTTACTGAAGTGATTGTTATTTAAATAAAAAACGGTATTTATTCACAGGTTCGTAATACTCACACCTGCTGTATTTGCATTCTTCAAAGTTGTAATACTTTCCATAACCACTGCAATTAATACATCTCTCATCTAATCTTTTATTTCTGATGTATTTATATAGACATCTCTCTTTTCTCTCTGAATACACAACCCTCCTCATCCCAACCACTCCTTTTCCTTTTTATCTTTATAAAAATAACATAAAAATTTAAAAAAATACCTTTCAATCCCACTATGATCTTATTAAGACTTTCCTCAACAACGCAAGTTATAAAGGAGAGGAGATTGATTTCAATCCCACTATGATCTTATTAAGACAAGAAAATTAAAAGGTGCTACTGAGGATATTCGTAAATTTCAATCCCACTATGATCTTATTAAGACAAATTTTCTCTATCCTTAACTTTTTATTCTTTACAATATTTCAATCCCACTATGATCTTATTAAGACTTTGAGGTTGTTTGCAAAAGGGCTGATTGCTTTGACATTTCAATCCCACTATGATCTTATTAAGACATACTTTGAACGCAACTGCTTGGGGATACGATTATGGATTTCAATCCCACTATGATCTTATTAAGACTACCCGATTTTGCATAAAGAACACCTTTTATGAAACATTTCAATCCCACTATGATCTTATTAAGACATCCTTAATGTTTTATTATGCTTAAGTTTATGATAAATGATTTCAATCCCACTATGATCTTATTAAGACCGCTTCGGAGGTCACTGCTAATGCACGCATGCATTTAATTTCAATCCCACTATGATCTTATTAAGACTTATAGCAAAATTTAGAAACTCAAAATCAACAATAGATTTCAATCCCACTATGATCTTATTAAGACCATGTCCTATGATATCTCCAACTTCCCAATATCCGTATTTCAATCCCACTATGATCTTATTAAGACTTCCTAATCCTAATCCAGCCAAAATACCGGCCCCTAAATTTCAATCCCACTATGATCTTATTAAGACTATTACTATTGATTTAGATGTTCCTTTTGAAAAAAGATTTCAATCCCACTATGATCTTATTAAGACAAAAGAAAATGAATAAAAGATAATAGGTGATATGAAATTTCAATCCCACTATGATCTTATTAAGACATAATCATCAGGATTAAAATCTTTTGAGAAAAAAGCATTTCAATCCCACTATGATCTTATTAAGACATAACTTTAAATATAAGTTTGAACATATATGTTTTTATTTCAATCCCACTATGATCTTATTAAGACTAGAGAATCCTAAACGGGATTGGGCAAGTGCAACCGAAATTTCAATCCCACTATGATCTTATTAAGACCATAAGACCGCCGCATCATCCGTTTCAAAATCGCATAAATTTCAATCCCACTATGATCTTATTAAGACCACTTTATCTAAAATACTTAGTATATCTGCTAATGAATTTCAATCCCACTATGATCTTATTAAGACTGATGAAGAAGAGATTTACAGATATGAAGTTATTGCATTTCAATCCCACTATGATCTTATTAAGACCCGTTTATTAATAGAATAAGGAATAGCAAATTTAAATAAATTTTATGAAAATTTTTCTGGGATGTAAGAAAATAAGAGGGATTTAAAAAGATTCCAGAAAAGTCTTAAATCTTAGTTTCGGAGAATGAGTTTTATTGATAATGGAAAAGATAGCCTTTCAACTGCCATACGAAGAATCCTTAGTAATAGATGTGGTTCTCATTAACCAGATTTTATTGGGAATATTTTCGTTAACCAAAAAACTTCAAATCTTAGAAAATCATGAGATCAGGTTCTCCTCCTTTGATAATGCCAATATTAATTACCCTTTTAATAAAAAACTTATCGCGAATAACATAGACTCTGATACTATCTTCCTTTTCGTTACATATCTTTTTGAGATTGTACAATATTTTTTCTAATTTTATCTCCGATAATTCCCCCTCAAATACAGAGTTCTGAGTCCAATATAAATATCTTCTCAAATATTTTCTTACCTCATTAACCCTTGATACATTTACATCATAAACTAATATTACATAAACCATCTCTACCACCACATTACAAAGGGATCATAAGTTTCCATACCAATTAAATGCTTTATCAATTTATAACATTCTATACGAATTAATTGCTTATACGAAACATTTCGTTTAAGTTTTTTGTGGAAGATAGTGGATTTAAGTTTGGATTCATATTCTGAAATAAATAATTTTCTTCCTTTTTCATTAAGAAGAATACCATTCAACGATTTCTCAAAAAAAGATTCATCAATCATTTTTTTGTTGATAAGTTTAAATATAATTCTATCAACAATTATAGGCTTAAAAATTTCTGAAATATCTAAGGCCAAAGAATATCTTCTATAAAAAGGTTCATGAAGAAAGGATATGGAAGGATGAAGTTGAGTATAAAAAATTTCCTTAATTGTTGTGGCATATAATAAAGAATTTCCAAAACTTATTAAAGCATTCATATAATTAGTGGGAGGTTGTCTTGTCCGTGTTATTATCTTAAAAGGTTCTTTTAAAATATGCTCATCTAAGAGATCATAATATTGCTTTCTGAAATTTCCCTCATAACTCATTAATTCAAAGATCTCCTTCCCATTCTCTATTTTATTCAAATACTCATCTAAAGAAATATTTATCTTATAATATTTCAAATTGATGAAAAGGTTTTTTACAGCTCCCTTTATAAATTGCCTTGCTAAGAAAATTCTTTTTTCTTTATCTAAATAATGTTCAACTTGTTTTATTATTACTTCTCCTGCTATTAATTGTTCTTTTGGAGAAAAAGTCCCATAATAATTTCCATAATAATCAAAAAAGTTAATTATAATTCCTTTTTTTGCTAAAAACTCTAAGAGTTTTGTGTTTATATCTATTTCTGCTAAGACATTTATCTGTTCAATATTTTCAATAGGAAAATAAAATTTGCCATTTTTATTTTCAATACATAAGGTATTCTCTTTACGCTGTACTCTACCACTATTTACCAGATATAGTGTTTTTCCCATTTATTTCCACCTATCCAAAACAAAAATAGTAATAAGCACAAGACTTGCAATACTTTTTATATTTTGGTTTAGGTGGTGTTGGTGATGACACTATTCTTTTTATTTCGTGTATTGCTTTACTTATCTCTTTTTCATCTTCTTCTGTAAGGAAGATCTCTTTTACTTTTCTAAGACGTGGATAAAGAATAACTCCTTTACTAATATTTACGTTTTTCCTTTTAAGATAATAAAGATAATATTTAATTTGCATCTCGTGTGCTTTCTCCATTTTATTTGATTTTTTTATTTCTCTTATCTCTATTCCTTTAGATGTCTTGATGATATCTATAGATATTTCATCCTCTATCTTATATTCCTTTTTATCTTGAGGATAAGAAATATCATGTAAAAATTTTCCTATTTCCACTAAAGGAGAATTTTTTTCTAATTGAATAAAATGACTAAAAAGATAAAGCTTAGTATGACAAATGTAATAATAAGAAATCTGAGTTCCTCTAATGATTACATCTTTGTCTATCTCCATTATAAATAAATATGCAAAGGAGATATAAATCTTTTATATTATGAAAATCTAAATTATATTATCTCAAAATCTTCTGAAAAACTTTCTAATTTTGATGTATCAAAACCATACTCTTCAGAATAATCTAATTTACAAATCCAAAATACCCTCTTTTTTCCATTTTTATTAACAATATGCATATAGAACCATTGAAGATCATTCCTTCCGTGTTTTTTCTCATCTTCTTTTATCCACCATAAAGGAATTTTCACAAGATTTTCTTCAATTAAAGCATTTTCATTTTTCTGTTTATAATATATTTCAGGAATTACATCAAATTTTTGTTGTTTTTCTGGTCTGATAATTAACGCTTTTCCTTTTTCCTCATTAGAATTTATATAGACCATATCGGAGTGATGTAAACCAAATAAACATGTTTCCTCGAACACCCCTTCTCTTCCATCAAATGAAAGAAGAGGCTGTCTATTTGTACTTGATGCCCAAGATTCCTCAAATATTTCAAGATAGTCTTTTTTATATACCTTATCACATGCTAATTTTAACTTTAGATAAGAGTAAACATCGGAAGTTAAAATATTTTTTGTGTTTTTGATTATTTCTTTATCATATGGATATTCTTTTTCAGGTTCGAAGACTTTGATAATATATTCTTTTTTGTTTTTTCTCCAGTTTTTATTTCCTCTATTTATTCTTCCTCCTCTTTGGCCTATTGCATCTATTGGAGCCAACTCCGTATACATTATATCGCAAGAGATATCTAAAGAAATTTCTATAATTTGTGTTGCTACTAAAATAACAGGGCGTTCTCTCTTTTTATTTAGAATATTAAGTATTTCCTTTTCTTTTTTAGTTCTATCTCTGTATGTGAATTGGGAATGCAAGAGGAAAATATCTTTTACATATTTTTCACCAAATTTCTTTAATTTTTCTTTTAATATTTTATATACTCTTTGTGACCTCTCGACTGTATTAAGTATGATAAATTGATTGTATCCTATCTTGAAATTTTTTATTATCTCCTCAATTACTTTCTCATTTACGTTTTCTTTTGTGATTAAGGGTTCTTTATATTTTTCGATTTTGAAGGGAGTATATTGAAGTCCTATTTTATCTTTAATTAACTCGTATTTTATATTTTCCTCTTTTGAATCCTTATTAATTCTTTCAATCAGAAAATCTGGAAGAGTTCCGCTCATAAGCAAGTGTGGAACTCTCATTTTTCTTAAAATTTTAAACAAATCAACTAAATGTTTTAGAGTTTGCGTTTCATAGTAATGCACTTCATCAAATATGATCACAGCGTTTTGCAAATTACCCAATGCGAAATCCGCCTGGGGAAAACCATGAACAAATGAAAGGATAAGATGATCTATCGTTGTGATAGTAATTGGCTTGAAAAATATATTTCCTTTAAAATTTTCTCCTTTTATCTCCTCTATATCCTCATCACTTAATTCATCTTTCTCTTCCTCTTGATCTCTCACTCTTTCTTCTTTAAACTTAATAAAACTCTTTCCATGATATAAACCAACATATTCTTCGCCATTTAGACCAGCACTCTCTAGTAATTCTACAAATCTATCTCTCATAGCATTGCTTGTCGTTTGAGTTGGCATCGCAAAAATAATTTTGTTTTTATTGTATTTTTTACAAACTTCAAATGCCCAGAGTAAAGCTGCTTCTGTTTTTCCTCTCCCGCATGGAGCAAACAAAAAGCAGAATTCTGGAGATTTTTCCTTTATCTCTTTTTGAAATTCATAAGGCTTATGTTTTCTAAGGATGATATCCTCAGTTATGGATGGCAAGGATAACACATATTTTTCAGGTTTTTTCAAAACATCATCAAAAATTTCTTTTTCTGTGTTATCCTTACAGGCATACTCTGAGAACTCTACACTTGCATAGTAGTCACAGAGTTTTAAAATAGAAAGGAAGGATGTGTATATGGATTTTAGTGCACAAATTTTTTGTAAATTATTTCCCTTTAAATTTTCAATTTTTTCTCTCAATCTCCTTATACCGTTTGGAATTTTGTGCTGGGGATTCCTTTCAAATAAAGCAAAACTTTTTAAATCGTGTAGTTGTAGGTTATTCCATCTTAACTCGAAAAATTTTTTGAAACTTAAGCTTTCATAAACCTTTTCAATTCCGTTTACGAATTCAATTATCTCGTTCTTCAGTATATCCACTTCCTTTATCTGCGCGTTTTCGTAAATTCCATCATAAAGCTGCGTGTGATGTGCAAGAACACTTAAAGTTTCTATTAATGGCTCGTCGGAATACACGAATTCCTGGAATTGTTTTTTAAAGACCTCCCAAACAATTGGAAATCCATAAAATGCATGCGGATACTGCTGTGAGTGTTTTCCCTCACTAATTCTCTTCTGAAACTCTTTTGTTAATTTCCCGATATCGTGAAGATAAACCGCAACGAACAAGTTTCTCATGAATGTTTGTTTATCTATGTTCCATCGTTTACAAAATACCTCTATAATTACCTCATTTTTTTCAAAATAGCATCTTAGGATTTTAAGACAATCTATTGTGTGACCAGATAAAGTTTGCTTTTTTCCAGTTTTTTCTGAAAATTTTGCTAACACATTCTTCCTATCCAATTTGAGCATTTACTCTCCCTGCTCCTCTATTTTTTTGTTCACCCAAGGCCTTTATATTGTGAATTGTTGGAATTAGTATCTTTTCAATATTTTTTGCTAAACGCACCACACATATTCTTCACCAAATTTAAAGCACTCGACTTCTTCTTTCAACTTCAACGGAAACTTTTTTGGAATCGAGATAATTTTCATTTCCACATCTTTCCCGTTATTTATAAATTTGTATGGAAGTTTAACAATCTCGCAATTTTCGTGAAAACCTTCAATAACGCTATATATTTTCAAACTCTTAGTTTTTTCCACTTCCATAGTCTCTATATTTTTAACATCCACAAAATCGTCGGACTGTCCCAGATATAGAGGGCGGGAAGGATCTTTCAACTTTTCTGCAATCTCTTTTATAAGTTTATTATCTCCTACTAAATATACCTTATATTTAGGATTAACTAGAAAAGTTTTGAACATAGGTGAAGAAGGAAAAGTTCTCTTAAAGCATGGCTCGTTTTCTTTTAACTTTAGTAGTTTTGTCAGTTCAGTTGTTTTCTCAATTTCGCTTAAAGGTCTTATTCCAATGAGCAAATCTTTTTCTTGTAGAGCAAATGAATCCTTTTCATAGCCTATAGCATTTTCTAAGAAACCACGGATAGTAGTAAAAGGAGGAACGGGGAATGATAGGATTAGGCTTGTTGTGGTCGGCTGCCTGAAACAACAAAAATAAATTCCTTCCAGATAAAAAACCAGGCCAAGCATTTCGATCACTCTCACTCTACCGCCACTTTGTTTATGTAATTCAGAGCTTCTTCAATCACCTCTTTCGGTGTTTTTACTTCAATTCCAAACTTCTGCATAACTTCCTTTACTTCTTCTTCGTTCTCTATTACTCCAGATATCATTCCAAACATTATTCTGTCGCTGTAATCCTTTACGTCATTCAATATTTCTTCCATTCTTTTCACATCAAGCTTCCTTACGATTTTCCCGTTCTCGATTACAAACTCAAACAGCTTCTGCAGCCTGTGAGAGTATTTACTCTGGAATGTTATGCATATCACATCAGGAGTGAAATCTGTCAGCAATCTCGCCTGCTTCGAATAATCCGTTAAATACCTTAGAGCTTCCAAGACTTTTTTAATTCTATTTTTTCTCTCTTCGGAGGGCATAAGATATTCTATTTTTACAGTTCTATTTTCATTATCTATTACTTCATCACCCCCTACTCTAACTACATCGATTGAAATTCCACATTTATAAATGTTTGTTCCTATTTCAACATTCACTATATCTCCAGATAATTCTCCTGTTTCTTTTTGAGATTTTCTTCTTGTTAGGAAGTCTATGACAACATTTTCGTCAAACGGTAACATACCTATGGCAGGAGACACTTTCACAGGAGATACTCTAGTTACAGCTCCCCCTGGATGTCCATTCTCATATCCTGGCCATGGAGTACCTTTTTTAATAGTACTCATAAATCCGAAGAGATCGCATAGAATACACTTTTGAATATTTCCACATGTTTCACCCTTATCATCAGGAACACACATATACTCTCTATCTTTAAGATTTCTTCTTATTGCTTCTTTAATGTAAAATCTCATAGCTTGACCTGAGACGTAGGGATATTCTTTTCCTTCCTTTCTGAATTTCTTGATATCAATATAATTTGTTTCTCCTTCACCTGCATTAAGGTTCGTCAAATCTGTTTTGGACAACCAAACAATACTTATTCCTTTCATTTATCTCACCTCCGTGCACAAACATTTTTATTATAATCCATGCCATGTTTTTAAATCTCATAAATATCCCCTCCTAAACTCTTAAGATAATCGTTTATAGCATTGGCTAGTAGGTATCTTCTTTCCTCTAAGAACTTACTAAAGTTATCAAGTTTCCAAAGATTTTTATCGATAGGAATGTACTGTGCCCGGAGTTTCTCTTCATCTATGTCTTTAAGATAATCACTTGGAGGCGAATTCAAAATAGATCTGTTTGCACGTTGAGATAGAAAGGCTATGTTTGCAAGGGCATCTATATCTTGCGGTTTATAATTATTGTTTTTTAACAAAGATTTTGGAAATATATGATGAAGTTCCAGTCTATGCGATGGACCGACATTAGTTGAACTTAGCACTGTGCCTGTGAACCAATCTTTAGCTTTGTTATTCCTACAAATTACAAATATTAGTGGGAGATGGGGATTTCTTTGATATTTACCTATAAGCATTTCTGGAGTTACCTCAAAACTCGCCATTTCTCTCCTAAGATTTGTTATAAGCGATAATAGAGGTTCCTCACTCTTGAGTGCTTTCAAGTCCTGATCTAATTTTGTTTCAGGGCTACCTGTAAATCTTCCAAATATTGTGGAAACAAAAAACCAAAATAACAAGATTCTTTCTTCTTTCTCTGTTAAAGATTGGCGTTCTGATAAATAGACTACAATTGGTACTAATGCATTAATTGATGGTATCCATTCTGAAGATTCTATTCCGGCGTTGTTCTTAAGGAAGTTTATAGTATAATCTATTCCTTCTTTAGTTTTTCTCCATATCTCTTGAAGTTCATTTAAGTTCTTTCTCCAGAGATTTGTTAAATGTTTAAATCTGCTTTGACCTGTACCTATGGCCACAAAACATCTCATTAGAAAACGAGGCTCGAAATCAAAATTAATTTGTTCATAATCTTCTAATGCTTTTTCAAATTCTTTAACAAGTACTCCTGGCCACCTGAAAGCCAATTGTGCCATTGCCATTTCAGCCTCTTTTAGTCTGGTTCCATTGAAATTCACTCTAATAAACGATTCTGTTACTTCTTCATAATCATCTGTGTGTATTATCATTACAGGATATGTATAATCCTTTATTTTTTCTAATCTTGATAACCTTTCCAAATATTCATCTAGCTTTTTTTCATTCACTTGTGGTAAGACCCTCTCAAATAAACGTTTCTTAAGCTCTCTCCAGACTTTTACAGCTCCCTTATTCAAAACATCTTTCACAGATACCCATAAAGGATCTGCTTTCAATTTTGTACTGAACAATTGAAATTCCTCAGTTTCTACATTAAAATAAATGTTTATATCTTCGTCTTCTTCATCAAACACTTTCGCAAGGGATGTTAAACGTTGTTGACCATCTAAAATTAAGTAAGTTGGATTTCTTTTTGTTTCGGATTGCTGTTCTACATCCGGAGAGCGAAGTTGTGGTAATTCCTTAGGTTTCCACAAGAGGATTAATCCTGAAGGATATTCTCTATAAAGAGAATCCACCAAATCTCTTGCTTGCGGTCTATTCCATACGTATCCTCTCTGGATTTCTGGTAAACCTAACTCGCCTCTTTTCAATTCTTCTAAAAGTACGCTTACAGGTTTATCCGTGCGTTCCAATTTTGCCATATTTTACACCTTTTTTGGAATTTATATTTCCACAACCTCTTTCAGTATGTGCTTTCCTATATTCGGCTTAAGGGCTTTTTTGGATACTAGATCAACCTTACGTCCGCAGAGTTTTGATAAATATTCTTCCAGCTCCAGAAATTTGAACATTCTTATTGGTTTTTCAAATTCCACAAGCACATCTATATCACTACTACTCTTTGCTTCGCCCCGCACGAAAGAGCCGAATATACCTATGCTTTTAACTCCGTATTTCATTTTCAGTTCATGTTTTTGTTTTTCGAGCAAGCTCTTTATCGTTTCAAGGTTTGTTTCCTTCATTTTCTTCACCGGTGAAAGTATTTTTATATTCTCCTCTAGATATGTAAATCGAAGTATAGATAAGCAACACATCTCTTAGAGTTTTCCACTCGTTGTTAGAGGAATTTATCAGCAGGTCTGCAAACTTCTCGAGTGCTGGTGGGTAAATGTTGGTTCTTTCTTCTTCTCTAACTCCCAATAATCTCCTGCAGGCTTGCTGATAGATTCTTATGAACTCTTCTTTTGTTCTGGCTTTATTCATTTCATACAAAATACTTAAGTGGTTTTTCAGAAGTTTTGCAAGTGTCTTTGCAGCATCTTTTATATCTTTTAGGTTTTCATCAAGTTTCATGGGCATCAACCTCCACAATTTTATTAGTTCGTCCAAATCTTTTAAATTACCATGATATTTTACTATATTTTTTCTCGGTAAAAACATTCTTGAGAAATCTCTGAAATTATCAAAAATAACGGTTTTTGCCGTGTATTCTTTCGTTTCAGACGTTTCTTTAGGAAGAAATTTGCCGTTCTTATCACGCACTCCTATTTTGTCCACGATATTGTCGTAGATGAAAATATCTTTTCTTTCCAGGTCTATCAATAATTTAATAAAATCATTGTTTAAATCTAAGCGGCTTAATTTAATGTTTTTAACATTTCCAGAAGGGATTTTAAGCATGATCCAAGATTTGCAGAATTTTCTCTCAGCATATCCAAAAATCTCGTCAATTTCTTCGAAATTATCTCTGCCATATTCCCCAAGAATTTCCTTCACAAATCTTTCAAAGAACTTAAGAATCGTTGTGTACTCACCTTCATAACCAATCTTTTTTTCTTTACCATCTGAGGATGGTACAATTTTTAGTAAATTTGATACTGGAGAATTTATATTACTCTTCAAAATTTTTCTATATTCCACCTTACATTCATGAAGTTTCTTGAGATTCAATTCAAATGGAAGAAAGATCACAGAATAAGTTTGCTTACCACTACCTAAGGAACATCTATAAAGAATAGCTTCATCCAACCACTCCAAAGTTCCTATCAAATAACACAGTGGGCAGAGATTGTCGTAATTTTCCTTTAGAGTTCTCACACCGCTCAAACTTTTTATTTTGGTCGCAAAGGGATGTACAGCTTGTTTTAACTTATCAACGGATTTTTTGAACTTTCGCTCGCAGAGGATACATGTTTTGTTCCCTTTTTTGATGGCTAAAAAAATATCTTTAAGACGTTTTTCTGTTTCCAAATAAATTTTCTCTTTAAGCACATTTTTTCCATTAATAGCTTTTCCGTATTGAATAAGCACGAAATCTTTTTTAATAAATTTTTCCTGTCCCTTATTATCAAGTTTTTTTACAAAAATTACTTTATTCTGTTTATCTTCTATCTTTCCTGCAAAAATTTTTAGAAAACTTTCCAGATCGAATATTTCTACCTTTAACCTATCAGATTCAAGTTCTACTTTGCAGTCTTTCAGATCATTAAGTAGAGTATAAAGTGTTTCTATTCCATTTAACATCCATGCATCTATATGAATAGGTATTTCAAATTTTATGGAATTTATAGAATTACTTGTAAAGTGTAGTTCTGAAGGAGCATGGGTTTTATTTTTTTCTTCCTCTTTCGCATATTGCAACAAGGAGTTCATAATTTCAACCTCTTTTATAAAATATTATAGATAACTAAATAAACTTTTTAAATCTTATTTTTATGTTGTTTTCCGTGAGAATCATAGTAAGGTGCAAGCATTCCAAATCCCATCGAGTTTTTTGAACCAATGCCTGTGTGATATAGTAAATGTAAAACATCTTTCGGTGCTATTATGCGCAATGTTCCTAGCGGCCCTCGGTAATACTCTCCTTTTATACAATATCTCTTTGGTTTAAAATTTAAAAATTCTATAAATATGTTAGAAGATAAAGATTTTCCATAAAATTTTTCATATCTCTTCTTGATATTTTTTAATAGATAATCATAAAAGTCTTTGTCATGTGGGAATAAATCTATACCTTTAAGTTTATTTCCTATTTTGATGGGCTTTTGGAGAATTAGAGGAGAAAGCAAATTAAAAGTATTTATTGTTGTGAAATCAGGATCTTCTAATACTTCTATTTTTTCAAGATCAAATTTATTTTTTCCTAAATAGATATCCTTAAGAGATAAAATTCCTTCAACAAAAGAACGAGTAATTTCTTTAAAAAATGAAGAAAAATAAAAAACAACCTTCCCTTCAAAATAAATTCCTTGCTTTTTATTATGAAACCTTTCAAAAAACAAAGATGAAAAGACAAACCCTTTAAAAGGAGACGGGTCATGAAGATAAAAAGATAACTCAGGATTTGCCTTCTCAAGAGCAGAATATACAAGAGAAGATAAAAAATACTGATATGAATATGGTAAAAAACCTGTGTTTTCCTTCATGAGAAGAGTAACTTTTACTCTCATATGCCCCGGCCGGGATTTGAACCCGGGTCTGCGGCTCGAAAGGCCGCTATCCTTACCGGACTAGACTACCGGGGCTAAACAAAATAAAAGATATTTAGATAAGATATTTTTAAAAAATTAAGTGAAGGCGTTATGGTTAACGCGAAGATCTCATCTTTTGCAAGGTTTTATAGCACCTAACCAAAATAAAATATTAGCTGCTCCAATGTGGTTTTTGAGATGGTATGTTTTCTGATAACGAATTTTTATTTATTTTGAATAAATAAAAATTGGTTAACGCGCAGATATCACAATACCAAACACATAAAAGCATGCTAACCTTTCTTCAGGGTAGCTGCTTCCTAAACGCTCGGAGAGGTTACCTGCTGTGATATGCCTTGAGAAGAGGTTATGCTTCCCGTTAACCATTTGGAGCAGTGTGCGGAGGAACAAGGTATGTATCCTAATCATATATATAGAGATATTGATAAACCGTAATTTTTTAAAAGATATTGATTTTATTTATTATTATGTCTCCAAAGAATATCATGCTAAAAGTTACTGGAATACTTCCTGCTAATATCTCATCAGAAACTGTTATCAATATTTTAATGGAATCAGGAGCTAAAAATGTCTCTATAATCTCAAGGGAAATCCAAATAGAGTGCAGCTTTCAGAACTATCCCGTAATCAAAGAGATGTTAAAGAAGATGAAGGTCAATGAAATAAAAATAAGAGAAGCGAGGCAAATAGAAAATACAGTTATGCAGGCAGGAAGCTCAACAGATCCCTCAAACTCAATAAAAGTTACAATAGTACCTGCTCCTCGTCTCACAGGTAGAAAATTGCTAAGCATCACTTTATCAGAAAACTTTGAACTTGAAGAGGAAGAGGTACCTGATTTTGTTCAGAGATCAAAGAGAACAATAAACAAGGTGCTTGATAAGGCAAATATAGACCATTGTTTGATTGCGGTTGAGATTCTAAGGAGACCAAGAGACTTTGAAAAGGCATTGGAATTAGCAATTGTTCATACATTATTAGAGACAAATGGAATCTATACACTTAATGGCTTAAACTTATAAAGCATAGCGTTTTTCTTTTAATCTTTTTAAATCTGAAAATATATTTTTATGTTGTTAATCATTTTTTGAGCGAGGATAGGGTAGTGGTTATCCTGGCGGACTGTGGATCCGCTGACCCGGGTTCGAATCCCGGTCCTCGCCTTATGCTAAAGAAACTAAGAAGCATTTTAAAAGATAAGACAGAGGATATTGCTAAAAAACTCACAGAGAAAGAAATCTCTGAGGAAGACTTAAAAGATGTTTTGTGGGATATGGAGATAAGTTTATTGGAGAGCAATGTATCTTTAGAGATTGTAGAGCTCTTAAATACAAGAATTAAAGATGCCCTTATCGGAAAAAAATTGAGCTCTCTTGAAATCAAAGATAAAATTAAAGCATCTCTCAAATCATTGTTGGATGAGCTATTATTGGAAGGAGAATTTCTTGAAAGAATTAGAGAAAAGGAGACTCCGAGGTTGATCATATTTATTGGTTTTAATGGAGTTGGAAAGACAACGACCATTGCTAAATTAGGTAAATTCCTTCTTGATAAAAGATACTCTGTCATATTTGCTGCAGGAGATACCTATAGAGCAGGAGCAATAGAGCAATTAGAAGAACACGCAAGAAATCTTAACATCAAAGTAATCAAGAACAGATATGGCGCGGATAGTGCAGCAGTGATATATGATGCTGTAAGGTATGCTGAATCACATAAGATAGATTTTGTGTTAGCTGACACAGCAGGGAGAGTGCATATCAATAAGAATCTTATAGATGAGCTTCAAAAGATTATTAGAGTAAATAAACCATCCTTTATTTTTTTGGTGATAGATTCTACTACGGGAAATGATGCAATATCTCAAGCTAAGCTATTTAATGAGGTTGGATTTGATGGATACATCATAACAAAATTTGATGCTGACAATAAAGGAGGCACATTCTTGAATGTATGCTATGCCATTAAAAAACCAATTTTTTTCTTAGGAACAGGGCAAGGATATGAGGATTTGGAGATATTCAAGAAAGAAAAGATAATATCTAAATTAATAGATTTTTAAAAAGAAACTTTAAAGAATGTAAAAATTAAATACAGGGAGGTGAATAGTAATATGGTAGATATAGGGGAGGAGAACGGAGGGAGAGGTATTTATATATGTAGATGGAAGATTGAAAAAGGAAAGCCTACAGTATATTCTCCAAAAGAGATTCCTGATTCAAACAAATGCAAGGAGTGTTCAGGGTATGGATTTTATAGAACCCTCGAGGGAAATTATGAGAGATGCGGATTTTATAAACCTGTGATATATAGAGAGGGATATAAAAAAAGTTTTTAATGTATTCTTTTTTATTTTTTGGACCCGTAGTGTAGCTTGGTTAGCACAATGCCCTGCGGAGGCATTAGCCCGGGTTCAAATCCCGGCGGGTCCATAAGATAACATTTTTAAAGATTACAAATTATTATTTAATTATATTATCATGTGAAGAGGTGATGATATGTTGAATGTGCAATTTATGAGCATAGGTACTTTTAAGGATATATTGGATGCAATTAGCAATCTTCTCAGCGAAGGAACATTTGTAATAGATGAAAAGGGAATACATTTCAAGGCAACTGATCCAACAATGGTAACGCTTATAGAGATGTTCTATGGTAAGGAGAATTTTGATATATATGAGGTAGAGGATAAGGTGTATCTTACGCTAAACATAGATTTGTTGAGACAATCCTTAAAAAAGACAAAGGCATCAGATAAGGTCATATTTCAAATTAATGAGAAAAATATAAGCAGATTGAATGTGATTATAAAGGGCAAGCATGAAAAGAGATTTGTTCTACCTATCTTAGACAGCGAGGTTCAAGAAATACCAGAACTCAATCTTGAATTCAAGGGAAGTGCTGAGATTCTCTCAAGTTTATTTGTGGAGGCTATAGAAGATGCATCTAACATATCTGATGAAGCCACATTTTCATTTGAGAATGGAGCATTTACAATCTCTGCCCAAAGTGAGCTTACAAGTATGGAGGCAGAATTTAAGAAAGAATCAGAAGGTGTGATAGCATTGGATGCTAAGGAAGATGTTAAGGCAAAATATTCCATAGATTATCTTAAGAAGATAACAAAAGCCAAGAAGGTTGCACCTACAGTTAAGATAAGCATAAATCAAGATGCACCTGCAAGATTTGATTTTAAGGATAGCGATGATTTGTGGATGTATTATATACTAGCACCTCGTGCAGAGGAATAAATTCTCTTACTTATTATTTTTTTATTGCTACTACAAATCCATGATCTCTTTCATAGGGATCCAGCATAGTGCTAAAACTAATCTCATATCCATAAGATTCTATTTTTTCTATTTCTTTTTTAACAATTTCAACAGGCTTCTTTTTTATATCTATGGATCTCGTTTTTATTGCAAGAAATAACAAACCTCCTTTTTTCAAGAATAGCTCTCCATTTCTTAATGCAATATCTGTTTGGTGGGGTTGCGCAATGTCCACATATAGAATATCAGATTTTGCAACCATAAAGGAATATCTTAATGGATGTGCTGCATTCTCCAATATTGGAATGATATTGCTTTTCCTCTTTTTTATCATATAAACGAGATCAATGATGCTTCTTGGACTAATTTCAACACCAAATATCATAGCATTTGGATTTAGATCCTCTAAATGAGATGCTGTTGTGCCATTGGCAATACCTAAGTATAAAATATAATTTGAAGATTCTATCTTCTTGATTATGTTTATTGGAATTTTATTGTGTAAAGCAGCACCTAATTTTGATTTTGTTGGATTCCATATGCGATATTCTCTATTCTTATATCTTATTATTCTCTCTCCATATACATTATATCCTTCCTTTTTTGATAATGTGGCATAATGTTTGTTGTTTATTTTTATCAGGTTTTTTGAGATGTTCTTTATATGCATTTAAACACCCAATTCCTTATAGCATAGCTATAGCGGGGGCAGGATTTGAACCTGCGACCTTCGGGTTATGAGCCCGACGAGCACTCCAAGCTGCTCCACCCCGCTATTATAAACATATATAAAAAGAATTTTAAAAAGTTAAGACGGATAAGTATTTATGGATGAGCACAGCATAGCTGATTATTATCAACTCTATGAAAAAATAAACAGATACCTCAAGGAAGAATATGGCATAGAGGTACAGCCAATATATGAGAAGAGCGATGATTATGTTTTTGTGATTCCTCTACATAAAATAAAAAACATTTCAAATGAGGGATGTGATAAAATAAAGAAAAAATTAGAGGATAGCATAGGAATGAGTTTTTCTTTAGATAATTGCTTTCTGAGAGTTTCATATAAAAATCTTTTCTTGAATACCATATCTATTCCAAGATTTGGAAATAAGGAGAGAGTTATTGTTGAGTTTTCATCTCCTAATATAGGCAAACCATTTAATGTAGGACATTTGAGATCAACAATTCTTGGAGATTCTCTAAGCAAATTGTTAAGCATCTCAGGATATAATGTTCTAAGAATGACCTATTTTGGTGATTGGGGATTGCAATTTGGAAAACTTATATATGCATATAAAAAATATGGTGATGAGAAAGAATTAGAGAAGAGAGGAATAAGATACTTATTTGAGTTATATGTAAGAATTCATAAAGATGAGGAAAAGGATGAGAGCATAAAAGAGAAGGGAGAAGAGGAATTTATAAAATTGGAAAATGGGGATAGAGAGAATTTTGAATTATGGAAGAGATTTTGTGAGGTTAGCATGAGAGAGTTTAAGAGAATATATGATAAGCTCAATATATCTTTTGATGTGTATGATAGCGAGAGCAATCAAGTTGAACATGCAAATTCATTGATAGAGAATCTCATTAAAAGAAAGATTGCTTTTATAGATGAGAAAGATGGCAGTGTTTTGATTCCTACTCCTTATGGCAATCTTGTGATATATAAAAAAGGAGAGAGAACATTATATTCAACACGTGACTTGATTGCGATAAGATTTAGATGCAACAAATATAATCCCTTAGCAATACTTTATGTGGTTGGAAATGAGCAGCAGCAATATTTTGAGAAGATTTTTTATGCTGCTAAAAAAGCAGGGTTATGCGATAGCGATTTGGTTCATGTGGATTTTGGATTGCTGTATTTACCAGAAGGCAAGTTCTCCACAAGAAAAGGAAATGTTGTTTTTGTTGATGAGTTCATAGATTTTCTAAAAGAGAAAATCAAAGAAGATTTTGAAAAAAGGGAAAAAGAGATATTGCATGATAACTTGGAAAGGCTTGCCATAAATACCATAAAATTTGCTTTACTTTCACAGAGCAGAAGAAAAAACTTTATGTTTGATGTTAAGAAATTCACCACATTCAACAATGAGAATGCAATTTATTTGGTTTATACCTATGCAAGAATACAATCCCTTATCAACAAATATAAAGATAAAAAACAGGAAAATGAGCTAAATCAGGAAAAGATATTGAAAATGCTTAAAGAGAACAATGCATCAGAAAAACTTTTGAATTTCATCTATAAGTTTCCTTTTTATATTAAGAAAAGCATAGATAATTATGACCCACATTATTTGGTTATATATAGCATAGAGCTATGTAAGAGATATAACACCTTATATCAAAACATACGCTTTATTGATAACCCTAAGTTTGAGCATGCTGGAATGTATCTTTCTTTTTTAGTAAGAGATGTTTTAAGTATTGTTTTTGATATTATTGGAATTAAACCTTTGTCTAAGATATGATATAAAGTTGATAATGCTTACTCATCCTCCATTTCCATATTTTCATCATCCTTATCTGATGGTATATCCTTTACATGCATGGGAACCTCTCTAATATATCTTGGCCATGGAGAGAAGATATTCCTTAGCAATACTATTCTTGACATCCTAACCTCATCCTCATATCTATAATTAGGAAGATATCTTAAAAGCTTTTCAGCATATTCTTTTATTTCGTTGTGTGTAGGCATGTTATCTATGCTTAATCTTCTCCTTGAGTATCCTAATAGCATAAATGCCTTTATCTCTATGAAATCAAAATTTCCTAATTCAAATATCTTTGCAAATTCTGGCATGTACTCTTCTGAATCATTTAAGCCCTTAATTAGCGTTAATCTCGCAACTTTTCTGACTGGCATCTTTGATAGAATTGTTAGCGTTTTTATCAATCTCTCCCAACCATCTTTATATACAGGTCTATTTATTTTCTTGAATAACTCCTCATTAGGAGCATCAAGCGAGATATATATCTGTGATGGCATTCCTTTCTCATATTCATACATCTTCATAAATGTCTCAGGATGCTCCCCATTGCTTACAACAAATATTGTTTTTGTGCTTTTTCTATTCCATAGCAACTTTATAAGCTCATGCAATCTTGGATATAATGTTGGCTCTCCAGATAGCGAGATAGCCCAGTGCGAAGGATCATAGCTTTCCTCAAGAAGCTTTTGATCAACTTTCTCATTACCTTTAAATCCTGATAAAAGTTGACGCCTTTCCTTTAAGATGCCCTCAATTATTTCTTTTGGATCATCAACCTCATCCTCTTTTGGCTCATAAAATTTCATCCATTCCATAGGTCTCCAGCAATATATGCAGTTTTGAGAACATATTGCTGTGATTGGTGTTATTTCAGCACATCTATGTGTTTCAGCACCATAAAATCTTTGCTTATAGCATACATACTCTCTTTTCAGGGCTTTTTTTGTCCATAGACATATCTTAACAGATGCTTGTTTACCTACTAATCCATACTGCTTCTTTTTTAATTGCAATCTTGTGCTTAGAGGCATCTCATATCTATCTTCAGCACGATTTGACTCCATAAACTTTAATTAAAGAGATAATCTTAAAAATTTTTAAATTCTAAAATATATAAAATATATTTTATAATTATTAAATAAATCAGGAAGGAGGTGATAAAAATGAGGTTCAGGAGAAGGAGAGGGTTTTTTGATGACTTCTTAGAGGATCTATTTGAGGATATAGCAAGATCCTTTGAGGATGTTTTTAGAACAAGTTATATAGGAGGTCCAAGAAGAAGGGCTTATATTGAAGAGGAAAGAGAATATAGAGAACCTATTAGTGAGGTATGGGAGACGGATGATGAGGTTATAGCAGTTATAGAGCTTCCTGGAGTTGAGAAAGAGGATATTGATTTAAGAGTCACTTCAAGAACATTGGAAGTAAAGGCTGAAAGAAAAGAGGAGACAAAGGAGGAAAGAGAGAGAGCAAGATTCGAGGAAAGAGCGTATAAAGGATATTATATCACGCTATCATTGCCTACAGATGTGAATCCTGATGAAGTAAAGGCAACATATAAGAATGGAGTATTGGAGGTAAGGATAAAGAAGGCTCATAAGGAGGAAAAGAAAAAAGTGAATATAGAGTGATCCTTTCTTCTTTTATTTTTTAATCTTTTGGCCCCTTTATGTTTGGTAATACTGTAGTATTTGCTACTTCTTTTACAAGTGCTCTTAAACCTAAGTATGGATCCTTTTCAAGTTCTCTTTTATACTCTATTTGATCCCTCAATTTCTTTAATGCGCATCCTATCGCATTATATAAACCCCAGGTTTCTCCAATCCCTATGAATACTCCTTTTTCAGATGATAGTCTAATTCTTATATGGTATAGAGGCATTGATCTAAATCTTTCATCATGTTGCTTTATATAGATATATATGTTTCCTGAGTTTAAATAATCCTCATATCTCTGAATAACATTTCTAACATGCTCTATTGCATCTTCAAGCTCATATTTGTCTAGCTCCTCAACATCTCCTGATATTGCATACAATACCTTAAACTTCTCTGGTTTTTGATAAAGCGATGCAATATAGCCAAGGATGTCTTTATCTGTTACGATACCTTTTACTTTATCATCCTCAATAATAACCAAACTTGAAACATTGAGTTCTTCCATCATTTTTATGCATTCTTTAACTGTGGCAAGAGGATCTATTGTAAATACGACATTATTCATTATTTCTTTTACAGGATATTCTGTGATTTTTATTTTTTCACGAGAAACTCTTTCACCCTCCCTAAATTTCTGGCTTCTATACTTTGGTTTTATTAGTTTTTCTATTATATCATGCAAGGTTAAGATACCAGTTAATTTTCCATTCTTTCCTAAGATGGGCAATCTTGTAATCTTGTTCTCGCGCATTAATCTTAATGCATTTCCTAGCGTGTCATATTCATTAACGGTTACAACATCTGTTGTCGCTATATCAATGATTCTCATATTGGAAAATTGCTTATCTATCTCTGAGTATTTCTTAATGAGAGATTTTATTTCCAAAACTCCTATGATTTCCTTTTTATCCTTGTCAAATACAGGGATAATAGGAAGATGAGAGTTGAATAAGATATAGGCTGCTTTATATACATCATCATTCTCAGTGATATTCTTTGGCGGCATAACAGCTAAACTTTTTACTTTTGTTGTAGAAGGATCAAGATATGATTTTGTAATGATTTCTTCTGTTAACACTCCTTTAAATATACAATTCCTATCAAATACAAGCAAACCTTTAACATTATTGCTATACATTTCCCCTAATGCTTTTGAGAGATAATCATCATCAAGTATAGAGAAAAACCTTTTTTCAATAAAATGATTAACCTTCAGGCTTCCTTTTTCTGTTGTCATAGAATCACCTTTTTAAACAATATTCCTTTTAGCAGCAATTGGCATCTCAAAATCTTTTAATTTATATGGAAACTCATCATCTGATTTTATCTCTCCTCTTAATTTTAAGTATTCTTTTGCAAGGAGATAATACGCCAAAGCAACACTTTTTCTTCCTTTATTGTTCATTGGAATCACTAAATCGATATATTTTGTTTGATCAAATGTATCGCACATGGCTATGATTGTGATATTTGATTTTATTGCTTCCTGAAATGCTTGGCTATCAGCAAAGGGATCAGTTATAATAATGATTTTTGGTTCCATATATTTTTCATAATTTGGATTTGTGAGTGTGCCGGGCATAAATCTACCATAAAAGCAATTAGCACCAGTTGCTTTTGCAAACATATATACAGGCTTGTGTCCATTTCTTTTTCTACTTACTGCTAATATCTCATTTGGTTCATATGTACTTAACAAATTTGCTGCTAATCTTATGCGTTCATCTACTTTTGATATATCAAACACAGCCAATTTATCTTGTCTGATTTTATAAATAAACTTCTCCATATCTTTTGTTCTTGCTCTCATTCCTATATGTATTCCTGTAGCTAAATATTGATTTAAAGGTATTAAGAATTTTGTTTCTGCCTCCTTAGAGATATCTTCCCTCTTCTCTTTTTTAGCATTTGCCATTATTTCCTTATCAGAACTTGACCTTTGAAGTCTTTGCCTTTTCTTGCTATATTTTTTATCTGATTTTTTTCTTTGCATTTTTCTTTTAGGCATTTGATTCACACTCCACATGCCAGCCTCATAAATCCGCTGGCGTGTCACCATCCTTCAACAGGATGGTGCACTCAGTAATATTAAAGTAGAGATAATTTTTAAAAATTTTAAAATTATATATTTATCATTGTACTATTATACTTTTTAGTAAAAAGTAAAATGAAGGTGATAACATGAAAGAGATAAATATAAAAAAAGTGTTATCATCATTTGAAAAGATGTCAAAGCAATGGGGCTTAGGAAAATCTGTAGGAAAGGTATGGGGTTTCTTATTATTTAACTCAAAACCAATGACACAAGAGGAGATAGAAAAAGGCATAAGATATAGTAGAGGTCTTATAAGTAGAAGTTTAAAAAAATTGAGGGAGTTAAATATGATTAACATAACAAAAAAAGGTAAAGAGATCTATTACTCTGCCAATACCTCTTTGATTGATGGATTTAATAATATGATAAATGATTTTCTTGAAACTGAAATCAAACCTTTAATTGATTATTTATCTAAAAACCTAAACAAAATAGAAGATGGTACTATTAGGGAAAATGTTAGAAGGATAATAAGAGAATATGAAAAATTGAATATAGGGATTTTGATATTCTCAAAGACGATGAAATATTTATCATCATTAAATATGGAGAACAACATGAGTATATCAAAAAAATAAAGGAGGTGAAAAAATGGCCGCTGAAATAGCAGGGATAAATTTGAGTGACCCTTATGTAATTGCAGTAGTTGTTATTGTGGTTTTGTTGATCATTGGCGGAGTTCTTTACTGGTTACATAAGGAAGAAAAAATATAACCGCAAATTTTAAAAGAAAAATCTTTTTTTATTTTATTATTTTTTGTTTTGTTAACGAGAAAATTTGCTCCTACAATCGCTTAGCTCAATAAGCTTTGCTGCTCTGATGCGCTTCTTTAAAAGGCTATTTTTCCGCTTAACAAATTTTGTTAATAGGGAATTATTGGACAATGCCATTTATGAGTAATGTTTTTAAAGTTTTCTAAAATAATAAATTGGCATATGAACACTCATGATGATGTCAAAGTCATAATTGAGTATAGGGATATGGTTGATCTGATATATAAGAAGATAAAGAATTTTGAAAAACCTATGATAAGAGTATGTGCAGATATTAAAATAGATATTTCTGATAAGCTTTATGAAGAGATTTTCTCTTATGCAGCTAAAAAATCTATAGATGGCTCTGCAGCATTCATTCTTGGAGAGTATGAGGAAGAATTAGAACCAAGAGTTAAGGAAATCCTTGAAAGGAAAGATATAAAATACAGTTGTGTGGAAATAGATGGAGTAAAAAGAAAAGGAAAAGAAAAATATATTAATCTTGCAATATGGCTAAAAAACAAAGATATAGAGAAAACACCTAAGAAGAAATTCATAAGAGCTTTCGATAAAGTAAATATAATTTACTTTGGTGAAAGAGTAAGAAGTTTTGATGAGCTTAATGAAGAGAGTAAGAAATCGTTTATCATCACAGGAGGATATATTTTTATGGAATATTTTAAGATGAAATCACCTCATATTATGAATATTTATTTTGCTTATATTGATGAAGATTTAAGCTATTTTGATAGGGTAGCACATTCAATCTCATTATATAATAAATATCTTGTATTACCACCATGTGTTTGGAATTTATATGATAGAGATTCCTCTAATCCAGAGTTGATAGAGGAATTCAAAGAGATGTATTATAAAATACGGAGAGAGACATTCCCTAATATATTACAACAACTCCTAAATATAATACGAAAAATATAATATAAGAAGAAAATTAAAAACAAAAAAAATGGAGGCTATTCTTTTGTTGCGAAATATATCATATATAGTGCAGCAAGACCTATTAAGACATATATAATTCTTGCTACAACCTCTACACTCTCAAATATCTTTCCTATCACATCAACATTGAACAATCCCAATATACCAAGATTTAGACCCCCTATAATCACCAACACAATTGCAATCCAGTCCCATGCACTCTTTCCTTTTACATCTGCCATTTCTTATTCACCTCCTGATTTTACAGAGGATATATTATAATTATGTTTTAAAATTTTTTAAATTTATCGCCATACTTTTTAAAAAGGTATTGTCCAATAATTCTTTATTGTTAAGCGGAAATTTAACGCGCAAATAGCACTTATAGCGGCTAACTCTTTATAATGGTTATGAAGCAACTAACATTTAACGAAAGATTAACATGCTGCATTCCATGAGTGAATGAAGATATTTTCTCGTTAACTATGTTTTTAATAAAACATGGTTAACAGGAAGCATACCACATCAACAACACACATCAGAGCAGCTAATCTTTAACGAGAGGTTAGAGATGTACCTTCTCAAAAGGCAATAAAGCAGCTAACCTTTTAAATCGCATTAGCTCTACAAGGTTCGCTACTTTAATGCGCTTCTTTAAGAGGTTACTTTTCCGCTTAACAACAAAGAATTATTGGACAATGCTTTTAAAATTTCTTTTAGAGTTATCTAATTATGATAAATAGAATAATAAATGAGAGCAATATAATTATAGAGGTTGTGGATAGTAGAGCAATAGATTTTACTAGATGTGAACCATTAGAAAAAAGAATAGTGAATAAAGGGAAATTATTGATGATTGTAGCAATGAAATGCGATTTGGTTGAGAAATCAAAATTAGAGAAAAAGCTTAAATCATTGCCTTTTCCTACAGCATATGCCTCATATAAAGAAAGAAAGGGAGTAAATAGCGTTAAAAAGCTAATATATCTCTTATCACATAAAGTTAAGAAAACCACAGGAACCAAAAAAGTTAAGGTTGGGATTATAGGATACACAAATGTTGGAAAGTCCTCTCTTATAAATCTCTTAACAAGATCACAAAAAGCTAAGACATCTCCTTTACCAGCTTATACAAAAAAGTATCAATGGATAAAGCTTAAAGAGGATATCTTACTCATAGATACCGCAGGAATAATAAATGCTAAAAAGCCAGAGGATTTCATTGTATTTAGAGGAAATGTTAATCCTGAAAAACAGGAATGTCTTAAGCATGCTTTGTTGTTACTTGAATATTCTAAGAGATATGAGAATAACCTTGAGGAGCTACTAAAGATAAAGAACATTGCATCAAAAGAGCCAACGGATATATTAAGGGAATATGCTATAAGAAGAAAGTTTTATTTAAGTAATGGTGAAGAAGATTTAGAAAGAGCATCAAAGGAGATAATAAGAAAATGGAATAATGGAGAGATAAAGATGTTTATAGAATAACATCCATCGAGGTTGTTGATTTCATATGGCAAAGGTTTTGATAAAAAGTAGGTCTTCGGAGATAGAAGCGGAGCATAAAAAATGCTATTTTGAATTAGTGAGAGGTTTAATGTTTAAAAAGAAGGGCAATGCGCTTTTAGAATTCAAAAGCGAGAGAAGACATAGAATTTGTATGCTATTTATGAGATATGATCTCCATCTTTATTTTTTAAATAAGAGATTGGAGGTTGTGGATGTTCAGTATGCCAAGAAAATCAGTTTTGATCCAAGCACATGGAAGCTTTATTGTTCTGAGGTTCCATATAAATATGTTCTTGAGGTCGATGCAAGAGAAAACTTTAAGGCCGAGAAAGGAGAAAGATTAAAGGTTAGTTTTATTTAAAAACATTTATAAATACACCCTCTTATATTATCATTTATGGAAGAGAAGCATGATGAAAAAGAACCGAAGGGAGAGATTCTATTAAAAGTTGCTGAGATTCCAAGTAGTATTCAATCAGATATAGGGGTCAATATAGTGAGAATAGATTCAAAAAAGATGGAGGAAATAGGGATAAGAGAGGGAGAGGTTGTTGAGATAGAGGGATCAAGAAAAACTGCTGCTATAGCTTTAAGGGCATATCCCTCAGATATAGGCATTAACATTATAAGGATGGATGGTATAACAAGAAGAAATGCAGGTACGAGCATAGGAGAGATAGTGAAGGTAAGAAGAGCCAATGTTAGAGAGGCAAAGGAAGTTGTTCTTGCACCAGCAGAGAAGGGAATTATTCTACATATGCCAAATGAATATGTTAAGAGAATAATGATGAATCGAGTTGTTACCAAGGGAGATATTGTCCTTCCATATAATAAAAGAAGCGCAAGATTTTTCCCACCTTCAAGGGATGATTTCTTTAATTTTGGATTGCAAGAAATACAATTTAAGGTTGTGGATACAAAACCTCTTGGCATTGTTAAGATAACAGAACTAACTAATGTAAAGGTGCTTTCTAAGGCAGTGGAGATAAGAGAGGAAGAGAGCATTCCTTCCATAAGCTATGAAGATATAGGGGGTTTAAGTGAGACTATAAAAAAGATAAGGGAGATGATAGAATTGCCTTTAAAACATCCTCGATTATTTGAGAGATTGGGCATAGAGCCACCAAAAGGAATACTGCTTTATGGGCCTCCTGGCACAGGTAAGACAATGATTGCTAAAGCAGTTGCCAATGAAGCAGGCACAAGATTCATCTCCATAAATGGACCTGAGATAACGAGTAAGTGGTATGGAGAGAGCGAAAAAAAGATAAGGGATATATTTAAAGAGGCAGAGGAGAATGCTCCTGCTATCATATTCATAGATGAGATAGATGCCATAGCACCAAAACGTGAGGATGTTCTTGGAGAGGTTGAAAGAAGAATAGTGGCTCAATTATTAGCAAGCATGGATGGGTTAAAAGGAAGAGGCCAAGTTGTGGTGATAGGTGCAACCAATCGCCCAGAAGCATTGGATCCTGCATTAAGGAGACCTGGAAGATTTGATAGGGAAATTGAGATAGGAGTGCCAAATAAGGATGGAAGAAAAGAGATTCTTCAAATAAAAACTCGAAATATGCCTTTATATCACTGGGATGATAACATAGCATTTGAGATTATTCTTTGCAAGGTAGATAATAAGAAGGCGATAAATGGATTAAAAAGAAGGTTTATTTCTTTATTCTCCAACATAAGTAGCATTGAAAGGATGGAAATCTTAAAGAGATATTATACAATGATATTGGATAACATAAAAGAGTTCGTATTTATTCATTATCCTGATAGAGAAATATCATGGGATGAATTAGAAAAGAACATAATGAAATTTGAGAGCATAATAAATAAAGATGAATATAAAGAGATTTTGGAGGATTTGGTGGAAAGAGATTTTCCTTATCTTAGGAAGATAAGGAATGCTTATGTGATTAAATTCGATAAGAAAAAATTGCTTGAAATATGCAGAGGCATGGGATTAAATAACAAATTCATAGAGAAGTTATCCAAACTTAATGATGAGGATGTAGAGTCTTTATTCAACATCTTGAAATTATTTGGAAAATATGAGGAAGAGATAATTGATAAATCCGTTGATAATATGATTGATGAACTCTCAAAATTAACTCATGGGTTTGTGGGTGCTGATTTGGAGGCATTGGTAAAGGAAGCTGCTATGAATGCTCTAAGAAGATTGCTTGACAAGATATCTCCAGATGAGGAGATTCTTGAGGAAGATATCTCAAAGCTATATGTGACATATGAGGATTTTAAACACGCATTAAACTATGTTGAACCCTCTGCAATGAGAGAGGTACTTATAGAAGTGCCAAATGTAACATGGGATGATATTGGTGGCTTGGAAGATGTAAAGCAACAATTAAAGGAGATGGTAGAATGGCCGCTTAAATATCCAGAATCATTTAAGAGATTAAGTATTGAACCTCCTAAAGGAGTACTGCTATATGGATTGCCAGGTACAGGAAAAACATTGCTTGCCAAAGCAGTGGCTAATGAATCTGAGGCAAACTTCATATATATTAAAGGACCAGAAATACTTAACAAATGGGTTGGAGAAAGTGAGAAGAGAATAAGGGACGTGTTTAAGAAGGCAAAACAGGTAGCGCCTGCTATCATATTTATAGATGAGATAGATGCCATAGCTCCAAGAAGAGGGCTTGGCATAGGAAACGAGGTAACAGATAGAATAATCACTCAGCTTCTTACAGAATTGGATGGCTTAGAGAAGTTAGAGAATGTGGTTGTCATTGCTGCAACCAATAGACCTGATATCGTGGATCCAGCATTATTGAGAGCAGGAAGGTTTGATAGGCAGATATATATTCCTGTTCCTGATAGAGAAACACGTTTGAAGATATTGGAGGTTCATACAAGAAAAATGCCTTTATCCTCTGATGTTAGCCTTGAGGAGTTGGCTGATTTAACAGAGGGATTTGTAGGTGCTGATATTGCTAATCTTTGTAAAGAGGCAGGTATAATTGCTTTAAGGAAGAATATAAATGCAAGAGAGGTAACACGAGATGATTTCATGGAGGCTCTGAAGATAATAAAGCCATCAATAGATAAGGAAACTATTGAAAGATATAAAGAGAAAGTTGAGAAAATGAAAAAGGCTGCATTGAAGACGCCTGCAGAGATTATGGGATATGTTGGTTAATTTTCGCTTTCCTTTATTGCTTTATATAGCTCATCAAGAGTTTTGCGGACATCTTTTGATGCATAAATTGCGCGACCAATTATGGCATGCCATTCCTTACCTGCTGCTTTTCCAGCTTCTGTGATTTCTCCTCCTTGAGTAATCAATCCAGGAGAATAAAAAATAGGTTCTATGTTAGATTCTATCAATATATCTTTTATCTTCCTTATTTCTTCAGGTTTTGTTCCGGGTACAACAAAATCCCTTACTCCCAATTGTGCAGCCCTTTTATAAATATCATATACCTCTTTATCACCTATATACCCCCCTTCACTTATCAAAAACTGCTTATGTGTCATTAAGCCACCAACCAAAACATATAATCCTTCATCGTATGCTGCTTTTACCCATTTCTCTAATACCAAAGATCCTGAAAGAGGGAAAACTATTATGGCATCAGTACCAGCATATTTGACTGTCTTCATGAATTTCTTACCGAGGTCAGGTATATCTGTGCCTGCTTTTTGATGATCATAGATTATGGGTTTCTGAGTATATTTGCGTGTTATTTCAACAAGACGAGGAAGACTATATGTAATAGCCAATAAAGAGCCAATTTTATACCCACCAATGGCAGGGTGATCATATGTTTTCTTTATTATTTCTTCATACTCATTTAATGTTTCGACATCACATGCAACAATAATCCTTCGAGGTTTCTCGATTAATCTTTTTCTATCTTCCATGGGTATTACCTCCTCTAAAAAATTGGGATTTTTCTTATTCCTTCTTTATCATGAGCACCATATTTTTTATAATATGAAATCACTTTTTCTATCATCTCTTTATCTATCTTCTTTCTCTTAGCAGCCTCAGGAAGCAAATCAAGTGCATTAGCCATGGCATAATAAGAAACACCCAACTTATTAAGCTCTTCCTCTATTGTTGTGCCTTCCTCGTTTATCTCATTCCTGTTAAATAACGCTATAACCCCCTTAACTGAGAAGCCCATGGAAAGCATGTTCTTAACTTCTTTAATTGCAGAACCACCTGTTGTGGTTACATCCTCTATGAGTATGATATTATAAGCAGGTATTGATGGCTTATGATAATGCATCTCTGCATTAATAACAACTTTATATATTTGCTTAATATCTTCTATTTCTCTAACTTGTTTTTCCAATTCTTCAGCTCTTTGCTCATTATGTGCTAATATAAGCACATTTCCTTTTGGTTTTCCTATGAAGTATCTATCACGAGCCAGGCCATGGCTTTTTGGTTTTATCCTTCCTAAAACGAGATAATAATCTTTCTTATATTTCTCATAGCATTTTGCTCCTAATAACAAAGACACCTCTCGATAAATGGTTTTTGGATCACCATAAATCGTATCAATTGCTTTAATCTCAAGCTTTTCCTTTTCTAATCTATCAAGTATTAAAGATGCTATAGCTTCAAGGTGTGAAAGCGGATATAGAAGTGGTTGGTTTTTAAAAGAGGTATTATCACTCAAGATATATGGTTGAGCCATCTTATAGTTTTGGATAAGTTGTAGTTGTGCAAAAAACCCTGCTTTTGTTGCACCCTCAGGAACACCATAAAAAAGGATATTAGGATCATCTATGATTCCTTTATCTTTTGAAAAATTAATGATATAAGATGCCAACTCCTTTGCTTTTTCAGTAGTGTCTGTTAATATCCTAAGGTTTGCATAAAATGGAGACAATCTTCCTGATTTCAACTTTATGCCTTGTTCATGAAAACCTATACACTCATTATCCAACAGAAAACTATAATATTTCTCTTTTGACCATTCATATGATTGCATAAGGAAATATTCTTTTTAGAAAAACTTTTAAATTTAAACTTCATTAACATCATTTACGGCATTGTAAAGCAGAAACATAACCTCTCGCAGAAGCGCATTAGAGCAGTTAACCCGTTGAATATGGCTATGCCTCCTATTAACAAATTGTCCAATAATTTTTTAATAAGGATTTGTTAACGAGAAAATTTGCTCTTACAATCGCATTAGCTCTATAATGTTTGCTGCTCTAATGCGCTTCTTTGATAGATTATGTTTCCGCTTAACAAAATTTTATTAATAGAGAATTATTGGACAATGCTATCATTTACTTAACACCTCCTCAACTCTTTCCGCGATATCTCTTATCTTTTGATGTTCGACTTTAGAGGGAACAACAATTATATTTTTTCATTATGATAGTCATTTCAGTGCATCATTGTGCATAGAATTGTGGATAGTAAAAGATATGCATACACTAAAACTTCATTTTATTTCTACCACCATCTTCTTATATGTTCACTAAAATGCAGATAGCTCATTAAGAATATTATCTGAAAGATTGAAATTATGGCTGGATACATTGCAAGTTCATGCGCATTTTTTCCAAAAACTGTTGCTAACAAACCAATTGTTAATGCTATGTTTTTGCTTACTGTGGTAAATACAATTGCTTGATGGTCTTCGTATCCTAATCCTGCTAAATATTTATTGAATATAATAGCTACACCTATCATTATCGTATAAAAACATATCGCAATAGGCGCTATTAAAATTACCTTTCTCCAATGTTCTATTATCAATTTTCCTTTAAGTGCAAAGATTACAAAAATTAATATATAAAGGAAAGTTAATGTAGCAAGAGAGAAATATGGCTTTATCTTCTTGAAGTCTTTACCTTTCTTTTCTATTATTCCTTCTCTTGTAGTCAAACCCAATATCATGGGCAATACTAATACAAAGATCAAGTTTTTGATGACCTGGCTAAAAGGAATTATATTATTTCCTGCATTCAATATGTGGATTGTTATAGGATAAACAAATAAAGACATAATAAAAGCCAATGCTACAATTATGCTTGCTGAGACCATGTTTCCCTTTGATAAACCAACATATCCTAATCCCATGCTTGAAGCAGGCGCTACAGCCAATAACAACAATGCGATTTTTATATCCATGGGAACATGAAATATGATGCATAAAAGCCAGTATAGAAATGGCGCAACAATGAAGTTAAAAAATAGTGCAATCACAACAGGTTTGTGAACTGTTTTGATTTTTTTAAGACTTTCAAAAGACACATTAACCATCATTGGGTATATCATTAAGAACACAATAATCATTATATACTTGGATAGAAAGCTTAGAGAATAATTACAACTAATAAAAGTCCCAAAAGCAATTGTCAGTAATGTGTAAATCAGCATATATTTCGAGATATGATTTACTATGATCTCTATCTTTCTCATTCTCTTCCTCCCTTATATTGCTATGACATCTATAATATGTGATTTCTAATTAAAAAAATTTAGCATTCTTGGATTAAAAACTCAGGAGGAATATCTAAAGGCTCTCAAAGAGATCGAGAAGAGAGAAGGGAATCTTTATGATGAAGTAAGAACATATCTTGATCAAAATTTAAAACTGAAATTTGATTTTCCTGAGTATCCTGCATTGTTAACATATTCTATTGAGCAAATAACAAGAACAGGATGGTTGATAATTTGGGAGAGATTAATTTTTGAAAATGGAAAAATCAAAAACAAGGAAATAATGTATTACGGAAAAAATTTTAACCATTATGATAAGAGCACCCCCTTAATTAAACTCTGGAATTCCATCATAGAGAAATACTTTAAGTTGCTAAGCAAGTATGATGAATAGAAGCACAAGGATGAAATTGTTAAAGTTTAGTTGTCTTTACGAAATTCCAAACTTTTTCTTTAATTTCTCTATATCTTTTCTTAGAGAATCTGATAGGTTAATTTCATATAGAGATGCCAAGTATGTTAAAAACACAATTGCATCTGAGATTTCCTCTTCAAGATTTTTATGATTAAACTTTTCTTTTCTTATTTTTTTGTTTGTTAATTGCCTTGCTATCTCTCCAATTTCCTCAATCAAATGGATAAATACCTCTTCCTCTTCATGTTTTCTATTTCTTTTATTAGAGATTTTATTAAACAACTCCTCTACCTCTTTCTGAAATGTTTTCAAATCCATAATATAACCTCCTAACTTCAATCATTATTTAACTTCAATTATTTTTCCAACTCCATATTCAATAAAACCATCTTTATATTCATTTCTAAAGGCTTCTCTGACAGCATCACCTGTACAATGAGATGGCGCAACCTTTTCAACCTCCAATTTTTTGAATTCCTTAACACATGAAATGGGAGGATGGTGAAAACCTCCTAAAACCAAATATACTTTATCTCTCTTCATTAATTCCTTAGCTCTCTTCACAATATTTACTATTCCTGGATGGGCGCAACCTGTAATAATTATCAGTCCCTTTTTTGAATCAATAATCAAGGATTGCTCTGGTGGAAAAGCATAAAGCTCTCCTGTTGTGTAAATAAACTTGGAGATTTCCCTTGGTGCTGAAATCTCCACAAATTTTGCGCCTTTCTGGATTATCATATCCTTGATAGATTGAGGAAAGGAACTTGGGATGAAAACAGTAACATTATTGTTCCTTTCTAAGAAACCTTCTAAACCTCCAATATGATCATGATGAATGTGAGAGATGACCACTTTGTTAATCTCTTTCGGATTAATGCCAAATTTTTCCATATTTGAAAGCAAAATTTTCGGATTAGCACCTGTGTCAAAGAGAATTTTTCTTTTTTCAACTTCTACAAGAGCTGAGAATCCCCAATCAGCTTGCAAATCTTTTCTAAACACAATGTCATCATAAACAATAATAAACTTCATTTTTCCACCTCTTTAAGTACCATATGCAATTTTCTATAATTTTCTATTAAATCTTGTTTAAAGTTTGGATTATAGAGCATGGTTGCTGGATGGGGAAGAGGAAATATCTTTTTGTTATCAGCTAAGAATACTCTTCCATAAATTGAAGAAAATTTTTGTGTTAAAGGAAGAGAAATATTATATTTTTGAAAAATATAACAGGTAGCATAATAACCTAATGGAACTAATATCTTTGGATTTATTAATTTAATCTCTTCATCCAAATAATAACTACATGTTTTAATTTCATCCTCCTTAGGCCTTCTATAATTTGGTAGCATACACTTAATTAGATTTGTCATATAAATCTCTTGCCTTTTAATTCCTGCTAACGTTAGTAATTCATCCAATACTTTTCCAGAAGGACCAACAAACATTCTTCCTGCTTTGTCCTCCTTTTCTCCTGGTGCTTGAGCAATCAACATAATTTTAGCATTTAGATTTCCTTCTCCACAAACAGCATTTGTTCTTGTTTCTGACAATCTACATCTCCTACAATTTTTTATCATTTTGTTCAATTCATCAATATTCATATTCATACCTCACTAAGTATATAATCAACAAAAAATTTTAAAAATTAACAACTAATAACCATTATATATCTATGATGGAGACAAAGAAGATGGAAAGAAAAAGATTATTGTTTTTTGGAATATTGGTTATTGGGATTTTGATTAGTGCATATCTTTTTCTTATTCCACACTCAAAAGATGTTGATAATAAGATAGTTGTAGTTGTTACTATACCACCACAAGCAGAGTTTGTAGAGAAGATAGGAGGGAATAGAGTAAAAGTTGTTATAATGATTCCTCCAGATGCAAATCCACATACTTATGAGCCAACACCCTTTCAGTTAAGAGAGGTTAGCAAAGCAAAACTCTATGCCAAAGTTGGATCAGGAATTGAATTTGAATTGTCATGGATGGATAAAATACTTTCTGTTAATAAAAAAATGCTTGTTGTGGATTGTTCAAAAGGAATAGAGATTATAGATAATGATCCACATATTTGGCTTTCTCCAAAAAATGCAAAGATAATGGTTGAGAATATATTCCAAGGATTGGTGGAGGTGGATCCTTCTAACAAAGAATACTATGCGCGAAATAAAGAAAAATATTTAGAGGAGTTGGATGAACTTGATAAAGACATCGCTAGAATTCTTTCTAAGAAAAAGAATAAAAAGATCATAGTATATCATCCAGCATGGACATACTTTGCGAGAGATTATGGATTAGAGCAGATAGCAATTGAAAAAGAAGGAAAAGAACCAACACCTCAAGGAATTGCAAGCTTAATAAAACAAGCAAAAGAAAATAACATAACTTTAATATTTGCGTCACCGCAATCTAATCCAAAAATCGCGCAAGTGATAGCCGAGGAAATTAATGGTAAAGTTATTATGGTAGATCCTTTGAAGAAGGACTATCTACAAAACATGCGTAAAGTTGCTGAAGCATTTGCAAGTGATTAGAATGGGAAAGGAGATTGTTAGCTTAAAGAATGTGTATGTTTATTTTGATAGTATTCCTGTTCTTGAAGATATCTCTTTTTCCATAAAGCAGAATGATTTCCTTGCTATTATAGGGCCAAATGGTGGTGGAAAAACTACGCTGCTAAAGGTCATCCTTGGATTAATTAAGCCTAATAGAGGAGAAGTTAAAGTTTTTGGAAAAGACCCAAAGGAAGGTAGAAAACTAATTGGTTATCTTCCACAATACACCTTTTTTGATCCAGAGTTTCCGATGAGCGTATTTGATGTTGTTTTAATGGGAAGGTATAAAGGAGCATTTAAACCATATTCCAAACAGGATAAAGAGGCAGCACTTAATGCTCTTAAAGCTGTGAATATGCTTGAATTCAAAAATAGACAGATAGGCAAGCTATCTGGTGGGCAGTTACAAAGGGTTTTTGTAGCAAGAGCTATTGTAAGAGAGCCAAAACTACTTCTGCTTGATGAACCAACTACAGGCATAGATCCAAATATACAGGAATCATTTTATAAATTGCTATCAAAACTCAAGAAAAAAATGGCGATTGTTCTTGTAACACATGATATTAGCGTGGTCTCCACTTATGTGGAAAAGATTGCCTGTTTAAATCGCAGGTTGTTTTATTATGGTTCAAAGGAAGCAGTATTGAAAAACCTTAAGGAGGCATATCAATACTCAGTAGATCTAATAACTTATGAGCTTCCTGAGAGAATATCGCGGAGGAATGAGAAAGATGATAGAGATTCTTCAATATGAATTTATGAGAAATGCATTAATAGCGGCAATTTTAGTGAGCATAACATGCGGAATTGTAGGGACGTATGTAGTGATAAAAAGAATAGTTTTTATTAGTGGAGGGATTTCTCATGCGGCATTTGGTGGTATTGGTTTAGGATATTTGCTTGGAATGAATCCTATTCTTACTGCTATCCCGTTTAGTATATTATCTGCACTTTTCATTGGTATTATCAGTAAAAAAACAAAGGTCAGTGAAGATACAGCCATAGGAATTTCATGGACAGTTGGCATGGCATTAGGAATTATCTTTGTTGCTTTAAGCCCAGGATATGCTCCTAATCTTTTTAGCTATTTATTTGGGTCAATTCTTACAGTTACCTCCTTTGATTTAATTATAATGTTGATATTGAACATGATAATAATTTTTACGGTGATTTTGTTTTACAAGGAATTTTTGGCAATCTCATTTGATGAGGAGTTCTCAGAAGTTGTGGGAGTTCCAACAAAAAAGGTATATTTTCTTCTTTTATGCTTAGTTGCTTTGAGTGTTGTGGTCTTGATAAGGATTGTTGGAGTTATTCTTGTTATAGCATTACTTACGATTCCAGCAGCGATAAGCAGAGCATTTACCTATAACATAAAGAAATTGATGATTTTTTCAACATTTATAAGTATGATTTTAACTCTAATTGGCTTATATCTCTCTTATGTGTTCGATTTGCCATCTGGCGCAACTATTGTTTTGGTATCGGGTATAGGTTTTCTTTTATCTTCTTTCTTAAAAAGATTTTGTCATTGACAAATATTTCTCATTTTACATCTTTCACATGACAATTTATGAAATATAAAGTTAAGAAGTGTCAAAAATATAAAGAGAAGTAATAGATACAGTTCATACGTGGTAAAATTTAAAATCTCTTCATTCAGTTGATATCTCCACGATATCTTCATCCTCAAGTTTATGATCCAAACCAACTCTCTGACCATCAAACTTAACTGATTTTCCACATATTCTTGCATATTTGAAAATCTTTAAGAGATGTAGCTTTTCTGCAACATCTCTTACATAACATGGACTTTTGAGGATTAATGGAAACTCTTTATCAACATCCTCAAGTTTTTGTAAGGGTTTTTTTGTGTATATCCTTATCAAGTTCAATTCTCTGAATATTCTTTCTTTTAACTCCTCTATTCCCTCTCCATTTTTTGCAGAGATAAATACCCAATCATGATGCTTATTCTTGAGATCATCTAATGTACGCTTCTCCAACAAATCAATTTTGTTTATTATGATGAGTGCCTTTACATATACTCTATTGGAGAACAGCGCATCATAAACATCCTCCAATGTTTCGGCATCTTTGATTACTATGTCAGCATTATGAATATTAAACTCATAACAAATTTCTCTCACATCTTCCTCTTTTATATTCAGGTGATTAGCAATAAATATATCCAGCCCACCGCGATCTTTTTTCACTATCTTTATATCTGGTTTTGGTTTATTTATTCGAAAACCTGCTTTGTGAAGTTCATTAAGAATTGTTTTTATTTGGTGCTCTATATCCTTTGTTGGGTCTATCATGATGAGTAATAGATCACAAGCTCGAGCATAACTTAATATTTCTTTTCCCATCCCAATTCCTTTTGACGCGTTTTCTATTATTCCAGGTAAATCAAATAGTTGAATATAAGCACCTTTATAAAACATCATTCCTGGAACAATATTTACTGTTGTGAAGGCATAATCTCCTATCTTTGACTCAGCATTTGAAAGAGCATTTAACAAACTGCTCTTTCCAACAGAAGGAAATCCTATTATCCCAATGGTTGCATTACCTTGTTTTTTTATTGTTGTGATTTTTCCAGACTTCTTTTGTGCTTTTTTCCTTGTTTCTAATAGCTCTTTTAATGCTGCAAGTTTTGATTTTAATTTTGCTAAATGTACCTCTGTTGCCTTATTCTTTGGCGTTTTTCTTATCTCCTCTTCCAATGCCTTTATTTTTTCCTCTATAGATGATACCATAAAATATCTCTCCTCTTGACATTTAAAAAAGGTGATGCTATTTTGCTGATCTTAAGTTTATCAAATTTTAGCGTTATCAAGACATTTCTTTTTTAAAGTTGATTAAAGGGTAAAGGTCATCTTAATGAAGCATATTACAGCAGCTAACCTTTCAGAGCGGTTTGGAAGCAGATAACCCTTGATAAAGGTTAGCATGCTGCAAAGCTTTGGAAGAGCGATTTCTTCCCGTTAACCATAATCTTCTCAATAAAAATATGGTTAACGGGAAACCTAACCCTCTAAGAAAACACATAAGAGCAGCTAACCTTTTAAAGCGGTTTGGAAGCAGCTAACCCTTGATAAAGGTTAGCATGCTGCGAAGCCTTAGTGATAGCGATTTCTTCCCGTTAACCATAATCTTCTCAATAAAAAATTGGTTAACGGGAAGATGTCACCTTAATGAAGCACATAAGAGCAGCTAACCTAATAAACCGGTTAGGAAGCAGATAACCTTTTAAAAGAGGATAGCGCACTCAAAAAAACTTTTGTGATAGCGATTTCTTCCCGTTAACCATAATCTTCTCAATAAAAAATTGGTTAACGGGAAACCTAACCCTCTAAGAAAACACATAAGAGCAGCTAACATTTCAAAGCGGTTGTGAAGCACCTAACCTTCAAAAAAGGATATCCCGCCGCAAAGCTTTGGAAGAGCGATTTCTTCCCGTTAACCATTTTCAACAAATTATGGTTAACAGGCGAGATAACATCTAAAAAGTTGTGTTAGAGAAGCTCACATTGCAATTGACTACCACGTCTCCTTACATATTTTATATGCATAGAGAGATTTAGTAACATGCGCTTGAGTTTCGATGCAACCTCCAGGTTTATAGGCACACATGAATATTGGAATGCTATCAAATCCTCTTAAGTCTTCCTTTAAGTTTTTACAAGATGTAAAACTGCAACTTTTAGATGGACCCATGCAACTTCCACCACCATTATAATATGCGAAAAGATATGCCAACTTGAAAACTCCATTTTCATCTATAGGATAGTTGTTCTTAAAGATGTATTGATTCACGTTATTCTCAAACCTTTTAAAAAGTTTAACGCTTAACTCAATGGCAGCTCTATCATTCTTAGCTATCTTTTCACAACATTCTTTATCACTTTCTTTTGCATTACAATATCCCAATGATCTCAAATTTTGTGGGGTAATCATTGTAATTCCACAAGAGATATATTTTGTTCTTTTAACAACTCCCCCAGAACTCTCAATTGCTACTGTGCTCACAAGAATACAAGGATCAATACCCTCGTTTTCTGATATCTCCTCTATAGCTGAGCCATATTTCTCTATGGTTCTCTCAACACTCTTTCTTATATCATCCAAAGATGGGATACCTATACCTTTGCCTAAGGTTCTTTTTTCTATATTTAAGAAATCATAAATCTTACATTTGTATTCTTCAGAACTTCCAACATTACTTACTAAGTTTTCCTTTTTGATGCCTAATGCTGTTAAACTTCCTTCATTAAATATTTCATCATCAAAAACAAAGGAAGAACCAAAAACGCTTAAAAATGCTGCACATAAAATCTCTTTATCTCCATATTTGCACTTGTCTTTTGGGGATGCAGAAAGGCAATAAGTGAGACATCTATTATAAGCCGCGGATTGTTCAGAGGTTTCACCAAAGAAATTTCCAAAAAATGAGACATGCTTTTTTGTAGCAATAACAAGCATGACTACTATCACAGATAATAATGCAAGATAAAACAATATGCTTATTACCGATAAACTCTTATAGTTTTTTTTCATAACTCACCTCCAAATTCATTCAAAGATAACCACTATTTTACCACCTCTACAATCAAATTTATATTTTACATCTATACTTAGATCTCCTTCACCATCATAATTGTTTATTATTTCCACATCTTTTTCCATTTCATTTCCATATATCTTTTCCAAGTTAGATAAGATATCATCTAAGGAACTATCTTTTTGTAACACAACTTTATCCTTATCTTTTGAACTCTTTGAGAACCTTGATGAATCTATGTTTAATTTTCCTTTATATCCTTTTAATACAACATAAGCACATTCATGATCAGAAAAAGATCCTTCAAAGATATTATGACAAAAATCTATCATCTCGCTTACTAAATCTTCTAAGTTTATTGTTTCCTTTTCATTATATGTTTTTCTGAAGGAGATTAAATATCCTCTTTTATTTAAAAACTCTACATCACTCAATCCAAATGTGTTTTTCTTAAAGACATTCTCACATTCTTTATCACTTATTGTTTCTATTTTATAAGGAAAAGATCCATAAAATATATATGGTACATAAACTCTAAATGTCTTATATCCTTTTATAAACTCATCAACCCTCTCTTCAGGTATTTGTGCTTTACATGTTAACACTCCAATAGTATTTTTATCAAAGCATTGAAGTTCATCTCTGATTTCAAAAAGATATATTGTATTTCCTCCTTCCTCTCTATATTTTTGATAAGGACAATATGTTGAATCCCTTTCAAGATTTATCTCTTTTGGAATAGAAAGAAATAAATATTTGTAATATGCATGTTGATTCTCAAACTGATTGCTATTAAGCAATGAGTAGATATTGATAATGAATTTCATGTCTCCCTCTCCTGGATATGTAAGTCTCTTTGGAAGAAGTTCAATATCCAATGTTAATGGACCTTCTGATGATATAGTATCTCTATATTCTCCCTTATCTACAAATATTACCTTTTCACCAATTGCTGTAGTGATATATTTTGTATAAATTTCTGCATTAAAATCATTCTTACATGGGGGAAGCATGATCTCGAATAGAGCAGGTGCAAATCCTTGTGGAGGTATTGTGTCTATTGCACTATAGCAATTCTTATTATTTTCATAGCAGAATCCTTCTTCACTATTCACATCAAGACCATACATTCTTCCCTCACTTCCAACATCCATACCAACATATACATTTCTCGCATATCTATCTTTTAAGAGATTATTTGCAGAGAGCGAGACAATGCTTTTCGTATCTCCTTTTTGAGATATTGAGGAAGGGGAAATATCAAGATGTACAATATCATCTATCTCTTTTTTCACAGATTCTCTTATTTTTTCCTTTTCCTTAGATGCACCAGAAGGATAATCAAGATCCTCATAATATGTCATATTTTTTAAGCTCTGAATCAATATGTTGTAACCTTCCTTTACCCTTTCAATAAAAGGGAGCTTCTGTAAGGTGTTATCAAGATGTGTTAAATCTCCCCCATATATCTCTGCCAAGGATATGTTTGGCACATAAAAGATAAAAGCACCTATGAAAATGATTGTTAAAAAAATTGTTATTATCTCATTTTTTTGTTTTGAAACAATACTTCCAGCCAAATATATAGAAAAAGATAACAAGAGCGAGTCATATATAGATAGAGATAAGATTTCAAAGTACTCCAATACCCACAACACAACAATTATAAAACTTGAAGACAAAACATAAACCAAAAATCTTTTTTGTTTGTTTTCTTTTATACCTATATAGAATATACCATAAGCAATTATGAACAAGATTAAAAGTACAAAATAATGAGTATCATATCCAATATATTTTAGCATCCATCCCAAAAAAAGCGTGGTTATAAAAAGTATGTTAATCATGCTATTCACCAAACTTTAATCTAATAAAGTGAAAAATACTCCACAATGCCTAATATCATAAAGAAACCACCTAATAAATATAAAAGAGAGCTTGAAAACTCATTAAATGGCATAAAGGAGAAGATTATATATATGATGCCTATAAGAAAAAGTAGCGCTGCATCATATGGGATGTGTTGTTTGCTATCCACGGGGACTTTCATATTCTGAGTTGTGTATTGTATTATTTGATCTTTTTTTTCGCTATCCTTTTTTAATATTCCCTTTTCATATGCATATCCCAAAAAAAGCTCCCTTTTTGGAGAAGGTAATTCCATTACTTTACCTCTATGTTGTAATGGATTCATCTTATCAATCCAATATAATTCACCATCTATCATCTCAAGATATACTTCATTGTTGCATCCTTCAACAGGACATGTAAGTTTTTTTTCACTCATAGCATATCACTTTTTCCTAACTCCTATCTTGATATCTTTTATCTCATAATTTCCTTGTGTTTCCCATCTCAGATAATTTACACCTTTTCTAAGGAGATCAACATCAAATGTGAGATAATTTGATGCATAACTCCTTAAGTTGCTGATAGTGTATCGAGCACCATTAATATAGAAAACTATGCCCTTATCAAGATTTATGCTTCTTGTGTTGATTTCGATAACTCCCTCTAAAATATCCTTATTCTTTTCTATAAACTCATAATCATCAGGATTTATATTGAAATTACTCTCATCCACATATACATGTGCATTTCCTATATAATATATGTTAATCTCTACATTTAGGAGGTCATAATATGATGAGTTATATGTTTCCATTCTTAGAACATTTATTCCTGGTTTAAGATTGTCCTTTCTATATAACCATACTCTATATGGCTCTGCACCAGCATCAAATACATCCTCAAATACCTTTTTTCCATTTACTATAAAAGAGAGAGGAGCATATTCATTTGTATCCAATACATTAAATTTGATTTCAACATAGCGTAATCCTTGATATTCTTCTGGAAGAATCTCAAATTCTATGTAAGCATCCTTTGATATATAATCCAATGCTTCAATTCTTAAGTTTGTTATCTCATACTTTGTTGGAGCCCATATTTTTGGTAGAGATGATTCACACATAATTTCCAAAACATTTTTATTTTTTATTCCTTTTTCAATCTCAACCAATATTCTCTCTCCTTCATATGTTAGGTTCCTGAATATTTCTTTTCCATTAAATTTTAGGATCAATCTTCCATATCTGTTTGTTCTGTTAACAACAAAAGAGATTCTAACCTTTTTTGCATTATATGTGCTAAAATAAATTATTTCATTTTTCTTACCAAACAATCCATTATATATCTCTATTTTGGGTTTCTCTCTAACTACACCATATGCCAGGACATTTCCTATGTTTTTATCTCCAATATAAATTGTCCTTTTATTCTCCTCTACATTACCTAAGGATTTAAATAGAAACTTATCAAAATAATATATCTTGTTCTCTTTGATTGTATCGGCTATGCCTTTTTTATTAAGGAGATATGGAATCTCTTCCTCTGGATGCTCTACTTCCACATAATCAATACTTAATGAGATTATAGCTATCAGTATAAAAATTCCCAAACCTGCTAACAACACATAAAAAAAAGATTCTGTTCCTTTTCTTTTTAACATCATAAATATTTTATTAGATATTTGTTAAATATATACTTTTAACTCTCCACAGAGATAATAATATAATCTGCCGAGGGATATAGAATAAAGGTTAAATTATATTTAGCGTTATCATTTTCCACATGAGCAATTATTTTTCCATATTTTAGATATGCTCCAGAGCGCTCAGCTATCGTATATCCTCTACCTATGCTTATAGAGGGATCATCATTTAATATGAAATATAAAGAGGAGCCATCAATATTTTTAGAAGTCTTTTTATAATATATGTTATTTATAATTTGCGAGATATTTATCATGTTATTGGCATATATCTTTGAAAAATTAACTTCTAAGTATTTGTTTCCCATAAGAAAATAACTTCCATTATCATAGACATAAACACCTTCATTTAACGTATATTCTTCATTTTTGAATATGTCAAGAGATAAATAATCAATATGTGGAAATATAAAAAGCATAGTGTCATTTTTAATTGACAACTTTGCATTTTTTATTTTACATTCTATTTCCTGTTCTCCTCTAAGAGATGATTTTTCTAAAAGAGACAAAGCATAATCCATGTTCCTAGCACATTTTATTGTATTTGTTATTTTTGAGTATTCCTTTAAATCCATTATTTTTGGATAAATGGATGCCATCACTATCAAAATACCTGTAACTATGATTGTCATGTAAAGCACTCCAGATAATAAAGGAGACATTCCTTTAAAGTTCATCCTTTCACCTTTGCAAAAACACCATAAAAATAATTTTCTTTATTTGATGAGATAATATCATCAAATTTGAGGTTATAATCACTTAAGGTATTCTCAATCAAATATCTATCCTTATCAATAAAAGATTTCCATTTCTCAAATGGCACTTTTATAAAGAGATAGAGTTTTGAGTTATTAAGAGTAAATTTTGGAGGAAGTTGGTTTTTTATTTGATCCCATCCAATATAATAAGCAAATATATGTGTTATCTTTGCATCAAGAGATGTAAAATTATTGATAAAATCATCCATAGAGGAAAATGCACTTATTTTTTTGCAAGATTTTTTCTCTTTTAAATCTCCAATGAGATATATTACCTTTGCATGAGATTCAAATTTTTTTATCTCTGAAAAAGGAAATCCAATAAATAATAACACAGGTTTTTTTACGTGGCTTAGATAATAGGATATCTTTTCTTCATCACTTAAACATTCTGTTGAGGGCATCATATACTTTTATTTATGATATACTAACTTATATATTTTAACTAATACCTGAGAGGCAAAAGATATAAAAAAGAAAGTGAAACCCAATAACACATATACATAAAGTCCTATTATGATAGGATATGCTTTTATTGATATCTCAACAACCCCAGAGATATCTTCAAATTGCCCAATATTGTTTGAAGCATTCCTTGATATTTCTCTATCAATCTTATCTAACACATTTTCTCGATTTGAGTCTATTGCTCTTAAACACTGGACCTTGGTGTTATATGAGAGCGAGTTATCATTAAATATTTCATTCATTAATATGAAAGTGGTTGCATTTGCTATGTTTATAGCATAATTTCTTTGAAGAGATATAATTTTGTTCTCTAAATTGGTTATATCTGTTAGATTTATCTTTCCAATGTGATATGTTAGATTATTTATGTATATAGAATTATCCCTTGATGATGATGTAAATGCAAGGAATAAAGCAAAAATAATAAAAAATAAAGATAAAACATTCTTAAATAATTTAACTGAGAGTTTGTCATAAGGTATAACTTTATATATTTTTTCTTCACGTAATACATTCATATTAATGATATATGATATGCCCAATGTACACACAATAAGCAATATAAACCATCCAATATCAAAAACAAAATAAGAAAGCATCAAAAATGGAAAAGAAGAAACAAAACTTGCTAAGAACATAAGTTTTGGATTCTCATTTTTTATTTTTATCCAATAAAGAAAAGATAGCGATAATCCATAGATTAAGACAAATGCCAATACCATCTTTAAATCAACATATTTATAAATAAAAAGAAGAGAAGAAATATCATAAAAATCAACATTTAAAATGCCTGTGAAATATAGAGCAAGTGTTGATAGGAATATCCCAATAATATAAAGAATATATTCTATCATGGTTTCATCTCCCTATATTCTAACTCAATTTTCTTTGAAGGGATTCTTTTAATCTCTTTATATAATTTGCTCTCTGTTCCTCATATACCTTTGGATTGAATGAATATCCTTTTTCAGGATGATATGTTGATGTTGGAGGTGTAAGCAAATAATAAGCCACTCCTCCTATGATTCCCAATATAATAAGTATTACTATTACCCATATCCACCATTTGCTTTTTCCCTTTGAAGTTGCAGACATTTTTATTGCATTTATGTTCTTTTGAGCTTTTTCTAATAAAGCATATGCGGATACATAATCTCCATTTTTTATCTTATTCTCTGCTTCTTCAATAAATCTTTTTGTTTGATCATATACTGCTTTCATATCCTCTGGCACATCCAACTCTTCAATCTCAGATTTCATATTTTCTAACATATCTTCTATCTCTTTTTTCTTTTTTTCTGTAGGTAAAAGAGTAATGGTTAATGTCCCATCCGCTACTTTATTGCTATCATAAACAACTGTTATAGCTATTGTATATTTTCCGACTCGTTGAGTAGGAGATGAGACATTCAAATGAAATACATATTCTTTTCCAGGATCCAAAGAGGATTTTTTGAAGTCATGAGTAATATTTAGGTTCTCCTTATCATACTCTAATCCTAAGGATAAGGAAGATGCGGTTTTGTTTCCTATATTTTTTATTTTAATTTCAATTGTTTTAGACTCATTAATTAAAAATGAATATTCATTCTCAGGGATTTCAATTTTGATCTCACTCACTTTATTGCTTTCTTCTGTTGTAGATGTTTGTGATGTTTCTTCATTCTCTTCTGTCTCCTCTGATGATTCTGTTTCATCACTTGAGGATTCCTGTGTTGTACTTTCTTGCTCTTCTTCTATTTCTATATCCTTTTCAGGATATGAATAGAAATATATTTTACCTCCTAAACCTGGATAATCCTTAGAGTATGCCTTATCCAAGATGAAATATGTATCACTTGAAGATGAACTTACATAAATCTCCACATCTCCCGTATCTTCTGCCTTTAAGGTAAAACTACATGACTCAGTATCTCCAGGAGTTAATCCTGTTATATTGCAGGAATAAGAGGAATCTCCGTTAAATGTGAGTTTTGAGGTTGAGGATGTTTTTATTGTTATTTTAATTGTGTTAATCGTCATATCTCCAAGGTTTTTGGCTTTGATATATGCTGTCTTTTTATCACCTTCTTTCATACTAGAAGGGACATCACTGAAATAAAGCTCAACAAATGGAGCCTGTATATCATAGTTCAATTCAGTTGTATTGATTTTCTTATATTTATTTGTTCTAACTTCTAAGATTAATTTATGTGCACCGAACTCATAATACTTCTCATTAGAGGAAATATTAGGCAAGGTATAAGCAAATTTATATGTCCCATTACCAAAATTATTGATGAGATATAAATTTTTGGTTTTATTTCTATACTTCCCTATATAATGCCAATAATCATAAATAGTGAAGTTATTTTCATTAAGCTCGCTGATATATGTTCCATCATAGTGAACTACATTTACATAAATAGTTAGATCACTTCCAGGTTTTAAATCCTCTGTTGATTCTGATACAGCATAACTTATAGAAATTGTTGGAGATAAAATAAGAGATAGGTTTTGATTTGAATAATCAAAATCAGTATCATTGGAATAAGCATCCATTTTTATATAGAGAGTAGAGGAATCCTTTATGGTATAATTGAACCAATCTATCTTATACTCATCTGCGGAAAGCGTATTGATTTCTGTATACTTTTCGTGTAAGATATTTGTACATGAGGAATCAGAGCATACTTTGAATGTGATATTAACTTGATTTGCATTTGAGGAGCCCAAATTGCTTATATTATATGAGATATTTATCTCATCATTTAATCCATATGCAGATGGTGAAATTGATACTAAAGACAAGTTGAGATCTGGTTTGTCCTCAACATAGATTTCTCTAAAATCAGCGCCTTTTAATTTAAAGTCATTTATGCATGTGATATTAACCACATAATATTTCGCTTGTGTTGGTGTAGAGGAAAGGGAATATTTTCCTGATCCTATATTAGATATGGAATCTTCTAAACTATTATTGAGATATAAGGAGCATGATGAATTTTGAGCCTCATCATCCAATGTAAAAGTAAAATGAAATGGTTTATTTACCAAAATCCTAGTTCCGTTAACTATATCCAAAGATACTGTAGGTGGTGACACTAAAGGCGAGTTATTTATTTCATATGATATTTCTGAGGAAGTGTTTGAGAACAAATCCCAAACCTCTACAAATACAGAGTAATTTCCATCATAAAGAGGTTTAAATACAAGAGTTGTATTTTCAATAACATATGAGACATTAAAAGATAGATTACTATATGCTATTTGCAATCCACTTAAATTGACAAAACCATAACTTAGATTAACATTGAGATAATCAAATTGGTGAGAATCCAAAAGCAATGAAGTGCCATTCACATAGTATATTCCGCTTTTATTAATAAGAAGATCTTTGTCAAAATTAATAATATAAAGAAATTGAGAGATATTTTCTTTATCATACACAAAACCTCCATTAAACCATTCATTATTTATGGTATTAGTGAAATTACCTAACATGATATAATATGTGTTTGATGATGTCTCTATTTTTTTAACAAGAACATTATACGTAGTGCCATTTATGATATCCTTAAGGATAATTATCTTACTTGGAACCTCATATGTAAAGTTTTCTATATGTGAATTTTCATATATGAAATAGGTAGTGTTCTCAGGTAAATAAGGATAATTTGTTGAGTTCTTAAACACTACAGCAAGAATAGTTTTGTTCCATAAAGCATCATAGGAAGAGACTTCCACTATCAAGTTTTCAGATATATTATAATACTCATAATCATTTTCCTTTGTTATTTTGACATCCCTTGGAGAAAGAGTATCAACCCACAATGTGAAATTACGTAAGATCCCGCTTTTATTTTTATATGTGATATTTAATTGGAAAGTATATTCCTTTTCCTTATCTATAGGAACATTAACCTCCATCCAAAAACTTCCAAAACTATTTTTTAGTTGGGTGCTATCTGTTATATTCCACTGCCCAATTGATTGATTGGAAGAATTTACACCAAAATCTGCTGCATCACCAAGAGAAGTATCATTTTTACCTGTGAAGGTAACATCTCCAGGAAGATAAAATGTTATATTTGTTATATTGTCTTCTCCATCATCTTGCCTTAAATAAAAATAAATTTTGTTATTTATTGAGTCATCAAGGACTACTTTATCTGAGAAGTTATATTTCCTATCATATGTTTGAACTTCAAAATAAATTTTATAAGCATGTATTTCAGATACAATAAAATAAAGGGAAAACAATAACAAAAACATGATTTTCCATGTTCTCATATGACATCACTTTTAAAAATTCTTTTTTATTATAATTGCTCTGCTTATCCTTGATCTTCTGCGCGACCTTTTCTTTATGGTTATTATTATAAATGCTGCTATGAAAAATGCAATGATTATATAATAATTGACATTGCTGCTATTTATATTTATGCTTGTTATTTTTCCTGTTATGGCATCTGAGATTCCTGAAAATATGCTTTTTTCCTGAGTTTGCTTACTTGATAGCGTAGCAGTGGTGTTGGCTTTATCCAATACCCTCAATGTAAAACTTACATCCTCTGTTGCTTCTTTGCTTTTTATGCGCATATTAACAAAGTAATAATCTTTACATTCATTACCACATGTAATTTTTACTCTTAATCTAACTTTGACTTTGTCTCCTGCTTTTAAAGTTTCGATAAAGGAAGGTGTGAAAGTATACCAATCCTCTTTGATACCTGCCAATCTTATCTCTATATCTGTTAAATCAAGATCTCCCTCATTTGATATTGTTATAGGTATCTCTGTTTCTACTCCTTTGTACACATCTACTATTTCTTCAACATAACCAACTAATCGTACTCTTTTTTCAATGTTAAACACTATGCTTTTATTTTCTGCCTTAACTTCTGAAGATGGAATGAACACTACTAATTCCTTTTTCTCATATCTTCTATTTATATTAGGCGCAATGAAAGATATCTCAAACTTGCCATTTTCATCTGTATTCACATCTCCTTCTATATCTGTTCCTTTTATCTTATATTTTATCTCGATACCACTTTGTGGATTGCCATCAAAATCCTTTATATATCCTGTGACTTTTATTTCATCACCTACATAATAATCTTTTTTTTCCACATCTAATGTGATATAGAGCCTCTTTTTTTCTGAGATAATGACATTACCTTCAAATTTGTCAAGATATATCCTATTAGATATTATATTTATATTATAATCATATTTCTTTAAATCACCATTACATTTCTGTAAACCAAAATTCCAATAATCACAATATAATGCAATAATGTTTCTTTCATCAACTATTTTAGTGTCATCATAATAAATCTCTGATTTTGCATATGAATATGGAGAAGATATCTCAACCACAAGAGATTTTATAATTCTGAATTTATCATTAGATATTGAAGGATAATCTATCTTTATAAAAGAGTCTAAGGTATTATCTATTTCAACATCATAAAATATAATTTTGTCTATATTATTTAATATTAATGTTACATTATATGTTCCTTTTGGCACAAGAATATTATAATTACCTTTATTATCTGTGGAAAACTCATATACTTTATTGTTTCCTTCAAGTATAAATTTCGCATTTATAATCTTACCTCCTTTTATTAATGTTGATCCTTTAAGTGATACAACATACTCCACATTCAAAATAGGGAATTTAAGTTCAGGATAATCTTTATAATCTTTAATGAAAATGAATAAAGTATCTTGTGTTTTGTTACCATCATTACCTTTCACTAAATATACTGTTGCAACATATCTTGCATTTTGCTCATCATATTTTACCTCATATTCTAATTCCTTATCTCCAAGTTTAAATTTGAAGTTGGTATCACTGAGATCAATTAATTCTTCATCTTTTTCATATACTTTAAAGGATATAGAAATTCTTTTTGATGTATCCAGCTTTATTGTACTTCCTTTGGAAGGAGAAAGCATTTCTATCTTTATAGGTGAGCGTACATTTAAACTTCTTGGTGATTTGGATTCTAATTGTAAATTTGTTCCATAGTACGAGTATGCTGCTTTAACATAGATATCATATAATCCTTCTTTTATATCATATGGAACATAAAATATTATGTTCATCTCATTCCCATTGTATGATATTAAAGGACTTTCTATAGTATATGTGCTCTCAGACGATTTTAGCACAACTCTTAGATTTTGTAATGAATAGGGATCAGTATTAAGATAATAAGAACTGAGCATAACTTTTAATGAGGTAACATATTCTCCATTATATACCTCAACTGGGTCAGAGAATGTTGGTTCCTTAATTTCTAAATATATTTTATCTACTATAATATGTATATACTTGGTTTCTGTTGTTGAATCAGAATAGATACATGAAATAGTTATCGTCTTATTACCATAAAGACCTAGCATATTGAATATCTGAAGGTTTGCTGTATAGTATGCTCCATTATAAGTGGCTTTTACAAACCCGAAATTATCATATTTTGCAATTGCATCAGTTACAGAAGCATTATCTTTTTGACATGCAAAGCTTACACTTACTGTTTTTAATTCCTCATCAGAAAAGATAACATACTTATCATAACTAATAACTTCAATTTGAGCATAAACATTTTTAAGAGATATCAAAAGTAAGAATACCACCACACTACACAACAAAAATTTTCTTTTTCTCATATTAATCCCAATAATCTTTTTATTCTATAAAATCTTGGGAGTTTATATACCTTACCTATTATCTTAGCCGCAATCTGTTTAAATGCTATTGATGCAGGACTAAAAGGTTTATACGCCACAATTGGAATTTTTTGATAAATACTTTCTCTCACATAAGGATCTTCAGGTACTACACCATATATTTGTGATTCTATCATCATTTCAATCTCATCAATATTTAATTCATATGCATTTCCAAGGTATCTATTAACTATCACACCAGAAACATGCCTTTTATATTTTTCTGATACCCGTGAAATCTTCATGGCATTTGTAACTGTCGGAATGTCAGGATTTGTTACGATCATAATTTCTTTTGATGCATTTAACACAGCCAATACATCTTCATTTATGCCTGGTGGAGCATCTATAAGTATTATTTCTGCAGGGATTTCCTTCACTACCTTCTTTAATTGTGAGATATCTGCCTTTAAAGATGAGATATCTAATGATGCTGGTATTACTCGTAATCCTGTATGATGCATATACATTGCCTTTTCGATGTCGAGATCATTATTTAATACATCTTGAAGACCATGCGGAAAATTGTACATTCCTAAATGCAACCCTAAATTTGAAGCTGTAATATCTGCATCTATTACAACAACATCTTCTCCGAATTGATGTAATGCCAACCCAAGATTTAGAGATGTGACAGTTTTTCCCACTCCTCCTTTACCTGACAAAATCCCTATAACTCGTTGAGACATTTAATCACCTTTAGATAAACAAATGTATATAAATATATTGATATATCAAAATATTTAAAATTTTTGGTTACTTCTATTAAAAAGTACTTCAATCACTTGCACATTGCAAAAGAGAAAATGCCAAAAGCATCTGAGCATACTTTATAAAATAAATTTGGATCTTCATACAACAAAGAATACCAATATATGTTATCTATGACCACTTTATTTTTATATCTTTTAAAGTATGCATTTTGAGTGCTTTCTTTCCTTAAGAGTACTGAGGATATAAAATATATCTTTGTTTGATTTATCTCTTTCATTTTAAAGGTTTCATTATAATAAGGAAAGATATCTACTTTATTTTCATGCAAGATAATGTATGAACAATTACTATTGAGATTACGTGTATCAAAAGATTTTGTAAGCGGATCATATAAGAATCCTTCAGGATATGCTTTAATATTAAGAGCATTATAATAAATCCAATAATCAGAGTATATACAGGAAGCATTTTTTATATATTCATAAACATTTTCGATTTCTTCTTGGATTGGAGCATAGTGATTTTTGAACTCATAAAAAGAGAGATATTGCGCATAAAAAATATTAAAAGAAACAAGCAAGATGATAAAAGATATTGCTCCAATTTTTATGGTTCTTTTGTTGATTTTTACTTTTCTTTTGCTAGATATTAGCATTTGGTAGATTAGAACAAAGAGAATATAAGAGATAGTTATAGGATAAATATATCTCTTTATTTTTAGAGGCATAATAATAAAGGTATAGAGGGAGGTCAATAAAATATATAATGATATAAAAAGCAGAGCGATTATTTGCTTTTTGTATTCTATATGATAGAAAAGTAATTTTTTAAGCACGTATATTAAAAAAAGAGATGTTGTAATGATAATCACGAATAAGAAAAGAAGTTCATTGAAAGAAGGTGATTGTGATATTGTTTCTCGATAGTATACATTAAGGAAATATGAGTCTATAAAACTATAAAGGAATTTACCATACATTACTTTGTTATATATTAGCCAGAAGAGCCAAGGCATAGAAAATGAAACAATTGCAAAAAATATTTTCTTAAGTTTTCTGTGAAAAAACAAGATAGGAAACAAAATTAGAAAATTATATCTTGTTAGGGAAGAGAGTGAGAGCAAGATTCCACTTAATGTTGCATCTTTTATGCCATTGGAAGAAAGAAGGTATGAGATTCCTAACATAGCGAAACTTATAGAAATGATTTCAGTACCCGATGGGATAAAAGAGAAAGCAATAAAGACAGGATTCATACCAAGTACAAAAAATATCAGCAACCTTGCATGATCTCTATTTTTGATGGGTAATGAGTTTAAGATATGTTCTATAGAGTAAATAAAAAATATTGATGACATAAAAATAAAGGAAAATAATATAAGATATTTATTTTGAAAAAATAATTTCAATAGAAAGAGGAAAAAAGAGAGGCAAGGAGGTCTGTATATTTCATAATATTCTCCATTCCCAAATAAGTAATCCCCATTTAGCAAATATGACAAAAAATCCCATGGATAAAAATACCAAGATGTTATAAATGAAAACAATCCAATTTCAATTATCATTCCATACAAAAGGATCTTTGAATAAGGAAAAGTTCCTGAATGTTCAATCTTCATATTGTTAATATAATTATAAAAAATTTTATAATTTCTTATCATTAAGCGGTTTTTTGTAGAGAATCATATCCCTAATTTTTGTATATCCTTCATATGTACACTTATATAACCCATTTATGTCTTTTTCTTTACAGCAATATGGACATTCTACAGGACCGCGAGTACGAGCTATCCCACAATAAACATTGCCATTCAAGATAACATAAAAGTTACCTCCCTCTTTAATACAAATCTCTGTTAATCGAGATATTTTCTCAAACCTCATCATCTCCCTCCATAAACTTAAAATAAAAATAAAAATAAGAGATATAAACCAAAAAATTTAAAATATTAACTCTTCATTAGGCATTGAGGGCTTTGTCCAAAATTTTTTATTGTTAAGCGGAAATTTAACGCGCAAATAGCACTTATAGCGGTAATCGCATCAGCTCTATAAGGTTCGCTACTTTAATGCGGTTCTTTAAGAGGTTACTCTTCCGCTTAACAAATGGAGAATGATTGGATAATGCCACTATCCATGTTGCTCCATACTATCCTTTTCAGAAACTTTTCGCTTCTTAACCCATTTATTTTGGGTAGCTGCTCTACCATGGTTTTTCAGATGGTCAGGTTTTCCATTTAACCATGTTTTTTATTTGAATATAACTGGTTAACGCGAAGATATCACTATAACTAAGGTTTTACAGCATAGTAACCCAATTTAAGGTTAGCTGCTGTTTGATATTCTTTGATGAGGTATTTTTCCCCTTAACCATTTTTAAAAATAAAAAATTGGTTAACGCGAAGATATCACTAACACAAAGGCTTAGGAGTATGGTAACCTTCCCTAAAAGGTTAGCTGCTTCCTAACTGCTTTGAAATGGTTAGCTGCTGTAAGATATCCTTTGAGAAGGTATACTTCCCCTTAACCATTTTTAAAAATAAAAAATTGGTTAACGGGAAGATATCACTAACACAAAGATTTTAGAGCAGCTAACCGCTTTTAAAGGTTAGTTGCTTCCTAACTGCTTTCAAAGGCTATCATACTATACTCAGCTCTCTCAAATGGCTCTCTCTCCCGTTAACCATATTTATCAAAATAACTGGTTAACGCAGGGAAAATCACTTTCCAAAGGCTTTTGATGAGGAAGTCTCTTGTTGGGTGATAAAATCTAAAAATTTTTAAAATGTATTTCAACTATAAGAATATTATGTCTTTTAATGAAGAGGAGAATGTATATCCGTATTATGTGTTAGGAAATTTCGAATATTCTGAAGATAGAAAAGGAGTGGTATCCCCTCATGATTTAAAAGAATTTGCTCAGGTTTCTTTAATTAGCAAGGAAAGAGCAACCGAGGTACTGGATTCTTTGATAGAGATAAAAGAATACTGGAAGAAGAGCAGCATAAAGCAGAGACTATCTCTAATGTATGCATGGAAAGAAGAAATAGAAAAGATAAAGGACAAGCTAATAGACATATTGATTAAGGAATCTGGAAAAAGCATTCATTATGCTGAGGGAGAGGTGAATGCATTAATAGAGCGATTCAAATATGTAGAAAGAGAAGTAGAGATACTACAACCGACATTTAAGGATGGAGAATTTGGTTTTGGCAGTGATGGAAAATATGCCATAATCATAAGGGAACCTTATGGTGGTGTTGTGTGCATTTCTCCTTTCAATTATCCTGCTCTAACACTGATGATAAAGGTAATCCCTGCACTTCTTTCTGGTAATGTAATAGTTGCAAAACCTTCTCTTAAAACCCCAATCTCTTCTATTCTTCTTGCTCAGGCTTTTGATAAGGCTGCTGAGAAAGTGGGAGTTGATAAGAGGATATTCAATGTTGTTACGGGAAGATCCTCAGAGATTGGAGATATATTGTTGCAACATGATTTTACAGATATGGTTTCATTTACAGGTTCTACATATGTGGGAGAAAAAATAGCATCTAAACTTACATTTAAAAAATTCCATTCTGAACTGGGAGGTAAGGGAAATGCATTGGTTTTAGATGATAAGAACATCGAGATGTATGCAAAGGAAATATCCAAGGGAGCTTTAAAATTCTCAGGACAGAGATGTGATGCCATAAATAGGGTTATTGTTTTAGAGGAAATTAAACAAAAACTGATAGATGCATTGTTAAAAGAGATGGATAACTGGAGATTTGGGGATCCCTATGATCCAAATACAAATTTGGTTCCTTTAATTGACAAGGATGCTGCAGATAAGGTAGAGGAGCTAATAAGAGATGCTTTAACAAAAGGAGCAACTCTTGTTTATGGATATGAAAGAAAAGGAGATAATGTAATTACACCTGCTATTTTAGATAACGTAACAAATGAGATGAAGATATTCTATGAAGAGACCTTTGGTCCTGTAATTACCATAACCACAGCAAAAGATTTGGATGATGCAATAAAAAAGGCAAAGGATACAAAATATGGACTTGATGCAAGCATATTTATTGCTGACACATCGCGAGGTATTGAAATAGCAAAGGAATTGGGAGAGGGAGAAATAACAATAAACGCACATCCCACACATGGAATAGGATACTTCCCATTTGGCGGGAATAAAGGTTCTGGAACAGGCAGAGAGGGAATAGGAGAATCTATATTAGAGTTTACAAAAATAAAAACAATTGTTGTTAGGAGGTGAAATAATGAGTAAAAAAGACAAAAAGATATCTTTAAAGATATCAAAGGATTATATGATCATGATCATTGGCATTGTTGGGATAGTAGTTGGATTTTTAATGGGATACCTTACACATCCAAGCACATTAAATCAAAAATCATTGATAAGTGAGAAACAAGCAGGAGAGCTTGCAAAGAATACTTTTACAAAGTTGCTATATGATTATTATTCATCAATGGGGATGAATCTTGATTCTTTATCATTGGATGTGGAGGTTAATGATGTAAAAAAATTCAACGATTGTCTTTATGAGGTATATTTTTTAATTAATGGAAGGGAATATCCTCATCCTCTCTATATTTCATGTGATGGAGAGACAGCATTTTTACAAAAGGTAGAGGTAGTTGAGCACTTTGAAATTCCAAAACCAAATATCACAAAGAGCGAAGTTCCAAATGTAAGTATAAATGTGATGTCCTTTTGCCCGTATGGAAATCAAATAGAAAATGTCATGATAGGAGTTATCAAGCTCTTAAAGGATAAGGTTAATTTTGTCCCTCATTATATTATCTATAAAGGAGACAATCCCTACAATAGCGAAGAAATAGTTGAGATTAATGGAGAGAAATATTGGTCATTACATGGTAACAGGGAGCTTTATCAGGATGTGAGAGAAAAGGTAATTTATAATCTCTATGGCATAGAGACATGGGCGGAGTATGTGGTTGAGGTTAATAAGGAATGTAGCCTCAATAATATAGAGGATTGCTGGAAAGAAATTGCTAAAAACTTGAATTTAGATGTTGAAAGGATAGAGGAAGAGTATAATAACGAGTTTGATAAGATTGTTTTATCAGAATACGAGGCAACATCTGCAAAGGGCATAAAAGCATCACCAACTTTATTTATAAATGACTACAAATATAACGGTGAGAGAAGTACACAAGCCTTAAAAGATGCCATATGCGAGGCATTTATAGATTCTCCAGAGGAATGCAACTTAACTTTATCTAATGAGGAAAATGCATCAGCTGAAGGGTTGTTTTGTGGTTAATTATGGTTATATTAAAGGGCAAAATAGATGGAGATATTAACATTGGACTATACGCTATCGTAAATAATCAGATAGCAATAGTGCCTAAGATACTATCGTTTAATTTAGATATAGCAGAGGTATTCAAGGTGAGGGTTATCAAGGCAAGCATTTATAATACTCCATTTATAGGTATTTTTGCATGTATGAATGATAATGGTATATTATTATCAGATATCATATCTGATAATGAAAAAAAGGCATTGAAAAAAGCATTGAAAGAGGAAGGTGTAGATATCAATGTTGGATTCTTAAAGGCAAGGGAAAATGTAATTGGCAATCTGATTTTATGCAATAATAAAGGTGCATTGATATCAAAGACACTTATCAAATATAAGAAAGAGATTGCGGATATCTTGAATGTAGATGTTGAAATAGGCAAGATTATGGATTTGGATTTGGTTGGTAGTTTAGGCGTTGCAAATAATAAGGGATTTTTAATCTCTGCATATGCAGAGGAAGAGGAATATGAGAAAGTTAAAGAGGTATTGGGAGTGGATGGAGATATAGGTACCGTTAATTATGGCTCTCCTTATGTTAAATCTGGCATTCTTGTTAATGATACTTCCTTAGTTGTTGGAGATATCACTACTCCAATTGAATTAGGAAGAGCCACAGAGAGCTTAGGATTTCTATAAAGATGGTGGTGTAAAATGGAAAAGAAAGAAGATATGGATGTGGAATCAAAGGTTCAGGAGATGCTGTATATGTATGATGTATATGAAAAAAAGGCAAATCAATTAGTTCTCTTAAGGGAAAAAATAGAGAAAAAAATAAATGAATATGATATAGTCATCAAATCTATTGAGGGATTAAAAGAAGATCATGATGAGTACATTTTACCAATAAGTTCGCGGGTGTATGTAAAGGTTGGAAGTGTAAATAAGAAAAATCTCTTTGTTAATATAGGATCAAATATAGTTGTTGAGATGTCTCATGATAAGGCAATAAAATATTTTGAAAAATTAAAAGAAAAGGCAAGTGCAGAGTTAACCAGATTGGATGATATGATCGAGGATGTTGTTGGACAAATGGAAAAGATAAGGCAACAATTGGAGAGTAGTGGTGTTATATAGCATGAGATTTTGAGGTGATGTTCTATGAAAACAGAGATTATAGAACGTAAAGGATATGACTATGTAAGGGCTTTTATTGAACCTGAAGAAGAGATATATGCGCAACCTGGGTCTTTGATGTACATGAATGGAGATGTGAGAATAGAAACAAAATCTTTTGGTGGGATATTCAAGGGCATAAAGAGATCTCTATTTGGGGGAGAGACATTCTTTATAAATAGGTTCATAGCAATAAGCAATGCAGAGTTATGGTTTTCGCCATCATATCCAGGAGAGATATTGGAGATTCCTTTAAATGGAGAGGAGCTTTTTGTAAGGGATGGGGCTTATCTTTTAAATACAGGAAACATAGAGATAGATACAAAGTTTTTTGGTCTTAAAGGGATATTTTCTCGTGGAGGTTTATTCTGGCTAAAATTGAGGGGATATGGAAGCGCATATCTCAATGTCTATGGAGCCATAGAGGAAATAAAATTAGATGGAGGAAGCGTGTTAGTGGACAACTATAATCTTGTGGCATTTGACTCTTCATTAGATGTAAAACTTAGGAAGATTGGTGGGTTAAAGACCTTCTTTTTTGGAGGAGAAGGTTTTTTGTTTGAGATAAGCGGTAATGGAAGAGTCTATCTTCAAACAAGGAGTTTACCTCAGTTGGCTGCCGAGATATATAAATGTAGGTATAGATAAGGTGATGTTTGATGTCTGAGTTTAAGTTAAGGGAGAAAACATGGAATAAAGATTGGGAATTGGAGATAGCTGAGGAATGGAGATCAAAGAAGATGTATAGGTTCAATAAGAAAACGAATAAGAAGATATACTCTATAGATACTCCTCCTCCATATGTTAACTCACCAGTACATATTGGTCATGCAACAACCTATACATTAATGGATATGTTCGCAAGGTTTAGAAGGTTAATAGGTTATGAGGTCTTATTTCCTTTAGGATTGGATAGAAATGGGTTGCCGATAGAGGTATCTGTTGAGAAGATATTAAACATCTCTCCTGAGGAAGTTACACGAGAGGAATTTATAGAGGCATGTAAAAAATTATTGGAGGAGTACTCACTTAAGAGTGCAGAGACTTTTTTTAGACTTGGAATAAGCTTTAATTCATGGGATGTTGGTACAGATATAGGGGATGTATACTTAACTGATATGCCCGAGTATAGAGCATTGACTCAAGCAACATTTATTGATTTATGGAAAAGAGGATTAATCTATGAGGGAGAATATATAAGCAATTATTGTCCGGAGTTAAAAACTACTGTTGCAGATTCTGAGATAGAATATAAGGAAGTTGAGGGATATTTGGTGTATATCACTTTTGAGGTTAAGGAAACAGGAGAGAAGATAGTGATAGCAACTACTAGACCAGAGCTCTTAGGGGCATGTCAGATGATAATCTTTAATCCACAAGATGAGAGATATAAGCACTTAAATGGTAAACATGCTATTTTGCCTGTTTATAATAGGGAAGTACCAATAAAAGCACATCCCTATGCTAAAAAAGAGTTTGGTACAGGGTTAGTGATGATGTGTTCCTTTGGTGATTATACAGATATTCAATTCTTTAGAGAGCAAAATCTTGAGCCAATAATTCTTATAGATGAGGATGGCAAGATGAATGAGAAATCAGGACCAATAGCAGGATTAAAAGTAGAGGATGCGAGAAAGAAGATTGTGGAGATTCTTGAGGATAAGGGATATGTGGTTAAGAAGGAGAAAATAAGGCATAAAATACCAGTATGTGAAAGAACAAAAACACCTATTGAGTTTATTCCATTAAGGGAGCTTTATTTGAAACAGGTTGAGTTCAAGAACGAGATCCGTAAGATTTCAAGGAAAATCAAATTCTTCTCTGAGGATTCGCGTCAAATCTTGGAAAATTGGATAGATACGATTTCTTTTGATTGGCCTATATCAAGGAGAAGATACTATGCTACTGAGATTCCATTATGGTATTGCAAGAAATGTGGTGAAGTAATTGTTCCAGAATCCGGGAGGTATTATATTCCATGGAAAGAAAAACCTCCTGTTAATGAATGTCCAAAATGCGGAAGTAAGGAGTTTATAGGAGAGACAAGAGTTTTTGATACGTGGTTTGATTCCTCGATTACACCTCTCTTTATTGGTGGTTATCTGAGGGATCAAGAATTCTTTAAGAAGATAGGAGGCAAAATCACGTTGCGACCTCAAGGAAAGGAGATAGTGAGGACATGGTTATACTATACCTTGCTCAGAGTGTACTTATTGACAGGTAAGGAGGCTTTTGATCACGTGTGGATACACTATCATGTGTTGGATGAGCATGGTAACAAGATGAGCAAAAGTTTGGGAAATGTGATAGATCCGCAAGAGATACTTAAGAGATATGGTGCAGAGCCTTTTAGGTTATGGTGTGCATTTGAGGGAAATATGCATAAAGGAGACTTTAGAATAAGTTTTGAGCGAATAGAATCTGCAAGTAAGTTTCTTACAAAATTGTGGAATGTCTCAAGATTTGTTAGCGCTTTTGAGATAGTGGATAGTTTTCCTTTAGATAAACTTACGGATTTAGATAAGAGCATGTTATGTTTCCATAACCGCATTATAGATGAGGCATATGAGAGGTATATGAAATATGAGATACACAATGCTGCAACATTATTGAGGGATTATCTATGGGATGTCTTTGCGAGCCATTATATTGAGATGGTAAAATCCCGTGCATATAACTCCGAGGGAATTTATTCCCAGGAGGAACAAAAATCAGCGCTTTATACATTACACAAAATTTTAAAAGATATATTGGTTATGCTACATCCTGTTGTGCCTTTTATTACATATAAAATCATGAAGGATGTATATAAGAAGAATATAATTGAGATGAGATTTCCTGAGAAGATTGATATATATTCCTCTGTCGATTTTGAGGATTTAATTGAGATAAATAAAGCGGTATGGAAATATAAAAAGGATAAGAATATGAGTTTGAGAGATGAGATAAATCTTTTAAAAATAAATGAGAAATTCATTCCATTTGAAAAGGACATTGTAATGATGCATCATGTAAAGAGAATTGAATATCATAACAGCAATAGCATAGAGATAGAGTAATCTTCTTGTGTTGTTACGGGCCCGTAGCTCAGCTTGGTTAGAGCGGCAGCCTCCTAAGCTGCAGGTCAGGGGTTCAAATCCCCTCGGGCTCGTTAATTGACGCATTTGATACCACAAGTTTTACACCCCGAAATGCAACTGATCTGAGATTGGTTAATGCGAAGATACCACTTTTCCCAAAGGTTTTGAAGCAGCTAACCACTCAAAGAGGTTAGCAGCTTCCTAACCGCTTTCTGAGGTTAGCTGCTGCAATGTGCTTCATTAAGAGGACATTTTCCCCTTAACCATTTTTTAAAAATAACTGGTTAACGCGAGGAGATCGCTAACACAAGGGCTTTAGGAGCAGCTAACCAATCAAAAAGGTTAGCTGCTGTTGGATGACCTCCTACGAGCTTATCTTTCCTCTTAACCAAGTTTTGAAATTAGGTTAACATATAAAAATTTTCATGTTTCCTTGACAATTTTTGCTATTACAAATCCTTCTGTGTCGTTATCATGTGGATATATTCTTGCTATTTTCTTTACATCTGAGCAATACTTTTCTTTTTCCCATTCAACGACTCCTTTATGATATTTAATCCCAGGAATATCTATTTTCTTTATTTTGACTCCCTCTCTATTCTCTATGAGATAATTTATGACTCCTTCATTTTCTTCTGGAGAAAGAGTACACGTTGAATACACAAGTGTACCACCTTCCTTTAAAGAATCATAAGCAGCCAATATCAATTTCTTTTGCAATCCTGAAATGCTTTTTATTAGATTTATGCTCCACCTTGATAATGCTTTCCAATCCTTTCGTATTGTACCCTCTGCAGAGCATGGCGCATCCACTAGTACTTTGTCAAATTTCAACTTAGTTTTGCTAAATTCTCTTCCATCCATTCTTGTAACAACAACATTGGCACATCCAAGTTTTTCTATGTTAAACCTTAATGCCTTTATTCTTGGAATATCTACATCATTTGCTATTATTGTGCCTTTATTGTTTATCATCTCACATATTTGTGTTGTTTTTGATCCTGGAGCTGCGCACATATCCAATACTAAATCATCTTCATTTGGATCAAGAACAACAGGAGGAATCATTGATGCAGCTTCCTGCACATAATAATATCCCATAAAATGTTCTAATGTATTTCCAACAACACCTTCCTTTACATCTTCATTTTCTATCCAGAAGCCATATTTATACCATGGAATCTTTTTGAGTTTCCATCCATATTTTTCCTCTAACCTTTTTTTGATTTCCTTAATATCTGTTTTTATGGGATTGAGACGTATGCTCTTTTTTAGGGGTTTCATGCAATATCTTAAGAATGTTTTGTTTTCCTTGCCCAAAAGTTTGTGATACCTTGCCTTGAACTCAGAAGGAATAATCGGTATGCTCTCTTTTTTGTTATCCATAATACTTTTGAAATGCCTCCCGAATTCAAAAAATTTATAAATTTTTTACCCATCTTATAAAATATAATTCCTAATTCTTGAGAGATTTGGCAGTGAAGGATGGGAGAGGATGAAAAGACCTAATCATGTCATAATAAATTCAAAAAGTCATCCTGTTGATTTTTATTTTACGATAGCAGAATCAAGATGGAATGGTACTTGGAAAACTACTAGTAACATAATTATACCACCAGAGGCAAGAAATGAGATAAAGCAATTAATAAAATTCTTAGAAAAATGGAGCAGATAGAGAAAATAAAATCCTATGCTAGTGGGTGTTTGGTGGAGGAGGTGAAAAAGATGAGTAATAATATTCTTTCGGGGACAGCTATGGCAGTATTGTTAGGATTTGTAGCAATAGTTATATCTATTTTTGTTTCTAATCTAAACTTTAGTGAAAGGATAATAGTCTTTATATTAGGTTTGTTATTTGCTTGGTTAGGTATATTGTTTGAAAGGGGATGAAAAAATGACAACCAAAACATTTGAGGTTGAGGTTAAGCCAGAAGTGCTCAGATGGGCTATTGAGACCTCTGGATGGACAGTTGAAGAGCTAAGTAAAAAGCTCAAAGTTTCGGAAGAGAATATAAAAGCTTGGTTAATTGGTGAGAAGAAACCTACTCTTAGACAATTAGAAAATTTAGCTAAGTATGTTAAAAGGCCTTTATCTGTATTTTTCTTGCCGGCTCCACCAAAAGAAAAACCACTACCTAAGGATTATAGAATGTTACCAGATAAGGAAGGAGTTTTTAGCAGAGAAACTCTTTTGGCTATTAGATTAGCAAGAAGATTACAAAAAATTGCCAAGAGCTTACTTGAAAATTTGGGAATAAGTACAAAGCCAACCATAAAACATGTTAGCATAGAACAAGATCCATTAGAAATAGCTAAAGAATATAGGGATGATTTTGGAATAGATGAAGAAGTTCAAACAAGATGGAGAAATGCGTATGAGGCATTCAATTTTCTCAGAAAAAAGATTGAAAATTTGAATATTTTCGTATTTCAAATTCCAATGCCTATTGAAGATGCTCGTGGATTTACGCTAGCGGATGAAGAACCTTTCGTAATCGTTATAAACTCCAAAGAAAAGGTCGAACCAAGATTATTCACGCTTATTCATGAATTTGGGCATATTTTACTAAAAAGATCTGGAATAGATTTACCTGAGGAATCCTTGTCATTATTGGATAAAATAAAAATTAACAAGATAGAAAAATGGTGCAATGATTTTGCTTCTGAATTTTTATTTCCGCAAAAAATAGCTAAGAAAATATTTGATGAAAACAAAACAGTGCTTTTTGAAAAAGATACGCTAAGAAAATTGTCTAAAAGATATAAAATCAGTAAAGGCATGCTACTTTACAATATGGTAAAGTTGGGTTATTTAACTAAAGAAAAATATGAGGAAATGATAAGAAAGGAGAAATTTGCTGAAAAAGAAGGATTTTTACCACCATATAAAAGGTGTATAGTTGAAAAAGGTGAGAAGTTTATCTCCTTGGTTGAAGTGAATCTTGAAAAAGGAAATATAACATTTGATCAAGCTTTGGAATATCTGGGGATAAAATCTAACCATTACGAGAAAATACTTTCTTTTCTTAGGAGGTAATAAGGATGAACCATACCAAGAGATTCATATATATTATAGACACATGTTCGATAATAGATTTATTTAGGTTATATCCTTTAGACATTTTTCCGAGATTATGGAAGAATTTAGATGGACTTATTAGAGAAGAGAGATTAATCTCTCATAAATTTGTTTTAAAGGAACTTTCAAAAAAGTATGATTCAGCATATAAGTGGGCAAAAGAAAGAAGGACTATGTTTAAAGATATTACACCTCAACAAATAAAGATTATGAAAGATATCACTGCCAAATTTCCAGGAATAATAGACACCGATAAAGAGATAGATGCTGATCCTTGGCTTATAGCGTTAGCTTTGGAAAAAGAAAAACAATACAAATTAGTACCAAAAGTTGAAGTAAGGGTAATAATCACAGAAGAGAGATTTAGACCAAACAAGGTTAATATTCCCTTTGTTTGTAAGCAATTTGGAGTTGAATGTACAAATATTATTGGATTGATGAGAAAAGAAGGATGGAAATGGTAAATTTCTAAAAAAATATATTTAATTTCCTTATATTATAATTAACTTTATGAAGTATGATAAATTTGTGAGATATTTGGGGAGGGCTGAGAAGCCAAAGCAGTATGGATACCATCTCATAGCAGAACTTTCGGGATGTAATCATAAAAAGATTTCTGATACAAAATATCTTTTAGACAAGGCATATGAGGTATGTGATCTTTCAAACCTGGATGTTATGAGTTCATATGTAGTCAATTTTAGCGGAAAAAAAGGAGGAGCAAGCATAATCCTGATACTCAAGCAATCACACATCTCAATACATACCTGGCCTGAAAAGGAATATGCAGGATTTGATGTTTATTCCTGTGGGGATAACCACCTCAACACTCTCATTTGCGGATTATATTTTGCTAAAGAAGTATCTGCCGAATCCATATATATGAGTTTTCTTTGGAGAGGATTTGAGGATCCTGAGGATAGATATAGAACATATGTTCACAATATAGAAATACATGAGAAAAAAATGAGGCAACCCACTGATGAGGAAATGGAAAAATTTAAGAAGGCTTTTAAAGAGGGAAACATAGAACTTTTCTATAAGACATTAGAGAACCTCTATGAGGAAGCAAAGAGAGCTGCTGAAGGTTTGTTATCTGATAAGAGACAATAGCTCTTCCCTTATCTCATCCAATTTTTCTTTGCTTTTGCTCTCAACTATGATCCTTACAATGTCTTCTGTATTTGATTTTCTTATAAGAAACCAGAAACCATGCTTGTCGCATTCAACTCTTATTCCATCTATCTCTATGATATTGCATTCTCTGAAGCGATCCCTTATTGTGTTTTTAATAGCTAAGAAACCGCCCTCAAAATCTATCTTTTTAACATCATAAAAATAATTTAAATCCCTAACACTATTTTCCATGATTTTTTCTCTCTCAGCAGTATCTGAGATAACAAAGAGAAAGAGTACCATTATTAAAATAGCATCCTCAACATAACCATATTTTCTTGTTTTAAAATAGAAATGCCCTGATCTCTCCACACCAATTTCCATTCCACAACTTTTCATATTTTCCTCCATAAAAATATGCCCTGTTCTGATCATCTTTATGTTCATCCCTTCTTTTTCCATGAGATCACTCACATATTTTGATACAGAAACCTCAATAAGGATATTTTTAAATTCATAATATTTGCTTATTAGATATGCTATGTATTCTGATGGGTATACAATTCCTCTTGGATCAACCACGAGTATTCTATCACCATCCCCATCAAAGCCGATTCCCCAGGATCTATTTGCTTTGCACCTCTCTATGAGATCTCTATAATTGTTTATATTTGATGTATCTGGAGGATGAGATTTAAATTCTCCTTTGTCATCCACATGATTAATGAGATCATATTCAATGTTTACAAGTTCTTTTAACCTCAATAGGAAACCCTCTATAAAAGGGCTTGAAAAAGATCCTGATGCCACATCAAATATTATCTTTGGAGGATCTCCTGAGATTCTTTTGTATTTTAATGGAATTGAATTCACTAAATATTCGAAGTACACCTCCAAAATCTCATCTAAACTTATCTCTCTAATGCTTTTGTTTTTAGTGTCTTTGATCTCAAATTTTTTCTTTTTTTTGTATTCAAATGCAATTTCCTTTATCTTCTTTAAATCACCCGGAGAAATGCTCTCTCCTTTTTTAACAATCTTTATTCCTATATATCCCTTAGGATTATGTGATGCTGTAAGTATTATGCCAATATCTATATTTTTTAATTTGTTATAAATATAAAAGATTGTTGTTGGCACTCTCCCTAAGAAGAACACCTGGATATTATTTATCTTCTCACAAAGAGATTTCACTTTTTCATATATCATTATGTTTTCTTTCCTCGCATCATGAGCTATTGAGATTGTTGTAGGTTTGAACACATCCAATATCGAAAAGAAGATATCTTCTATATCATCCAAATCTATTTCTTTTTCAAACAAACCCCTTATATCATATGCCTTGAATATTCTCTCTTCCATAGCACTTCACATTTTCCATAACATTTTATGTATATCCTCAAACAACTTGTCCATTTCTCTTAGTTTCTTTGATTTATACAGGAGAGCATTCTTATATTTAATAATTTCGTGATCCTTTATATTGCTCTCCCTATCAGCCATTACCAAGATATATGGATATCCCAAAAAATCGCTATCATTAGTATAGAGAGATATAGCATTTATTAACTCAATCACATTATCCTTTTCTAAGGATTTAGGGATGTCTATTCTATAAGGTCTTGAACTCTCATGAAATTTTGCTATAAATATCTTAGCAGGGTGAATATCATATTTTCCTATGGCAATCTCTCCAAACAACCATCTCTTATATTCATATTTCGATTCAACATATATCATGGCATCATAAATCAGATTTCTACCAGTCGTAGTTATCAACAGGTTATTTTTAATTAATCCTGCAAAGAGATTATCTCTTTGCTTTTTGATTACTTCATTAATGAGATGAGATTCTTCTTTTACTGTTGAGTGTAATCCTCCATCTTTGATTATGATAGCATTTTCCTCTTCCTCCATTATTTTCTCCACTATCTTCCATTCTCCAAATTTACGTAGAATAGATGCTATTTCCTTTGGATCAGCACGTTTGCCTTTGAATGTATATCTCGTATCATATGCATCAAAATTTCCTATTTTTCCATCATCAAATAATCTCATTCCTCTTATAAAATAATGCTCCAATACATATTCCTTTTCATTTTCAAGATATGCAAAGGAAATATATTCAGAGATATATCTTTTTTTGAGATTTGTACCTACTATCCTACACATTAAAATCGCAAACTCATTTGTATCTACTACACTTTTGCTGCTTCCATCAACACCAAAAAGAGAAGACTCTATATCCATCTTAAGATGTTTTATGTCATCTAGATTGTATGCGTTTATTTCTTTAAATGGTTTTTTATCATAAAGCGGGTCCTGCTCAGAATCAGCCATCATAATATCTTCTAACTCTACATATCCCTTAGGTATGCTGTTCTTTTTATCTATTATAGAGGAGATTTTGCTTAATATTTCCTCTAAATTATGTGTCATATATTAAAGGTATTGTTGTGATTTTTAAATGTTTTATTTTAAGCATTTATTCTCATTTATATATTTAATCACTTCATCTATGCTTTTAACCCCTTTTATTATGCATTTGTCGTTAAGTATGAATACAGGAGCATCTGAATTCTTTAATGAATATATGCTTTTAAGATAATTTAAAAGAGCTATATCTTCATATTCAATATCAAATGAGAGAATATAAGTGTTATTTATCCTCTTAGATACCTCCTCATAAACCCTTCCCATAATCAGAGAGGGCTCGTGATCCTTTTTGAAAAAGAACACGCCTATATTTATATTGTTGCATCTTGCCTTTATTTTCCACAATATATTATATTCTTTAAGCATAACAAGATAATATTTTCTCTTTAAGTAATCATAGTCAATCTCAGAGAGAGATGAAGAGGATTTTCCATATTTTGATAGTTTTATTCCCAATCTTTTTATATCTTCAGTTAGGCTATCCAATAACGGATATGCATATTCACAATAAAAAGATTTATTCTTTTTGAAATAATTGTCCAAATATTCTGTAAACAAATCATACTCATTTATTGTTAGAACCTCATATTTATAATCATAAAGCACTTCCCTTATCTTTATTTGATCCAAGTAATATGTAATAGAAAATGTAAGTGCAATAATTGACAATGTGTAAATAACACTTATAAAAAATATGAATTTTATGTGCGAATCTTTGTTTTGCTTAACCATAAAATTCTCTAATTTGGAAAGAAGTATTTAAATATTTTTACAATACTTAGTATTATGGTCAAAATCAAAACAGAGTCATTGTATAGAATTATAAGAAGAGGAGCATGTGTATGTTTTAAATATCTTTTTTCTATATTTATCATTTTAATATTTTTATTTCTCATCTTATTGTTTTCTGTTTTTAGACCAATTATCTCTTTGATTATTTCAATGCTCTTTGCATTGGTGATTTTATTTTTAATAGTCAAAAGAAAAAACATCAAGAAACTTCTCATAGTTCTTTTAATCTCTTTTTTGATTTTTTCTTTTCCCTATATCATCATACTTTCTCAAAGCATTTCTTTCACCGAATACCATAGAAATTATCCTGAATATTTTAGAGGAGTGAGATTCAACACCCTAACACATTATTTTCTTTTACTTTTTGGTTTTCCTTTAAGTTTGATGGATTTAAAAAAGCTAAATGTGAACTCTGTTTATTTGATAATTTTTTATAAAGTAAACGAAAAAGGAGAAATCTCTGAAATTCCTTTTTCAAGGTTTATAGCAAAATTGCAAATAAGAAGGTTCCATAATATGGGTTACGCGGTAGCTTTATCCCCTGTTTTGCTTAAACCTGGAAGTTCAATTTCTTTTGGTGAGCTTCCAAAGGATATCTTGGAGAATGAGAATTTTTGGAAAAATTTAAAGGAAGTGATCATTGATACTGCAAAGTTAGCAGAAAAAGAAAAGGTAGAATTATTTTTTGTATTAAACGAGCCAGAAGTTGTTTTAGGATTGCATTCTGAAAACATAACAGAAAAGGAATGTTTAAGAATGATGGAATTCGCAAGGAATATTTTACCAGAAGTTAAAGAGGAATATAATGGAAAAGTGGGGTGGCATGCAGCTTTGGGAGGCGGATTGATATATAAGGATGAGATAAAAAATGAGCACCGACTTAGATGTCCTTTGGATTTATTTAATTTTTCTGGTTATGACTATTATGGCTCCACGATAATTGTTACGAGTGATAATACTGAAAATGAAAGAAAATTGGCAGAGGATGTGGTAAAGATTCAACTAAAAATTTGTAATCAAAGTAATGCTTCTTTGATTTTTCCAGAAACTTTTTGGAAATCAAAAAACCAAATAAAATTTTTTAAGTTCTATTTTAAAAATAGCAAGGGAAGATTAAAAGGATCTTTTATAACATTATGTGGTTTTGGAAAAGATGAAATTATAAAAATAATTAAGGAAATTTATGGAGAATCTTCATATAATCTCACCAATTAGATGAGCATGTGTGCAAGAGACAATCTTTACTTTTACCCATTTTCCCAAGTATCTTTTACTGTTTTCGTTTGTGATAACTATTGGCTTATAATATCTATTCCTACCTATTAAACCGCTTTGAGTGACATCTTTTATGAGTGTCTCAGTTTCCAAGTTTATCCATCTCATATTTCTTTCTTTTGCAATCTCTCTAACCAAAGATGAAAGTTTTCGTGATCTCTCTTTGACAATTTGTGATGGTAACTTCTTCATTTTTGCTGCAACAGTACCTTTTCTTGGCCCAAATTTAGATACATGGGTCATGTCAGGTTTTAGATGCTTCAAAACCTCCATCGTTTTATTGAAATCCTCCTCTGTCTCTGTTGGATATCCTACAATAATATCTGTGGCAAAATTTCCCATATGTTTTGTGATTCTCATAAATGAATCATGCATAGCATATACATCCTCCATTTTTCCAGGCCTATGCATCTCTTTCAAAACCTTTTCACTACCTGATTGAATAGGAAGATGCAAAAACTTGTATATCCTTGCATCTCTATATAATTCCATGAATTCTTTATAAAACAATTTTAGTATTAAGGGATTCATCATACCTATTCTTATAATATAATCCCCATCAAATCTTTCAAGAATTTCATTAACCAAATCAGGCAATCTAACATTGATATCAAACCCATATGCTGCATTATCTGTTGAGGTTAGATAAATTTCTTTATATCCTCTCAAAAGTGCTTTCTCTACATCATGAAGAATATCTTCTATGCTTCTACTTCTTATATTTCCTTTTATCAATTTTACAGCGCAATAAGCACAATTACATAGACAACCCGTGCCTATTTGTATTATCCTTGTTACTGGGCTAAAAGAAAAATCTCTGGCTTGTGATGATTTAATATGGAAAATCTTATCGAATCTGTCAAGATCATTCCAAGGTATTTGGATAAAGTCTTTGCTTATCCTCTCAATCTCATCGCTTTGATAAGGAACCATGCAGCCAGTGACAATTACCTTGTTACCTTTTTCTTTTAACTTTTTTAATCTTGAGAACATCTTCTGCTCGGTTATGTGCTTAACGGTGCATGTATTGATGATTATAATATCGGCTTTATCTATCTCATTTACTATCTCATGTCTACCACCTAATGCCTTACCAATTATAATCTCAGAATTGTTTTTATTTGCGGCACATCCATAAGTTTCTATATACACCTTCATAAAGCTGTGAGTTAGATTGCAGATTTAAATAAATTCTATTTTTTAGCAACAACAAAGTAACCTAAAGGCTCACCCTAAAATATATCATATCTTGGATCATGTTTTTTCATTAATTGCTTAATATAATCTAATGTGTTCTTCTCATTTTCTTTGAGTAATGAGATGTTTTCTATAAGTATTTTATAATGTTCTTTTGGAATAACAGGATAGAATTCATCGCCTGGTTTTATATTTCTTCCAACAAATCCTTTATCTACAGATATAGCGATAGTATCCCCTTGTTTCGCCTCTTTTATATTTTCTCCTCTTATTTGTATCCCAAGGATAGTACCTATAATTTTTCCCTCTTGATTCATTATCCTGATGTTGGGTTTAACAATTCCTACCTCTACCTCACACCCTATGATTGCAGGTTTGCTTTGTCTAAAAACAAAATGTTCCAAAAATTTCATCTTGAATGGATAAACAACTCCCTCAAGAATCTTTTTTTCTTTCTCAGCACGAAGCTCTTCAAGGTATTTCTCATACTCCTCCAAGATATGATAAATAACCTTAGAAATAATGACCTTTACATTATTCTTTTTTGCCAATTCCATCGCATCCTCATCAATTTTCACATTGAATCCTATTGCAATTCTTTTTTCTTCTGGCATGTTCTCCAGAAGCATAATATCCTTTTTTGTTATGTTTCCTATGGCAGCCTCTCTTATTGATATTCCTTTTCTCTTGAAAACATTCACTATAGCTTCCAAACTACCAAGGGCATCTCCTTTTATAACCACTCCCTCTACATCCTTACTAAAAGAAACTGTTTCCACATCTTTTCTTAACTCAGAGATATATCTCTCTCTATCTTCCTTTTTACTATCCTTTCTTAAACAAACAAAAGATACACCAGGAATCACATTTTCTATTCCAGTTGAGGCTATCTTAATACCACTTGCAGCAACCACATAATCATAAGTTTTGAAATTTATATTAGCTCTGAGTTCTTGCATAGGTGCTGGTTTCAATATCCCTCTAACCTTTGTTTCAATAATATTATCAGGATTTGCAATGATTAATATATCCCCTTTATGAATAGAGCCATCATAGAGTATAGCATCTATAGTTACACCCAAACCACGCGTTTCTTTCACCTCTAATACAACCCCTTTTCCAACATCCTCAGGATCAATATATAGTTTATCTTTTAAGAATTTGTTTACCAATCCAATGATAACAGTAAGAAGGTCACTTACCCCCTCTCCTGTCAATGCAGAAATTGGGATCAATGCCAAGGTCTTTGTAAAATCCTTTATCTCATAATATAATTCTGATTCAAATCCATACTCACTAAGCTGGCCAATTAAAGTATAGAGCTTATTATAAAACTCTTGTTTGGTTATTTCACGTTGTTTGTTGAATGTTGTTAAGAAATCCTCTCCTGGATGTGATATCCAACCATGAATTCTATCTATCTTGTTTAAAGCAACAACAAAAGGAGTTTTGTATTGTTTTAAGATTTCTATGGATTCTTTTGTTTGTGGCATTATTCCCTCGTTTATATCGATTATTAGAATAGAGATATCTGCCAAACTTCCTCCTCTCTTTCTTAATAAAGTAAATGCCTCATGTCCTGGTGTATCTATAAATAACAAACCAGGCACAGGAATTGATATATTGTATTTTTTTAATAGAGACTTGCATTTTTCCTCAAGAGCATCTTTTGTTATCTCACTTGCACCTATGTGTTGTGTTATTCCCCCTGCTTCCTTTTTTGCAATAGTTGTTTTTCTTATATAATCTAATAAAGTTGTTTTACCATGATCAACATGAGCCAACACAGAAATTATTGGCTGCCTAATATACTTCCTCTTATCTTCTACCATAATCAGGAATAAAAAAGGTTCTGTTTTTAAATAGGTTCAAGATATGGAGCACATTTGAACAAGTGATGCTAACAAATAAATGATTTTCTTCCCGTTAACCAATTTTTATTTAAAAAATGGTTAAGGGGAGGAATACTTCCTCACAGGACATCTTACAGAAGCTAACCTTTGAAAGTGGTTAGGAAGCAGCTAACCCCTAGAAGAGGTTAGGTGCTCCAAAGCCTTTGTGTTAGCGATCTCCTCGCGTTAACCAATTTTTATTTTAAAAATGGTTAAGTGGAAGAATATCTTCTCACAAGACATCTTACAGAAGCTAACCTTTTATACACGTGCATGAAGCGGCTAATCTTTTTAAGTGGGTTAGCTGCTCCGAAACCTCTGGAAAAGCGATTCCTCTGCGTTAACAATATCCTTTAAATAAAAATATGGTTAACGGGACAATAGCCCATAGAAAAGGAGTATTGGAGTATGATAACCCTTCAAAGCGGTTGGGAAGCACCTAACCTCTAAAAAAAAGGATAGCATGCCCCAAAACCTTTATGTTAGCGATTTTTCGCGTTAACCAAAAATAAAAATTTTTAATAAGAGTGTTAACGGAAAGCATAACATCTCAAAAGATCACCTTGAGATGTAGATAACATGATAATCTAAATACTTTTAAATTCTTTTAATGTTATGTTAATTAAGATGTGAAGAATAAAGCGAGAGGAGGTCAAAATAATGCCAACAATCACACTAAAAAGAAAAAGACTTCTTGGATTAGTAGGGAAACCAATAGACAATGAAGAATTATCATATGCGATCTCAATGATAGGCACTGATTTGGAGGAGATAAATAATGAAAATATAATTGTAGAGGTATCACCAAATAGACCAGATATGCTAAGTGAAGAGGGTTTTGCAAGAGCATTAAGATATTTCCTTGAATTGGAAGATGAGATAAAGCAATACAAAGTGAATCATGAGGATACATACTATGCTGAAATCAACAAAAAGGCATTAAAGCCACGGCCTTATATTGCAGGAGCAATTGTTAAAAATGTAAAAGATTTTGATGAAGAAGCCTTTGAATCTATAATAAACCTGCAAGAAAAACTTCATGTGACTCATGGAAGAAAGAGAAAAGTTGCAAGTATAGGAGTTCATGATTTAAGAAAAATAGAATTTCCATTAAAGTATACATGCGTGGATGAAAATTTCAAATTCACACCACTAGGCTGGGAGAGAGAAGGTAGTGTAAAGGAAATTCTTAGAGAACATGAAAAAGGAAAAGAATATGGACATCTACTTAACGAAGGGATATATCCTGTGTGGATAGATAACAAGGGAGATGTTTTGGCATTGCCTCCAATAATTAATGGATGTGTAACCGCTATCTCTCCTGAAACACGAAACTTTTTTATTGATGTAACAGGTACAAATGAAAGAGTAGTCAATGAGATATTAAACATTGTTGTTACTCATCTTGTTGAGTTGGGCGGTGAAGTATACTCATTTAGAGTAGGAAATTCAGAATATCCTGATCTTTCCTATAAAAGGAAGAAAGTAAATTTGGATTATGTAAATTCATTGTTGGGGTTGAATCTCAATATGAATTATATAGAGGAGTTGCTTTTGAAAATGGGATTAGGATTTGAGAAAATAGACAATAAAAACTTCTATGCACTTGTTCCACCGTATCGAACAGATATTCTGCACCCTATAGATATTGTGGAGGATATAGGTATTGCATACGGATATGACAAATTTGAACCTGAACTTCCAAATATATTTACAATAGCTTCGCTATCAGATGAAACCAAATTTGAGGATATTCTTAGAGACACATTTATTGGGATGGGAGCAATAGAGGTGTTATCATATCATCTCTCAAATGAAAAAATCTTACATGAAAATATGGGAATAAAAAATAAAACATGCATAAAGGTAATTCATCCAATGAATGAAGAATACAATGCTTTGAGAGATTCCATTATTCCTTTGTTATTGGAATTCTTATCCAAAAATAAGAGATATGAGTATAAACAGTTTATTTTTGAAATAGGAAACGTGTTTTATAAAAAAGATGGAGATGCAAAAGAAGAAAAACATCTCGCATGGGCATGTGCAGATACAAAAGCAAGTTATGAAGATGCCAAAGCAATAGTAGATGCTTTAATGAGAGAACTTGGATTGACATATAAAGTGGAAGAGGAAAAATGTCCTTTTTATATTGAGGGAAGATGTGCTAAAATCATAATAAACGATAAAGAAATAGGACATTTTGGAGAGATACATCCTCAAATAATAAGAAACTTTGATTTGGAGGTTCCTATTATTGGAGGGGAAATGGATGTCAGAGGTTTACAAGAGGAGATTAAAAAATAGTCTCATAATTCTCATGTTTTTTATTTGTATTTTTGCTATGATTTTTTATTTTCATATTACAAAGAATAATACTAAGGATATAAAAGATGTATTGGTTAGTGTAAGCAACCAATCAATAAGCAATTTATCTCTTGCAGAGTTTTGCAGTTTATTGGAATATGAGTTAAATGATAAAAAAATAGGAGATGTAAAAGATAAATGGAAATGCTTTCCAGTTTATGAATATAAACGAAATTATAAGGATATAGTTTTTAATAAAACCCAAGGGCTTTGCAACTGTACAAATATACTTTCAGATGGCACCCCAATAAATATACAAATTAGAAAAGCCAAGAGAAAATGAGAGGATAAATCACGTCATTACCTATCGTGACATATTCTCTCAACTCTTTCTCTATCTAATAAATCATATCTTCCACAATAACCTCCAAGATATATGCTCTGTATATCATCACATCTAAATGAGCAGTTGTATACATAGGTTCTTATCATTCTTGTCCCAATACCCTTTAAAATATAAGTTCCATTTAATAACTCACATGTTGTTTTATCTTTAAGTATCAATGTTATGTTTGTGAGAACGTGTTTCTCTGTTGATGCACTACGGACAAAGACCCTTACCTCTTTACTATCTGAGGGCACCGTGTAATTGATATGTAGATCATATAATGACATATTTGAATAGTATCCATTCTCTACCTTTATTGGTATTTTACACATTCCATAAGCATCTGGAACACAATTCTCCAATACACCCATTAAAACATCCCGTATGGAGAGTTGTTTAGTTCCATTAAATATTCCGTAATAATTAAATACCTTTATACCACCAATATAAATAGTGGTTCTCATTTCAGCAAGATATATTGTTCCTTTAGACCCATTCTCATATCCATACCCACCACTTACATCTATATCTCCATAGAAATCTTTATTCACATAATAAATAGCTATCCTACCTCCAGATCCTCCTCCACCTTCATTAGGTCCAGAACCTCTATCTCCTCCTTTAGCAGTAATAGTTCCATTACCAATGAAATTCTTAGTAATTATCCATATTGAACCTCCTGATCCACCACCAGGTACATAAGAATCTCCATCTGAGTATGGAGTTTCTCCATTTGCAATAATAGAACCATTAACTATTAAAGTATCGCTAACATTAATGAATATTGCACCTCCACCATATCCTCCTGATTCATCAGAACTTCCACCTCCTCCTGAACCAAAACTTGTTGGCTGAGTTAATGAACCATAAGAAGATCCTCCACAGGAACATGATATAGAAGAACCTCCATAACCTCCATAACCACCACCACATCCATCACCTCCAGCAGAGCAATATCCTCCACCTCCTGGACCTTGACCAGTAGAGTTAATATTACCTCCAGGATATCCCTTTCCTGTTGCATCTATCTTTGCTCCTTCTTCTATAGTTAGATTCTGAGCTGTGATATTGAAGTTACCTATTAATCCTCCATTAGATCTTATTCTAACATATCTTCCCATAGAAATGCTACAGAGCGTTCCTTCTCCAGCCTCTGTCCATAGTGTACCATAACTTTCTATTACTAGACTTCCATTTCCTGAGATATTCATACCTGTCACATTCTTAGAACTGTTTACATAACAGACAGTATCCAAGTTACCAGAATCACAAGGGAATGGGGGAGGTTTTACGTAGAAACAATGCTCAGGCATTGAGATATTGTAGTGTCCATCAGTATCATTAGCCCATATTACCCAGCAAATTGTTTTTCCTCCTGTATAGGAAGTATTAATTGTAAAGTTTGAATATGAAGGAGTTGAAGTAAACATTAAGTATGATTCATTCTTCCAGACTCCAGATTTATTAGTTCGTAAAAGTGCAAAGAATAAATTATTGTCATTATCATTCCAATAAGCAGAGACATTCACTATTTCACTTTCCTTTACAGAACCATTAGAATCATCTTGATCATAGAAATAATAAGGAATTATAGATATAACCTCAAAAGTTGTTTGGTTCTCTCCATAAATACCATGGGAATCAGTTAAATTAACCTTTACAGTATGAGTTCCAACCACTAACGGTGCTTTGAACGTGTAGGTATAATTTCCTTGTGAATCTGTTGAGACTATTGATTCTTCAGAGCCTATTATTGCTGTGGGTTCTGGGGAAGTGTATTTCCTTATTCTTATTGAATCGATATAATAAGTGTAACCACCAAAAACATAAACTCGTGTGAATGAAGAATATGTTGTTTCTGTAGCTGAAACGCTTGCCAATAAATTTCCATCTATATCATAAACCTTTGCAATATGTTTCCCATTATTCCAGATATATTGAACAAATCTCCATACATCAAAGTAATCTTTACCTAAAGAAGTTTGTGTTCCAAAAGTTGTTGCTGTATAGGAATCTCTTCTATCAAAATATATAGTATCTGGTGAAGCACCGTTCTCAATTATCCATCCGTAACCATTTCCATCACTATCTATTACTCCAACTCTATCTGCATTGGCACCACTATTATAAGTTCTTCTGTCCCATACCTCTAAAATGAATGGGTAATTCAAAGTGAAACCTAGATCTTTATATCCTCCATTTGGATCGCCATAAGTATCTTTTTTGAGTGAGCATATTCCATCATATGACAATGAGCAATCTTGTGAGACTACTCCGCTACTGTACTGCACCCATCCTTTCCAAGTTTCAAAATCATCAAAGAACTCAAAAACATTACTTCCATTACTCTCACTCACAGCATTTTGATTTCCATAGTAAAGATAAACCTTTGCTGTTCCATTTGCAGGAATGAATGGAACTTTTATCCATACATATGCCCATGAAGAGTTTACTTTTTGTTCTATCCAATATGGAATCTTTATTTCTTTATTTGAAGTTTCATTATAATATGTGAATCTTACATCATCAAAATCTGGTTGCATGTGAGGAGCATAGGTTATATTTATTGGAATCTGATAATCTGTTAAGTTATTTCCTGAGTTTTCTTGGATTGTTATTGGTCTGCGATATCTCATGCCTTGGTTATATAGATCTGAACAAGCATCTTTACAATTCCATCCTTCAACCAATTTTGACCACATCTTTCCATCCAACCAAATCCCAATTGGATTATTCACAACAGGACTTCCATCTGGTTGTAATATAGCTTTACCTGATATGGTT
>CAYOWP010000003.1:0-92315 GCA_964407715.1 uncultured archaeon | reverse complement strand
TAGCTGCTGTAATATGCTATGGATAAGGTATGCTGCCCGTTAACCATTTCAAAAATAAAAATTTTGGTTAACTATATGAAATCGCTTCTTACAAAGGATTTGCAGTACATAACCTTTTGATATCTTGTGAGGAGGGCATTTTCGAATTGGCAAATTTAAAATATATATTTTCATTTATCTTAAATATTAGATTATGGTAATCATAAAAAATAAAGTATCTTTGAAATCTGAGGAGATATTATTTATAGCATCTTATATGAAGGTATATTCAGATTTCAATAATAATTATGTTGTAATCCAATTTAATAATGGAATTAAGATTTATTTGAAATTCAATGTATTCGATACAGCATATCCAAATAATTCATTAAAGTATTATGAGTCATATTTGCTTTCAACACTTATGGAATTCATAAGAGATCACAAGAGAAATATGAAGGTTAGGATGTTATCCAATGTTAAGGGAGATATTGCAAATATATCCTTAGAGGTTTCTGACTATTCCTATTCAAAGAGGAATATTCCTGTATCTGTGGATGTTTTTATTGAGATGAGTGCAGAAAAAGAAGAAACTATAAAGGTATCATATGATGATCTTCGTGATGCATTGATTATTTCTTTAAGAGATGGTGTTTGCAATAAGGAAATACTTATAGGAACTCCAGGAAAGGAAATCAAGATGGAATGGCAATATGATAAGAACATAAAGATCACAAAGGATAAAAACATTTTTAAACATATAGCAACATTAAAAACCACATTAAATAAGGACATACCTGTGCTTGACCTCTATATCTCTGATGATATTGATAGATATGATAGCGCATATCTTATATTTTCTCCAGTTGAACAAAAAGAAGAAATAGTTGATATTAACAATACTTCAATAAAGAGAATATATAATTACTTTTACGCATATTTAAAGCATGCTATTTTCTCAAATAAGTTCTATGAGGTATTGCGAGATTATTATTTGTATCGCAGAATAAATAGAAAACTTCTTAAAGAATATGAAAAATCCTTATCTAAGGATATGAAAATTTTTGTAGATGATTTACAAGGAAAAAAGGTTTCATGGATGGAAGGGGCTGATGAGAATATCCTTGGTAGGAGCTTATATCATACTTTGCTCTTATCTAATAAATTAATAGATGAGGGACATTATCGTGAGGGATACAATCTCTTAGAGACATTCTCGAACACTTTCTATGATATAATAAACTTCTCTTTGATTGATAAACTTAAATCAGAAAATAAAATTGTTGAGATGATGTTTCTTTTTATTAGAGCATTTAATAAACTATTTTTAAATATAAAGATAAGCAATAGTGGCAAAGTTTTTCACGCTTTTTATCTTCCGCGCAATATAGAGCATGTGGAATTTAATAATGTAAGGTTATATGAGAACTTACAAATACCTTCTCTTAATATATATAATTACGCTTCAAAGATAGAATACGAGATAGAATTTATGTTAAACAAAAAGATTTCCAATTATCATGTGAAAATAATTAAAGATGAAAAAATAATTGAGAAGGACTTCAAATTAAAAGGAGAGAATGCTTATTATCTTAATGCATATCTATATTAGAGAATAGAATTTTCCTTCTCAAAATAACTTACGTTGTTTGATAAAGCTCCTTATCACAAAGCTTTTTGATAGCTTCTTATACACCATAGCTTCACTTTTTTGTTTTAAATATTCAAGAACAAGATTTATATTGCTAAAACGCTTTGGCAATTTTTTTGATGTGATTTCTCTTATGCTCTCTCTTAATACCCACACCCCTAAGGACATGTAATATGATGGCTTTATATCCCTTACCACCACCACTGATGCTTGCTTTTTTAAGTGTTCTAAATATTCTGTTATTCCAAATCTTATGGCATAATAACCACCGCCTGTGTTTTCAGCATATGTTTTTCTTCCATAAAAGTCCTCATAGTCTGCTTTGATAATTGGATGAGATTTGTATCTTATAATTTCAATTAGCTCAAAGGAGAATTCTCTTGGAAGAAAAAGAATTGTGAAGTGATTATCATAATGTTCCCCATAAAAGAGATATATTTCATCCAAAATCTCGTATGTTCTTATGTTTTTTATCATTTTATCTGCGATATAACTATCAGATGCGCTAATGGCATGCTTTGTAGGTATGATCCTTCTATTTGCTTCTTTTCCCAATATGCCCATACTTAAATATCGTGAGATATTTTCTATATCATATCCTTTCTTATAAAGATATAGCATTCCATCTATTGCTTTCAAATCATAGTCATAATATACCTTCTCTACATGCTTTGGAATTTTTATGTTATCAATATCTTCTATGTTTTTAAAGAGATAAGATATTTTAAAAGGGGGTAAATTATCCTCGATTTGTTTGTTATATATTTTTCTTTTTAGAGTTACTTCTATTTCTGGTGCTGTTTTGCTCATAATCATAAACTGTAATTTCTCTAAGTTTCTTTTATCCTTTGGATTTATCTCTCCTATTCCAAAATCAAATTTATTTCTGAAATATAAGAACTTCTTTATCTCGTTTAATTTTAATTGATAGCTTAAATCTTTGTACTTGCTTAAAAGATTCAGGTTATATGAGAAATTACTTGCTAATATTATTTTTTTAGGATTTTTGGAACTTACTATTATATCTGGCGGCGAGGTTATGTGAACCATATGTTTCTTTATGTTGCAATATTTTAAATTTTTATGAATCAAATTTTGTTTTATGAAATATAAAGAACCCTTTTTTATTGTAAGCAAAAAAGAGATAAAAAGAAGAATATGGGATCTAAAGCGGAGATCGGATATTGTATTTTACTCACATAAGACGAATCCTTTTATAGGAAAACTGATTACAAAGATGAATGATGGAATTGGTTTATGCTTGAATCACATCAATAGTCTTCGAGATTTGGATGAGGATACTTTAAAGAAAAGCCTATACTATGTACACTCCGAATCAAAAGAAGAAATTGAAAAAATACTTGATAAGGGAATTAAAAAATTTATCGTTGATAATGAGAATGATTTAAAAAAGGTTATTTCTGTTGGAGATGTTGAAGACATCTATATCAGGGTGAAATATAGGGAACATACATTTTATACGGGTAAATACTTTGTTTATGGTATTTCCTGGAAAAAAATTGAGGACATTATTAAAAGATATGATCTCTCAAATAAGTATAATCTTGGATTGCATTTCCACAAGAGAACTCAAAATATTGGTGAGTGGTATATCTTTGAGGATTTTTTTGATATGTTTAGTGAGAATTTCCTTAAAAAATACGATATAAGATATGTTAATATAGGTGGTGGAATACCATGGAAATATATAAATTCAAAGCCGGATCTCAAATATATATTTTACAATATTGATATCTTTAGAAAAAAACTTAATGATTTAAATATAAAGTTGGTGATGGAACCTGGAAGATATATTGCCGCACCTTCTGTGAGGTTGAAGGTTAAAGTGATAAATAAATATGAGAAAACATTGGTTGTTAACGCTTCCATATACAATGCCTATATGGATACATATCTTTTACATCATAGGTTGCCTATCTTGGAAGAGAGCCAAAATGGCAAATATTGCTATACTATTAAAGGGAACACATTAGACAGTTTAGATATTTTTAGATATTCAGCATGCTTTGAAAATGATATTGAGATAGGAGATACATTAACATTTTTGAATGTTGGAGCATATAACTTTCATTGTAATTTCAGTTTTTTATCTCCTATACCTTATGTGATTGTGGATGATTTTGAAGATTAGATTTTTGTTATTCTGCTTTTATTCTTCTTCTTACTGATGGAGGTTGCTTAAAGAATATTCTTCCAGAACATTTTGGGCATACAATATTTTGATTTACATCTTTGATATCTATCTCGGTTCTGCAATGAAAACAGACATATAACGCCATATCTTTTATCACCTCGCATTAAATGTTCTTGAATATTCTTTCCATAATTTTTGATGCATCAGTAAACGGCTGATATGCTCCACCAGCCATTTTATATCCGCATGATTTGCATACCCATATTCCTGCAGCTTCTCTTTTTAATGATTTTTTAAAGCAGTTTGGACATTCATGTTTTGCCCTTGAAAGTTTTTCTATTTTTGCTACCTCTCTTTTTATTTTTAATCCATATCTCGCCCCAAACCTTGCTGCCGATTTCAATTTAGTAGGCATAATTTCACCTTAAAAAAATTAAAGATAATAATGATTTTAAAAAATTAATTTATTTGGGGGAATTTTTGGTGTGAATAGGTATAAGGTTTGACTCCTTCGAGATGCTTTCTTATATGGATATGCTTTAACTTAACCAATAATAAAAACTGGTTAACAGGAGAAAATCGCTAACACAAAGCACATTGCAGCATGGTAACCCCTCAGAGAGGTTAGCTGCTATGATACGCTGAATGAAAGAGGTATGCTTCCCCTTAACCATTTTTTATTTTAAAAATATGGTTAACGGGAACATATCGCTTTCACAACCACATTGCAGCATGGTAACCCCTCAGAGAGGCTAGCTGCTGTAATATGTGCTTTGAGATGGTATGCTTCCCCTTAACCAATAATAAAAACTGGTTAACGGTAGGAAATCGCTCTCCAAAGCACATTGCAGCATGGTAACCTTTGCAATGGGTTAGCTGCTTTACAAACGCTATCGTGAGGGTTAGCTGCTTTGCTATGGCTTATTCATTGGGTATGCTGCCCGTTAACCAATTCAAAAAATAAAAATTTTGGTTAACGAGAGGAAATCGCTTCTCACAAAGGCTTCACGGTGAGGTAACTTCCTAAAAAAAGGTTAGCTGTTCTGATGTAACTTTTCCAAAAAGTTTACATGATTTTTGATTATCAATAAAATTTTGTTAAGCGGAAAAGTAACCTCTTAAAGAAGCGCATCAGAGCAGCAAACTTTGTAGAGCTAATGCGATTATAAGAATAAATTTTCTTGTTAACACATCCTCATCAAAAAATTATTGGACAATTTGTTAACGGGAGGCATAGCCCTATTCAAAAGGTTTTGGAGTAGGTTAACATGGTTGAAAGGTTACTTGCTTCATAATCGCTATGAAGGGTTAACTGCTCTCATGCGCTTCTGTGAGAGTTTACGTTTCCGCTTAACAGCTTAACAAATAGAGAATTATTGGACAATGCTCTGATTACAAGATTATACCGAAAAATTTAAAAAATTCATTTTATTTATAATCTAAAATATGAGAGAGAGAAAGAAAGAGGATAGAAATGTTTCTATACCTTTTTGGATATATGCTATTGCCATCGTAATTTCTTTTTTGTTGGCTTTGTTTAAGATAAACAATATATGGGCTTTTATAGGCTCGCTTATATTGGGAATAATAGTTGCAGTGATAAATATAATATATGCACATGAATTAAAATGGATTATTATTAAATATTTATCTATAATCTTAAGTATGAATGCAATATCTCTTGTGCTATCATTAGCAAATATTACCAGCACGATATTCAGCTTGTTATATCTCTATTTGATTTCAACAACAAGTATAGCAGTTGTTTTAATGAGCATTTTTTCTTTGATTGATGAAAACTAATTTGTTATGCGCATATGCTCATGACGCTATATGCAATTAAGGATAGAATTATAGCATGTCTTGAACCTGCAGAGATTCTACCTTCTGCCAATTTACCTATAGCTAATCCAGCAAATATGCCTTGAATCGTTGCTAAATGCATAAATATCCTTTTATATTCTTCTGCATTTATCACTATACCTTCTGGGGAGGACTGTGAGATAGCCGGTATAAGAAATCGTGTTAATCCAACCATTACACCTAAGAAAATTATGAAGATTACATATCCTTGGACCATTTGTCCATGTATACTTGCACTTCTTTCTTTTTTTATTTTTTCAATTTCAAAAGTTGATCTTGTTACAGCTTCCATAACATCTGCCAAATTTCCTCCTGATCTATATGCCTCAAGAATTGTTGCTATCACTCTTGTTATTAGAGGATTTTTTATTCTTTTAGCGAAATTAAGAATTGCTCTATTAAAAGAGATTCCCCATGATAATTCATAAGTAAGTTTCTTTATATATGGATCAAGTGCTCCATAATTACTTCGTGCAGCATAAATAAATGCCTTTTGCAAATCCATTCCACTCCTTAATCCCTCAACTACATTTCTCATAAATAATGGGAATTTTTCCTCAATTTCTTTCATATTCAAATACTTGGTATATCTATATATGGTTGGCGGAATTAAGAATAAAGTCAATGCAATTATATTTATAACATTTGAGAAAAACACTTTACCTGGTATTTCTAAATTCCTTATGTAAAATATATTTATAGATATTAAAAATGCTGCTGAGAAAGTTGATGCCGTGACAATAGATATAAAATTCCAGTCTATCTCCTTTATTTTTTCATAAAAACTTTCTCTCTTTTTTAAATATTCTATTTCCTCTCTTACAGTTCTTTCCATTTATATCACGCAACCATTAATATTTTATGGCTTATTATATTTCTGGTTGGGTTAGTGTTAAAAATCCTAAAAATATAAGGTTAACTATTGGTATCAAAACATAAGTTCCAACTTTCATAAGGGTTATAGGCTCCATTCCAAGAATTTTACTTTCTGGAATTACATTAATTACAGCAAGAATTGCAACTAGGAATAATGGAGCTGCTATTAAGATAGCCGTGTAAATATCTGCATAAGTCGATAAAGCTTCAAGATATTTCTTCCTTTCTAAACTATATGTAAATAAAGCATATTGACTTTTTTCTGCTAAATATTCTCTTAGATTCCCACCACTTTCTATGATGGATAATATACCAAATAAGACAGATTTTAAATCCTCAGAAGGAGTATTGGATGCTACATATCTTATAGCCTTTATTGCATCATCGCCAAATACATCAATCCTTTTAAGTATCTTCTCAATTTCTTTATTAAGCTCACCATATTCTCCCATTTCTATAAGCATTCTAAATGCTCTTTCGATAGATAATGAGGCATAGGAGATAGCATATAGATGGTTCAGCATGAAAGGAATATTGTTTTTTATGCTTTTTTCTCTTTTATTTACAAGATAAAAAGGATAAACATAACCTGCAGTAACAATTATTATGATAGGGAAGATAAGGGATAGCATTATACCAGAAACTAAGATTATAATATTGAATTCTCTTGCAGCATACAATCCCATAAGGATACCCATTAAGATTGTAGAGGTAAATGTGGATATCATAAATAAGGATCCAATATAGAGTTGTGGATCTATTTCTAATCCGCTTTTTATGATGGCATTTCTTAATGGCTCAAAAAAAGGAGGATAAATCTTCGTGAATTTATAGAATACATTTATTGCGAGTGGCTTCAATGATGAAGCTCTCATTACAAGCATAATCTTATAGAAGATATTATCCTCAGCAGTTTTCATTTTCCTTTTGGGAGATATCAAATTTTTCTTTTGTAATAATTTAATCACATCATTTTCTGAAAAGTTATTGTTTTCATTAAATTCCTCTTTTAACATATTCCACCTCTCTATTTGGATCTAAGATGACAGGAGTTTCCCTTCTTTTATCAGCTCAAGTGCACTTTCTTTATCTTTATGATATAAGCTTATATATTTTGAGAACTCAAAGAAATTAGTTATATTATTTTTGTCTAACCACTTAAGGTATTCCTCTCTTTGATGGATTTCCTTTTCTATCTCATATAATGGTAAACCATATTCACTACTTATCTTTTGTAGTAGATAACTATTTCTTTTTATTATTTCATCTTTCGCAGGATCCCATTCAAACACATCATTTACATGTGCTCTTCCTGTGGCTCTATCTATATCGATTAATTCAGATGCTTTCTTCAATCTTCTAAAACTTTTACCAAATTGCAATGCATGACTCATAATAAGTATCAAATCAAGAGATTCTATTAGCTCTGGTGGTAAGCTAATAGGAGGCGTTTCTATTCTTTTGATGATATCATCTATACTTCCACCGTGAATAGTTCCTATGGATGGATGTCCAGATGCCATACCTTGGAATAACACAGATGCTTCTTTACCTCTAACCTCTCCTACTATCACATAATCTGGATTCTGCCTGAAACTTTCCTTCAGGAGATCAAACATTGTAATTTCACCATACTTTTCTCCTGTTTTTGATTCTATTCCAAATCCTGTTCTAACCACTGCTGGAATCCAGTTTTCATGAGGTAATCTGAGCTCTCTTGTATCCTCTATAGAGATAATTTTATCTTCTGGAGGTATAAAACCAACTAATGCATTGAGCATTGTTGTTTTACCAGCTCCAGTACCTCCAGCAATTAGAATATTGACCTTATGTTCAATAACAAACCATAAATATGCCAATGCCTCTATAGATACTGTTTTTAAACGGTATAAATCCAAAGCAGAATATGGAATCCTAACGAATTTTCTTATAGAAAATGTTGGCCCATGGGTTGTTACATCACTTGAAAGTGTGGCATTGACTCTTGATCCATCTGGAAGTGTACCATCTAATAAAGGTTCTGCATATGATATGTATCTATCACATTTTTCTGCTAATTTTATGATAAATTCCTCAAGTTCAGATGCATCATCATATACTATGTTTGTTTTTAGATTACCAAACTTTTTGTGGGTAAGATAAAGAGGAATTCCGATACCATCACACCCAATATCCTCAATAAGAGGATCATGCATCAAAGGCTCTATTTTATCCAGACCTATGAAGGTTTTATAGATATAATACATTATCCTTGTGAATTGTCCTGGTTTTAGTTGAATTCCTAAATCCTCCATTAATTTAACAACCTTCTCTTTTAGATATTTCAATTGCTCTTCTCTGGTTTTCAGTTTGTTTATATCAATATCCAAATAATGAGTTAAATTCTCCTTTATTTTTTCATAGATTTCTTTTTCATTTCCTTCCAATGAAGGCTCTATTACTCTATATATAAGATCCTTTTCTTTTTCGTCCCAATATATGTTAGCGTACGCGAAAGGAGGAATCAATGAATATTTGATATTTATCTTTTTTATTTCTTTTTTTGTATCTTTAATACTCTCTAAGATGTTTATGTGTTTGTTATCCACTATTCTAAATGATTCAACTTCTTTTTGAATTGCTTCTTTGTATTCTTTAAATTCTATTATTTTTCTTCTTAGAACTCCACGGATGACCATAAATTATATATATATGATACGAATATATTAATTATTATAATAGTTGAGAGAGGTGATGAAAGTGGAATACAGGTCAATGTTAAAAGGAGTATCTCCATTAATTGCAGCAGTGTTATTGATCGTTTTCACAGTAGCAATAGGTGCAGTGGTATTGAATTGGATGACAGAATATACAAAGGGAACAACAGAGAAAGCGGGTACTGATACCTCTACCACAGTGGAATGTGCAAAACAAATTTTAGATATTGTGGATGTAAAAATTGATAATGATGGAAATGTTACGGTATTCTTACAGAATCTTGGAAGTGCAGATGCAAGGATTACTACCGTGACTCTATATGATGATGCAGGAAATATATGCAATGCTAATACATCATTTACAGGAGTAACTGTAAGTGCAGGAGGAATGGTAGTGTTTACTCCTATAACAACATGTACATCTGTGAATAAGTCTGCATACACTCTTAGAGTAGCCTCAGATTGTGGTTCCTCTGATGTATATAAATATCCTTCAGAATAAGCATAAAGGGAGATTAATTGTTTTTATTTTTAATTTTCTTTTTAATATTGTTATAATGGGATTGATATGAGAAGGTTAAGAAGAGCTATATCTCCTGTAGTTGCAGAAGTGATTATGATAACTTTGGTAGTAATTATTGGTGTTTTCTTTCTTTCTTGGACGAATCACTTTTCTTCTTCATCAAAAGAAAAGACGGATGAGAGATACAGCGATACTGTTTCATGCTCGCAAGTGATGGCTAAATTAGATACACTAATTATTGTTAAATCCTCAGAGATGGTCAATGTATTTGTAACAAATAAGGGAAGCCAGAGATATCCAATTAATAGATTTGAGATATACACTTCCTCTGGAGAGTGCATTATTCCTGATCATGTTTCATTGAAACCTGGAGAGAGCAGGTGGTTTAGCTTAAATTGTAGCGGAAAGTTATCTTTGACATCATGTGATGAATTTAGAAGCTTCGCAATTATTTCAGAGTGTCTCGATAAATCGATTTATTTTTCTAAATCGCTAGAAGATAAAGGAGAGATATGTAAATATGAAGGCACACTTATTTAGAGGTTGAGTTAATGAGGATTCTAAGATTATCAACATTTTTAGAGGGGGGAGGCGCAGAGGCAAGTATAAGAGAGTATCTAAAGAATCTTTCTTCATCACATAAAATTACTCTGATATATCTTGCAGGAACTGATAATTCCAAAGAGGAATTGGAAAATAAAGGAATTAAAGTGATTAAATCTTCTTTTTCATTGAGAGGTTTTGCAAAAATTATAGCATACTACAATCTGTTCAAACCAGATATTGTGCATGCTACATTGTATAAAGCAGAATTTTTTGCTCTTCTTTTGAAACTTCTTTTTAGGGCAAAGGTTGTGGTGAATAGAGATGTAGATTTTTGGGCATTTAGAAAAAGTGATTTTCTTAATTGGCTTGTGGATATTATTTTTCATAAATATATTTTGTATCCTTTTGTTGATAGAATAATAGCAATAACACATCATGTCAGAAATTATATTCTTAATACCTTGGGATTTAAAAGTAAAAAGGTTGTTGTAGTATATTATGGATTGGATTTCTCTTATGTTGTGAAAGGCAAAAAGAGACATAAGAAGAAAGAGGTTGTGATCGGTTTTGTAGGTAGATTAGTTCATCAGAAAGGTGTTGATGTATTTCTAAGAACTTTAATTGAGATGAAAAAACCACGCAAGAAAGTTATTGTAAATGTGTATGGTGATGGGCCTTATCATGAGATGATAGCAAAAGTAGCTCCAAACCTCGAAGAGAAAGGAATAAAAATCAATCTCAAAGGGTTTGTTAGTAATATTTATGAGGAATATGGGAAAATGGATATTCTTTTCTTGCCAACTCAATATGAGGGATTTGGTTTAGTTTTTATAGAGGCTCTATCTACAAGAAAAATAGTTATTCTCACCTCAAATATTAAACCTTTAGATGAGGTTATTGGCAAGCATGGAGTGTTCTGTGATAAAAGAGATTATATGTGCTTTGCCAGATCTCTTTATGATATCATCCACAACCTCGAGAAATATCAGAGAGTAGTTTATAAAAACATAGAAGAACATCTCAACAAATTCGATATTAAAAAGGTTTCTAAGGATTTGGAGAAGGTGTATGAGGAGGTTTTGATTAGTTAGATTTAGGAGGTAATAGAGGATATTTTTTCACTCCACATCACTAATTATACTCTCTACTGTAGATATCACTTCTTTTGCCATCTTTATGGATTCAGAAACTTCTTTTTTTGAATATTCTTTGGTAGGATCCCATATCTTATTTCCTTTTTTTAAAGGGTATCTGGACTTTAACCAATATTTTTCCAATCTAAATAATATCTCTGCTATTCTCTCTATCTTTTTTTCTAATTCTTCGCTTACTTCATTAATTAAACTCATCACCACATCACTGATTAAATGCTCCGGAACATATTTTCCGTAGAGTATCAATAATGCTTTTGCTGCTTTTTCCGCTGCTTGTTGTGCGAAGTATAAGGCATTGCTATATATGCCTTTTTCATAAAGTATTTTTGCACTTTCTAAATCTTCTGCAGATTTTTTCATAAATGTCTTAGCAAACTCTATGTCCATCTTTTCACCCCATGTTTATGATATAAAACGTCATATCTATTCATTCTGTTAATTAAAGCAGGTAACCATTTATATACGAAATTAGTTCCATAATGAATTTTGAAACCACTTAAGAGCATCCCTACAAATAATGGAGATTTTTCTATGCAATTTATAGCAAAATCCTTTTTTGTAAGAAATAACGGAGATACTCTGTACTTCTTAATTAATTTATCAGGGAATTTTATTTCTACAGGTTTTTCAGTTACAATCATTAAATCTATATCTTCATATTTGTCACTATTGATGCTTGATCCAAATTGGATAATCGCAATTAAATTATCTTTTAATTCTTTTTTTAAGTATTCCACGATCTCTCGCATAATATATTAAATGCCATTAATGTTTTTAAATGTTTATTGAATGGAGTGTGCATTGTCCAATAATTCTCTATTAACAAATTTTGTTAAGCGGAAAAGTAATCTTTTAAAGAAGCCCATTAGAGCAGCAAACCTTGTAGAGCTAATGCAATCGTAAGAACGAATTTTCTCGTTAACAAATCCTCATCAAAAATTATTGGACAATGCCAATGGAGCATGCTTTAATAGAACATTTTAAAAATGACAAATGATTTCTTTATTTATGTATGAGAATCTTGAGCTTTTGAGCCCAGCAGGAAATTTTGAGAAAATGAGATATGCAATAGCATATGGCTCTGATGCTGTTTATTTAGGTATCAAATCACTATCTTTGAGAGCTAGAGAGAACGAGTTCACATTGGAAAACATTGGAAAGGCAATCAAATATGCGCATGATAGGAACAACAAAGTATATATCACCGCTAATATATATCCGCGTGGATATGATGAGCATCAACTCTTGGAAAAGTTGGATATCCTATACTCTTATGAACCAGATGCATTTATAATCTCTGATCCAGGTATCTTCATGATAGTCAAAGATAACTTTGACATTCCAATACATCTCTCTGTCCAAGCTAATGTGACCAATAAATTTGCTGCAAAATATTGGTATAAACAAGGGGTAAAACGCATAATTCTTGCTCGCGAGTTAAGTATTGAGGAGATTAAGGAAATTCATAACTATGTGCCTAATTTGGAATTGGAATTTTTTGTTCATGGAAGTATATGCGTGGCATACTCTGGGAGATGTTTGCTTTCAGCATATTTATCCAAACGAAATCCAAACCTCGGCGTATGCTCACAGCCATGCAGATGGAAGTATAGAGTATATTTGGAAGAGATAGAGACGGGAGTGGTTTTACCTATGGAGGAAGATGAACATGGCACATATATCTTAAACTCTAAGGATTTATGTTTGATAGAGCATATAAAGGAATTGGCAGATGCCGGTATTGTATCTTTTAAGATAGAAGGAAGAAATAAAACAGAATATTATGTTTCACTTGTTACGAAGGTTTATAGGAAGGCATTGGATTTGTTAAAGGAAGGAAAGGAGATACCATATTTAGAGCTTTTAGAGGAATTGAAAAAGGCATCTAATAGAGGATTCATAACATCTTTTATAGACATGCCCATAACTACTTGTGAAAAAGAACTTCAGAATTATAACACAACATCTTCACAACAAACTCATTTATATGTTGGGAAAATAAAGGAATATAATAAAGAAGAAGGGATCATGATTTGTGATATTAAGAATCAAATCTCTGTAGGTGATAATGTAGAAATTATTACCCCGAAAGATGAGTATCGTGGAAAAATTATGGAGATTCTTAGAAAAAATAAAACTCAAACTATAGCCCATCCTGGAGAAAAAAATGTAAAGGTTAGAATAGCTCCATATCCGCTCAAAGAGTTGCATTATGGTTTAATTATCAAAAAAAGATGAAATGATTTAAAAATTCCTTTTTTATATCACTAATTATGGTAAAAACAAAGGTGAGAGAAGGCTCAGCAGAGATATACATTTTTCCTGGAGAAATAAAGAAATCTGACAAGGTATTCTATAATCCGCAAATGAGAGTAAATCGCGATATAAGTTCTCTTGCAGTGCAGGTATTTACTGAGGAAACTGGAAGAGATGTAATGGTTCTTGATGTGATGGCATCAAGCGGTATTAGGGGAATTAGATATGCTATAGAATGCTCAAAGGTGAGGGAAGTTGTTTTTAATGACCTTAATCCAGATTCCATAGAGATATTAAAAGAGAATGTTGATCTCAATCATCTCCAAAAAAGAGTAAAAATAAAGATATATAATGAGGATGCTGGTGCTCTTATGCACATCTACAGGTTTGAAGGAGATGTTGTTGATCTTGATCCTTTTGGTTCTCCTGCATACTATTTAGAGGCGTTGGGTAGATGTGTATCAAATAAAGGGTTAGCAATGGTTACATTTACTGATACGGCAGTTCTCTCAGGTACTTATCCCCGCACTGCTTTAAGGAGGTATGGTGTTTGGCATGATAAAAAATATACTCCTAAGGGGGAGATTGCTCTAAGGGTTGCATTAAAAAGTATAGCAGAAAGTTTTGCTAAATTTGATAAGGGAATTATTCCATTAGTGAGTATATCTCATAAGCATTATGTGAGGGTGATTGTTAAGATAGATAAACATAAATCATCTGCAGAAGACAACATAAAAAAACTCAAGTTTTTACATTTTAATGAGAAGCAAGAGAAGTTTTATTCATATAATAGGCATGAGGAAAAATATAGAAGTGTTGGATTAATATGGGCAGAGAATCTTGGGGAGAGTAAGTTTATTGAGAAGATGATAGAAAAGGCGAAGCAGCATAGCAGGATATATTCACAGGAAACTATTAAGATATTAGAAAGATTAAAAGAAGAATACTCAATCAAGGATGGTTTTTATTATGATTTACCCTCAATAGGTAAGGCATATAAGATTCCATTGCCATCCATAAAGAGGATTAAGGAGAAGATAGAATCTAAGGGATATGCTATTGCAAAGTCACATATTAAAGGAAATGCTATAGTGACGAATATACCTCATAGCGAGTTGGTAGAGGTGCTTAAATCTATCTTATAATCTCATTTATGATATTTTTTAATTCCTTAACTTTACCAAAATATAGAATTTCGTTGTCATATTTATTTATGCCATAAATCTCAAATTTCTCTAAACCTATTTCTCTGATTATGTTTGTGTCAATGTCGCTATTTGAGATTCTTAATATATCTAATCCTGAAGAATATGCGCTAAATGAGGGTAAGACAACTATATATCTATCATGAATATCTTTATGGATAAGATAACAATCTATTTTCATGGATGCACCGACATCATCTCTCAATGTTATTGCAGGATGCTCATGTGATATAACAATATGCTTGTTAATATTTTTGAGATCCATTTCTTTATGTCCATGCTCAATGTGAAACTTTTTTGTTTCAAAATAATCAATTAGCTCTATTCCTTTTCTTTTTAGCAATTGGATGACAAAATTATCATGATTTCCTTTTATTGCAATGAGATCCTCAAATCTTTCGAGGATATAGGAGATTAAGCTCTCTATATCCTTTTTCTCTTCATAGGTTAATCCACCAAATTCATGTTTTATATCACCATTAAAGATTATGGTGATATCATAACCATACAACTTTGCTAAAGATGAAATGGCTTTTTTGATGTTTAAAATTTGTTTTTTTGGTATTGCAATTCCGCTCAACCGCAATGCCTCCTCAAGACCTAAATGGAGATCCCCAACAACTAAATATTTTTTTCTTTTTTCTTTAAAAAAGAGAGCTCCATAAGATGTGATCTCAAAATCTTTGAATTTCTTCTTATACTTCCACGAATTCTCTCTCAACATAATAAAGATGTATTTTTCACTTTTAAAATATTTTATCATATAACATAAGCCTTAGGCATTGTCCAATAATTCTTTATTAACAAATTTTGTTAAGCGGAAAAGTAATCTTTTAAAGAAGCCCATTAGAGCAGCAAACCTTGTAGAGCTAATGCAATCGTAAGAACGAATTTTCTCGTTAACAAATCCTCATCAAAAATTATTGGACAATTTGTTAACGGGAAGCATAGCCCTATTCAAAGGGTTAACCGCTCTCATGCGCTTCTGTGAGAGGTTATGTGTCCGCTTAACAATAAAGAATTATTGGACAAAGCCCAAACATATAAATTTAACCTAAAATTATTTATTCTTTTAAATATTAAGATATATTTTATCAGTACCTAAATAATTAATTAGGGAGATAAGAATGATTATTAACATAGAGGAATATGGGAACATTGTAGGGAAAGAAAAGATCGAGGAATTAAAAGAATTGGCAAAACTTATTGAAGGTAAAAAGATATTGATGATAAATTCTACGCGTATAGGAGGAGGAGTAGCAGAGCTCATAAGCTCTTATCTTCCGCTTTTTAATGATTTAAATGTTAAGGTACAATGGGCAGTGATCCCAGGAAATGAAACATTTTTTACTATTACAAAAAAGATACATAATGCATTACATGGTGGAGATATTACAATAACTGATGAAGAGTGGAACTATTACTTCACTATGAATGAAATATTTGCAAAATCTATAAATGAAGAGGAATACGATTTAATTGTGGTTCATGATCCACAACCATTACCTTTAATTTTGTATCATAAACATTCTGTACCATGGATTTCAAGATTGCATATAGACCTTTCCTCACCAAACAAAAAAATTTGGAATAAAATGCTTAAGATAATCAGGAATTATGATGGCATTATTGTTTCCTCAAAGGAATATTCAAATCATGATCTCAATAACAAGAAAACTAAGGTAATAATGCCTGCTATTGATCCACTTAAACCAAAAAATACTTTTATAAGTAAAGAGAAATGTGAGGAAATTCTTACAAAATTTGGGATTAATATATCAAAACCTATAATGGCACAGGTTTCGCGATATGACAGATGGAAGGATCCTGTAGGAGTGATAGATATATTTGAGATGGTAAAAGAAAAACATAAAGATTTACAACTTATTATTTTGGGAAATGAGGCGACAGATGATCCTGAAGGATCACAGGTGTATAAAGAGGTGTTAGAGAGAATTAACAAGAGCAAATACAAAAGAAGTATTTTTGCGTTATCCGTTAATGATGAGCTTTTAGTAAATGCTGTTCAAAGAAGAAGCGATATAATCATTCAAAAGTCCATAAAAGAAGGTTTTGGGCTAGTTGTAAGTGAGGCCATGTACAAATATAAGAGCGTTATTGCAAGTAAAGTTGGAGGCATAAAATTACAAATTGATGATGGGATCAATGGATTCTTATTAGACCCATATGATTATAAAGGTTTTGCTGAGAGAAGCGATTTGCTATTAAAAGATGAGGAATTGAGAAATAAAATGGGAATAGAAGCAAACAAAAAAGCAAGAGAGCATTTTATGATTACCAGATTAGTGAAAGATTGGTTAGAGGTAATGATAGAATATCTTCATTAGAACTTGAAATGTTTTTGTGTTATTTTTGCTAATCTTTTAAAGATTTCTTTCTTTTGTTCTCTTTTTATTTCTGAAGCGTTTATAAGTTCCATAAGATATTTTCCAGCTTTTTTCATTGCTTCTCTTTCAACATACCATGGCTTTCCGGCTTTAGTTCCAAAAGCATAACAATATCTTTGTGGTTTTTCCCAGGAGATTTCCTTTCCATATACTAATGCTGATAGATATGCTAATCCTCTTAATGTTGATTTACCTATGTTTTCCATCATGGCTACATCCTTAAACTCGCGTGCACATTCATGCGCAATTTTTATGGCTTCATAATTCATCTTTCTTGGAAAATTTAAATAATAAGGTACAACACTTATCTTTTTGAAAAATTCTTGTTCTTCCTTGCTTATATATAAGGGCTTCAAGCCCTTTTTATAAAGCTCATAATGTTTAGAGAGCAAAAGTGCTTTTTTAACAATTTTCTCTGGTGATTCATCTTTAACTATGTCAACAATAGCATTTTTTATATCTTTGCTCTCTTTTGACTGCAAATCCAATGATATGTTATTTATTATACTTCTGAAATTTTTATCTTCAAAACTTAAAGGATTAAGCCAATGATATCGTCTAACCAACATCTCTTTGTCGTTCATTCCTTGATTTATTATAGCGTAATTCTTTTTTCCATCTGTAATAACAGTGTGAAAATAGAGATCATAAGAGTCTTGTAAAAGAGAATTGTCTGCTTTTGCTGTTTCCTTAGAGATTCTCTCTAAGATATCTCTCATCCTTGAATTTAGCATCCCTTTTTTCTCTAATTCTGATAACTCATAAGGAACTTGAAGTGCATTTTTACCTTTTCCACCCAAGATAAAGATATCATTCTCATCTTTGAATGCTTCTTTTATTGCTTTTAAAGTAACTGTGGTGGCTCCCGTGTAATTATGCTCAAATCCCAAAGCGCATGCGAGAGATTGAAACCAAAAAGGATCAGAGAATCGCTTTATTGTTTCTTTTATGCCAATATCATCAATCATCAATTTAATAAGAGGTTTTGCAATCATAACCATTTCTTTATAGTGAGGTACATATCCATCACATAACCTCAGCTCAGCCATACCTACACGCATAATATAAAATGTGAATAGATAGGTTTAAAAACATTATTTAACGATATTTTCCGAGAACAACTTCAAGCAACTTTATTGGATCCTCTTCCTCTTTGTATCTCATATATTTTTTCAACTCTTTCAATTGTATCTACTTCATGTGGTGACTTATCATCTCTTATGCTTACTAGTCGTGGAAATCTTAATGCATATCCTGATGTATAGTGAGGTGATTTTTGAATTTCTTCATATGCAACTTCCACAACAACAGATGGTTTTATTTTTACAATTCTTCCCTCCTCTTTTTCAATGTGTGGTTTGAGAAGCTCTGTTAAATCTTCAAAACTAACTCCTCCTCCTTCTGCTTTCTCTTTTATTCCTGTACCTAACTTTCCGATAGTTAGAAATTCTCCTGTATCTTCATCAATGCAAGCCAATTCAAATGAGCTGAGATATCCTGTTCTTTTGCCCTCTCCCCATTCTGCTCCTACAATCACTAAATCAAGTGTTTCCAATGTAGGTTTTATCTTTATCATATTTCCTACTCTTAATCCTGGCTCATAGGGGGCATTTAGATTCTTTGCCATGATTCCCTCATTACCTTTCTTGAGTGCTTCATCATAAAACCTTTGGGCTTCCTCAACTTTATCAGTAATTATTTGTTTTGCAAGCATTATCTGCTTTGGAACCTCATTTACAATGCTCCTTAGCATTTCCCTTCTTTCTTTAAATGAGTGATATATAAGTTTATTTCCATTTAGATATACTATATCAAAAAGATGAACCATAACAGGTATCTTTTTTGCCATTTCCTCAACATTATATTTTCTGCGTATTCTCTGGGATACCTTTTGAAAAGGAAGCCATTTTTCTGTCATTGGATCATATCCTATTGCTTCTCCTTCTATTATACATTCTTCTGCTTTGATGTTCTCCTGCACATATTTTATGATATCTGGGAATTGCTTTGTCACATTTTCTAATCTTCTTGTGTAAATCTCTATTTTTTTGCCCTTTTTATGTATTTGTACCCTAAATCCATCAAACTTATATTCAAAAGCAGCAGGTCTGCCAACTATCTGAAAAGCTTCCTCTATGTTATGAGCTCTCTGCGCAAGCATCACTCTTAAGGGTCTAAATATAATTGGTATTATTTTCTTTAGACCTTCTTCTCCTTCCTTATATGCTATCTTTGCTACTTCAGGATAATCATTAATCAAAGCATAACTTTCATCTAATAATTTCGTGTATTTTTCTCTTAATATGTTCCCGAGCTCAGATGATGCTACTATCACTACATCAATATCCATTTTGGACCAGTGAAATGAAGAAATATTTTTAATTTCATTCTCAGATAGAGTTACTACTTCTTTAGCAATTTTCTTTATTAATGCTATTATATTTCCTCCTTTTTCTGCTTCTTTAGAAATCAGAAATTTTTTATTTTTCCAGTATTTAAGTATGAACTCATCTGTTACGCCAACATTTTGGGTTGTGAATAGTGAGAGCCAATAAAATTGTGAGAAATATGCTCCTATTATGGCATCTCTTACAATACCTTCTGCTACACCAATCCTCATATCACCTAAAATATATCGTGCAATGTATTTTGCTTCATTTCCTTTTACTTTCATAAACAATCCTGAAACCAAGCTGATCTTCTTATCAATGCTCCCCTCTCCCTCAAGATTACTTATTGTTCTTAATGTTTCTATTATCTCTTTTAAAGTTATTCCTGATATCAATAAAGATGTTTGCTTCCTCTTATGCGAGATTTCTTCTGCTACTTTACCTATATCTCCTTTTATTTTCCATAGATTCTCAATTTCTTTTATGTCATATCCATATGCTTTTGATATTCCCCTCATTAATAAGTTTTGACTTATGCCTATTTCTTTTGTGATATGCTCTGGAAATACTCTCCCAAGCACGAAAAGAATTAGATATTCCATCTCTTCTTCTTCAGCTTTTTTGAGCATTTCTATTAATATTTGGGTTTTTTCCATTTTAGATGATATCCTCTCTATTATGTCTAATTTATCTACTATTTCTTTATATGTAAGAACCATAAAATTTTTTATTTTACACGCATTTAAATATTTTTTAATTTAAATTTTTGATATAGTGATGTCCAATATTTTTAACCAGGTTACTATGCCGCACTACCTTAGTGAAAGCGAAAGTTTCTCATTAACCAAATTAAAAAGGATAAAAATGGTTAAGGGGAGACATAGGCATATTAAAAACATACTGTACGGCAGGTAACCATTGAAAAAGATAGCATACTCTAAAATCTTTTGAATAGCATTGTTTCCCGTTAACAAAATTTTCAAAATATATTATTGGGCAACATGTCATGAGTTGCTTTTTTGATAAGATAACTTTTTTATTCTCTGGCGTATTATCATTTAGAAGTTATAAACGAAATATTTTAAATATTTATAATTTTTAGAATAATGTATGGTTTGTGATATAAATATCCGGAAATATATTAATATCTTCTTAATTATGTGTTTTATTATCTTTCCATCTGTATTTGCACAATCCACATCAACAGAAAATTTAATATTAGAAGTTAACTTGGATAGAGATGTGATTTATCCAGGGGATATAATTAAAGGAAATATATCTATATTGAATAATAACTCAGCATCTATAGATGTGTACATAGATATTTATGCATTAGGAAGAGAAGGATGGTTTACGTGGAATAAAAATCCTATTCATATATCTCCTTATTCTACAGCTAAGACGGATATGGAGATAACTATTCCTTCTTTAGTTAAAGGAGGGAGATATTATTTCTATGTATATGTAAAAAATTCCATAACAAAAGAAGTATTAGCAACAATTAAAAAATCTCTTTATATTCTCGATAGACCTCTTTTAGATATTACTAAGATTGGAGTAAAGTTTCCGGAAATAGAAGCAAATAAAACCCAAACAATATATGTTCACATATCAAATATTGGTGAACTAGATGCTGAAAAATATTCAGTAATAATAAAAGTGCCTAAAATTGGATTTTATAGAAAATATGAGCCAATTTCATTAAATGTTGGTGAATCAGATATTATTGTTGCTGATATTCATGTGGATCCACAAAGAAAACCAGGAAACTATGAGATAATTGTAGAGATATATGATGATAGAGGAAAAAAGATAAATGAAAATAGACATACTTTTAAAGTTAAAAGGACTTTTAATGTAAAGGAATACTCTAATGTTAAAGAAAATGCATTCTATAAATATATCGAAATGAAAGTAATCAATAAGGGAAATACTCCTGTTACATATACCTATGATGTTGGAACACGAGGATTTATATGGATATATAATTTTAAGGGTATGAGTCCTATAAAGAAGAATGGCCGCTATGTTATTCTTTGTGATCTTGATGTAAATGAGGAATGTACCTTTGGAATTCAGATTAATTATTGGATATTATATGTGATCCTACTTATTCTTCTCACTTTACTTGTATTGCTATTTGTTTCCTTTACATCACCAAAGATTATAAAAGAGTTCTATATCAAAGGACATAGATATAACATCATTTTAAAGATAACAAATCATAAAATGAAGGAGCTAAAAGAGGTGATATTAAGAGATCATATTAAAGGAATCTTTAATATAGATGAATCTTCCATACTTCCAAAACCTTCTAAGATACATAAAACAAAGACTGGATATATAATTGAATGGAGAATAGGTACATTAAAACCAGGAGAAGTGAGGATTTTTAGATATGAGATAATACCGAAGATATCTGTCATAGGCGACTTAAAATTGGATAATGCAACCTTAGAAGGCAAAGATAATAAAGGTAAGAGGTATTTTGCCTCTTCTTAATTTAATCAATAATTTATTTCTCTATTACAGGCATTACAGTAATATAATATCCTTTATTCTCAAAATATAATTCTGAGGTTTTATTGAGACAGAAGGTATGCTCTGGTCGTAGATATTTTATGCTATATACCTGTGGCTGATGATTTCGCCTGTGATAATACATATTTATCGGAATATCTCTTTTTAAATTTTCTTCTGGTATTATTTCCTTTAAATACTTTCTATCATAATCTCGCAGATAATTAGCAGATTCCGCGTACGACTCCACATCCTCATAGTTTATTAAACATAGAATTTCATCATTTGGAGTTAGAGGTATAGTAACGATCTTTGAAGACCCCTCCGTTTGATAGTACATGTAATTTACAAGTTTTGAAATTTCCTGATACAAATCCACTCCTTTTTTATATCCATAAAAAGAACCTATCTCATTGATGATGTGATAACCAACGATAAATGATGCCAATATAAGCAAAATGGTAATTATAGCACCCAGCAAAAAAGATGATGGAAGTTCCATAAATATTTTTATTATCTCTTCGCTAATTTATATTTTTGAGGTTTAATGCAATTGAGGTATTGTTCAATGATTCTCTATTTGTTAAGCGGAAAAGTAACCTCTTAAAGAAGTGCATTAAAGTAGCGAACATTATAGAGCTAATGCAATCGTAAGAATGAATTTTCTCGTTAACAAATCCTCATCAGAAAATTATTGGACAATTTGTTAACGGGAAGCGTAGCTCTATTCAAAGGGTTTTGGGGCAGGTTAACATTGTTGAAAGGTTACTTGCTTCATAATCGCTATGAAGGGTTAACTGCTCTCATGTGCTTCTGTGAGAGGTTATGTTTCCGCTTAACAATAAAGAATTATTGGACAATGCCATGCAATTGAGGTATTGATAAATTTGGCAACTTATTAACAAGGATAGCTATTTCCTATCTGCTCAGAAAGATTAACTGCTATAGGATGGCTCATTCATTTGTTATTATTCCACTTAAACAGATCTTTATTTTATTTCAAAGAAAAGGTTAACAGAAGAGATAACCATTACAGTGGATCTTTGAGCATGTTAACTTCCCATGAGATAGTCAGCTGCTTCCAAAACGCTTAAAAATGTTAGCTGCTGTAATGTGCTTTCTTGACAAGGTATGCTGCCCGTTAACCAATTATTTTGAATAAAAATCTGGTTAACGCGAGGAAATCGCTAACACAAAGGATATTGCAGCATGGCATCCTTTCCAAAAAGGTTTAGCTGCTTCTAAACCGCTTAAAAAGGTTAGCTGCTTTGCTATGGCTTGTTCATTGGGTATGCTTCCAGTTAACCAATTCAAAAAATAAAAATTTTGGTTAACGGGAGGAAATCGCTTTTCCAGAAGGTCTTGCAGCATGCTAACCACTTAAAAAGGTTTAGCTGCTTCCTAACCGGTTAGAAAGGTTAGCTGCTTTAATGTGCTATTGATAAGGAATGTCTCCCTTAACCATCTTCCAAATAAAAAATGGTTAACGGGAGGATATCACTCTACACTTTGGTTTGCAGCATAGTTCCTCTTTCAAAAGGATTAGGCGCTTCAATACCCAAAGAGAGAGGTTATTTTTCCCGTTAACCAATGATATTCCATTTGAGAATCTATGGTATGTCATTTCTCGATTATTTTCTTTAATTTTTCTATTTCTTTCTTTTTTGCTTCCTTCTTGGTACTCCTTTTCTTTTTGTTCTCTTTTTTTCTGCTGCTCCATCTTGCAAAAATTAAATCATAACATATAAGCGCGATCCCTATAAATAATACGAATATAGGTATCAATATTCTCCAGTTCTTCCATAGGACTTCTTTTTTCTTTTCTGTCTCAATAGGAGGATAAAGCTGCTTCCTTTCTTTTTCTATTGTTATATCTTCTATTTTGAATTTATATTCGCTATTTGCGTTATCCACATACACAAATTTTATTGTTATTCTATATGTCTTATTATTAGCTTTTAATATATAAGTTCTCTTTCCAATTTCGGGATTTTTATCTTCGTATAGCTCATCCCCTATTTGTATAATGAAACTTCCACCTACAAACAATATCTCTTCTTTTTCTTTTCTTCCTTCCATAATATATTCTATCTCTAAGGTTGTAGCATTGTCTTTACTTACATAATATGTTTTCTCTTTATCCAAATTTTTTACTTTTGTAATGATTTTATCTTCTTGGGCTCCTTCAATAAAGTAGGTTTTTTCTACATTTAAATCCAATAATGCCATGAAATTCTTTTCATTATTAAATTTATCTATCACTTTTCCTTTTATCTCATATACTTTATTTGGAAGCTTGGAATGTGGTGCCACATATAGGAATATAACACCTTCTTCACCACTATCAATAGTTATTTTCTTTGGTTCTATATATATTATTCCATAGTCATCATCTAATTTGACTGTAAATGTATTTTCCGCATATCCGTTATTTTTTATTTTTATTCTGTATATATATCCTTTATATTCTTGGGCATAGATTCTTTCAGGTTCTATTTTTACGCTAAAATTAGAACACATATTTTCCTTTAATACCTCAACATCCAATTTAATTGTTTTCTCTTTATTCATATGATCTCCTTTCAAGGATAGTATATCCTCTACAATACCCTCTGCAATATCTTGGGAAATATTCACTCTATATTTCACTACAATTTCTTCTCCTGGAGATAACTTTATCCTTTGGACATTAAAGCTTCCTAACATACCTTTTAAGGTATATGTTTCCTCTTTTTCACCAGTATTCTTTACAATTACATCTATAGGTCTACTTGGCGTAAATTTGCATGCTTTAACAATCTTATAATGGGTATATATTTCTCCATTATAACAATTCTTAACATTTAATGTCGCTGTGATACTATCTATAACTCTCTCATTTTTTGTTAAGTTTATTTTTATTTCATGTGTACCATAATCCATATCATCCGTATTTATATATATTTCTCTATAGACTGTTGTACCCGGCTCTATTTCTACTTCAGATTCATCAAATTCTCCAATGTTACTTGTTATCTCCAAACTCTCATCTACCTCTCCCAAATTCCTTATTCCTATTATATATCTAGCTGCTGAACCTCTGCATACATCCATACTTTCAGGAACAATTATCATTGCATTGTTGCTACATCTTTTTCCTGTTATTTGAATGTCTCTAAATTGATAATTTACTGAATCCCATGCTTCTATCTTCACTGCACTCTCTCCTGTTTTGTTCGGTTTAACTTTTAATTTTACTATGTATTCTTCTTCAGGTTCTAAAGTTATGACATTCTTTGATAATATTCCTGAAGATGCTTTTAGGTGTATTGTGTCCTCTTCCTCTCCCGTATTTCTTAGATAGATATCGAAGACAGCATAATCCTTCATACATATATCTACACTTTGAGGTATTACCGTAATGTCAAAGTTATAACAATTTCTACCATTTATATATATCTTTTTTTCTGCATTTGCAAAACTATTCTTAGAGGTTGCCTTTAGAGTAATTACATCATAATCCTTTGTTACTTTATAAAAGAGGAAGTTTTTATCACTTTCATAGCTATCCAATACCGTCTCATAAAAATCAAGTTTTCCTTTGTCAACACTCAAAGTAACATACTCTGTGACCTTTCCTTCATTTTTTATGTAGAATGGTATCTTCAAATGATCCCCAATACAAGCATCTATAGTTGTATCCTCAATATCTAAAGAAATTTCATTACAATCTAGTATATTTATTGTTATCTCCTCCACATCTTCTTCCTGGGTTGTATAAGCATATATCTTTGCTCTATATTCTCCAACTCTTGCCTCATCGGTTGGAGTTATAAAGATATTGATGTATTTCTTTTCATGAGGAGATAAAACAAAAGAATCTTGAGCAATTGTAATCCACTTGCTATTGGAATATAACTTTACTTCAACATTTTGATTTCCATTATTTTCAACAAATCCAGTAATCATTTTTGTAGTATAGGGGCATAATTCTATAGAGTATTCATCTAAAAATAAATTTAAAGTATTTGAATCTGAAGAAATAGCAAGAGTATTCTTTATAGGTATCATTAACATTATAATCAAAAATATAAATATCCTCGCCTTTCTTTCGAGTTCCATTTACTCTCACCCTTAAAATAAATTACCTCTTTTCTGTTGTAGATCTCGATAATTTTATTATTTCATTTTAGTAAAGTTTTTAAATTTAATCTTTTAGATAATATAAAGAATTTATTTGTAATGAGGGAGAACATGTTGAAGAATGCAGATAGGTTAGAGGGATTAGAGGAGATGTATAGATAAAATTCCAAAAAGAGTAGTGGAAAGAAAGGATATTGAGAAGTATTGGATAACTGGAAAAACTCCAAAATGGGTGCCTGCCCATTGGGTAGCATCTGCATTAACAATATTATATATAGAAAAGAATAGAGGTGGAAGAGATGGATATTGAAGGAGAATTAGAGGATGTGGCATTTAAGATGTATGTGGATGCTATTAAAGAGTTAAGAAAGATACAAAATGAGGATAATGATATAAGAAAAGTTTATACCATAGGAAGTTGCGATGTATCTTATGGAATTGATACTATAATAGATAATATTTATAGAAGACACTTGAATGATTTGTATAGAAAATATAATGACCTTAATATACTTTCGGAGCATTATTCCTATCCAATTCGTGAAAATGCGAAATATTTTGTGCTTATTGATCCAGTTGACGGTTCAAGAGAGTTAATGAGAGATGAAAGAGCAGCATATTTTATATTTGCATGGGGAGAATGGAAAGGAAAAGAGACCACTCTTAGCGATATTAAGGGAGTAGCATTGGGAAGACTACCGACATCTCGTGAGTGTATCTATGAGTTTATTGTGGTATCTGAAAATAAAGAACCAACAAAATATATCTACAACATCTTAAAACAACCTTATGAAGAGATAAACTCTCCCAAAAATTGGAAATCAAAGAAAATGGAAAATAATAGCGTAAGGGATATAGAGCATACTCATATATGTTTCGTTGCTCCCTTTTATCCTTATAGATACACGGCAACTATTGCAGATGAATTTTATGAAGAAGTCAAAAAAAGATTTGGTAAAAAGGAATTATTTAATGAGCAATACCTCACTACTGCAGGGCAAATGATAGGGATGATAGAAGGAAAACTTTCCATGATAGTAGATATAAGGCCAAGTATAAAGGCAAATTCAAGCATTGAGATGTTATGCGCACATCCATATGATGTACCTGCAGCATATCTTATTAAAAAATTAGGTGGGGTAGTGGTTGGTAAAGATTTTAAAGAAGAGACCTTTTGGAATCAAAAAATTATTCCACTCAATAGAGACATAGAGTTTATTGCTTTTCCAAATAAAGAAATATTTGAAAAATATGGAGGAATATTAAGGTCAATTATAGAAAAGAAAATAATTGAAAAATCATAAAAGAGATTTAATAAACTCGCCATATCTTTTGATTTGCTTTTTATAATTCAACTCTTTTCTTATATTGTGGGCGCATTTCTTTGCTCTTTTTGGATATTCCTTAATAAGTTGCTGTATTTTCTGTACATCTTCTTTTAGATTTTCTCCACTTATAATTTCTCCGCAACATGGATGCTTTTCTATTGTTAATCTTGCTAAACCTGTTGGTGTTATAGCGACCAAACAACCACATGCTAATGCTTCATATACCGTACGTGGCCCACCTTCGTTGTATGAGGTGGATATTAGAACTTTTGATTTTTTATAATACTCTGCAAGAACATCTTGTGGAACCCATTCTATCATTTCACAACCAGCAGACAGTAACATGATTTTATACTTTAGAGATCCTCGTCCAATGATTAAACATCTATATTTTTTTTCGTTTAGTTGTTTTATTATGTTATAAAGATATTCTATATTTTTTTCTGGATGAAATCTACCAACATAGATTACATCATATTCCTTTTCTTTTTCATTTATGTTTGGAACAAAAAGCTTAGTATCAGTATAGTTTGAAGGTACGAGCTCTATCTTATCTTTATAAAGAGAAAATATTTTTTTGTCATAGTATACGCTTCTAATCTTATCTGCTCTAGGTAGTATTAACCTTGCAAGTATGTGATAAAACAGATTTCTTCTTCTGTATTGTAACCACTTTTTATTAAAAAGATTTTGCGAATGTAATTCCATAACCAATTTAAGTTTTTTATGTTTTAATAGCATGCCTACAAGACCATACAAAAAAGGATCCATTGTGATAATCAATTTTGCTTTTATTTTATGTCTGCTCAATGCAAAGAGGAGAAGATGAAAGAAAGAAGGAAAATAATAATACCATACTCCATCTGTTACTTTATAAAATCCTTTCTTACCTTCTTTAGATGGAACGAGGAGAAGAATGCTTTTCCAATATTCTCTTAAATGTAGGAGAACTTTCCTAAAATAACTTTCTTTCCTTATTGCAGAGTCATCTGAGCCGAGCATAACCACGTTGAATTGCATATTATTATCTTAAAAAATATTTTTTAAAAGGATTATTGCAAATCTCAAAAAACGGGCATTGTTCAATAATTCCATATCAACAAATTTTGTTAAGCAGAAAAGTAACCTTTTAAAGAAGCGCATTAAAGTAGCGAACCTTGTAGAGCTAATGCGATTGTAAGAACGAATTTTCTCGTTAACAAATCCTCATCAAAAAATTATTGGACAATGCCCAAAAAACGTCGGGGGAGGGATTCGAACCCTCGATCCCTTACGGGAACCAGCTTAGCAGGCTGGCGCCATACCAGGCTAGGCGACCCCGACAAAAGAAAATTCAAATATATTTATAATTATTGATTTTATTTATTTTATTTAAAAATTTTCTTCCGCTCCAATAGAATCTTAATAAGATAGAACTGGTTAACAGAAGAAAAAAACATTATTACGAAAGTTTTTGCAGCATGATAACCTGCTAAAAAAAGGTTAGCTGCTGTAATACTCCTAAGAAGGAGATTAAATTTTTCTTAACCAATTTTATTAAACAGGAGATGATCCATATCAAAAGCAGATAACCAAAAAAAGTTAGCATGCTGCAAAGCCTTTGTGAAAACGATTTCCTCGCGTTAACCATCTTTCAAAATAAAAATTTGGTTAACGAGAAACATACCACTAAAGCAATTACATTGGAGCGGCTAACCACCTAAAAAGATGCCATGCTGCAAAATCTTTATGTTAGCGATATTTTCCTGTTAACCAGATTTTATAAAATAAATTCTAAAATTATTAAGGATCTCATTATGAAGGTTTTTTCTCGCACTATCATTTTTCAGAGAGAGATCATCTGCCCTCTAATGTGCTTGATTGAGAGAATATTTTACCTTAACCATTTTCCAAATAAAGAGTTTAGTTAATGCAAGTAATATGCCAAAAAAAGGTTATCTGCTGTAATATGACTCTTGAATGTGGACATTGTCCAATAATTCCATATCAACAAATTTTGTTAAGCGGAAAAGTAACCTTTTAAAGAAGCGCATTAAAGTAGCGAACCTTAAAGATGACATGCTACAAAACCTGTAGTAATAGCGATTTCTTCCCGTTAACAATTTTTATCTATTCAAAATAATTTGTTAACGGGAAGCGTAGCCTTACTCAAAGGGTTAACTGCTCTCATGCGCTTCTGTGAGAGGTTATGTTTTCACTTAACAATAAAGAATTATTGGACAATGTCTTGAATGTGTTTATATGCGTTAATTTTTTAAAATTTACTGAATTTTATAATAAAGGAATATGAAAAAGGAGAGACAATTTGAGAAAATCCTTAAAGAAATAATTAATACTCCATGTGTTGTGAAATATGAAGATGTATTATTGAGATCCATCTATAAGGATATAAAACGAAACTACCAGGAATGTAGGATAACTGAAAAAGAAGAAATAAAATATCTCTATGCTTTACCTTCCCGACCGGAGACAGTATACGGCATTCTAAGAATTCCAGAAGTTGATAACATTCCTGCTAAAATCCCAATTCTCACATCCCGACCAGAGATAGTATTCTCTATTCATACAGATAGACATGGATTTTATGTTGTTGATGAAGATGCTGTTGTATTTGATAAAGATGAGTTTTCAAGATCTCACACAATTTCTCCTTATTCCATTAGGGAGATTTGTAATAGATATACTAATGAGAAAGTGTATGCTTATAATCCATTAACTGGAGAGATCTTAGCAAGAGGAAAACTGCTAGGTACATGTTCGCCAAAGTATATAACATATATAGATGATAATAGGATAAAGTTAACTCTCGCTTATTATGTTCAATGGTTTGAAAAAAAGGATAAACTGAGAGAAGATACTCCAGTTGCCTTTGAACCATTTCTTATTATTTCACCAACAGGATACATATATGGACAAATTGATAATGCTATATCGATCTCAGTTATTCTTGCTCTACTTAAAGATAAAAAATATGCTTCTTTATTTAGAGAAAAGATTTCCTTGATATTCACAACTCGTGAAGAGATAGGTGAAAGTTGGAAGTGCCTTAAGCATTTCTATGAGGAAATTCTCAAAACTCAGGATGTTCCTTTAATCGTGTTGGATACACGTCCGTATAGAAAAGAAGAGAAAGATAAGATTGAGGAAGGAGAGGTGATAATCAGAAGTAGAGATGCACTTAGCGAGTATGATCAGAATTTTGTTTCAGACATTGTAAGAATCTTAAGGAATAACAACATTCCATATGAGATTTATGATAAAAAAGAAGGGAAAACAGAATTGGGAAGATTACTTCAGAATGGAGTTAACGTGAGAGGAATTACATTACAAATACCTACTATTTATCAACATAAGCTCCATGAGATGACTACTCAGAGAGCAGTAGAGAATTATATGAATGCGATAATTAGCATAATAAATAGCTAACCTATTTTTAATGGCTATCTTCATCATAATAATCCATTATTTCAAATCTTAAGATTAGTTTACCATCTTTCTTTAGAACTTTGTCTGCAACATCTGCATATGGAGGAATCTCAACAATCTTAAAATACATTTTTTCATTGTTTTCTGTATATGCTCTGATCTCAGCGGAGTTGTCATATAGCACAATAAACACATCATCTATGCTTTTTACGCCTTTAACATCCATCTCAACCTCTGTGAAATCTTCTCCTTTTATTATATTTGCTTCTGGCTCTACGATTTCCTTTACATTTCTTATGAATTTGGAAGGCTCTTTATTTTCTTTTTTCATCTTGCTCGTATATGCGCCTTTGTGAAGTGGAGTAGAAGGGGATTGAGAAGAAACCTCTATGTTGAGAGGTTTTATATCTATTTTGAGCACATTCTTGAATAGAACATTCTGAATATCTCTGATAATATGATTTATTATTTCATCAAGTCCAAAATTGATCTTATCATACCATCTATCAATACAAAAACCACATCGTGGACAATAATGCCAATCTTTACTAATTTTATAACCGCAATTCTTACATTTCTCTACCATTTCTTTCACTGCTCCTTCTTCTTTTGAGAGGTATTTTCATTTAAAACTTTTTTTAAGATTTCGAGAGGCTCATTAGGTTTGACCTCAAAACCTTTTGCTGTTAGTGACAATATCATCCAGAACATATCTGAAATCGTTTTTAGCGTTGCTATTTGTTTTATAGTTTTGCCTTCAAATATCAATGTATCTCCTTCATAATCAAATGTTATTAATGTGAATTTGCCAGCAGGCAACTCAAATTGTTGGCCGCTTTTGCCCATCACAACCAATACGACATCTTCAGGTGGTTTTATCTGTAATGCGTGTTCAGCCATTAAAACTCACCTTCTTATGACATGCTACTTTTTGTCCTTTCATATCCTTCAAATGAATAATAGGAAAAAATAAAGGATGAAAATACACCTATAATTGAAGATATTAATAAAAGAAATATATTTAAAATGTTATTTAAAAAATTCTCTTTATAAGGTGTGCTTTCAAATGTTGAATATCCCATCATAAAAGGAGATAATACAATCATAATGCAGATGCCCATTAAAATAGACTTTAATACCACAACAAGATATTTTTCGCTAAATGCTTTACGTATTATCTCTTTGAATTTAAGAGCATCAGAAACGCGGAAGTTTAGGGAATAATATGCGTTAATAAGGAAGTGAAGATAATATCCTCCTATACCCATTAAAATGAGGATAATTAATAATAGAGCAGATAAACCGCTGAGCATTAGTAATGAGGGAGTTGAGATTAATAATTGCAAAATAAAAAAGAGTAAGCTAAAAAGTGCCACTATAACGATTCCACCAATTGCTACTATTAATATTCCCCATATAAGACTAACAATAAAAGCACCAAAACCTTTTGATAAAACATCTCTAAGATTTAGAGTTTCATCGTCCAAAGATACATATGATTTTTTCTTCATTAGTAGATGAATGTACGAGACCAAGACACCTAAAAACATTATATCCAATAAAATATAGAGAATAAAGAGAATTATTATAGCAAGCATAGCTATAGAGCTATAATGCGTAGAGAGGATTAGAGAGATAAGAATTTGAATAATTCCAAATGCCAATCCAAAATATAATGCTGTTTTTTTATTTTTTAATGCTCCAATCACAGGACCCCAAAATGAAAATATTTCTTTTTTAGCCATATAATTCGCCTCATCTTAACATGAGATTTTTTTCAAAAGCTTTTTTCTCAAAAAAGGAAATCACTGATGAATGCTTTGCACCTTGTAAAATCATTTCAATTCCCTCTTTTGCAGTTAATACATCTTCTAATTTACCTATAATATAAATATAGTCATCATAGATAGATATATTAGTATCGGTATATTCTTCTATCTTCCTTTTAAATGATCCTTTTTCACCTATTACTCTGCCTTTATATCTTGTAATGGTCTTTTTATTGTTTTTTCCATATATTTCCCTTAAATTTATTTTATAGAGTACATATCTATCATCTAATAGATTCAATGAAACCTCTGGAGAAAAGCCATGAGATATGGCATCCATGATATCTTGTATTTTAACCTCTTTTAAAGGATCTTCGTGATCCAATATGAATATGACTTTGCTATCTTGCGTATCAATTTTTATCTTTACACCAAGAGAATTCTCTAACATTCTCTTTGTCTCTCCTTTTTTACCTATAAATACACCTATTCTATCCTCGGGTACCGAGAATACAATCTCATAAGAACTCATTAAAATACACCGTTACACATCCTTGCATATATTTCATCAGCATCATTTTCAATATTATATTCTTTATAAAAATAATTTATTAAATTTTTTATGTCTCTTTTAAGGAATTCTTTGGCAAATGGATGTGATGTTAATACTGCTTGACCAAAATCTATAAAATAGGGTCTTTCTTTTGAATCTATAAGAATATTAAACTCGCTTATATCTCCATGTACAAGTTTTCCTTTTTTTAGTAAGATTTCAATTTGAGATAATATATTTTTAAGAACTTTTTCAGGTTTTGATAATACGATATCCTTAAGCTGCGGATATGGAGCATTTTCTCCGAGCATCTCCATAGCAATTATATTATGAATATAATCATAAGGTTCTGGTGAAGATATACCAACTTTTTTTGCTATAAGTAGATTATGATATTCCTTTTTACACCATGCATATATTATATCTCTCCTTCTCTCTCTAATCTTTTTAAATCTTTCATCTCCTTCAAGATATCGAAGCATATTTTTAAAGTTCCCGGCTTCTATTTTGTATATCTTTATAATTCTTGGCTCTTCATCTTTATAAACCAAGAGTATTCTGCTTTCTTTTCCCTCTTCTAAGAGTCCTCCATAGGTATCATATATGCCCTTTGCTTTTAATTTAAAGAGATCCTGGATTACCAAATTATCAAAAATCTTTCCAAAAATTTTTCTTTGCTCTTCATCTTTTATTTGTCTTTTAGGCAATGCCATATAATATATTTATCCTTAATTTGTGTTTAAAAATATTGTTAAGAGGGCTCATTGGGTGTTCACATAATCACACATCATCTTACGGTCTTTTAATCATCGCCCTTTTTAATGAGATTTCTTGAAAAAGATATTGTACTGCTCATGAGCTACCCTAAATAATCATCTTTTTATCATCCTGGGACGGCTTAATCATCGCTAATATTTCCATATATTTTTTGGATTTAAAAAAGTTTCTCTTTCAATTATCTCCAATAAATAAATGAAAACTGGTTAACGCAAGAAAATCGCTATTACCAAAGGCTTTGTAGCATGATAACTGCTTAGAAAGGTTAGAGGCTCACTAACCTCTTAAAAAGGGATAGCTGCTGGAATGTGGTTCTCGATGAGGTATGTTTTCCCGTTAACTAATTTTAAAAAAAAAATAAAAATTGGTTAATGGGAGAATATCGCTCTCAGAAAGGCTTTGCAGCATGGTACCTTTTCTAAAAAGGATAGCTGCTTTCAAAACGCCTTCATGAGGTTAGCTGCTTCAATATGCTGAAGGAGAAAGGTATGGTTCCCCTTAACCATTTTTAAAATAAATGATATGGTTAAGGGGAGAAAATATCTCTCCGAAAGGTTTTGCAGCATGCTAACCTCTTTTAAAGGTTAGCTGCTTTCTAACCGGTTAAGAAGGTTAGATGCTCTGATATGCTAAATGAATTGGCTATTTTTCCCTTAACCAAATTTTTAAAATAATAATTGGTTAACGGGAAGATATCGCCTTACCAAAGGGTTTGGAGCATGATACCATCTTTTGAAGGTTAGCTGCTCTGATATGGCTTTATGATAATGTATGTTTCCCGTTAACCAATTATTTTAAAATAATGGTTAACGGGAAGATATCGCTCTCACAAATGCTTCGTAGCATGCTAACCTTTTCTAAAAAGGATAGCTGCTTCAATATGCTGAATGAAGAGATTATGTTTCCCGTTAACCAATTTTTTATTTTTTAAGAGATTAAGAGATATGGTTAACAGGAAGAATTCCTCCAACGAAGGCTTTGTAGCATGGTACCTTTTTTGAGGTTAGCTGGTGTAATGTGCTATTGACAAGATTTGCTTTTCGTTAACCATTTTAATAAAAATTTTAGTTAAGATGATGTTGCTTCTACGAATATATTGCTACTTTATTTTTTAGAGAAAAAGAGAGTTTTTAGATGAGGTTATTAAAAAATTTTTTAAAATAGCATAAGAGGGAATTTTATATATGTTTGATGAATTTTTGAATATTACTCTTCTTGCGTTGGTTGATGCAGTTAATCCTTGTACGATAGCAGTGCAAGCTCTCTTACTATCAGCTCTTTTAATAACTAAAGGAAGGAGAAGTGCAATAATAGGAGGTATATTTTTCACATTGACAATATATGTTATGTACTTTCTTTATGGTCTTGGGATTTTAAGCATAATATATGTGATAGGAATGGAAAGCATACTTAAGTGGATATTGAGAATTCTATTGCTTGTAATGATTTTTATGGAAATACAGGCATACTTCAGATATAAACCTGGCTTTATAGCTATGGAGATGCCTATGCGTTTTCGACCAATAGCGCAGAAAGTTATAAAAGCTACTACAAGTCCTTTTATGGCTATTCCTGTAGCTATGTTGTGCTCTCTTCTATTGTTGCCTTGTTCTTCAGGACCTTATCTTAGTGCATTGATATTGATGAGATTCTCATTGTCCAAATTTATATATTTAGCATATTATAACTTGATTTTTGTATTACCTATGATACTTATTACTTTGATTATAGGATTTGGTACAATGCCACGAAAGATTCTTATGTGGAGAGAAAAAAATATAAGATATTTGCATTTAATAGCTGGTCTGCTATTGATTGCTGTATTTTTCATGATATAAGGTGAGAGAAGTATGAAGAAAAGAGATATTCTTAACTTATCCATTGTGTTTTTATTGGTTAATTTTATATTTCTATCTGGTTGTGTTAATGAGGAAAACTTACCAAAAGAAAATGAAGAAAATGTCAATGGTAGTGTCATCTATCTCATTTATTCTTCTTTTTGTCCTCACTGTCATTATATGATGTCTTATCTGGAAGATATGCATGATAAATATCCAAGTATTTCTGTTGTAAAAATAGAAGATGGAAGTGAATATGCTAAGTATTTAGAGGATCATTATGGTTACAAATGGGATGGAGGAGTACCATTATTATTTGGCATATTAAGAAATGGGACTTTAATTTTAATAAAGGGATATCCTACAGACTCACAAGAGAAAAATGGATATTTCATGGGAAAGGAATATGAAAAAAAGATGTGTGACAATATGAAAGGTGAGAAAATATACCTTAATAACGAATATTCATTTTGTAAACTACCTAATGGGGTGATATTAGGAAATAAATATGCTGTTAATTATTTACTTACTCTTTGTCAAGAACAGGGATGTGTAAAGATACCTGTTTAGAAGATCAAATGTTGCTTATTTTGAGAAGATATCTGCTAATATAAGAGACTACTCTCTCAGTTAACCAAAAATATATTTATCCCAAGGATATATCTATAATTATATGGGTATCTTTTCCTTTTTGTTCAATAAAAAAAATAAAAACAAGAAAGAGCAGGAGAAAGGAAGTAAAGATCAAAATGCAAAGATAGATTTTAATTGGTTATATTATAAAAAAGAAAAGAGATGGGATGATCTCAATAGACCTGTGGGATATATAATTGGGGTAACTCCTGGATTTGCTCAAATAAAAAGATCCCCTGAAGGATTTAAGGATTTGGGATTAATGAGAAAATATATGAAAGGTGCACTTTATGGATTTGAATTTATTCAATTAGACTTTGAGGCAATATCAGAAATTAACGAGAGATATCTCTGGAAGATGATAGAAGAGGCAAAGAGATATCAGGGATTGGAAGTTGGATTACATGCTCCTGTTGTTGGAGAGGCAGGCGTGGATTTATGTATAGCATATGCAAATCAATGGACATTACATCACAGAAGCATACAGAGATCAGCATATGCGGCTGGTGATATATTAGGAGCAAAATATTTTTTATTTCACTCATCTTCCTCTCCAAGACCTAATATAGTGTTTGGTATTTCAGGAGAGGAGAGATATTATATGAGAGGACAGCTTTTTTCATACACAGGTATTCCTTTGGGGATATGGATAAAGCAATTGGATGGAGAGGAAAAAACAATATTTGAAGGTAAAACATATAATTATTTTGTTGATCCATGCTATAGAAAAATATACAAACCTCTAAAGAATTTTAGGTTTAAGGATTATTTTAAGGCAAGATTCCTAAGTATATTTTTTGAGATGAGAGGTCAGGCTATTGAACCAGAAATAGGACTTTACTTCTATTATTTTGATAGCTTTGATGAGGGAATAAAGAGAGCACAGGAGCTTCGTGAGAATGTTAGAAAGAAAATCTTGAGATATTATATAAAGAGAATGATTAAGAATATAGAAGACCATAAAGAGGCATTAAAGAAGGATCTTTTGAATGTTATTAAGATGCTACAGAGAAAAGGAATATCAGAGGAAGATAAGAAGAGATTGGAAGATAGTAAGAGCATATTAGAAAGAAGTATTGAGATATTAGAAGATATAGAAAAGAAAGCAAAGAAAGTTGATACCACTGATAAACTTCACATGTTATCTCTTGCACCAGAGGAGTTTGGAATATTAAGGAACTTATTACCAAGGATACTTCCAGAATTTGACCCTGTAACAGAGGATATAGATAGATTGAATATCCATACTATACAAATTCATCTAACAAATCTAGTTAACTCAAAAGAAATGGAGATTGCATCTTCTGGTACACATAAAGAATATTACCAGTTTGATATAACACACATGGAGAGAAAAGCACTTAGAGCATTATATATTGTTACGCGATCAGGAATGGATTATGATGACGCATTTGAATATTGGACAGTAATTAAAGGATGTGAAGCAAGCGAGGAGGTTGCATATATCTTAACAGCTAAATTTATGTATAAGTATAAGGATTACTTATGGCAAGAAATCGTTGGAAAAAGATACGAAACTAAGATAGATGATGCATATGACCCAGATGATGTTATCTTAGCTACAAATTTTGGGTTCAAAAGAATGAAGGATTTCTATGAATATGTTGATGGGATGGGAGAGAAGCCATTTAAGGATAGGCTTAACAAATATACAAGAGAATTTCAGGATTATATCTACACAAAGGAGCAAAGAACACCATTGCAGATTGCTGAGGATATTGTTACTGCAGTAGCAGCAAAATACATCCAAGGGCATTTATTTATTAAGGATGAGTGGGCGATGGATACATTACCAGAGTGGTTATATAAAATAGGGGCCCTTAATATTGAAGGTGTTAGATTTAATAATGATAGTGTATGGGATTATATAGAACGTGGTGGAAGCAAAACAGATGGAAAGCCAATTATGATGTTTATAGAAACTGACCAGCCTTCTAGAGAGAGCTTAGTAGGTAGATTGAGAATTATGAAAGCAAAGGATCATATAATACTAATTAAGAGCGTAGTTGAATATGCATCAAAATTGCTTGAGAATCCTGATAAGGATATCATTCCAAGGTCTCAAGGACCATATAAGGATTTATTTGCTTATACTATGGATTTTGAGCATCTTTCCCTTAATTTAATAGACCCTGTTGAAGATATGAAAACATTAGATGATGGAGAGGCTAAGTATATAAGGATGCTACATGTTAATGCTCCAAGACCCTATGGTGGGCAACATGGGCCGTTGTTTATGTTAAATGAGGAGATGTATACATTATACGAATGGATGTATCTTTTGAGGCAGAAGGGTATGAAGGATGCATATTTTATATGGGAAATGGGGAGTTATGGGATTTATCAAAGTGCATTAGTGTTTAGGAATATGGTGATTGCTTTGGAGAATGATATTCCTCCAGATAAATTACCACCAGAGTTCTATGGTATAAATGAGGCATTACTTGCTGAGCAAAAAAGAGTAATTATAGAGCATGCATATGATCCACTTGAGGGTATGCTTCTTCATCCAGAGGAGACACATACATTTTTGGGTAGCGCTGCTCGTGAAAAGGGAAGACTTGATAAATGGAGGGGAGAGGAATATAGATAAACAATACTTCAAAGTTTGATATCTCTTCGCGTTTTTATAGTGATTTCTCTTATTTTAAATCATCTTACATGCCAAATACATTTCCTGGAACAGCAGATAAGATGTTTACTCCAATGATGAATCCAAATGTTAATGCACTTATCAGGATAACACTTGCAACATATGCCTCTATATTGTCCAACTTAGCATATTCATGTAAAAATCTAATATAGATTCCATAACTTCTTGCAATGAATATTATCCCTATTATAGGGGTTAGTATATTGATTCCAGGGAAAATCGCGAAGATTGTCATTAATGCAAAGCCAACACTTAAAAGGAAATAAGGATATGATACTGCAGCTAATGCTTTATAAAAGAGAATATCCTTTTTTAGCATTCCAACAATTTCACGGGTGAGAAATGCGCTCAATATGTTTAAAAGATAATACACTGAGAATGATACAAGAAAAATGACTATCCCTTTTTTTATTGTTAGCTCTTCTACATAATATCCGCTTTTTGTAAATATTAGAGATAACAAGATTACTGTTAGCCCTACAATTATGCTGCTCCATAAACTGAACCAATAGCCATCTCTTGCAAAATCTTTCTTTGTTCTCTCATCTATAAACTTCGCAGGATGCCATAATATTTTATGTCCCATCCTTCCTTCACCTCCTATTCGGAACCCAATTATAATAATATATTAACAAAACCAACTATATATAAATTTTATTCTTATTGTCTGCTTAGAAAGGTTAGATGATTTGATACGCAAAATGAATTAGTATATATCTCGCTAACCATTTTTAAAATGGTTAACAGGAAGAATTCCCTTATTACCACAGCTCTTAGAGCATGCTAACCGCTTAAACAGGTTAGATGCTGTAATGCGCTTTGGGTATATGGGTAGGTGTTTCGTTAACCAAATTTTTATTTTGAAATATGGTTAACGGGAGGAAATCTCTTTCACAAAGGTTTTGTAGCATGGTAACCCTTTGCAATAGGTTAGATGCTCTAATGTGCTGTTGATGGGGTAAGCTTCCCTTTAACCATATTTTCCAAAATAAGAACATGGTTAACGGGAAGAAATCGTCTATCACTAAGGTCTTGAAGCATGGTAACCGCATAAAAAGGTTAGCTGCTCTAATGTGCTGAATGAGAGAGGTATGTTTCCCTTTAACCATTTTTTAAAATAAATGATATGGTTAACGGGAAGATATCGCTTTCACAACCACATTGCAGCATACTAACCTAATTAAAGGTTAGCTGCTCACTAATCCATTAGAAAGGTTAGCTGCTCTAACGCGCTATTGAGATGGTATGCTTCCCTTTAACCATATTTTCCAAAATAAGAACATGGTTAACGGGAAATATTGCTATCAAAACCGCATTGAAGCAACTAACCTTTTTTTAAAGGTGATTTGATTCTAAACTTCTAAACATAAAAATATTTAAAATGTTTAAAAATAAATTTAAATGATATGGCAAATCTTTTTTATTATGAGGAGAAGGGGAAAAGGTATGTATTTAGAGGGAAGATAATTGATGAGGCACAGATAAAGGAGGTTTCAAATCTTAAAAGAATAAGAATCTTAGAACTGCTATCTAAGCATGAGTTATTATCAGGAGAAGAAATAGCATCTATAATGAAGGAGGACGTTTTCTCAATATATTACCACCTTAGAAAGCTAGAAAAAGCAAGATTGGTGCATCTTAAAAATCAGACTCGTATAAGAAATTTTGAGGAGAAAAGATATTCCTTTGATGCAGATGCACTCGTTTTATTTCTCAATGATGAATTTAAAAGCAAGGCACCTATTTCAGAAGGATCATTGCTTCGTGGAATTATAGTGGTTGGATCCCCAGATGCACATGGCAAGTTCAATCTTCGTGCAAGAGACGGATATTTAGCAGGTGTATTGGGAAGTTTTCTTGGAAGCAAAGGATGGAACATAGATGTTACTTTTGATACTTTATTCAGTGAGGAAGATATTAAAGATGGAACATATGTTTTTGTGATAGGAGGTCCATTAACCAATATGCTCACTTATAAATTAAACAAAAAGATGAAAGTATATTATGATGAGGAAGTGCATTATAGAGGTATAAGATCTTCGATCACAAAAAATCAATATAATGAAGAGAGCATGGCTCTTATATGCAAGATTATCGCTAATAAAGTGCCTTATGTTCTTTTGAGCGGTATTAACATAATTTCTACAGAAATCTCAATAAATGCATTTAAATCCATTTATGATGAAATTATGAGCCGTGATGAAGCATACATAATTATTGAAGGAGTTGACAGAGATAGCGATGGAAAAATGGAAGATTTCGAGATATTAGAAAGGTATCCATGATATACTAAGAAGAAAGATATCTCGATATCTTTTTATATCAATATCTTTTTATGTAGTTATATTTTCACAACTTAAGTATAGAAAAGCATATATATTCTCTGAGGACATATCTAATAATACCGTATAATGGTTATTTTATTGATATTGGTATCCACCACCCCGTTCAGGCATTGAAGTAATTTGCTTTTATTTTTATTTTTCATTTTTAGAAGGGAGATAAGACAAGAAGGGAGATAAAACATGAGTGTTAGAAGACCTAGTTATAATTATCTAAAAAGAAAAAAGAAGGTATTTTTGTGGAGTTATGTATTGGGAACTTTGATTGGTTCAATTTATCTATTTATGATTTTTAAAGCAGGATCTTTTCTTTCTTATGCACAAAATACCGCAAACGATACCATCACAATAATTGTTAATGTTTCTCAGGTAAGTTTGGTTGATATCAATCCATCACAACTTGCATGGAGTAATGTTCCTCCCGGAGGTGTTGGTGACAGCTCCTTAGAGGAAAACAATTATGAGGCAATATGGATTGAAAATATTGGATCAGTGAACATAACTTCTATATGGTTTAATGCTACATATCCTTCTTCTTTTCCATTTGGAACAGGGGATCCAGATAAATATGATGCAGGAAATTTTGTTGTACTTTCTAATGATTCTTCCAAATTTTACTTTGTGAATAGAGTTGAGTATCCTGAATCAGATTCCATGTATGTTAAGACACATAAGGCAATAAATGACAGCTCATATCTTTATGGAATAATCTTTGGAAGATTTAGGAATAATTCTTATGAATACTTTTGGGAATTTAATACATTAGCAGGTGGTCAAAATTGTAGTTATGGCAATTTTTATATTTCAGATACCCCAAAAACTCAAGAAGACACAGGAGATTCTGACTTAACAGATAACTCTGCTATATTAGTTACGCCAGTAAAGTATCTTCTTGATTACTATGGGGTTGCATTAGTTGATGTAAATGGAACTGATAAATACTGTATTGTAATACCTGAGGATTGCTCAAAGGTGATTTTCAATAGATACAATGCTGATCTCCCTGGTGCTGATACCTCAATATGCAGTCAAATTAACCATGGCTATTTTTTGAATGGGACATATGTTTATCCTGGAGGGGTGGCTAAGGCATATATACAAGTATACGTGCCTTATGGCGTACCCTATGGTCCAGTAAAGCAGGGAAAACTAACTGTTTTCGTAAGAACTGAATAATCATGATCAATTATGAATTGAAAGTGGAGGTGAGGAAATATGGAGGAAATGTGGTTGAACTTAAAGAAGGCTTCGAGATATAAAAAGGCGAAATTGGGTATAGGAGTAGTGAGCGCTTTGCTTATAGGCTTTTTGTTTATAATTGGTATTGCTTATAAGCAAGGCGCTCTTGTATATGGAAGCTTTTCAAATGCAACATATTCTGCAGACGAATCTTTGATTGAGGTGAGCATAAATCAAAAGACAATTATTGATATTACACCAGAGAATATGGATTTCGGATTGCTGGATCCAGGAAGCATAGGAAAGGTATACAATGTGACAGATGGAACAAATGATGCAGTCCAGTTAAGTTCCTTTGAAATTGAGAACATGGGTTCAACAAATATAACCCATGTATGGCTAAATGTGACACAGCCAGCACAGAATCCATTTGGTAGTGGTTTTGCATCATATTATGATCCAGGAAACTGGATTGCTGTAAATGTAACATGGATAAAGAGTAAAGGAAATGCACCTACATACAATAATAGTATGAGCTATGTGGATAGGATTGAGTTTAATGAATCCAAGGAATTGGTGTATTTAAACACACCACTTAACACTGTAAGTTATGGTAGGTTGAGGTTTGCTAACAAGGAGTATTTCTGGGCAATAAATGCTACTGATCCTACTTCACCATGTTCGGCAGCCTCAACCACAACACCTATTTGGTTGGTATTAGGTAATCCAAATGAACCACACAATGTAACTGATACTGGAGATATCAATTTGAGGGATGGAGATGAAATCGTTATAAAATATACTAGCTATGATGCAACAACAGGATATGTGTATCCAACAAGAGCTGTTGAATATCCTGTATCAGGAGAGGAATATTTGATGTTAATATCAGGCGATTGTAGTCATGTAAGATTGGTGAAGTGGAATAGAGATGCAATACCATCAGGAGCAGATGGTTTGTTAAGCAATAATGGATATGTGTTCAGCACGAGCAATCCATCGCAAGGATTGTTGCCAGGGCAAGGAATTGTTATGCAAATAGAAACACGTGTGCCTTATGGAGTTGTTGCAGCAGGATATACAGGTTATTTGACTGTTATTGCAGATACATTTTAAGATGGAGGTAAGTGAGGAAAGGCATTTCCGATGAGTACACGATGAGCCTCCACTTTCACACTTTTTATTCTTTTTAAATTTTTTATTGGGATATCTAAGATTATGCTTTATTTGGTATCCTTAGGCATATGGGATGTTAAAGATATGAGCTTGAGAGCATATGATATTCTTACAAGAGCGGATAAAGTATATTTTGAGAGATATACCTCAAATACTTTGCATTCTAAGGAATCCTTGGAGAGATGCTTAGGGAGAAAAGTAATCTTGCTTTCACGTGAGGAAGTGGAGAACATGGCTGAGAAGATTGTTGATGAAGCTTCTATAAAAGATATATGTTTATGCGCACAAGGAGACATTCTCAGCGCAACTACACATGTGTATTTTCTTAGATTGTGTTATGAAAAAAACGTGCAATGCAAGGTAATTCATGGCTCATCTATCTTTACATCTATTGCAAAAACAGGTCTCTCATTATATAGATTTGGTAGAGTTGTTTCTTTACCTCATCCAGAAAGCTTTCCTACATATCCTCAAACACCATTTGAGAACATAAGAAACAATTATAAGAGCAATTTACACTCTTTGGTTTTATTGGATATACATCTTAGGTGCTATGATGCATTGGATCTTATATCACGCTATCTTCCTGAATTAACTAATAAAAAGATATTCGTTTGCTATGGATTAGGAGGGGAAAAAGAAAAGATTCTGTATGGAAAATTGAGTTCTTTAAAAAAAGAGGTTAAGTATTGGGATGATTATGCGCAGTGTATTGTTATTCCCGCAAATATGGAGTTTTATGAGGAGGAGATAGCAAAGATATGGGAAATAAAAAAATAACTAATAGATGTCCTTTTCACTTACTATAATAAAATCGCCTATGGACTTCACAGCAGAGAAGGAGATTAAGATTCTTCCTTTCTCATCTACATTCAGGTTTAGCTCAGACACTATCTTTGTAGGCTCTACAAGGACTAAATTGAGAAGCTCACCTGTCTCTGCAATAAAAGAGAAATCCCCGACCTTTCCAAAGCTTCTACCAGTTTCATCACTAACGACCATCTTGCCCAATAGCTCCTTTCCTCTTATCCTTTCCTCTTTCATAATCATCACTACACTAATTTAAATCTCTTAAATTTTTTAAAATTAACGGTATGTATTTAAAAATATTCTTGGTGATCAAAATGGCAGGTATGATTCCTCAAGAGGTTTTGGATAGAATGTATAAGAATGTTTATATATGTATGAGATGCAATGCCAGAATAAGAACCACAAAACCTCATAAAACAAGATGCAGAAAGTGTGGTTATAAAAAACTCAGGCCAATAAAAAGAGGTACTAAAGCAAAGAAGCAATGATAATGTAAGAGGAACTCAATTATGACAAAAAGAGATGTTCTAGTTGTGTCTGGTATTGTATTCCCAGAAATAGGAGGAGTAAGCAACTATGTAGATTTTTTAACAAAGCACCTCCAAAATATCGAGGTTCTTTCATTTAATTTCTATAATACAACAAGATCTGAGGTTAGAATAGAAAATGGAAAGAAGTATTATCTCTTGAGGAAAGTATACTTTAATAGCACAAAAATAAGTTATCCTATAAGGATATTGATTATGGCATATTTCATAAGAAAGATGTCTAAGAATAAGATAGTGTATGCTCAGGATGTTGGTATTAGCGGATTATCATGTTTTTTATCGTTTAAAAGATATCTCCTAAGGTTTGTTGGAGATTGGGCATATGAGAGTTATTATGATAAAAAGATTTTTTCTGTGCCTTATGAGGAGTTTCTATATCACACAAAGCATGGGATAATTAGGAGATTGCTATCATATCTGATATTTAAGAGGGCATTAATGATAATTACACCTGCAAAACATCTCAAAAACACATTAATTGAATATTACAAAATCAATCCTGATAAAATAAGGATTATAGAAAATTTCATCAATCTGCCAGAGAGCAGGATAACAACTAGAAAAAAGGAAAAATATCTGCTTTTTGTTGGAAGAATAATCTCTTTAAAAAGGTTGGATAGATTGATTAAATGTTATCTTAACTGCTTATTGAATAGCGATATTAAGTTATATATTGTGGGTGATGGGTATTTAAGAGAAGTTTATGAGAAGATACTTTCTCCTTATGGTGATAGGATTCTTTTTTTAGGCAAGAAAAACAAAAAAGAGTTGAGGAATCTTGTAGCTAATGCTTTATGTATAGTTTTACCAAGTAATTATGAGGGCATACCTTTTATTGTTTTGGAATCTTTAAAATTGGGAGTGCCTGTTATAGCGTATAGAAATAGAGGTGTTGAGGAATTAGCAAGGGTTATTGATAGCAAAGATATATATTTTTTTGAAAATGAGAGAGATTTCCAAAGAATTTTAAAGGAAATCAGAACAAGGAAAGCTAAAATAAATAAATTAGATAAGTTGAGCAAGATTTTTTCAGCTCGTAACCATCTAAACAAACTTATGGAAGTTTTTGAGAGTTTGGATGCACATAAGAAAGATAGTCTTGGAAGATGATATCCTTTACATCTTTATACTCACGTAAATCTATAAAAGATTCTTCAAAAATTGTGTTTTCTCTTATTGAGTCATGGAGATATTTAATAGAAAAATGAATATTATGTTTTGATGACTCACAAAATATTACCTTTCGTATATGCACTTCCTTGTTTAGGTTATTATGTGATGTACTTAATATAGGCGTGATATTAACCTTTGTCTGAGGATTAAAAACAAAAAATATAAAATTCAATTTGATCCATCTTAAATTGCCGCCTTTATTTTCATTTATATTGACTGGATATAAAATTTCAAGTTTCTCACGGGGTTGCTTCTCTATAAGATGAATTAATAGGGAATCAAACTTTGGAGAGTTTATCTCGAGCGAGATCTTCAATTCATTACTTTTCATATGGCTTGTTTTGATCAATGCATTGAACATTGCATTTTTATCAAATTTGAAATTTCTATTTGTAGTTATCTCAGCGATTATCTTTTTTGACATTTGGCATCATTCCTTTTGCTGGGATGAAATTAAAGCGAATTGAGCAAGCATGGCTTCGATTTGCACATCCTCACTTGCACCTTCAGATATGCGGAACTCATATTCTGCAAGTTTATCTATAAGCTTTATCTTTAACTTCTCATCTATGTCCAAGTTTCTTACTGCTGCATGGAAGTCTCTTATTACATCACTTCCTGACATACCTCTATAAGCCATAAGGCGCAATAGTTTCTCCCTTGCCTCTGTGAATTTGCCATTCATAGCCAAGGTTATGATTTCCTCAACCTCTTTTGGCTTCAAAGATGCTGCTAATTCATATACAGCATCCTCATTAATTGCCTTATGTAATATAGCAAGTGATTGAAGTATGTTGATTGCTTTTCTTAAATCTCCCTCAGAAAGATTTATTAATGCATCAAGAGCTTTGTCATTCACCTCTACACCTTCCTTTTCCGCTATTCTTTTAAGCAATCCTTTCGCAGCATCATCTGGAAGAGGTTTAAATCTAAATACTGCACATCGCGATTGAATAGGAGAGATTATTTTGGAGGAGTAGTTACATGAGAGTATAAATCGCGTGATATTCGCGTATTTTTCCATGGTTCTCCTTAATGCCTGTTGCGCATCCTGAGTTAGAGCATCAGCCTCATCTAAAAAGATGATTTTAAAATCTACATTCATTGGTTTTGTTCTTGCAAAATCCTTTATTTTTCCTCTCACAACATCTATTCCTCTTTCATCAGATGCGTTTAACTCTAAGAAGTTGTGTCTCCATTCTTCACCATAAAGATCCCTTGCCAATGCTATTGCTGTTGTGGTTTTACCAGTTCCTGGAGGGCCAGCAAATAATAAATTTGGGATGTTTTTTTCTTCAACAAATGCTTTTAACCTTTTGATTACATGCTCTTGATCAACAATTTCGCTTAAAGTTTTTGGTCTATATTTCTCTGTCCACACCTCATTTACGCTTACCATACTATTATCACCTTCTATAGTATCTTTTTAGGTTATAGATTTTCTTAGGTGATTCAGATGTGATTTTAGTATATATTTGTTGTAGAGCATCACGAATATCTTTTTGTGCTTTATATGTAATCTTACCCTCTTTAGAGGAATAAGTTATTGAGAATTCTTTGATTTTTTCTATCTCCTTTATCTCAAACTCAATATATTTGATTAGATTTTTCATGTAATCTTTTAAGCTTTCTGCATATGTATCAAAACATAATTCATGTATATCTCCATCACTATAAATCCTATAAATAGATACTCTTACTTTTTTATTTTCTATTTCCTCAATTGTTTGTTTAACTTTCATATCCTGTGTTGCATAAGATAACGTGATGATTCCCATATTTATCCCTCATTTACAGTTTATTCTTACCTTTTTGTACCACACCATAGAATCTTGCGCATTTTGGGCATACATACATTTTTCTATCAAATCCTCCAGTAAATACTTTCTTATCAAGCAATCTCTTTAGAGCGGGGTCTGTTATCCTAAAACCCCTGTAAATAACGAATGCTTTGAATCTTGGGAACTGTCTTCCGCAAAACCCACAAGTGACCATTGTGGATTTTCCCCTATGTTTTGCTTGTTTCCATCCTCTATCTAATCCTTCAAATTCTGGCATTTTATCACCTTAAATAATTAAATATAATTTTTGGATATTTTAAATCTTATTCTATTCCAAAATATTTCAGTGCATCATCTAATGTCTCTATTTCATGAACCTCCATACCTGTCTCATTTGCCAAATCCTTTATGTTTATATACTCAATAACCTCGCAATATCTTTTACCTCCATAATAGTCACATTCTTCTTGTACATCAACTTTCTCAATTTTGCTTAGTCCTTTTGGCACTAAGAAGATTTTTGCACCACTTATCTTTGATGCTAATGCCTTTTCATATATTTTCCCGCTTAATCCTATTCTACCATCTTTACTTAAAGTCCCTGTCATCATGACATCTTGTCTTGGCATTTTATTTCTTAATGCTGCTATAGATAATACTCCAAAAGACCCACCAGCACTTGGGCCTATTAAGACAGATGCATCACTTTCTATGTTTACATAAAAGTCATATATGTTTTGAGGTATTTTTTCATGCTGTAAGGCATATCTTATAGCTTTTCTTATACTATGTTGCGTATCCTCACCTAATAGCGTATCCTTTATATTAATAAATATGTTTCCGCTACCTGGAGTTATAAACATTTTTGCTATAACATATACAGGTTTGCTATTATTCATGACAGCAGGTATTTTTAGATAAGAATATCCTATTATTTCGCTTGTAGGTATTTTAAATGTCCCAATTTCCTTGGAAAATACATTTATGATTCTGACATGATGATCACTTGTTGGTGGATGACTCGTGATATAATAAAGCATTGCTAATGCAATTGTAAAGAGAAATGCCAATATATAAAAATATATCTCAAAGATTAATGCTTTCCTTTTTATACTTCCTCTTTTTGTCGCCATAATCTTTTAAAATATTTATTGTAATTTAAATAACTTTATGGATACAAATTCTTCTTCTGAGATTATTCAGAACTCTGATGATGTTTATTATGATAAGCATCATAAAACAAATAAGGATTTCATAGATCAAATAATTGAGATTTCCCTCGAAAGAAATCTTCTTATTACAAAAGATGCTGTTGAATACATGCTAATGCATGAGTCAAAAAAAGATAAGTTTATTTTTATTATAAGGAAATATCACGATACCATCATTACCCGCGATATGATAGAAGAGGAATTGGAGAGCATAAAAAGAGATATTGCGGAGAAAATAGAAATCATAAGGGCATCAATGTATTATGAGGCAAAGAATTATAGTGTTGAGATTAACAAGATATGGAATCTAAATACAGATTATGAGTCCAAGATTACAGTACAAAACTTTATTGAGTACTTTAATGATAGATATAGGAAGTTGAGGTCATTACTTTTGCAAAGGAATGGGGTTAGGAATGTTGTGAGTATTGAGAATTTAAAAAGAAATAATATGAGGGATAGGGAAGTGACAGTAATAGCAATCGTTAGAGAAAAACTTCTCTCTCGTAGCGGATTCTTGAGATTTATAATAGAGGATGAGACTGATCGCATTCTTGCAATACCTCGCGAAGAAATAAAAAAAGAGGCAGAAAATATTGTTAATGATGATGTATTAGCATTTAAGGGAAAGGTAAATTCAAAGGGTAATTTTATAATCAGCAATATTTTATATCCTGACATACCCATGCCTTCCTCTGATAATATAGCAAAGCTTGATGTTCCTCTAACTGCAGCATTCATCTCTGATCTTCATTTTGGCAGCAAACTTTTTATTAAAGATATAATGAATAAATTCTTTAAATGGTTAAAAAGTGGCGATGAGTTGGCTTCCCGCTTAAAGTTCTTATTTATTGCAGGGGATAACGTGGATGGAATAGGCATTTATCCAGAGCAAATAAATGAGCTTGAAATTACCAATATTTATGATCAATATAAGGCATTTGAGGATTTTCTTCTAAAGATTCCTGAGCATATCCAGGTAATAGTCATCCCTGGAAATCATGATGCTGTTAGGTTAGCAGAACCACAACCTCCTCTTACAGAGAAATTGATTCCTGAGGCAGCAAAAATGAAGAATATTCATTTAGAAACGAATCCATGCCTGATTGGATTGAAAGATGATGAAAAAGAGGTAAAGGTTTTGCTATATCATGGATATAGTTTCAATGCAATGATAGATGCTATTACAGAGATAAGGAAAGTAGCAAGGGATAAGCCAACTGTAGTTATAAGAGAGCTCCTTAAGAGGAGACATCTTGCACCTATTTATGGTTCAACATTGATAGCACCTAAGAAAATAGATATGCATGTGATAGATATTGTTCCTGATATATTTGCTTCTGGAGATCTTCACAGCCATGATGTTTCAAATTATAAAGGAGTCACATTAATATCTTCAAGTACATGGCAATCTCAAACTACATTTCAGGATAGAGTTGGGCATAAGGCAAACCCCGGAAAGGTTACTATTATTGATTTGCATACAAGAGAATTCTTTGTTAAGGATTTTTTGGGTTAGGGGAGTATTGGTATGGTAGAGGAGCTGTTGAAACAGGTTATAGTGGTTAGAGTGGATTTAAAGATGGGAAAAGGAAAAATAGCATCACAAGTTGCCCATGCATCTCTTTGTGCATTCTTAAAGTCATGCAAGAAAATACGTGAGAGATGGCTCTCACAAGGTGCTGAGAAAATAGTGCTTAAAGTCAATAGCAAAGAAAAACTTATTGAGGTATATAAATTGGCAAGAAAAAGAGGACTTCCGACATGTATAATAAAAGATGCTGCTAAGACTCAACTTAAAGCTCCAGATTATACCGCGGTTGGAATTGGCCCATATTATGAGAGAGAGATAGATGAAATCACGGGAGATCTAAAATTGCTATAGCTATGAGGAGATGTAAGAAAAGCTGAGAAAACTAACTTTTTAAATTCTTATATGACACTTAAGGGAGATATGGAGAAAATCATAAATGAGGAAAATTTGTTGTATAGCGTAACCAACTTTCAAGAGGATACATTTGATAGAGCGAAATTTGATGAGCAAAAGAGAAATTTTCTTAGAAATCCAAAAAAGGTTACAGAGGTCTCTTTTCCAGTAAGATTGAGAAACCATGAGATAAGATTATTCAAAGGGTATAGAGTTTTGCATAGTGATCTATTAGGCCCTGGAAAAGGAGGAATAAGGTTTTCACCTTATGTAAATATTGATGAGATAATAGGTCTTGCTGCCATAATGACATGGAAAAATGCTCTTCATCAACTTCCTTTTGGGGGTGCAAAGGGGGGTGTAATAGTTAACGTAAAAGAACTTGAAAAATGGGAATTGGAAAATTTAACAAGATCCTTTACACGTGCAATTGCTGATCAAATAGGTATTGATAAAGATATTCCTGCCCCTGATATGTATACCGATGAGCAAGTAATGGCATGGATAGTAGATGAATACTCCAGAATCTCTGGCAAATTTGAGCCTGGGGTTGTGACAGGGAAACCAATTTCTCTTTATGGTATACCTGGAAGAAGGGAGGCAACAGGATATGGAGCAGGATATGTGTTTGAGTATTTTATTAAGAAACATATCAATAAGCCAAAAGATAAAATCAAAATTGCAGTTCAGGGTTTTGGTAATGTAGGATATTATTTTTCGAGATATATATCGGAGAGCGGATATAAAATAGTTGGGATCTCAGATTCCTCAGGTGCAATATATAGCGAGAAGGGAATAAATGTAGAGAATCTCTATAAGTATAAGAGGGGAGGAAAATATATAAAGGATTATTCCTCAGAAGAGCAACTGAATCTTGTACATAATAATGAAGAATATAAAATCATAGAGAATGAGGAATTGCTTGAGATGAATGTGGATGTGCTTGTATTGGCAGCAACAGAAAACCAGATAACTAAAAGAAACGCAGATAACATAAAGGCAGAGATGATATTGGAAATAGCAAATGGGCCAGTAACTTATACCGCTGATAACATACTTAAGGAAAGGAACAAAATAATAATCCCTGATATTTTAGCAAATGGCGGTGGTGTTGTGGTTAGTTATTATGAATGGCTTCAGAATAGATCATGGGAAAGGTGGAGCAGACACAAAACACTCCAACGTCTTGAAAATCATATGATAAATATCTCTAAGAAAGTATGTTTCTATGCACAAAAAAATAATCTCTCATATAGAGAGAGCGCATATGATATAGCACTTAGATTGTTATGGAATATCGCAAGATATAGGATATAACAAAATCTTTATAAACCTTTATGATACATAATTACTCTTTATGAGAACTAAAACAAAAAAAGCAGTATCCATAACCATCTCAGCTGTGCTTCTTGTTGTGTTTGTTACTGCTATAGCTGCGCTATATAGTGGGTGGTTCAAATCATTCATAAGGAGCATCTCAGAATCAGCAGAAAAACAGGACTTACCTGTTAACTGCGATAAAGTAAAAGTCTCCATCCAAAAAGTAACTTATGGAGTAGTAGACAAATTAGAGAGCTATATCAACAAAACTTTTCTCCATGACAAAGCATATGAGGAAAGTACTTTCAATCTAACCCTAAACAATAGCAATGTTGAAGTCACCATAGATTTAACACCCATACCTTATTAAGGTGATAACATGAGATATCTATTGTTCATCGCGATGCTTTTACTCATACTTTTCACATTACCTTTTTCCTATGCAGCCACCTCTCTCAACTCCTGCACCACCATTTCCTCTCCTGGTGTGTATTATCTCACAACCGATATTTGGAACTCTAGTAGTACGTGTTTTAACATCACAACCTCCAATGTGATTTTGGATTGTCAATGGCATATGATTGATGGAAACAAAACAGAGGAGACTTATGGTGTATATGCAAGCGGCTCCTTAAGCAACATCTCCATAAGAAACTGTGAAATCCAAGAATTTTATCATGGAATTTACTTCGATAATGGAGTTCATGATAGCAAGATAGAGAATGTTGTGAGTAAAAACAATGATTGGTATGGTATCTACCTCTCCACTTCTTCATATAATACCTTGGAAGATATTACAGCCAATAATAACGATTGGCATGGAATTGTTCTCTCAGGATCATCTTCTAATACTCTCACTAATATTACAGTTAATAATAACGATTGGCATGGAATTGAGCTTTCTGGGTCTTCAGATAATATTCTTACTGATATTATCGCTCAGGAGAATAGAATGTGGGATATTATGATTGAGTATCCTTCTTCGTGTTCTAGTGTAATAATCAATGCAAAAGGATCAGGAAACAGACCTATAATGTATTATAATTCTCCTATAAATATCTCAAATAAAATCTTTTCTGAATTAATTTTATGTAATGCTGACTGTAGCAACTTTACTAATATTACCATAAAGGGATCAGATATCTTAAACAACAATGGTATCTTAATTGTTGGAACAAATAACTCAACATTAAGAAATATAGATTCACGCTGGAATCGAGATGGAATACGTGTTGAGGATTCATCCTATAATAAAATTACTAATATCTTTGCTAATAATAACCGTTGGTATGGACTCTATCTGTGGGAATCATCCTATAACAAGATGACTAATATCTCTGCTAATAATAATCATCTTACTGGGATATCTTTTCTTTCAGACTCATCTTATAATATCATCACTAATATTTCCGCTAATAATAATGGTATTAAAGGAATTTACTTTTGGTCTGATTCATCTCAAAATATCCTAACAAACTCAATTATATCATATAATCGATATGGGATTTATCTATACTCAACAGATAACAATTTCTTTTACAATAACCTCCTTAATAATACAAACAACATTTATATTTCTTCTTCATCAAACCACTGGAACACCTCCCTACAACTTGGACCAAACATAGTGGGGAGACCTTTCATTGGTGGTAATGTGTATGCTACGCCTTCAGGAAATGGTTACTCAGAAACTTGCGATGATGCGAATCATGATGGGATATGCGATTCCCCTTATACAATAGCATCAGGAAATGTAGATTATTATCCTTTGGCATTATCAAAAACATATCCTTTAAATCCAAAAATCTATGTTGGTGAGCAATTGGTATGGAAGCATGAGGGATTCTTTAATGAAAGCTCAAGTGCAGATATAACCTCTTACATTTTAGGTTATATTAACAATAAATGCTTTGGTATAGTACCTTGTATAGTTCCAATCACATATAGAGCAGATTCTCATGGAGGAATAATCACTTCTATGAATATCTCTGGATCTTCTGAGGGATATAAAGTAAGGATAAGGAATATACTTTCTGAAAGAGCAGGGATAAAGAACATAACCATCTATAGCAATGATTATAAGAAGGTATGCTATACAAATCTCTCGAAGGTATATGTTTTACATCCTGGAGGAATAGGTATTTTTAGGATACCTTGCAATATACTATGTAATGAGATAAAAGACATAATAGTTGAGACTACTTGTGGAGTGAAAGATAAGCTATCAGATCATCCTATAAGGAATAAGATTTTGAGATGTTATTAAGATGTTAGAGGCATTGTCCAATAATTCTCTATTTGTTAAGCGGAAAGGTAGCCTCTTAAAGAAGCGCTTAGAGTAGCGAACCTTGTAGAGCTGATGCGATTGTAAGAACGAATTTTTTCGTTAATAAATTCTCATTAAAAAATTATTGGACAATTCCAATGTTAGAGGTTAAGATATCAAAATATATATTCTATTGTCACAAATATATTCTATTTATGGAAAAAGAAGATCAAAAGAGATTTGTCTTCTATGTGGTGCTATGTTTTATGGTTGGATGTATTATTGGAACTTCTTTGATTATATCTCATAATATAGTTAATGATATAAACGACACGCTCAGAAATAATGAAATTAAAAAGGAATCGCAAGTATCTTTCACATCTCCGATAGAGGAGGTACGCTATCTCCAGGAAATCTATAGTGAGATGGAGAATAAAAATACCATAGATATATGCCAAAGGATAAAGAAAGAGGATTATAGAAAGGCATGTATAGCCCATTATTATACCCTTAAAGCTCTTAATAAAAAAGATCCTGCGGAATGTTTAAATATTAAAGCATATGGAGAGGAGTCATATATATTGGGTTGTGTATTATATTTTTCTATCACAACACACCAAAATAAATGTTCTATATTACCAGATAAAGACAAAAAATATATTTGTAATAATTTATATAATGATTATATAGGAGAGCAATAGAAGGAGGTAAGATAAATGAGAACAGAAAGATATGTGGTTATGATTATGTTGTTTGGTTTATTTACTTTCTCTTTTGCATATGCTCTTGTTGATAAAACACAAAACTGGTTGCCTCTTCAACAAATAGCAATCAACAGCGAATCTGATGTCTCAATTGATGAGAACAGGAATGGTATAGTAGATAATGCAGAAAAATTAGGAGGGTATAATGCTAATGATTTCCTTAAAATAAACGGAGGAACCTTAAAAGGAGTATTATTTCTTTATTATGGTGTTGGAAAGATTGTGGATCTTGATAATCCTTCTTATTATATTGACCCAAGCTATAAGTCAAACTTTAAAAAATTATGTTTAAATGGGGAATGCATATCTTCTTGGAGCGATATATTACCTCAAAATACAAATTCTTTAGATGAGGATGCTGTAAGATCCATTGTAGAAGAGCAAATAAGTCTAATGGAGAATCTATTGAATGTCAATTCCTCATATTATGCATATAATTTGATTGGAATTAATAAAGAGGATCTTTTAAACTTGATTAATCTAAAGAACTATTGTATAAATGGAATTTGCTCTCTTGGAATAGATGCAGTTTCATTAAATGGGCATATGATAGGATCAAATATTTCAGACATTCCTATAATAGATCCCTCTATCACATATGATAACTTAAAGGTTGGCTATGCCTCCTTTTCTTCATATGCTAACGATACTTTTTATGTTAATGGGATTAAAGCAAAAGATGTAATTTCAACATTAGATAGAGTTAATGAATCATTAACTTATGCTATATTAGATATTAATGATTTAAAGAGTTCGAATACATTGTTATGGGATAAAATCCAAGCAATTTTGTCTGAGCTTGATGATAAGGAAAGCATAGTGCTTGAGGGTCTTACACCATATGTTAAGAATGAGATAGAGGACTACTTAAAAGAAAAGGGGTTTATTCAAGTTTCTATGTGTGAAAGCAATGAGAATAATGTTTTGCTACTTAGAAGAGATAGTAGTGGTAATTTGATAGTAGAGTGCAAATATTTTGATGATATGGTGAGAGATAAGATTGTGGAGAAACTTAAGAATAAGAAGTGCTATAATGGTATTATGAAAGGCTTTAATGAGAATGCGGATATTTCATGTGAGACATATTCCAATTTATTACATCGTTTAAAAGATAATGGAGTAGTTGTAGTAAAAACATCCTGCTCAGATGGAGATGTTTTGGTTTATGATGTGAACTCAAATGAATTTGAATGTGTAAGCAAAAAAGAAATCATTGATAAAGGAATTAATTGTGGAAGTGATGGAGTAGTGGTAAAAACATCTGATGGATATGAATGCTATAGTTATGCTGGTCTATCTTCACGACTTATAAGCCATGGTAATCTAATAGAGAAATTAAAAATGGAAGGTATGGCATCTAAGGATTGGGTAGAATATAATTTCATCCGTAAACCTTCCTGCTCTGATGGAGAGGTTTTGGTTTATAAAGATGGTAAATTTGAATGTAAAGAAATTGCCATTTCTAAGCAAGTTGAGCTTACTGATAATAGAATAATATCACCCTATAGGATAGAAGATGAAGCAGTAAATACACTTCAATGTCCTCCAGGGTATGTAATGACAGGAGTGAAAATTGAATTTGAAGATGTTGTTGATGAGGCAAAGATGGATTGGGGAGATTTAGATGTGAAAAAAATACCTGCTATAATCAATCTTCAAATTATCTGTAAACAACTTAATGTTGATGTAGGACTTTCAACTCATTAGCTATTACAAACCAATGTCCCTATATTATCATCATCAAAGTTTGAGATATCTTCAAAATGAACGAACTTGACAGGTATTCTATGTTTTTTAACGATTTCTAATGCTTTGTGATCAAAGAGCTTATATTCACCTGGTGATTGAGGATAATGTTTTATAATTTTCCATAATTCTTCATATGATATTTTCCTTAAAAGCTTTGCATCTTTATGCTTGTCAGGATCCTTATCGTATACTCCTTTTATATCACTTACATTGATTAAGCATTCTGCTTTTACTTTTGCTGCTAATTCTGCAGCAACTGTGTCAGTTGATCTTCCTGGTAATGTGCCTCCCATAAAAACAATTCTGTAATGATTCCTTAAATTAATGGCATTTTTTATTTGAGGTGGTACAGGATATTTTTTATACCCTAAAAGCGCAGCAAACAATTTTGCATGTAAATGAGTGGCTGCGATTCCTATCTCATCCAATATATATTCCTTCATGGATTCTATTTTTTTGGGTGTGTAGTATTTTTTATATGACATATTATTTTTATTTTTGACGATTTCTATCAAATTTCTTGCCAATGTACCACCGCCAGTAACCACAAACAGATGATATTTTCGTGATAAGGTTAGTAATTGGGAAAGGATTTTGTCCACATTGCTATAGTTATCTTTTGTTATTACACTTCCACCTAAACTGATCACTAATTCCTTATCCTTTGCTGATTTTTCCTCTAAGATTCTCATATTAGGACCACCTTATAATAATTTTGAACATCTCATAGTAATTTTTAGATTTAAAAATTTTAAAAATTTCTTTATTTTAAAATAAATATCGTCAATGGAAATAACCTTTAAGAGGGGTTAGCATGCTGCAAAATCTTTGATAATAGTGATCTTTTTCGTTAACCAAATTTTTTGTTAACAAATCGATTAAAAATTTTTAAAATTTTGTTCTATCCTTTATCTCTATAGAGATATGGAGGATGCGAGGGTCGCCTAGCCCGGTTTGGCGTGGGGCTGCAGACCCCATTTACGCGGGTTCAAATCCCGCCCCTCGCTTTTAAGGAACTTTAGCTCTTACGAGATTTGCTGTATTTTAAAGTCGGCATTGTCCAATAATTCCCTATTAACAAAATTTGTTAAGCGGAAAAATAGCCTTTTAAAGAAGCGCATCAGAGCAGCAAACCTTAGAGAGCTAATGCAATGATAAGAACGAATTTTTTCGTTAACAAATCCTCATTAAAAAATTGTTGGACAATTTGTTAACGGGAAGCATAGCCCTATTCAAAGGGTTAACTGCTCTCATACGCTTCTTTGAGAGGTTATGTTTCCGCTTAACAATAAAGAATTATTGGACAATGCCTTTAAAGGAAAAATGACCGTTAAATTTAAAAAATTTTCTACTTTTTATATGTATGTTGTGTATTGTTAAGAAGCATCTAAAAGATATCATAACATGAGGGGTGATTGGTATGGCACATGCAGGTTATATTTTAGCATTTAGGAGAAGAAGGGAAGGAAAGACAAACTATAGGAAGAGGTTGGCATATTTGATGTCGAATAAACCGAGGTTAGTGGTGAGAATAACAAATACACAGTTTATAGCGCAGATTGTAAGATATCATCCTGAAGGAGATATTACAGAGGCCCAGTTTAATTCCTCATCTTTAAGAAGGAAATATGGATGGGAGTATAATGTTAAGAATTTGCCATCTGCGTATCTTACAGGATATGTTCTTGGACACTTGGCAAAGGAGAAGGGTATTGAGGAGGTTATTTTGGATGTTGGATTAAGAAAGCCTCATAGAAAAGGTAGAATATATGCCTTGGTCAAAGGAGTACTTGATGCTGGAGTATATATACCCCATGATCCAAGTATTTTACCTGATGAGGAGAGATTAAAAGGAACACATATAGAGAAGTATTTGAATAAGGAGATATCAAAAAGATTTGAGGAGATAAAGAAAAAAATAGAAGAATCTTTTAAAAAGAGCAAGAGTAAAAAGAAATAGGTGATTGGATTGACAGAAAATGATGTACCTCAAATAGAAGTTAATAAGGTTGAGAGGATATTGAAGACATGGGTTCCAAAGACAGAATTAGGTAGGAAAGTGTATAATGGAGAGATAACAAATATAGAGGAGGTTTTCAAGAAGGGATATATAATCCGTGAGCCAGAGATTGTTGATATTCTTTTACCAGATTTAAAAGAGGAAATTATACTTATTGGAGGTAGCTCTGGAAAAGGAGGAGGTATTAAGAGAATTCCTATAAGATCCACTGTGAGAATGCACAAATCTGGAAGAAAAAGAAGTTTGCATGCAATGGTTGTAGTAGGAAATGAGGATGGATATTTAGGGATAGGATATGCAAAGGGAAAGGATGCAAGAGAAACAATAATAAAAGCAGCAAAAAAGGCAAGGTTAAATATCACACCCATTATACGTGGCTGTGGTTCTTGGGAATGTCATTGTCATGGGAATCATACAATTCCTTTTAAGGTTGAGGGTAAAGCAGGATCCGTGAGAGTAAAGCTAATTCCTGGTCCAAGAGGTCTTGGATTAGTGGCATCTTCAGAGGTTAAGAAAGTTCTATCTTTAGCAGGCATTAAGGATGTGTGGATGCAATCGTTTGGGCAGACACGTACAAGAATAAATCATATTTATGCTGTTTTTAATGCTTTGAAAAATCTTGCAAAAATAAGAGTGCCAGAGGATGTTAAGAAGGATTTAGGTATTGTTGAGGGTTTATCAAAATAATATGAGGGAGTTAAATATGGAAAATCTTAAAAATAAGCAGACCACAAATATGAAAATTGCTATAATAAGGGTTAGAGGCAGGGTTGGGGTTAGAGAAGATATAGAGAACACTTTAAGGAGATTAAAGTTAACCAAACCTAATCATTTAGTGATATATAAAGATGATCCTGTGATAAGAGGTATGATTAAAAAGGTAAAAGATTATGTTACATGGGGAGAGGTTAGCGATAAATTCATAGAAACCATAGAGAAATACGCTACTAAGGAAGATGAAAATTTATATCGTCTTCAACCTCCAAGAAAAGGATGGGGGAGAAGAGGAATTAAATACACCTATGCCCAAGGCGGTGCATTGGGATATATGGGAAGGGACATAGAATCATTAATTGAGAGAATGTTTCCGAGGAGACAACATGGTGATTTATAATGGTTGTAAGATTTAGGAAAAAAGTTATAAAGAGAAGAGGATCAAGGACATATGGATATGGAAGTTCAAAGAAACATAGAGGCAAGGGAAGTAGAGGAGGAAAGGGTTTGGCAGGATCAGGTAAAAAAGGACAGCATAAAAAGATTGGTTTAATGCTTAAGGGATATATGATTGGAAAAAGAGGGTTTAAAACACCTCTTGCAAAATATAAAAAGAAGGATGTCATCACTACGAGAATCCTCTTGGAAAAGTTAGGAGATATTGTTCATCTTTATGATGGCTCTATTGATGATAAAAACAAGGTGATTGCTTTATCCTTTGATAAAGATGTGAAAATAATATATCAGAAATCATTTGAAGGAATAAATAGCGAATACAAAGGATATAAGATAGAGATATCTGTTTATAATATCACAGATAAGGCAAAGGAATATCTTGAAAATAATGGTATAAATGTAAATGTTAAAGGAAATGCTATTGCGGAATCTTGATCCTTTTCTTGATGATTATAAGAAAAGAGGGTTCATATATGGGGATGATGTTTAGTGAGATATTGAATTATATTCCGACAATAAGATATCCAGAAAGGCAGGTAATATTTAAGGAGCGTCTTGTTTGGACTTTGATTTCTCTGATCATATACTTTATGTTGTCCAATTTACCTCTCATTGGTGTATCATCAGAATCTCTTGCATATTTTGAGCAGATTTCTATAATTTTTGGTGCTGCAATGGGCACTTTTGCCATGTTAGGTATTGGACCTATAGTTACGGCAAGTATTATCATGCAGCTTCTCGTTGGTTCTGGATTAATTAAGGTTGATCTCAATACATTCGAAGGAAGAGCATGGTTTCAAGGTATGCAGAAACTTTTGGCTATAATATTTTCCTTTTTAGAGAGCACTTCCATGGTGGTTTTTGGTGCATTAAAACCTGAGATTCCAACCTTAGAATGGAGCTTATTCATTATCTTTCAGGTTGCATTGGGAAGTATTATAATTATTTACTTGGATGATCTCATATCAAAGTGGGGTATTGGCTCTGGAGTATCTTTATTTATTTTGGCAGGAGTATCTAAAGGATTATTTATAAGATCTTTTAGTTTTACAAGAGTGGGAGAAGGATTTGTTGGAGTTATTCCTCAAATAATATATAGCATTGTTAATGGTATTGAGAATATATCTGTGTTTATATCAGCATATATAATTCCTCTTTTAACAACTCTTATTATTTTTATCTCTGTAGTATATGCACAATCATTGAGGGTTGAGATTCCCTTGGTATTGTCAAGTTTTCGTGGTTTTGGTAGAAAATGGCCATTAAAGTTTATCTACACGAGCAATATGCCTGTAATCTTGGCGTCTGCGCTTCTTATAAATCTTCAATTGTGGGGTCAAATGTTGTATAATCGTGGAATCTCTTTGCTTGGATCATTCTCTGCTAACGGCCAACCTATAGGAGGAGTTGTCTATTATTTAACACCTCCAAGAACATTTATCATTGATGTATTCACTTCCAACATATCCATGACAGAAGCCTTGAGAGCACTGTCTTATACTTTGTATATGATAATCTTTAGTGTTATCTTTGCTGTATTTTGGGTTAATACATCTGGAATGGATGCTAGAAGTGTTGCGAATCAAATTGTAAATGCAGGAATGCAAATTCCAGGATTTAGACGTGATCCAAGGGTGATGGAAAAGGTTTTGGAGAGATATATTCCTCCTTTAACAGTTCTTGGTGGTGGCTTTGTAGGATTACTTGCTGCGTTTGCTGATCTCCTTGGAGCTTTAACAAGCGGTACTGGATTATTGTTAGCGGTTATGATTGCTCACAATATGTATGAGCTTATAGTGCAATACAACATAGAGGAAATGCCTTCCCTATTGAGGAGATTTATAAAGTGAGGTGATGCAAATGTTTTACATGATTTATTCCCCTATAGTTACATTAACCGTGATTGCTTTTTTAGTTTCATTATTTAGCAATTTGGTTATGAAGTTTACTTTGGATCATCATAAGATGAAAAATTTAAAAGAGAGAATGGAGAAATTGAGAGAAAAAATGAAGCATAAAGACTTTCAGAAGGATCCTGAGAAATACAAAGACCTTTTGAATGAGCAATATTCTTTGCTTAATGAACAGTTCAGATTGACATTTAAAACCATGATGATCAACCTTTTGTTTTTGCTACCACTATATTATTATCTTAAAAAGGTTATAGGAGATGTGCATTTTGCATTGCCTTTTAAGATGCTGTTTGTTGGAAGCGATATCTCGTGGATATGGTTGTATATATTTTACTCAATATTGTTTTCTTTTCTTATAAAAAAACTTTTAAAATTGGAGTATTAATTCATTAAAAATAAATTATCATGTGGTGATTTGGAATGGTAAAGAGGCATTTAAGGACAAATAAGTGGCGTATTAAGAAAAGAAGATTGCCTTCTGGGGTTGTTGGGATAATATTTAGAAAATCAAAGACATCTAAGATGCATTGCCCAGAGACAGGTGAGATATTAAATGGCACACTATATGGAAGAAAAAGAGATTTGAGAAATTATTCGAAGACTGAGAAAAGACCAACAAGATATTATGGAGGAGTTTTATCTCCAAGAGGATTAAAGAGGAGAATTATAAATGCCATTGCAAAGTTGATTGAATAAAAAAGGTGAGATTTATGGATATTGGGCAAGTGGTTGTGAAGTTAAATGGGAGATTTGCTGGATATTATGGTTTTGTTAAAGAAAAGATAGATGATAAATTTTTAATAATAGGCATTCCTCTAAATGAAAAAATCATCAAAAACAAAAAAACAAATATCAAACATGTTATTCCTATCCCAGAAAAGAAGATTCCTGAGAATGCTTTAAATGATAACAAAAAAATAATTGAAAGTTTTAAATCTTTAGGAATAGAGATAGGAAAGAGAATTAAAATAGATTGACCTTTATTTACCGTTACTTTTTTAAAATTTTATTATTTATTATGTTTATATCCGTACATTAATTATTTCCAAGAGAGGTGAATAAACATGGCAGCAGAGAAACCACATATAAACTTGGTGACAATAGGGCACGTGGATCATGGAAAGTCAACATTAGTTGGAAGGTTGTTATGGGACACTGGTAATATTCCTGAACAGGAAATGAGAAAGATAGAGGAAAAAGCAAAGGAGTTGAAGAAAGAGAGTTTTAAATTTGCATTTCTGATGGATAGAATGAAGGAAGAAAGGGAAAGAGGAGTTACTATAGACATTATGCATCAAAGATTTGATACTTCCAAGTATTATTATACAATTATTGATGCTCCTGGACACAGAGATTTCGTTAAGAACATGATAACTGGTGCTTCACAAGCTGATGTTGCTATTCTTGTAGTTGGTGCAAAAGAGGGAATAATGCCACAAACAAAGGAACATGTGTTCTTAGCAAGAACGATGGGAATTAAAAATATGATTGTTGTGATAAATAAAATGGATGAGGTTAATTGGGATCAAAAGAAATATGAAGAGGTTAAAAAGAATTTGGAAAATTTACTTAGGACAGTAGGGTATGATGTTTCGAAGATGCTATTTATTCCTATATCTGCATGGTATGGAGATAATGTGGTAAACAAATCACAAAATATGCCATGGTATACTGGGCCAACAGTGATAGAGGCTCTTGACATGATAGAGCCTCCAGAGTTGCCTATTGATAAGCCTTTCAGAATGCCTATTCAGGATGTATATAACATAAAGGGGGTAGGTACTGTTGTTGTTGGGAGAGTGGAGACAGGAATTCTAAGACCAGGAGATAAAGTAATTATAGAACCTCCACATAAAGAAGGAGAGGTCAAAAGTATTGAGATGCACCATGAGCCACTAAAAGAAGCAAAGGCAGGAGATAACATAGGAGTGAACATAAGAGGAATCACCAAGGATGATGTTGATAGAGGAGATGTTATTGGTAAGCCAGATAATCCTCCAACAGTTGTTAAGGAATTTACTGCGCAAATAATTGTATTACAACATCCATCTGTTATAACAAAAGGCTACACTCCTGTGGTTCATGCCCACACAGCTCATGTAGCATGTAGATTTGAGGAGATATTAAAGAAGATTGATCCAAAAACCGGTGCAGCAGTTGAAGAGAATCCAGACTTTATTAAACCTGGAGATGCTGCTGTTGTTAAATTGGTACCTATAAAGCCAATTGTTTTAGAAAAGCAAAGCGATTTCCCACAATTGGCGAGGTTTGCTATTAGGGATATGGGTATGACAATTGCTGCTGGAGTTGTATTGGATCTTGTACCTGCAAATAAGTAAGATTTTGAATTTTTATTTCCTTTATTATTTTATATTTATGGTGATATTTGATGCAAGTTGCAAGGATTAAATTAACTTCTACTGATCATAAACTTTTGGATAAGATTGCTATGGAGATAAAAGAGATTGCTTTGTCACATGGTACTAAGGTTTCGGGACCCATTCCACTACCTACAAAACGTTTGAGAGTGGTTGTTAGAAAGGCTGTTTCAGGAGATGGAACTGAGACATGGGATAGATGGGAGATGAGGATACATAAAAGAGTGTTGGATATCGCGGTGGATGAGAGGACTCTAAAACATATAATGAGAATAGATATACCTCATAATGTTAATGTTGAGATAAAACTTGTTGGATGATAAGGTGATCATTATTTCAGAGAATAAAGATATGAACATCTTAAAGACAGGTACAACCACAGTTGGGATATTGTATAAGGATGGTGTTGTTTTGGCAGCAGATAAAAAGGCTACAATGGGACATTTAGTGGCATCAAAGGAAGCAAATAAGATACATCATATCATTGATTCTATTTGTATGACAATTGCAGGTAGTGTGGGTGATGCTCAGGCAATGATTAGATTATTAAGGGCTGAGTTGGAGTTGTACAAATATGAGCATGGATATGTACCTGTTAAAGCAGCTGTTGTTTTGCTTGCTAATATCTTGAGAGCCTCTTATAAGAGCTTTCATCCTGAATTAGTGCAGCTTATTGTTGGAGGGTATGATTCAAAACCTCATCTATATAGCATAGATGCTGCTGGTGGGATTGATGAGGCATCTGAATATACATTTTCTGGATCAGGGAGCGTTATAGCTGTAGGAGTATTGGAGAATGGCTATAGAAAAGATCTCAAAGAGAGTGAGGCAATAGAGCTTGCGATAAGAAGCATAAAAGCAGCAGCAGAACGTGATACTGCTAGTGGAGGAAAAGGCATTGATGTGGTTGTTATGAATAAAGATGGATATAGAAGATTAACAGATAAGGAGGTTGATGAAATTTTAAGGAATATTCTTATGTAAATTCATGATTTTGCTCTTATGAATCTTCTTTTTGTTGATGTTTCATATAATTTTGCTTATCTCATTGATAACACTGAAGGTAGAGATATATGAAAAAAGAAAAAGGAGATAATGTAAACAAGAAAGAGGATTCTAATAATGAGATGTTGGATATCAAATTGGATGAAGAAGTTATGGATTTGGATAGTATAAAAAAATATATTCCTGAGGAAGCAAAACCATTTAAATTGAGTTTTGAAGGGCCGGATATTGTGGTATATACAAAGAATAAGGATTTCTTTATTGAGGGATTAAATAAATTAAGACCTTTAGCAAAGGCAATAAAAAAGAGAATACATGTAAGACCTGATCCTTCAATTTCTATGCCACCTGAAAAAGCTAAGGAATTGGTTATGAAGTTAGCTCCAGAAGAGGCAGAGATAAAAGAGATTCTTTTTGAGCCTGAATTCTCTAAGATGATTATCTTTGCAAAGAGACCAGGGATGGTGATTGGGAAGGAAGGAGAGATAATAAAAAAAATAAAAAGAGAGACATTGTGGGATGTTGAATTTCAAAGGGTGCCATTGATACCATCGCCAATTGTAAATAAGGCAAGAGAAATAATACATGAGGAGAGAACATATAGAAAGAAGTTTCTTGAAAAGATAGGAGAGAGGATTCAACTTAAGAAAGGAGGAAAATCTATAGGATGGGTAAGAATTACTGCCTTAGGAAGTTTTGAGGAGATTGGTAGGTCAGCTATTCTTTTACAAACAAAAACATCAAGAGTTTTGTTGGATTTCGGTGCTGGAATGAATCACTCTGCGAGATTTCCTTATATAGATGCGCCTGAGTTCTCCTTAGATGATTTGGATGCTGTTATATTGTCTCATGCTCATACTGATCATTGTGGCATGATACCCATGCTCTATGAATTAGGTTATCGCGGGCCAGTGTATATGACAGAGCCCACAAGGGATTTATCAACTCTTTTACAACTTGATTATATTGACGTGTCCAAAAATATTGGTGAAGTAGCTCCATATACATCTAAAGGCATAAAAGAGGCTTTGAGACATACGGTCACGCTTAACTATGGTGAAGTTTTTGATATAACACCAGATATGAGATTAACTTTCTTCAATGCTGGACATATACTTGGAAGTGCTTCTGTTCATATACATATAGGCCAAGGATTTCACAATTTTGTATATACTGGAGACATAAAATTTGGGCCAAGTAAGTTATTGGAGCCTGCGTTTGTAAATTATTCAAGGGTAGAGTCCATGCTTATAGAGTCAACTTATGGTGGTAAAGAGGATGTTCTTCCTTCACGAAAAGAGGCTGATGAGAAATTGATGGATATCATATTAAAGACAGCTGAGAGAAAAGGTAAAGTTTTGATACCTGTATTTGCTGTTGGTAGAAGTCAGGAGGTAATGATGACCATTGCAGAGTACAAAAGGAGAAATCCTGATTTCAATATTCCAGTATATTTGGATGGTATGATATATGAGGTAACCGCAATACATACAACATACCCTGAATATATGTCTCCTTATATGCAGAAAATGATTTTACGCGAGGAATATAATCCATTTGGGGAAGAGATTTTTATACCCATTAAGAGCTCAGGTGATAGGAGAAATGTTATAGATAATCCAGAGCCATGTGTTATATTATCAACATCAGGAATGATGAATGGAGGTCCTGTATTGGAATACTTTAAGGAATTAGCATCAGATAAGAAGAATACCTTGGTATTTATAGGATATCAAGCTCAAGGAACCTTAGGATCAAAGATTCAGAAGGGCATTGCTGAGGTGTCATTGCCATATGATGGAAATGGAGTTAAAGTGGAAATGGAAGTGGTTACTGTAGAAGGCTTTTCTGGTCATAGTGATAGAAGACAATTATTGGCATATCTCAACAATTTAAAATCCAAGCCTAAGCATTTGATTATCAATCATGGTGAGCCCAAAAAATCCGCTGATCTCGCAGATGCAGCCAGAAAATTCTTTAACATGAATGTCAGCTTACCAAAGAATCTTGAAAGCGTTCGATTAAGATGAGAATGACTTGGTATAAGAGAGAGTTAATTGAAGTGGAGACTTTATATAAGTAATCCACCTCACAATATGATGACCTTTTTAAGTGGTTTGTGGAGCAGCTAACCGGTTGTGTGATTACAATGCTGCGATGTGTTTTTGAAAGCGATATTTTCCCGTTAACCATCATTTTAAAATAAGAGATGGTTAAGGGGAAACATAACCCTCTAAAAAGCCACATTAAAGCAGGTAACTTTTCATAGAGGTTACAATGCCGCAAAACCCTTCAGAATGGTTATTTTTCCCGTTAACAATTTTTTAAAATAAAAAATGGTTAAGGGGAGATGTAACCTCTAAAAAACCACATTAGAGCAGCTAACCTTTATGAGCGTTTTGGAAGCAGCTAACCTTTTTTAAAGCGGTTACAATGCCATGAACCTTTTCGTGAGGGCTATTCTTCGCGTTAACCATTTTTCAAAAATAAAAAAAATGGTTAACGGGAACATAACCCTCTTAAAAAGCACATTAGAGCAGGTAACCTTTTAGAGGGGTTTGTGAGCAGCTGACTTTTTTAAAGGGTTAGCATGCCGCAAACCTTTTAGAATGGTTATTCCTCGCGTTAACCATTTTTCAAAATGAAAGAATGGTTAAGAGGAAGGATACCTTATCAACAAGACATATCAAAACAGCTAACCTCTCTAAGCGGTTTGTGAGACACCTACTTTTAACCAGGTTAGGATCCTGTAATACCTGGATGAAAGTGATTTTTTCACGTTAACCATTTATTAGAAAATTGTTAAGCGGAAGCGTACATTCTAAATGAGACACATTAGAGAAGCTAACCTTAAAAAGAGGTTAGCTTCTCCAATACTCCTGGGATGATTTTTGTTGCGTTAACCAAAGCTCATATGAAGAGGATGTTAAGTAAATTTCTTGTTCCGGTTAAGAAGCCAAGAAAGGCAATGAACCATAACACAAATTTTATGTTGTTGTTTTCTCTTAAATAATCGCTTTTCCTTATTATTTCTATTAATAGTACAGGAATCAAAATCTTTATAAGAAGAAATAACCATGCTCCTGAGTTGTTTATTGTGAATAGATAATTACTTGCTAATTTTGTTATTTTATTTGCAAGCAAATGCTCCTCATAAAAAGCAAGATATGTTGTGGCTATAAAGGTTGTGAAACCATCAAAACTTTGAAAAGTTATTGGTAAGGAGAATTCTTTTTGTGAATATCTTCTTTTGGCAAATAAATATACCACGTATGTAAATATCATAATTATTAATCCATGCATGAACCTAAAGTGGTTTGCATTTATAATTAGGAATAAGAGACAAGGGATGCTTATAAAGATAGGAACATGAGTCCATATCTTCCTATTGATATAAAGAAAACACAAAGCAAGAAGGAATATTTCTATGTATATAAAAGGAGTAATAAAGAACAATCTGAGAGGCATTTGTATATTAAAGATATCAGCTGAGAATCTTATTGTTATCCCCAATATCCCCCATGATAATGTAGCATAATACAATTCCTTTAGAGGTATCTTTTTTTGTTTTTGTACAAATAGAGCAATATAAAAAAGCGCTATTCCGATAATTACATTTATAAGAGTTGTTGTTATGGTATATTTCTCCGAGGAATATAGATAAAGTATTTTTTCTAACATTTCCATTTTATCTCCTCTTTATCTTATAAATCCAAAAAACTTTGTCTTTATAGAGTATTTCTTTATGAAATTTTCTAAAGGAATCATGTTTACTTTTTTGGTTAGATGATCAGCATATCTTAGGAACTCCTCTATGACTATATTATCATCGAATCTCACCATACTTTCAATATTTTTACTCATCCCATTTTCTGTTAAATTTGCTGATGAGATGTATAGCTCCTTGTCTATCAAATATGCCTTTAAATGCAAAAAGTTTTCATCATTCTCTGATTGAATTATGATGTTCATGTTACACTGGATAGTATAGCTTTCCTTTAGATTTATGAAGAATAATAAAAAAGATATAAATACCAAAATGCTTAGGATAAGGAAGATAAATTTATATGATTCAAGGAAGTATAATAGCAAGTAAATGAAAAGAGAAAAGGAGACAAGAGTAAGAATGCCATTTAATACAAATTCTTTTAAATGCAGTTTCTTTTCAACAAATGGATTTATGGAGTAATAATTTTCCTCATTTTCATATGTAAAAATTCTAAGATCTTTGATTTCATGAGTTTTTTTGTGTAATATGCTTATATATCTTTTTGATATCCATGGAGAGATAACTATGATTCTATCCTTTGCATTGAGTAATTTCTTTTCTATCTCCTTTCCCACGCCTTTATCAATTTCGATTTGTGATAATGTACGATTTATTTTCATAACAATATATTTGATACAAAAAATTTTATTAAGTTTGCATAAAAAGATTAGGTATAGAAAATAGTTATGCTATAAAACTTTAGGAGCGGTATCTTTTGTGATGGCTATTCCTCGCGTTAACCAATTATTTCTAAAAAATAAAGAATGGTTAACAGGCAGTATAACCTTTTTGTTCAGCATGTCAAAGCAGCTAACCTTTTGATGAGGTTCCGAAGCAGCTAACCTCAAAAAAAGGTTAGCATGCTGCAATGTACCTTAAAAGAGCGATATCTTCCCGGTAACCATATTTCAAAATGAGAGAATGGTTAAGGGGAAGCATAACCCTCTAAAAAAGCACATTAAAGCAGGTAACTTTTCATAGAGGTTACAATGCAATAATGTGGTTTAGGGAGCAATTTTTCACGTTAACAAAATTTTATTTAAAATGGTTGAGTGGAAGATGTGGTCTCTCAAAGCAGTTTGAAGCGGCTATCCTTCTCTTGAAGGTTACTATCCTGTTATGCGATTTTTTTAGAGGATATGATTTCCCTTAACCATTATACTTATTTTTGAAGGGTAAATATCATTGAGAAGAGTTTTCATCCTTATTTTCATTAGATTTGGTTGTGACGCTTTCTTTTATAGTATCCCATAGGATTTTAAAGAAGTATTTTGTTATCTCAGCTCCCGTTTTTACATTTTCATATGTGAAAGTTCTTCTTGCCTTTTTAACAATTTCCTTTATTGTGCTTCCTTCTTCCAATTTTACTACTACATAAAACTTGGAAGTATCGGTGTAGGTATAATAATCTCTGCTTATTTCAACATCAAAATAAAAATTATCTTTTTTATCTGTATCAGAACACACAAATCTATAATAATACTGAGGAATAACTACCACTAGACTCTTCTCCACTATGTCTCTTGCTTTTTCTATGATTTCTTTTGGCTGATCCTCAAGATATGGGGAAAGATATCCAATATCTATGCACATAAAATAAGGAACATGCTTTTTTATTTCTTCAATAAATTCCATGTTATTTACGAAAGGATCCACTAATATTCGACCTTCAATAACAGAATTTTCATCTTCTAAGCAAGGAGAAGATACACATAAGGATACAGGTATTTTCTCTCTTCTTTTGATATAATCAATCCGAGGATTGCTTTTTGGAATTAATTTCCACATTTCAGATGATAAAAAACCCAATATAAAATCAAGTTTATTGCTATATGGATAATAAACTACTTCAAACGTAAATATAGTATTTTCAGCAAGTTGACGTGCAAATACTCTATCTCTTTCACCCTGTCTTATTATGTCTGGATACTCTTCTCCTTGTAGTAAATCAAAGGCATATCCTGGAGTAGATGGAAAATATGTCCATTTCGATGGTAACATTATTTCATCAGCAGTAGAATTATATGTTTTGTCACCCACATGTTCAAGATATTCATCTATTTCCTTTTTTACTTTATCTTTATTAATGATAAACATCAAAATTGTTCTTGCGTCGTCATTATCTTCTGAATTTAAACATTCAAATCTAGTATATAGTATTGTGCCATTATTATGATCATAAACCTTATCACTTGAACATATATATTCTTTTTCTGATAATCTGATCTCATCTTTAATTTTGATATGTTTAATCTCTGCATAGGCATTTTTTATATTATAGAATGGCAATCCTTGTGGATTTCCAACTAAGCAATACCAAGAAAGCGCAACAGGAAGTGCAAATTTATATGTAACATTTTTTATGTTTTTATAGAGCTTTTGAAAAATCTCTTTCATAAGTATATATTATCTTATTTAGAAAAATTTAAAATTTTTTGGATTTTGAAAAATCATGGCATTGTCCAATAATTCTTTATTGTTAAGCGGAAACATAACCCTTTAAAGAAGCGCATTAGAGCGGTTAACCCTTTGAATATGGCTATATTTCCCGTGAACAAATTGTCCAATAATTTTTTGATGAGGATTTAATGAGAGATACATCTGTTACAAAGACATTTTGAAGCAATTAGCCTCCTAATCTTTCCGTTGATTATTTCTTATAAAATGGTTAAGGGAAAGCATACCTTATCAATGCGCTACATTACAGCAGCTAACCTTAAAAAGGATAAATGGTTAATGGGAACCATAACTCTTATTAGAGAGCATTGCAGCGGCTAATCATTGAAAAAGATAGCATGCTAAAGGTATTTGGTAACAGCGATTTTCTTCTCCAGAAGAAAAAGAAAGGCAAAATTTTTATTAAAGTTTGGAGTTAAATATTTTATATGCGTAAGATATTATCTAATCCATTTGGTTTGGTTATTCTTATTGTACTGCTTTATATTTTTTTAACTCCTTCATATTCACAATATATAAAAGTAACAACTAATTCTACAGATGCAAACAAAATCACGAGTGGAGATGCAAATACTTTAGAAAGATTTGTGAATTATAGTAGCATAGTAAGTGATGAGGGAGGATGTGGATGTGATAATGATTGTAAATATGAGATAAAATTACCTTTGAAGGAGATGAACTATCCTAAAAAAATAATGTTTAGATCCTTGTACGATAATTCTTTATGCATTACTATGTGTTATTATAATAGTAGTACTAATGGGTATGATTGCAAATATTTTGCAGGATATTGCCCTTCAGATTCTATTGGAGCTTGTACATACGAAAATGATCAGTTTATTTGTGACCATCTTGATGGAGATTCATCAGGAGTCACATTTTTAAATATCTCTTTCGTTCATACCTTACCCTACAAAGAAAGAGATATCTCTATAGATTTTAATGCGAGTTTATATTACTGGAGAAATGTGGGGTGGGGATGGGGATCATGCGGCTCGCCTTCAACCTCCACATACATTTTGGCACCAAAACTTGTTCTTCAGAACAAATACACTAAAAATAAGGAGGTTAATTGGACATTGGGGATAAGAGAATATCCATATGCTTATGTGGGAGATGTGTTGGCTTTGTTTCCACATATAAGAAATGTTAATGATGCCACGCATAATGGAAGGGCATTTGATGTTTGGAGGAATTTTACGATTTTTAATGAATCTATTTTGACACCTATAACTAACCTGAATGTATGTGTAGGTGATGTGAGATCAGGGGAGACATTGCCAAATCTCTCTACGCCTCTTAATCATCCTATATTCCTATATGTTAATGCTTCTTCTCCTGGAAAAACCTTGGTTTATGCGAATATCTCAGATTACTCAGGAAAATATAATGATTCTATGGCATATTATACATATGTGCTAAACCCATATATTGAGATTTTTATATCTAAAGAGATATATCCTTATGGAAATAATAGTGATTTGAAGATAGTTATACATAACAACGCCACAGATGTTGAGGAAGTTTATCTTAATATTACACGAGAAATAATTAATGAAAGTGGAAAAGTGGTTAACCAAACTCTTTTTTATAATCTTTCTAACTTTGAGTTAGAAGGTATTGTAGAGGATAAGCAAAATATGATATTTATGGTAAACTATACTTTATCTCTTCCACTTAATTCTTCAGGTGTTTATTATGCTGATGCTTTAGTAAAGTTAAAAAACTATAATGCTTCTACGAATTCATACTTTTCTCCTCTAACAGCGCATAAGAAATTCTATGTTTTACCGGGCAAGTTGATTAAAATAGCATCCTCTCCAGTTTATAGGATTCTTGCCAATCAAACTGGATTTTTTAATGTGACTTTAAAGGTTTTAGATGGAGATTTGCATTCAGCAACACTTAACTTTTCATTTTCAGATCCATCAAAAATCAAAATGAACAATAATATCATTGTTGAGATAGATAATGGTACAGGAATCATAAAGAAGTATGTGGAGATAAGTTATGATAATCCTTATATTGACTTGGGCAATTTGACTAATGGAACAACAATAACGTTACGTATTAATATCACCACAAATAAAACAGGTTTGTTGACATATCTTTATAAGTACAACTACACATTTAACTATACCACAAAAAGCATGATTTCAAAAAGATTTCCTTTAGAGATTGTAATTCCAAAATTTGTTATAAATAAAGAGGTCATAAATATAACAGATAATAACTATGCTGAGATTCGTGTTGTAGGAAATCTTACCCCTATACATGATTTATCTCTTTTTATTAACAGAACATTATTCGGATATATTGATGAGATAGATTATTATTCCTTTTCCACAACTACCGAGAACTTGTGTTATGCTGATGAATCTCAATCAGATGTTTTTAAGGTTCCTATAGGAATTACTAATGTAAGCTATGTGGATTATGGAGAGCAATCTTATGATGGTAATTTAGAGACATATGCAACATTCAATACATACATTACAGGAAATGCCAATCTTACATATATATTTGATAATATATATGTCTTTAGCGGCATTAGCTTGTATGGAGAATCTCCCTATGGCCCCAATGAGATTCTTCGAGTTTATTACTATGATTTAAAACAAGGAAAATATGTTGAAACTGAGGATACATCAACCCAAAACATCTACATTCCCTATAATTCAACACCACAATATCTCAATCTTACATTTATAAATCCTATAAGAACAAACAAGATTCTCATTGCCATAGAGGGGAGCGGTACGGATTATATACATGAAATCACATTCTATCTTGCAAAAATACTTTCTAATTATACATGTTATAATTATTCCTTTCCAAGTTATCTGTTTAATATAAACATCTCAGGAGAATATACTTTAAAGTCAATTTTCACACAAAAAGATAAGAATCTCACAGTAAAAAGCTCTTTCTTTGTGAACTTTGGAAAACCAGAGATTGTGCTTAGTGCAGAGGGAGGAGTTGGTAACGTATTTTTATCTAATGAGATTAAGAACTTATCCTATATTCATCTATGCCCAAAAAATGGTGATCTATATAACGTAACTGTCATTTTGAACATAACCAATACTACATATATCAACTTTACCTCTATTGGTAATTATACAGAATCTCCAGAAAAACATGTAAAATACCTTTCCTATTACAACTATCATGATAATTGCTTATTAATACCTTATAACCTTACCTCCACTACTATCATTAATGATACAATAGTGCCAATAAATGTATCTGTTTTACATGGTGCAACCTCTGAGAAGATATATAATGATACTGGCTACATCATCTTAAAACCTACTGATACACAACCTCCAACACTTTCATGGTGGGCTTTTGGATGGGATTCTGGAGATAATAGAAAATATTTCCTTTACAATACATCTAATGTGGATTATGAATTAGGTATTGTGTTTAATGCAAGTGACGATACTGCTATATCAGAGGCAGTGGTTGAGATCACTTATCCTTCGGGGATCTTCTCTAATGTCTCTATTTCCTCTTCAGATTTCACAATATTCTACGGTGATTATGCGAACGGAACCTTTTGGATAAAGGTTCCAAGAAAATATCTTAATGAGACTGGTAACTATTCTATCATACTATATGTAAAAGATTATGGTGGCAACTATTCAAACTCTTCTTCTATGGTGAGAGACATACCAATTGTAGATAGAATAATAGTGGTTATATATAAAGAGGCTGGGATATACAATAGAGGACAATCATTTGAAATATTATTTAATTTATCAAATGGTTTACTTATAACAGAGAAAACAAATGCTACAATTATCTTGGATGACTTATCTCATAATAAATCATATTATATTGAGTGCAATGAGGTTGTTGGTTTATGTAATTTTAGCAATCTTGTTTATACTTATAATAATTTAAACTATTCTATTTCACTTAATGAGACACCATCTCAATACAATATGAACATAACACTATTTTATTATAAAAATAGAGGCAATAAGATTTTTGAGTTTACAACTACAAATAAATTGAATGTCACCTTAGAGAATTTATTATTTAATGCTCAAGGGGATCTTTCATATGTTGATGTTTGTATTTCTCACATGAATAATTTTGATCCTATAACCGAATTGGATTATGGAACATTTAAATGTGGTGATGCTTTATATTCTCTTGAATATAATGATGATAATGGATGTTTTAAACCATCTTCTAATATTCTATGTCCAACACCTACTCTTGTAATAGTTAATGCAACCTATCGCAATAATACGGGATATCTACAAAAAACAATATCTCTCTCAACATCTTCACCAACAACTTCCACAACTTCAGGTGGAGGAGGAGGATCAGGAGGTGGTGGCGGAGCCTCTGCAGGAGGTTCTTTTTCATTTCCATATCTTAATTATACCCTTCCAGAAATTGAGAAGATACCAAAGATAAGAATAATGTTCAAAGATAATACTTTGCGTATGAAGAGACATTCAAGTTCTGTGTATGATGGAAATATAATTAATGAAGGAGACATCCCATTAGATATTACTTTTAGTGTAGGAACAACATGTGAAAATTGTACAGTTGAGGTTATTCCTAAGAAGCTTCATTTGGATAAAGGGGAGGCACAAAGTATTGCATTAAATGTTACTGTTCCTCTTTCGCAAGAAGTTGGGAAAACTTATGAGATACAGATATTTGCAGAGGATAAAAAAGTTGATTTCTTACAAGCTGTCGTGCTATATTTGGAAATAGATTATGATGAGAAATACGAATCCCTTATGAAATCTTTGAACTTATTTAGAGATTTAAGTACTAAAATGAAGCTTTATGAAAGATTAGGGATAAATCTAAAAAAAGAAAAAGAACTGTATGAAAGAATAATAAAGAAAATTAATGAAACGTATCAAGCGTTTTATTCAAATGACTATGAAACATATGCTACAAATGTAGATTACCTCTCGCATGAAATACAAAAACTTGAGAGAATGTTAAAATCAAAATATTGGGAAGTCTTTTTTATAAGAAATAAGAATAGAATACTTTTAGGTGCCTTAATCGGAAGTTTGGTTGGAATGTTTTTATACTTTTATCTTATTCCTTTGTTGTATTATGGATTTAAGATAAAATATTTGCAAAGAAGGATACGCCTTATTATAAGCAGTAGGATTGAAACTGAAAAGCAGTTTTTCCAGCGTAAAATAGATGAGGTAACATTTAGAAGAATTATGGAAAAGCAGCAAGATGAGCTTATAAAAAGTAGAAAAGAGTTGGAATCTGTGAGGGAGGCATACAAATTATTAATAAGATTTAACCTTATTAATTATATGAAGTTACATCTCTTCCGTAAGAAGAAAAAACAAGTTATAGAGGAACAGCCTTCTATTCCATATAGATATGCGCTTAGTTCATATAAAGAGAAAAGAAATATTTTTGAAAGAGCATATTCCAAGATAAAAGAAATCATATGTGCAATATTCAAAAAAGGAAAAACGAGATTAAAAGAGGTAGAGAAGGACCTTATTAGGATATTAGTTACTGAGCCAAAGATGCATTTAAAAGTTGAGCATAAGGATAAAGTAAAGATATCTGATGAGAAAAAATATTTGCAAATGATGTTTCGAGAGGAGGATGAGGTAGATTCTACATGAAGGATATAGAAGAGATTATATTCAAGGCAGGAGTTGCTTTGGACTGGATTTTAAGTGGTTTGATTTTTTTATCTGTTCTATTTTTTGTAATTTTTAATTTTATGAATCTTTACCCGTCTTCTCTTCATTTAGGTTCTAAAAATGAGGATCCTGCAGCTATTCTTCTTTGTAAGGAAAGATACTTGCTCTATGTTCCAGTATGCAATAAAATCTTTGTTGTGCTTGAGGATCCATTATACTCATCCAGTTCATATGCATCTAGATATAAATATGCAGGAAAGCAATTTTATTTTGTATATGCCAATTCATCTCAGGTATATTCAATAAAGAAATGCAACCTATCCAACAAAAGCGATATTGTGTTCTCTTCTGCATATATAAATAATAGTTTGATTTCATTTGATTTGATTAATGGCTCTTTATTTTACAATGATAGCGAGGTGCTTAAAGTGTATAACTCAACATATGCCTATGAAAACAATCATGTGGATTGGTATAAAATTCTAAAAAATTTATTTAAAAATGAGAAGATAATTTTTCCTCCTTTTGCACCTCAGATAATTATTTTTTCTTCAAAAAGCATTTTGTTAAATATTACAGAACCATTTAATTATATCTATCATGATGGAAAGACCACATATATCAATGGTACTGGAAAGGTGTATGAAGATACGCTTGAAGGATTTTGTTTAAAGACATCATCAGAAATATGTGTGATATCAAATTCATATATGAGGGTAAAGGTGTATAATTATACATCTAACAATACCTTCGATATAAGTGTTGAGATAGAGCCATATAATCTATTTGCGAGTTTTGTTATTGGAAGTGAATATGAGAAATGTGTAGATGAGGAAATATTTCAACCTGTAGGCTTTTATTATATTTATGATGATGCTTGCTTATCTCCTTTAAGAGATTCCATTTTATATGATATTGAGGTGAAAGGATATGATGGTTGCGGGAATGTTTATAGGAAAGTCATATAAAAAAGGGACAATACATATTATAGAGAGCTTATTGTCTTCATTTATTTTGCTCATTATCTTTATATACTTTATTTCAGATACTTCCCAAAGAGCATCTTTGCACAATAATTATGAGGTTCTTGAAAAGGAAGGGGATATATTCATTGGGAACACATCTTATTTATTTATATCTCACAAGATTGGTATTATGAGGCATATTGTTAATAAGGATCATTTTCTTTTTAACTCTTCTGAATTTCCATATGCTTATGTTATAGATAATGGGAACATTATAGAAGTCTTTCCCTTTTTTGATAGTAAAGGAAATGAGGCATATTATTCTTTGTACAGATATGTAAATGATACTTATGTTGAGGTATTTTTTAGATGCTTAACTTGCACGTATGATATACTTTTACTTCCAAAGCCACTAGAAAAAGTTGTGCTTCAATATATTATATTTTATAATAATGAGACTGCATATGTGGTGATAGAATAATGAGCAAAGAGATATGTTTTAAGAAAAAAGGACAATTTTATATCATTACCACTTTTATTGTGTTAGGGTTAATGTTGTATGTTATTTGGAATTCAAACTTTGAGAATGAAATTCCTTCTTATCAAGAGTATTATGTTTTGGACACTCTCCTTGATGTCATATACTCAGGATATAATATTTCCTGCAACAATCTTAATGCTATTGTTAATCTTGTGTATGGAAATATAGATTTTGCGTATTTGGTTTTTAATGATAATAAGTATAAAATATGCGATCCCTCAAACATTATTGAAGATATTAAATTGGAAGGTGAGTACTATAAAATCCATTTAAAAAGAGGAGAAAAATATCTATCAAAGATTGAAAATGAAAGAACTAAGTATATGATATTTATAATTTCAAAGGATAATAAATTATATATTAAGGAAGGTACCTTAAAATAGATTATAGAGATTATTTTTGTTAAGGAGGTGAATAAGTTATGTATTATTTAATGTTTTTATTTTTGGGTTATGTATTTTTGAGGGAGTATATAGAGAATCTAACATTTTATTACACATTTATAATGGATTTGTTTTTTATAGCGATTCTTTTGTATACAAAGGTTGAATATAGCATGGGAAATGATAAAAGCGGATATTTATTTAAAAAGGAAATAAAACTTCCTTGGTTCCTTGTAATTTCTTCTTTTGTTTTTTATGTGATTTATGAGAGCTTGCATAACCTTTATATATTGAACCAGACAATCTCTAATGCATCTTTTGGAGATTATATGTTTTTGGCTGAGCAGATACTCTTTACTGTGATAGTTATATTGATATATATAAAAACATTTTTTGGAGATGTGTTGGAATTAAAACTAACGCATGGTTATTCATTTAATATTGAGAGCTTTTCTGAAGGAGATACTTCATCCTCAGATAAGGAGAGTAAAGAAAAGGAGGATAAAGAAAAACTTAAGAAAAAGAGTTCTACTAATGAGGATGTGGAAATCATTAGAGAAATAGAAGAGGAAGAAAAGGAATTCATCAAAAAGATACCAGTTATTGTTATTACAACAGAATAATTGTTTTTATGGATGGTACCTCCAATATTTGCAAATCATTCTGAAACTACATGATTTGCAATGATATGATGGTTTTGGTGGAAATTCTCCTTTAGCTATTTTATTTATTGTTTCCTTTATATTTTTAATTTCTTTTTCTATGAGAGAATCATCAAAATCAACCTCAATTACTTTATCTTGAGATAAGAGCCAGATATACCCTTTCTTTGGAAATATATGCTGCATTTTTAATAAATAAGCATATAATGACAATTGTTTTTTTGCATTTTCTATGGTCTCTATTTCGTTTGAAGGTTTTGAGGTTTTATAGTCTATTAAGCATATCTCTCCATCTTTCTTTATTATTCTATCTATTATGCCAACAAACTCTTTATCATCTATTTTTATTCTTACAGGATGCTCGACATCAATTGTTGACACATCTTTAAACTCTTCCTCTTCTTTTTTTATGAATTTTTTAAGGATGCTTAAACCTCTTTTTAGATAATATTCATATGTGTCCTTTAAGATATAACTTTGTTGCTGAATTCGCTCTAGGAAAATATCTTCTATTTTTTGGAGAGGAATGTGGTTCTTAAATGCATATTCAAGTATTTCATGAATTATATTTCCAAAAATCCAATAAGGTTTTATATCTTCTTCTAATCCATAGATATATCGCAATTTATATCTGTATGGACATGAGTTATATAAGGAGAGTTGGGAATAACTTATTACATCTATCTTTTTCTCTTTTAATTTTATGATTTCCTTGTAATCTCTTTCTTCCTCGTGTATTTTTGATGTGTTAGGTTCAAATTCCTCAAAGAATATAACCTTTTCAGCCTTGCTATTTAGAAACTTTTTTAGGTCATATTTGTCTTCAAATTCATAAAGCAGAGAAGATGGAGTAAAAAAATCATATGGAAATAATTTATTTTTTATTTCCTTAACTCTGCTCTGAGTATAATATTTTTTATCGATATATATCGTTTTATAATATTTATTTACTAAGTGATATGGAGAGGTAAATATATTATCGATACTTTCAAATTTTATTCTCTCATATGTATTGAGAAATTCATAAATTGAGCTTTCCTCTTCATTGAGCGTTTCATTGATTTCCTTCATTTTGATATATAAATGAGGAATCTTTTCCTTAGAATTTGTTTCTCCCTTTGAGATATTATATTTTCGATATATAATATAGTTTAGGAGATCAATTATTGACTTATTTGTATTTTTGTTGATATATTTCTCAATGATTATTCTGTCCCTCTTACTTATTATAAATGCCACATCCGGCAAATTCAGATGATCCTTTATAAAGATATATTTATTTTCAACCTTTTTACTTTCTATTATTTTTTCTTTTTTTCTTTCCTTTAACATGATAAAATCATCAACACTAAATTTCATCTTTTCAAGAAAATCTTTGTTTGTAATGCTTATCATGAGATTTTGAAGTTGAGATGCAATTTGTGCCTCTTTAAAATATAGCATATCAAAGTCATCAATGGCTATGTTATCTTTAATATGCGAGAAATCTTTTTGCGTTAATAATAATTTAAGATAATTATACGTATCAATTATTTTATTCTTTATGAGTGAATAGGATAGTTGCTTGTAAATTTCAAAAAAATCATTGAAAACTTTATTGGCAGTTTGAATATTTTCAAGCCATATTGGTGTATTTAATATAAAAATAAAGAGCTCAGAGAGATCATTTAAAAAATCAGTATAGGATTTATAATATATGTGTATTTTTCTCTTATAGATGATATAAGCTACATAATCCCTTAAAAATCTGTTCATCAAATAAAAATTTTTATAATTTGTAGAGTATAGCATTTTTTTAAAGTTGATATGGGAGAGATATTCCATATTATATTTTTTGCATAACTCTTTAAGTTTTGTTGTCTTTCCACTTCCAAAATCTCCGACTATGGCTATTTTCATAAAATTTTATATAATTTAAGTGAATATTATAAATTTTATGAGTGATAATCCATCCCAAAATAGATATTCAGAGAAAAAAGAAAATAAATTTGATTTCTTAATGGACTTTATTCTTTTCATAGCAATTTCTGTTTTAATTTTTATTATAATAAAGCCATTTTTTACGGCACTTCTTTTTGCTCTGCTAACAGCATATTCTCTTAAACCTTTAGTTGATTTAATAAAAAAGGTTGTTAAGTCATATGTTTTGTCTTTATTATTAACAATTATGCTTATTATTATACCTACAGGAGTATTTGTTTATTATGCAGCATCTGGTACAGCATCCATTATTGAAAAAACAAATGAGATTATGCTTTCTTTAAATAATCTTTTATATGTGATAAGTGATAAAGCAAGTCAAATTCCTATACTTCAAAGTCTAAATGTTCCTGAGCATATAATGAGTTTACAATCTTTGATTACAGAGGTGATAAATTCCTTTAAGATATCACTAATTGATGTTTTCCAGAACATTCCAAAAATATTAATTAGTGTTTTGGTTTATCTTTTAGCAACTTATTATTTTATTATTGAGGGAGATTCATTTAATAAGCATTATGAAATGATAGTTTCAAGTCTTAGCAAGAGAAGACAAATAATGTTAAATGCAATTTTTAAAGGCTTAAAAAATGCTTTAGATGTTTTAGTGATATCATATATCACTCTTACAATTATTATTACAGTTCTTGCTTATATTATCTATTATGCTTTTTCTATACCCTATGCCATTGTATGGGCTGTGCTCACTGGTCTATTTGGACTTCTTCCTATTTTGGGATGTTGGATGGTTTATGGTGGTGTAAGCTTTTATTTATATCTTAAGGGAAAAGTGATAAGTTCAATCATAGTTTTGATTTATGGTCTTGTTGTTTTGAATATATTCCCTGATGTTGTATTGAGACCTGTGCTGGGATCATATAAAAGCAAAGTTCATCCTTTACTAATCTTCTTAGGCTTCTTTGGTGGTCCAATGGTCTTTGGTATAGCCGGATTTATTTTAGGGCCAATTATAATGATAATGGGAGCCACAGTTATTGCAGAATACTACAAATATTATATATTGAGTAAAAATAAATAAAATAAAGAATTTCAAATAAAACTAGCATTGTCCGATAATTCTTTATTGTTAAGCGGAAACTTAACACGCAAATAGCATTTATAGCGGTTTAACCTTTGAATAGGGCTATGCTTCCTGTTAACAAATTGTCCAATAATTTTTGATGAAGATTTGTTAACGAAAAAATTTGCTCCCACAATCGCATTAGCTCTATAAGATTAACTGCTCTAATACGCTTCTTTAAGAGGTTACCTTTTCGCTTAACAAAAAATAATTGGATTATTGGACAATGCCAATAAAGCTTGGGTCAACATTACAAAATGCCTTTCAATATTTATAAAATTTTGTTATTTGTTTTTATATATGAAGTATTCAAATGATAGAGAAAAAAGAAAGACTTCTAAATCTCCATCAAACATCAAAAAATTGAAAATAAAAAAGGAAACTTTGATCTTTTTTTCTTATTTGTTCGTTTTGTTTATTCTTTTTTCTTTTAAACTAAATTCTTATGATATTATATCTGATGAAGGACATTACACATTACGTTCTCTCTTTTTGGTTGATAGAATCTACTCAGCCGGTCAAGCCACAAATTATGTAATATTTAATGGAGACATTCCTTGGTGGGGAAAGATACATTATCATGATCATCCAATTTTCTCTTTCTTAGTGCGACATTTTGGATTATTATTCTCTCCTACAATAGAGGCCTCGAGATATGTGAGTGTGCTCTTTATTTTAATAGGAATTTACTATCTCTTGCTTATTATGACACGATTTTTAAATTTTACTCCATTTCAATCTATATTTTTATCTATTATTTTAATTCTCTCAACATTTTTTTACTGTTTTTGTACAACAGCATTTATAGAGCCAATACTTTTTGGTTTAATGTCTGCATTTACTTATTATCACTTTTCCTTTATTAAGACAAGGAAAGATAAATATTTACTTTTATCTACTCTTTTTTTATCATTAAGTATATTAACGAAATATACTTCCTTTATTTTAATTCCTTTTTATTTTTATTCTTTGTATTTAGTATTTAGTAGAGATATTAAACTTTTTTTCAAATCTATTTTTATTTTTCTTTCTATTATTTCCCCAATCTACATATATAATATCCTGTTATACATCCATAAAGGATATATGGATTTACAATTTAGTAGACTTTTTCATTTACAATCAAAGAGACCAGATGCTATATTTTTTAAGAACCTTTCTCCGATGTATATAACAAATTTAAAAAATCTGATTGTTAGATATATTAAAAATGACATTGCTATATTTCTCATATCTATTATCTCTTTAATATTTTTGTTATATCTTTTGTTTAGAGGATATAGAAACTATTTTCATATTTTTGGAATTAGTTTGTTTTTTCTCTTTGTATTGTTTTTTGCTATTGTAGGTTCTCCATATAGATATCTATTGCCTTTTAATTTTTCATTATTTCTTTTAATTTTACTTGCTTTTAGTAAAGTAAACACAATTTTTACATCTCATAAGATGCGGTGTATTTATTATATCTTATTTATTTTCTCGGTTGGTTGTGTAATCGCCTATTTTATATATTTAAATATAGATTCTTCTTCATATTTATCTAATTTCTTTAGGGATATGGGATATAGAGCATTGGATAAATCCATTGATAATATTTTCTCGAATGATAAGAATACTATAATTTTCTATGATGAGAGCATGAATTTCTTCTTGGAGAGTTGGCATATAGGAAAATATGTTTATAAAGGATATTATATTTTTCCTCTTTCATATTTCGATAGCGTATTGAAACATCTTGGTGAATCTATAAATATGTACCACATATACATCATATTTACCACTAACAACACATTGCGTGATCCTAACTCAGAAGACATTGTCAAGAATTATCAATTATTTAAACAAAAAAATAAGGAACATTTAGAACTATATACTATTATAAAGGTAAAAGATAAACATATGTTCGAGATTTACTTACTTAAGAACAAAAGTTTGAGATGAAACATTTGAGATTGCTTACTGATCAAAAGCAAGCATATCCAATGCGCCGGCCGGGATTCGAACCCGGGCCACTGGCTTGGAAGGCCAGGATCATACCTCTAGACCACCGGCGCATTTTTAAGACTCCTTAAAATATTATTAGAGACATGCGAAAATTTAAAAAAATATTTAAAAATAATTTCTCAAATATCCTAATATGAGCCGAGAAAAGTTTGTTAGAGAGAGCAATATTAGAAAAATAATGGAACTGCGAGAAAAAGGCATTAATCCATATCCTTATAGATATGAAAAGACACATTCTGTTAAGTATATTCTTTTGTCATTTAAAGAATTGATGAAATCTCAAAAAACCGTAAAAACTGCAGGAAGAATAATTTCTTATAGAGATCTTGGTAGCATTATATTTGTGAAATTGCAAGATGAAGAAGGAGAAATACAATTAATAGCAAGAAAAAATATTACAGATAAATTTGAGATATTTAAGAAATATGTGAATAGAGGAGATTTCATAGGTGTAGAAGGGATTTGTACATTAACAAAAACAGGGGAAAAAAGTATAGAAATACGTTCCTTTGAAATCTTAGCAAAGGCAATAAGAGCATTGCCTGAGAAATATCATGGAATTCAGGATCCTGAATATAAGTATAGGCATAGATACTTGGATTTTATATTTAACCCTGAGAAGAGAGAAATTCTCAAAAAGAGATATAAAATAATAAAGGAGATGAGAAATTTTTTGGATGAACGTGGATTCATCGAGATTGATACTCCTGTTCTTCAACCTGTTTATGGAGGAGCATATGCCAGACCTTTTATTACATATTACAATGCATTAGAAAGGAATTTTTATCTCAGGATTGCACCAGAGTTATATCTAAAAAGATTGCTCATTGGTGGATTTGAAAAAGTTTATGAAATAGGAAAGAATTTTAGAAATGAGGGAATGGATGCAACACATAACCCAGAGTTTTTAAGCCTTGAGTTTTATCAAGCATATAGCGATTTATATGATATAATGAAGATTACTGAAAACCTAATTAAACATGTTACAAAAAAGGTTAATGGATCATTAAAGATTCAATATCAAGAGCATGAGATAAACCTCAATAGGTTTGCTAAAATGAGTCTTGAAGAGGCTTTATTAAAGTACAGCGATATAGATGTAAGAAATATGACCAATGAGGAGATAAGAGAACTTCTTGAGAAAAAAGATATTTTGTTGAGAGAGGAAAGTAGAAATTATCTTATAGCCAAATTATTTGAGGAAGAAGTGGAGGAAAAATTGATTCAACCAACATTTATATTGGATTATCCTAAGGAGATTTCTCCATTGGCTAAGGATCATCGAGAAAAAGAGGGCTTTGTGGAAAGATTTGAGCTTTTTATTGGCGGATTAGAGATAGCAAATGCTTTTTCAGAGCTTAATGATCCAATAGAGCAAAGGAAAAGATTTGAGGAGGAGATGAGAAAAAAAGCTGAGATTGAGGAGAAACATCCATTAGATGAGGATTTCATCAAGGCATTGGAATATGGTATGCCACCTGCTGGTGGATGTGGTATTGGCATAGAAAGATTAATTCTGATATTAACGAACCAGCGCACAATAAGAGAGATAATGGCATTCCCTGCGCTTAGGACATGTCAAGAGTCTTCTGAATAAATCATTGCGGAGGTAAATATTTCATGGCTCATAGAGTATTAAGGAGAGATACAAAGGTAATTATATATCTTATTTTGATTTCTGGTCTTGGAGTTATGGCAGGATCAGTGTGTTATGGGGAAAAGATAGAGCATTTATTTTCGGTCTTCTTATAGGTTTATTGTTTCCTTTATTGGCATCTACCTCAATAAATCTGTATCAATATGTGATCGGAAAGTTTGCATGGGCATTTGGTGGTGCATCTTTGGGTGTGGTTTTCAATGCAATATTTCAAGATATAATTTCAAAGAGAAAAAATATTGCTGAGATTTCTGGATATCGGTATTCTGTTGGATCAATATCTGGAACATGTGGTGCAATGATGGGAGGAGCGTTATCAGATTATGGAACATTAAGATGGCCATATTATGGAGTACTTGTTCTATATGTTGTCATTCTTTTATTATTTATGATTAAGGTGCATCCATACTTGATAAAAAAGCCTATTACAGCTAGTAGAAACAAGAGAAAAATACGAACAAATTTCATGGGAACTATTAAGCATATATTTAATAACCCATATTTATTTATCCGAATATTTACCGAGGGTGTAACCCAATCACATTGGGCAATGGAGCCTATTCTCTTTCCTTTAGCGTTATATTCCTTAACTCACAAAGATATCTCTACAGGTTTTGTGTTTGGTATGATGGGGGCAATAGCAATGTTTATGTTACCTTTAGCAGGTAGATTTGTGGACAAAACTTCACCCATACGAGGTCTTTTAGTTACATATATTTTTTATGTAGTTTCTTTATTTCTTCTTGCTTTTGCAAATGCTTTTTTAATATTCTTGATAGGTGGTTTATTGCTGTCCATAGGTAAAACATTTAATGGTGTTTCAATTGCAAAGATAGAAACTACGCATGGTGCATTAGCAGCTTTTATAACAGGAACTCTATTGAAATTTTTTTCTTTTAATGAAGTATTTTTGATTTTTGCATGTTATACCTTCATTGGTTTTGCTCTTGGGTTTATATTTTTTAAATTAAAAGAAAGATAATCATCCATTCACAGCCTCAATTACTTTTTGAACAAAATATGGCTCAGGTAAAGCGCCTTCAAATACACTTTTTCCCTCATTGATTACTATTTTTGGTACTGTCATTACATGATATTTCATAGAAAGCTCGCTAAACTCTGTTGCCTCTATCATATGAGATTCTATATTTTTGTTTTCCATAGCCAATTGATGTGCCATAATAACAGCTCTTGGACAATGCGGACATGTTGGAGTAACAAATACCTGTATCTTTACAGGTTTCCTTATCTCCTTGATTATGCTTTTTGTGTTATCAGAGAGTGCTGTTCTTCCAAGAGATACCATAAAAATGCTCTCTATTAAACTTATAAATTCATATCCAGCAGGGATACCATAAAATTTTATGTTTCCTGTTTTGTTATATTCAGAGATTATAATCAAAGCAGGATACATCTCTACATTATATTCTTCAACAATCTTTTTGTTCTCATCAAAATCATATTCCTCTATGTTTATTTTTCCATTGGAAACCTCATCCAAGAGTTTTAATATCTCTCTAATCTTATCACATGAGGCACAATCCTTTCCACTAACAAATATGATTTTAACGTTATTTTTTAATTTTGTTTCAAAATCTTTTTTTAAGTGCTGCTTGGTTTGTTCATCAATTATTGCCATAATTTGTCACGCTCCATTAATTTGATGATAAACTATCCTCAACCTCTTTAATCCTGAATCTCGTTTTCACAACAGTATCTGGATTCAATGAGATGCTATCGATTCCCTCTCTTACGAGAAACTCAGCAATTTCAGGAAAATCGCTTGGTGCTTGCCCACAAATACCAATTTTTCTTCCATTTCTTTTTGCTCCCTTAATCGCCAAGGAAATCATTTCTTTAACTGCCGTGTTTCTTTCGTTATATACATGACTAACCAGTGCTGAGTCTCTATCCACTCCCAAAACAAGCTGTGTTAGGTCGTTGCTACCGATAGAGAAACCATCAAAATATTTGCTGAATTCATCTATGAGAAGAACATTGCTTGGAATCTCAACCATCACATATACCTTTAAACCATTAGCACCTCTCTCGAGCCCATATTCTTTCATTATCTCCAAAACCTTTTTACCTTCCTCTACAGTTCTACAGAAAGGTATCATTACTATCACATTATCCAATCCCATTTCCTCTCGTACTTTCTTTATTGCCAATATCTCTAAAGCAAATGCTTTTTTAAATCGTTCATCATAATATCTGCTAGCACCTCTCCATCCAATCATGGGATTCTCTTCATCAGGCTCATATAAATGTCCACCAATCAAATTTTTATACTCATTGGATTTAAAATCAGAGAATCTTACAATCACATCTTTTGGATAAAAGGCAGATGCAATTAAAGCAATTCCTTCTGCTAACTTATCTATATAGAACTGCACCTTATCTTCATATCCCTTAGTAATCTCATCAATTTGCATTACTAAGCCTCTATAACTAGGATCCTTTTTTAATTTTTCATAATCTAAAAGGGCATTTGGATGTATGCGAATATGAGAATTAATTATGAACTCCTCCCTTGCTAATCCAACTCCATCATTTGGTAAGAAACTCAATTTGAATGCCTGTTCAGGATTTGCAATATTCATCATAATCTTTGTTTTAGTTTTTGGTATAACGCTAACATCTATCTCTTCCTTGACATAATCAATCAATCCATCATATACATAACCCTCATAACCAGAGGAGCAGTCAACAGTAACTTCTTGATTAGTTTTCAATATCTTTGTTGCATTGCCTGTGCCAACAATCGCTGGGATACCAAGTTCTCTTGCCACAATAGCAGCATGAGATGTTCTTCCTCCTTTATTTGTTATTATAGCAGATGCAATTTTCATGATTGGTTCCCAATCTGGATCAGTGATATCAGTTACCAGAATTTCTCCTTCCCTGAATTCATTAATCTTTGAGACATCTTCTATAACATGGACTTTACCGTTTGCTATTTTATCTCCAACTGCTAAACCTTTAACAAGAACTTTTCCACTTCCTTTGAGTTTGTATTGCACAATTTTTGTGGTATCTTTAACACTATGTACTGTTTCTGGTCTTGCCTGTACTATATAAAGATCGCCATCAACTCCATCTTTAGCCCATTCTATGTCCATTGGCATCTCTCTACCATATTTTTTGGAGTAATACTTTTCTATCTCTATTCCCCATCTTGCCAACTCCAAAATCTCATCATCCGTGAGTGCAAAGGAATTTCTCTCTTTTTCAGTAGTTTCAATGTTTTTTGTTGGATGCATGCTGTCTTGCGCATATATCATCTTCTTTTCCTTTTTTCCTAATCTTTTAGAGATAATAGCTTTATAACCTTTAAGCAAAGTTGGCTTAAACACATAATATTGGTCAGGATTTACAGCTCCTTTAACCACATTTTCCCCCAAGCCATATGCAGCATTTATTAATATCACATCCCTAAATCCACTCTCAGTATCTAAGGTAAACATGACTCCACTTGCACCTAAATCTGATCTAACCATCTTTTGCACACCAACAGATAATGCAATTGAGAAGTGATCAAAGCCTTTGTCCTCTCTATAGCTTATGGCACGGTCAGTGAACAAAGATGCAAAGCATTTCTTTACTGCATCTAACAATGCAGGAATTCCGCGTATGTTAAGATATGTCTCTTGTTGACCTGCGAAACTTGCATCTGGCAAATCCTCTGCAGTTGCAGAGCTTCTTACAGCAACATCTACATAATCTGTGTTATACTCTTGAGATAACTTGAGATATGCATCAACAATGACATCTCTTAATCGCGGTGGAAATTCTGCATGGAGTATAGCATCTCTTACCTTTCTTCCCCTCTCACGTAAATTATCCACATCTTTTGTATCGAGATCCTTTAATATGTCTTTTATTTTTTCTACTAAGTTGTTCTCTTTCAGGAAATATCTGTAAGCAGTTGCTGTAATTGCAAAGCCATTAGGAATTCTTATTCCTCTTTTTGTTAGATTAGAGTACATCTCTCCTAAGGATGCATTTTTTCCTCCTACTAATGGAACATCTTTGATACCTATTTCATCAAACCACAATACCAAAGCAGATTCCTTCCCACTCATAAGCACCACTAAATATAACATTTTATTTTAAAATTTTAAATATGTTTGGTAATTTGATGATATTTAGATATGAGAGAAATGGTGAGATAATGAGAAGAGTTAAGCGAACCACATCTGAAGAAATAGATAAGTTTATATTGCAGGATCAAGAATATCGTTTTCCTTATCATTATATATTCTCATTTTCTCCATATAAAGTAAATCTCTCTAATAATCTGCGGTTATATTCTGCTATACTCTTAAAGAAGGTTTTGAGCAGGATTATAGAATATCATCATGAAACTGGAAAACCTTTAAGAATTTTAGATTTTGGGTGTGGTGATGGAAGACTTATATGGGAGATTCTTAAGCTTTATAATCAAGGTATGTTAAAAATAAAGAAGATAGTTGGAGTTGATCTTAGTGAGCGAGCAATATTATTTGCTAAAGCATTTACTTATGACAACAGAGATATAGTTGAGTTATATGACAAGGATTTGAGAAAATTAAAATTAAAAGATAAATTTGATGTGATAGTAGCTATGGAAGTGCTTGAACATATCCCAGACAAAGATATAGAATCCACCATTGAGGCGCTTCATAAATTGTTGGATGATAAGGAAATATTCATTATTACTGTTCCTTCAATTTTCATGAGGAAGCCTAAGAAGCATTATAGACATTACAATTATAATCTTTTACGCGAGCAAGTTAATAAGTTCTTTGAAATTCAGGAATGGTATTATCATATAAGAAAATTTCCTTTTGAGTTATATATACGTTTGCTATCTAATAGATTCTTTGCCATAAATTCTCAAATCCTATTGAAGATACTAGATAAAACATTTGGCAAACTAGTGGAGAGTCAAACCAAAAAAGGGCTCAACTTATTTGCTGTTTTTGTTAAGAGAAAAAGATGATCCTCATTTTATATAATAATCTGTGGGGGTAAAAATTATGAACAAATTTCCAAACTTCCTAATAGTAGGAGCAGCAAAAAGTGGAACTACCTCTCTATACT
>CAYOWP010000002.1:53837-113226 GCA_964407715.1 uncultured archaeon | reverse complement strand
GAGGAATCAAGATAGATGCCATAACGAGAGTTACTATTGGCAGTGATGTTTGTTAATGTGTTGGAGGAAGAGGAAAGGAGATAGATGCCATCCCGATTGTTATTATTGGCAGTGATGTTGGTTAATGTGTTATAGTTGGAAGAGGAATGAAGCCAGATGCCACAGTTATTATTATTGGCAGTGATGTTGGTTAATGTGTTATAGTTGGAAGAGGAATAGAGAAAAATGCCATCCCAATTGTTATTCTTAGCAGTGATGTTTGTTAATGTGTTGAAGGAAGAGGAACGGAGATAGATGCCACGATCTGGACTACTTTTAGTGATTATATTCTTTAAGGTATTATATTTAACATTGGTTAAGTAGATATTTGCAGAATCCCAATCTGTTAATTGACAGTTTTTGATTGTAATGCCTTGAGTATAATCAATATAAATTCCATAATCAACATTGTCATCTCCATCTATTAAATGGTTTTGACAATCAAATATTATTTCTGGATATGTATAAGGATCAAAATATATGCATTTAGATGTGGTGGAATCAATAATATCAACAGTTAATTGCACTATATCATTGGGAGTTGCATTGTTTTGTATTATAGATGTACACTCGCTACATGATGAGCAAGTAAATGTTTTTTGAGGTGTTCCTGTATAGATTGGATAGTAATCATATTTATCATTGATAGCATAAGGATCATCACATATATTGTCATTGTTAGTATCATAGCATCCTTCATGTTCAGCATCATAATCTAGCCAGTGATTTCCTATATTCGTATAGTTCCATTTTGTTGTTGATGATTCATCTGAGATTTTATATTTAGCTGTAGATAATAGATTGTTATAAAAGAGATTGTTATTATCACTGGATGTTATTCTTATATCATTAAATTTGTTTTTGAGTATGGTATTGTTTTTGAAGATGTTGTTGTCTGAGTTGCCATTAAAGTAAATACCTTGAGAATTGAATGTGATTGTTGTGGATGTGATGTTGTTGTTATCTGAATAAGTAAGATAAATACCATATTGAGCATTGTATTTTATTGTGGAATTTGCTATTATGTTGGAGGAAGAGGAAGAGAGATAAATGCCATCCTCACCGTTATTATTGGCAGTGATGTTTGTTAAGGTGTTGGAAGAAGAGGAATAGAGATGAATACCGTCGTCGTGATTATTCTTAGCAGTGATGTTTGTTAAGGTGTTGGAGGATGAGGAATCAAGAAGGATGCCACCCCAATTGTTATTCTCAGTAGTGATGTTTGTTAATGTGTTGGAGGAACCGCCATTAAGCCGGATGCCATATCCATTGTTGCTATTACTCACAACATTCTCTATCTTGCTATCATGAACACCATTATAGAAGTAAATTCCATAATAAAACTCTTGGATTTTGCAGTTTCTTATGGTGATGTTGCTTAAGGAGCCACTGGCATATATGCCATAACTACCAGAGGCTTGAGTACCATCAATCACATGTCCTTGGCAATCCAAAATTACGTCAGAAGAGGAGATAGTAAAGCAAGTACTGCTTGAGTCAGTGATGTCAGAGGTGAGATAGTAAACTCCTGGAGATGAGATTGTGGTGCAGGAGTTGAGAGAGGTGGCTGCATAGGAAAAAGGTAATGTGAAAAGTATGAGTAAAAGCATCGCGATGAACAATAGATATCTCATGTTATCACCTTAATAAGGTATGGGTGTTAAATCTATGGTGACTTCAACATTGCTATTGTTTAGGGTTAGATTGAAAGTACTTTCCTCATATGCTTTGTCATGGAGAAAAGTTTTGTTGATATAGCTCTCTAATTTGTCTACTACTCCATAAGTTACTTTTTGGATGGAGACTTTTACTTTATCGCAGTTAACAGGTAAGTCCTGTTTTTCTGCTGATTCTGAGATGCTCCTTATGAATGATTTGAACCATCCGCTATATAGTGCAGCTATAGCAGTAACAAACACAACAAGAAGCACAGCCGAGATAGTTATAGATACTGCTTTTTTTGTTTTAGTTCTCATAAAGAGTAATTATGTGTGGTAAAGGTTTATAAAGATTTCGGTCTTATCATTATAAAAATATGGTACAACATACCAAAACTCTTTACCCATATTTTCCACATGAAACATTTAGAAAGGGTCAAAAGGAGATGTTTGAGTTTATAAAAGAAAATCTTGAGAAAGGGATTATTAGTTTTGTTCATGCACCTACTGGCATTGGCAAGACAGCTTCAGCTTTAGGAGCAGCAATGAAATTTGCAGAAGAAAACCACTTAAAAGTCTTTTTCTTGACTAACAGACATGAACATCACAGGATAGTGTTCAAAACAGTTAGAAAAATAAATGAAAAATATAACAAAAATTTTAAGGCAATAAATATATTGAACAAGAAATCATTGTGCAATCAAAAAATTGAGAAGATAAACATGGAGGACTTTCATGATTACTGCAAAACATTACGTAAGGATCACCTATGCTATTTTTATGAGAATACAATAAGAAACGGCTCATTAACATCTCAAGCAAGGATAGCACTTGCAAAATATAAAGATGCCATTATAACAGAATCTGAGAAGATAAAAGAAAATCTCTCAGATTTTTGTCCATATGAGATGATATTGGAATTATTGAAGGATTCAAATGTTATAATAGCGGATTATTATTATCTCTTCCATCCATCTATAAGTAACACATTTCTTGGAAAACTCAATCTTAAACTTGAGGATATAGTAGTAATAGTGGATGAGGCACATAATCTGCCAGATAGAATAAGAAGGATGAATGATATCAAACTTTCATCATATATATTAAAGAGAGCAATCAAAGAGAGCAGAGAGCATTATCCTGAAATAGCAAAAATTCTGCTAAATATAGGAATGAACATAGAGGCTTTGTTGCTCAATAAAATAAAAAAGGAAGATTCTCAAGCATATCTAACAAAAGAGGAAATCATGTCTATTATAGAGAAAGAGATTTCATATCAAAGTTTATTAGATTTCTTATATGATATTGCAGAAAAAGTATATCGCAATAATAATAGATCCTATGCAAATAGTATAAGAAAATTTTTAGAATTTTGGGAAGATGAAATGGAAAGTATAGTAAGAATTGGTGAGATTAACAAAAATGATAACATCTCATGGAACATAAGAATAATAGATATGGATGTATCTTCAAAAATATACGATATCATCTCTCAAGTTAAAGGAGCAATATTTATGTCTGCAACTCTTTATCCATTAAATATGTATCAAGATATCACAGGATTAAAGCATATTAGCAAGGCTTTAGAATTGACATCTCCTTTCCCAATCGAGAATCAGAAGGTATATATTATAAAAGGTGTAACAACAAAATATGAGTATAGGGATGAAAATACCTTTAAGATATATGGTGAAATCATCTCAATAATTGCAAACAATTTTAAGAACAATATTATATTCTTTTTCCCTTCCTATGAAACACGAGACCACATACTTCCTTATCTTTCATTTGAACCTCGAAAAATAATACTCATGGAGAAAAAAGATATAACAAAATCTGAGAAGGACAAAATATTGGAAACTATGAGGAAAAACAATGATGTTGTATTATTAGCCATAAGCGGAGCAAACTTTTATGAAGGAGTAGATTTCAAAGAAAAAACAGCAGAGATTGTTGGGATAATAGGCATTCCATTTGAAAAACCAGATTTATATGCAAAATCTATAATCTCATATTATGAAAAGATGTATGGTAAAGGAAAGGAATATGGTTATATAATACCAACAATCAATAAGGTAATTCAAAGCGCTGGAAGGATAATTAGAAGTGAAAAGGAAAAAGGGATAATCTTTTTTATAGATAATAGATACACCTATCCAGCGTATCTTTCATATATAAAAACAAGGTATAACAATATTGCTGTGATTCATCACAGTGAGTTAATAAGAGAAATTATCATGTTAAACAACTTCCTTAACAAATCTATTAATGAAGAAATAAAACCTTCTGATTGAGATGCATTTATCTCAAACAATTGTGTTGAGGAAGTCATATTTATAACTGAAAATTTTGTATCATATTGAATGGTAATCGGGCAAATAATGTCTTCATCATATGAAATTATAAAAAAATTAAGATTTTCGCATGCAATATCCTCTTTAGGAGCAACTGAAATGTTGCCACCAACACATGGATTTATCTTTATATAAACGCACGCATCTTTCACTTCTTTGAGTTTTGATATATTTAAGGATATATTAGCAATCTTTTTTGGCTCTATATTTAAGGAAGTATTAGCAATGTTAAAGTAGCTGTTGTTAATCCCAATACCTACATTCATGAGGTTTATCTTTTCATCAATCCACTTAAAATCAATCTCATCCAAGTAAGAGATGTTAATATTGCTTTCAACATGATTGTCATTGGAGTAGTATCTATATATGTGCAATGCATCAGCATATCCAATCTGCTTCCATAAAACATCAACTGGATACCATACTCCATCTATATATACCTCTGCATATGCATGTGGTATTAGTTCTTTTCTTTTAATATCATAAGAGAGAACAGATACATATCGTGATGGAATTCCTTGGCTTCTCATCAAACTTATAAAAAGTGTTGTATATTCTGCACATACTCCTCTCTTATTTTTTAATATCCATCGAGTATCATAATTTCTATCACTATATCTTGTATCATATATTAGATATTCATTTACCCACTTAACAGAACTTATTATAAAACATCTTCTATCTCCATCACAAGAATCCATAATTAAAGAGGATATTTCTTTTATGCTTTCTATATTGCTCTGAATGTTTTTTGTAGAGGTTGTAAATTTAGATACTTCATCTAAATCTTTTGGTTTATAAGGTAATATAAGATTTTGTCTTATCTTTCCTATTATGTTGATGATATTTATGCCATCATGAAGTGTATTAGGATTTACATAAGCAGTTATATGTGTTCCATTATATTTACATGTGCAATTAACACATGAAATAACTTTGAAATTGGAAAAGTGTTGTTTAAATGGAATTATAAAAGTTATATTTTTTATGTTATTCTTATTATTGATATAAAATTTCTCCTCTATAATGAGTTTTCCTGAGACATTAGTATATAAGCTATAGCATGGCAAAAGAATCATTATCCAAAAAAAGAAAAGGATAAAGCATGTCCTTTTCGTACTCTCTAACATAAACTTTAATTTACTCACGTAAAATAATATATACCCTTTTTATTTCACTATTGAATAGTTACAAAAACTATATATTCCTACTAAAGCCAATTTTATATTATATTGTTATATTGATATATCAAAACTTTGAGATAACTAAATATCAACATATCATCATATTCCTTCATGATTAATGGAAGGGGATGAGGAAACATGGAGCATACAAGAACAAAAATAGGAAGTATTGTGTTCTTAATAGTTTGTTTTGTAATTATTTTATCAATATTCAATATCCATAGAGTATATGCTCCAATCTCAGAGGCAAATGATACCATCACCATATTTGTGAATGTCTCTGAAAAAACTATGGTAGATATCAATCCTTCATCATTATCATGGTATAATGTTGAGCCTGGAAAAGAATATAATGGAAGTGCAGAGGCAAATAACTATGAAAATATATGGATAGAAAATATAGGTTCAGTAAATATCACAAAGATTTGGCTAAATAACTCATATCCTTCCTCAAGACCATTTGCCACAGCTAATCCTTTAGCTTATGATCCAGCAAACTTTGTTGTTATAGCTAACAACTCTGGAAATGCTCCTGATAGTCATTTTATGTTTATAAATAGGGTTGAATATGAGGAAGATGATCCATTATATATAAAAGTTCCCAATACAAATTTAAACGATATTGGAATAATTTTTGGAAGATTTAGGAATGGTAGTACTGAATACTTCTTTGAATATATAAGCCAATATTCAAACAATTGTTCAAATGGACAGCTCTATATCAATACTTCATCTCCAAAGACAGTGACAAGTACTGGTGATGTGGATTTAAGGGATCAAACACCTATTCCATTTACTCCAGTAACATTGAACACAGGAGGAGGAGTATTAGATGGACAGCAATATGATGTAGGAGAAGTTGATTTTGGAGATGGTGAGACTTATTGTGTATTTATACCAGTGTCTTGCCCAGCAACTGGTGCAAGAATCTTCTTTGTTAGATGGAATGCTGATTTTCTTGCTGATTCAACAGTTCAAACAATATGCACCAACATCATGAACAGTGGCTATATAAACTCTGAACCTATACCACCAGGAGGGTTTTATAAGGCATGGGTTCATATAAGAGTCCCATTTGGTACTGCAAGTGGTGATCTAAGCACAGGTACGCTGACAGTATATGCTTCATCAGCATAATGGTGGGATTGATGGTAGAGAATATGAAAAGCATTGAGAAATTAATTGTAGAGATATTAAAGAAGGAGAAAAAACCGCTAACAACATATCAAATAGCCAAAAAATTGGGCATTGCATGGAGCACTGCTAATACCTATTGCTATAAACTAAAAGATAAAGGCATTATCAAAGGAGAAGAAAAATCAGCAAGGGTTGGATTGAGCAAAAAAATGATGTGGTGGGTAGAATAATCATGATAAAATGAGCATGCTTGAACGGGGTGGTGAGAAATGAAAAGGGTAGAATTAAAGAGCATGAGTAAAATGGCTTTTGTGTTGACGATTTTAGGTGCTTTAATTGCTGGATTATTTTTAGATTTTGATGGTATTGCAAACGCGTATACGGCAGATGCAACAGATAGCTCTCAGGTTACAGTAACAGTAAACAATAAAACAATAATAGATGTTACTCCTGCAGGAATGGATTGGGGTAATGCGGATCCTGGAACTGTGTTAACGCAATATACAGATACTGAAGATGGGGTAACACTAAGCCAAATACAGATAGAAAATATGGGTTCTACGGATATAACATATGTATGGGCAAATGTATCACAACCTTCAAGTAATCCGTTCGGAACAGGTAACTTACAAAATTATGATTCAGGAAACTGGTTATTGTTAAAGCCAACAGATTACACAGGTGCAAACATGAGTTTTGTTGATAGAGTAGAATTCAATTCAAGCACAGATTACATATATCTCCAGAAACCAGACAATTGGGTAAGTTTTGGAAAAATAAGAGATGCTAACCATGAATATTTCTGGGTGATAAATGCAACAACTTCAACAGATCCAGAACCATATTGTAATGGTTCCACAGGCACAGATGCAGATATTGTGATAGGAGTGGAGCCTCACAACACTACAAACACAGGTACAATTGATTTGATTGATGGAAATGTTAAATGGGCAAATATTGGCGCTACAGGAGATTCAGATTGGGGTCTTATAAATGGTATAGAAATAGGAGGTACTACATATTGTGTTGCCGTATACTATGACTGTTCAAAAATAAGAATCTTTAGATGGAATGCAGATGCACCAGGAGCAAGTTCATGTACTGCATTTGGTGGTAGTCAGGTAGGATTAACTTTGAATAATGGCAATACCATATATCCAGGAGATAGTTTAATTGCAGATGTAGAATTGCATGTACCTTATGGAGTACCTGACGGAAATGTGCCAACAGGTACATTGACAATATTGGCAAGCACAGAGTGATAGCATAAAATTAATCCCTTTCCTTTTCTTTTATTTTTATAAAAAATTTTTAAATATTCTTGAAAGAATAAAGTATATGGAAAGAGCAATATATGTGCTTTTTGGTTGTTTAATTTTCATTTTGGGAGTTGTGATGTTGTTATCCTTTAGTTATGTTTGGGTTATTATTGGTGTGTTGCTAATATTATACGCTATCTCAGGTATAAGGGTTATATTTCAATATGAAAAAGGTATTCTCTTCACCTTAGGTAAGTACTCAGGGAAGTATGATGCTGGATTAATGTGGTTCTTTCCCATCATCCAAAAATTAATAAAGATTGATATCAGAGTAAAAACCATTGATCTGCCAAAACAGGAAGTAATCACAAAAGACAATGTTCCTGTTAAAATAAATGCTACTGTATTCTTTAGAGTTCAACATCCTGAAAAAGCTGTGCTTAATGTCGAAAATTACTCTTATGCAACTATAATGTATGCCCAAACAGTTTTGAGAGATGTCATTGGTGGAGTGGATTTAGATGGCCTATTACAGAAAAGAGAAAAGATAGCAGAGGATATACGCAAAATAGTTGACAAAATAACAGATGACTGGGGTATTGATGTTACAGGTGTTAGGTTGCAAGATATAGAGTTACCTGAAGAAATGAGGAGAGCAATGGCAAGACAAGCAGAGGCAGAAAGGGAGAGGAGGGCTGTTATTATAAAATCAGAGGGAGAAATAAAGGCAGCAGAGAATCTTACAAAGGCAGCAGAGCTAATCGCAAAACAACCCGCTGCCATAAATCTAAGAACATTGCATACATTAGCAGAGATTTCCTCTGATCCAAATGAGAAGTTTGTATTTGTATTGCCATTAGAGCTAATGAAGGCATTTATGGGTAATAAAAAGAAGTGATATTTATTTTCTAAACCAAACTATGCTTTCATGCATTGGCCCAACTTTTGATATGCGATTTCTCATACACCACCTTACATTAACCCTTTCTATTTCCTCAACAGCAAATCCTTCTCTTTCAAGAAGCTCACTTATTAAAATATCGCTTTTTACAACTCCATTAGGAAAGCATCCATCACCTATCACAAGAGCACCTCTCATCTTATTAGAGGAAATTTTTTTGATTTCTTTGATAACCTGATACATATCACGAAAATATGCTCTACTTATATTGTTCATAGGATACTTACCATAAAACACATCTTCTTCTTCCTCAATTATCTCTCCTATATAAGACCTCACAGCAGGTCTTGAGATTCTTTTTGAAATAAAAAGATATTGTTCTAAGGCATAGACATTAGTGTATTCTATTTTATTTAAATATGGAGGAGATGTGATAATAACATCTATCTTATCCTTAACATATCTGCTCAGCTCCCTTGCATCTCCCTTTATTATAATGATTTTGTTTTCATCAATTTTAAAATTAATTTTTTGCAAATCTGAGAGCATTTTTTTGATGATATTTTTAAATGCAACTTTAACAGGAGGAAATTTCCTTTTTTTATCTATCTTTATACTCCCTCCTTCCTTTCTTGCGTATGTGGTTATTGTTGATGTTTTCATCAATCCTAAGATAAAAAACTCCTGATATTTTTTCTCCTCTATCTTATTTAGAATCTTATGCTTATATGCCAAAATTTGCTTTAATACAGGTGAAGGATATGCTTTCTTTACTATAGATAAAGTTATCCTCTCAATCTCTTTCTCAGCCTCTTTTATCTCATGTTCTGTTGGCTTCTTTAAGATTTTCTTAGCATAGTTCTTAAGAATAGAAATATCATAATCATAAGTTTTAACATTCGCAGCTAATATGGCAACATCATTAACATCTAATCCATAAAAGAGATTTCCCATCTCTTTTGCATATAATGCAGAGGTTCCACATCCAACAAAAGGATCAAGAATCACATCATCTTCACTTATATTTAATCTCTTATATGCATATTCCACAAATTGTCTTGAAAATCCCTCCTTATAATAAAACCAATTATACACAGGCAATGCTTTGTTTGGAATAAATGTTACAATTTTTCCAATCTTATAATTTTCTGTGATTTTAAAATTCATAGCTTCCCTCTCATTCAGAAACTAAAAAGTGTCCTTTGGGATGTTTTACTCTTTGCTTTTTTTAATCTCTCTATAGCATTAGAGACCCTTTCTTGAGAAAAATCGTGCTCATCTACAAGGATCTTATATATTTCTTCTTCATTCAATCTATCAAAAGATATCTCCACATCTCTTACGGGAGGCTCTTTAAAAAACTCATATATTTTCATAAAATCAACATCATGTTCCCACTTATCCTTTATGGCAGAAAATATTTTATCTGGTGTTTTGTATATTCTTACTATCTCTAATGCCTTCTTTACTCCTATACCCTCTACTCCGTTCTCTGCATAATCTGTACCAACCAAGATACCTAAACATATCAATTGATCCTGTGTAAGTTTGTACTCTTCCAATATCTTCTCAAGAAAAATCCTCTCCAAATTTATCTCTTTATATTGATTCGTTCCAGGAATCTTCCTTTTACCAGTAACACCAAGATTCCTTATCAAAATTGGAGAGCCAAAAAGCAATGAATCATAATCCTGAGATCCTGCGGCATATACTTTATTAATCTTTGCTAAATATGCTGCTTGTGCTTCTCCCTCTGATGGAGCATCCACATAGCACATACCCATAGCTTTTATCAGTCTCTTTGCCTCCTCTACCATTTGAGGTGTAAGATATGATGCTCCCTGAGCATATTTTTTTGCCTCCTCTAAGTTACCTTCCTCTATGCTTCTTCTCCATTTCTCCTCAGCCTCTTCCTTTGCCTGTAATCTCTTTTTTATCTCCTCTTCCTTAAAACTTGGCTTTTCTCCATCAAAAACATACACCAATTTTATATTATATTCCATCAAGGATATGCTCCTATAAAAAATCCCAGAGAGATGAGAGGTTATATTGCCTTTAGAATCCATAAGAGGTGTACCATCAGGCTGTCTTATTGCTGCCAAAAACTGATAGAGAATATTAAATGCATCTAATGCTATTGTCTTGCCGCTAAGCATCTCATAGGAAATCTCTTCTCTACAATCATCCACAAGCTCTCTTATATTTACTCCCATAAATTCTTGATATATATAAAGTATTTTAAAAGTTTCTTATAAAAATCTAGGCATTGTCCAATAATTCTCTATTGTTAAGCGGAAATATAACCTCTTAAAGAAGCGCATGAGAGCAGTTTAACCCTTTGAATTGCATTAGCTCTATAAGATTTGCTGCTCTGATGCGCTTCTTTAAGAGGCTACTTTTTAACAAGGAATTATACCCAGTCAATGAGCAGCAGTAAAGCAGCTAACCTTAAAGATGAGGTTAACATGCTACAAAACCTGTAGTAATAGCGATTTCTTCCCATTAACAAAATCATTTAAAATGGTTAACGAGAAGCATAGCCCTATTCAAAGGGTTAAGTGCTATAAGTGCTATTTGCGTGTTAAGTTTCCGCTTAACAAAATTTTGTTAATAGAGGATTATTGGACAATGCCAAAAATCTAATGATAACCGATAAATATATAAATATTTTCGGATATATAATATATTATAAGCATGTGACATTCTATATGGAGAGGTCAAGGAGGTAGGTGAAAATGGCAGGTAAAAAAGGAAAAAGGTATTTTGTATTGCTAGATGACAAAGGAAATGAAATCGGTGTATTCACTGGAAGGACACCAAGACAAGCAGCATTAAAGGCTGCAAACAGAGGATATAAGAAAATAAGATTAAGGGAAAGAGGAACAAACAAAATACATATATATGAAGGTTCTAGAACAAAGGTTAAAGCACCTGCAAACAGGCCATCTTGGATGGGTGACGAGATTTATAAGGCTAATGTGAAAAAGATAGGAATAGAAAAAATAGAGAAGAAGAAAAAGAAGAAAAAGAAAAAATAACCCTGACGCACTAAAATAACTTTTTTAATTTATTTTTATTCTTTTTTCTTTTTATGTCCAATCTAAGTAAAATATTAAAATCAAGCAAGATAGAGATAATAAGAGAGATATTCTCTAAAAATAAAATAGACACTTTAATTGTTTTTCCATATCAAAAAATTGCATATTATTTAATAAAAGATAAAGAGAGAAATAAAGATGATGTACGGTTTTGGATAATCTCAGATAGAGAAATTAAAGATGTAAATGATATAATAAAAAATAAAGTTAAGGTGGGTGTATATTTAAATGACCTCTACCATGCTCAAATAAAACAAATAAGAAAGAAATTTAGGATAATAGATATAAGCAAAGAAATTGATAAAAAAAGAGAAGTAAAAACAAAAGATGAGATTGAAAATATAAAAAAAGCATGCAAAATAAATGAGAGAGTTTATGAAAAAATAATCTCTAAAAGAATCTTTGATATAAACGAGACAGATTTAGCCAAAGAAATTGAGAAAGGAATAATAGACTATAATGCAAGAGCCGCCTTTCCTACTATTGTAAGTTATGGGAAAAATACATCATCAATACATCATATACCAAAAAAATACATAGCTAAGGATATAGTTATGATAGATTTTGGCTCCCAATTTAATGGTTATTGCTCAGACATTACAATAACAATTCCAAGAAAAAATATATATAGAGAGGTATTTGAAGATGTGTACTATACCTTAGGTATTTTAGAAGATTATGCAAAAGAAGGAATGGATGTTCAGGAGCTTAAAAAGATTGCAGAGGATTGTCTGAGGAAATATAAAAAAGGAATTTTTAGTAGATATCATATGCTTGGACATGGTGTAGGGATAGAGATTCATGAATCACCAAATTTTAATGAGAATGAAATACTTAAAAAGAACATGATTGTCGCGCTTGAACCTGCAGTATACTTTAAAGGAAAATTTGGTATTAGATTAGAGAGCACATATCTAATAAGAAAAGAAAAAAAGGCAAGGAATTTGTGCTCAATAATAGAAAAAATACTCTAATTTTAAGGTGCCACAATTCTTGCTATAATGCTACCACTAGAAATCTTATTTGATAAACCTCCTTCAACATCATATGTGAATTTGATATTTATCTGCTCGCATGCATTTTCATTTCTTGGATTTGCCTTTACAGTTCCACTATCACATGATGTACCTGTTGTAGAGATTTGAATTTGCTCTCCTGGTGCCAAAGTAATCTTAGTTGTTGAAAGATCACATACATTACCATCAACTTCTATTTTGGTTATATATACTGTCTTATCTAAATTGTTTTTTACTATCATACTAATGTTTCCATCCGTCATCACTTGGTATTCATTTGGCACGATTACAACACCTTGCTGGGACCATCCTTTTGTTACCTCTGTACACTCCTTGTTGCTAAACACATACATATACAATAATCCACCAACAATTGCAATAGCTAAAAGCGCCCAACCATATGTCATCAAATATTCTGTGGCACTCTGAGCCTTTATTTTTAATTTCATCTAAATCACCTCTGCTTTAACAAATATCTCTTATCATAAAAGTATCATTTTGCTATTCCCATGTATCTCCTTATCTCCTCTATGTCTTCTTCAATAGTATCGATGTATTGAGTAATGATGTCCTCATCTATTTTACCAATCTCTTTTCCTAATGTTTTGGTATATTCATCTAAATTGAGTTCATGCTCTATCTCCTTTGATAATTCTCTTAAAGCTGAAATATCTTTATTTAATCTTTCAATGATTTCCTCTCTTAATTTGCTAAGCTTAATCAAAGCCATTAGACTTGTAGTGATGTCTTTTACCCTCTTTTTGCTCTCTAAAAGATTATTAATTATCTTCTCAGGATCATTTATCTTGACAAACACCTCTTTTTCCAAAACTTCCAAAGATTTCTTTATCTCCTTTACTTTATTTAAATCTTCCTTTATTTTCTCATCTTTTATCTCTTTCTGTTTTGAAGAAGATTTTTTTCTTTTAGAAGAAGTTTTCTTTTTTGTTTCTATTTCTCCTGCAAGTTTTTCTAATTCTTTTAGCATGTCCTCCATACTTTTTTTCTCGCTCATATTATAACCCTCCAAAATATTATAATTAATTATTGTTCCTTAGTATTATATATACTTTATGGTGTCTCAATATATTTTATATATCACTATACTTTTATATTTTTTCTGTACTCACCTCGTATCCTTTGTTGGTTATAAAAGTTGGAAATGTTCCGTGAGCATGTTTTGTCCTTCTCATCTTTCTAATCTCTATATTCCCAAAATTGCCATCACTCATCCTATGATAATATAGCACGATTACTCCATCAACAACAAATTCCTCTACACCATATCTTGATAGCTTGTTTGGTTCATGTTCAGGAATTTCACCAGAAAGTAAAGCAGTTGCTCCTGATTTCTTTATATTCTGAATTATTTTAAAGAGTTTTTTTCTTATTTCAAACTCATCTTTTATATACATTCCTAATAAAGATAAAGAATCTATTACAACCCTATCAAACTTATTAACTTCAATGAGATCATTTAATCTGTGGCTCATATCACTTAACTCAAATGGATCAAAATATTCAATTCTAAATGTTCCTTCTGACTCGTATCTTTTGAAATCCCATCCATATTGTAACATGTCATCTTTTATCTCTTCCGGCATCTCTTCTAAGGTTATGAAAAGACATCTTTCTCCTCTTACAAGCCCATACCAACAGAATTGAGATAGAAAAGTAGTTTTACCTGATCCCGCCACTCCAGAAACCAAGACTACGCTACCTTTTGGTATTCCTCCATATAGCAATTCATCCAGACCAGGAATCCCTGTAGGTATCTTCTCAACCATAAATATTATTTATATCGAAGAAGATTAATATAATTTTTAACTTAAAAAGCAATTTTCTCGCATTTTAAATAATTTTGTTAAAGGAAAATACACATAACCAAGAAAACACATTAGAAGCAGATAACCTAAAAAGAAGATTATCATGCTACAGTATGCTTTAGAAAAGCGATTTCTGCTCGTTAACCAATTATTTTGAATAAAAATGGTTAAGGGGAAACATACCATCTCAAAAACACATTTGAGCAGGTAACCTTTCTTCAGGTTAACTGCTGCAATGAAGGTATAGATGTAAGGCATAGTTCCCCTTAACCAAATTTTATTTAATTTTGAATAATATGGTTAACGGGATGATATCATATTCGCGACCATATTACAGCATGCTAACCTGAAGAAAGGTTAGCTGCTTCCTAAACGCTCGGAGAGATTACCTGCTGTGATATGCCTCGAGAAGGGGTTATGCTTTCCCTTAACCAAAATTTTTTAAATAAAAATTGGTTAAGGGAAAAATATGCTCTTAATGAAGCACATTGAAGCAGTTAACCTCTCTTTAAAGTTAGCATGCTACATTATAGTAAAACTTTTAAATATTTAATAATGAAATTTTTCTATAAGGGTGAAAATATGTCTATAGTAGGAATAACAATTAAGGAGATAAAAGGAGAGGTTAAAAAACCTATAATTGGAAAAGTAAAAATAGAGCACAATCCAAAAATAGAAGATGTTAAAGAAACAAAGATAATTAATTCATTATTGGAAAAAGAAATTAAGATATCTGCGTTAAATATAAAATATTCTTTTATGATAAGATATATTCAAAATAATAATGAAGTTGCATTATTGAGCATGAATGGCGATATTTTGTATGCGACAAAAGATGAAAAAGAAGCAAGGGATTTGGAAAAAAATTGGAAAAAAGAGGGGAATTTAAAAGGAAAAGAAGTAGAGATACTCAATGCCATAATAAAAAGAGGAATTCCAAAATTCATGTATTTAACAGAAGTTCTATCTTTACCGCCAATTCTTCAAATTCCAAGATTTATAAAAAGGTGATAAGGTGAAGGAACTTTTATTTGATAATTGGATAGGTTGGTTAATTTTTATACTTTTTTTCTTTTTATATCCAAAGTTATATATGATGCAAATCACATGGAAATTGGAAAGCGATTTAAGAGAAATAGAAAATTATTTGAACAAATCAAAAAGGATTCTTTTTAAGCACTTCAAAACAAAAGATAAAAAAACAAAACAGTTAATAAATAATTTCTTGGATTTTGTAGTTGCATTTCCAGTTGATATAGAGCCAATAAATCTTGTGAAAAAAATTGAGCATATCCTTAACAGATATGAGCAAAGATTTGATTATTTCATAAATAAATTTATGAGAGGGGAAGGCGAGGAGCATAAAAAAGATATGAAGTACGCATTAATAGGCACAACAGGGCTTAATCAGCTTTATAAAACTTTGAAACATTACATAATATTGATTAAAAAAACAAATAACATACAATTAGCATTGATTCTTCAAATGACAATGCCAATGATAACAAAAATCGCAAAAGCAAATGCGAGGGCAGTTGAATCATTCGCAAACAATATCCCTGTTGGTGATGGAATTGGACCTCTAATTGCTGCCCAAATAAAAACAAGAGAAGGTAAAGAAATAGCAAAAGGCGTTGTAATTAGTAAAGAGAAAATAGGGAAAAGAAGCGTATATGTAATGAAAGCAAAAGGGCCTGGTGCTGAGTTAGGTAAAGTAGGGGAAGGTGTAGAGAAAGCCATAAAGAAATACAAGATAAATCATATCATAACAATAGATGCTGCAGCAAAATTAGAAGGAGAAAAAACAGGCAGTGTAGTTGAAGGGGTTGGGGTTATGATGGGAGGTATTGGTGTTGAGAGACATCAAATAGAGGAATTGGCAGTAAAATATAATATACCTCTGGATGGTATCATTATAAAGATGTCGTCTGAGGAGGCATCAATACCTATGAAAAAAGAAATATATAATGCTAAAGATAATGCTATAAAAGTTTTAGAAAAGATGTTGGAAGAGGTCGTGGAGAAATCTGAGAAAGTATTGATAATAGGAGTTGGAAATACATGTGGCATTGGAAATACAAAAAGCACAATAGATAAAACTGAAAAGAAATTAAAAGATTTTTGGAATAGAATAAAGAAAGATAAGGAATGGGAAGATTACTTTGGAGAAGAAAAAAGAAAATCTTTCTTTGATTGGGGGATATAAATGTGCATCCTCTCAGATAGAGAAATAAAAGAGATGTTAGAGCAAAAAAAGATTATTGTTGAGCCTATAAATATAGAGGAACAACTTGGTCCAAGTTCTATTGATTTAAGATTAGATAACAAGTTTAGGGTATTTAAACAAAGTGCTATTGAATATATTGATACAAAAAATTTTGATGATAAGGAATTGGTAACATATAACATAGGTAAAATAAGGGTTAGGGAATATGAGAACAGCATACTTTATGAGAACGTTGATTCTTTTGTTATTCATCCTGGAGAGTTCATATTAGCTTCAACCTTAGAGAGGGTTGAAATTCCCCATGACATTGTTGGAAGATTAGAAGGAAGAAGTAGTTTGGGAAGATTGGGATTAATAATTCATGCGACAGCGGGATATGTTGATCCTGGTTTTAAGGGAAAGTTAACATTAGAGATAGGGAATGTTGGAAAGCTTCCAATAAAGGTCTATCCTAATATGAGAATATGCCAATTGGTATTTGAAAAAATGTGCTCACCTGCAAGTATACCTTATGATAAAAAGAAAAATAGCAAATATATTCACGAAGATGGCGCAACTCCAAGCAGAATAAGCATGGATTTCAAATAGAGGCGATTGAAATGGAAACAATAAAAGGTAAAGTAATAAGTAAGGAAATTATTGCAAGAGATTTTTGCCATCTAAGAATTAAGGTACAAGAAAGCTATGATTTCAAGGCAGGTCAGTTCGCTTTACTATCATTCTTTATTAATGGTGAAAAGGAAACAAGGGCATATTCTTTTGCATCTCCCCCATCATTAGTAAGAAAAGAAGGAATATTAGAATTTGGAATAAAAAGAAAGCAAAATGGGAAGGTGTCAAGTTATGTATATGAGAAACTAAAAGTTGGAGAGGAAGTAGAGATAAGCCAAAGTAAAGGGCATATGATATTAGATAATGCTCCAACAAGAGATTTTGTATTTATAGCAGCAGGTTCTGGCATTACTCCTTTTAGAAGCATGATACTTGAGTTAGCAGAAACAGGAAAGTACAATTCTATTGTTTTGATTTATGGAAATAAATATAGGGAGGATGTAGCATATCATGATCTCTTCTTAAAACTTTCTAATGAGATAAAAAATTTTGAGTATTATTCGATATTGAGTAGGGATGAGAGAGAATATAAAGATTTTTATAAAGGTCATGTGCAAGATATCTTATTTGATGATAATAGAAAATTGATATCAAATGATAGAACATACTTTCTTTGTGGAATGCCTGCAATGGTTCAAGATGTAAATTCAAAACTTATAGAAAGAGGAATAAATAAGGAAAATATATTGTTTGAGGCATATTAATCTCTTTATCTCTTTTTCTTCTCAAGATAGATATATAAATCTCCTATGAGAGGAATGCTCTTTGGATGTCCAGATGCATCGCATATAATTTTTATCTCATATTCTTTATTTTCTTTGGATATTTTTGAAATGTCCCTTATTTTTGATGGATCAACGTATGTATTTATATCAAAATAAAGGAAATGTGAGAAAATTTTTGATGAAAAAATCATATTAGTAAGATAAAGAGGGTCTCCAAAATTACTTGAGAACCCAACCATCTCTCCCCCATACTTCTTAAGTTGATAAAAGAAACTCTCAAGATTAGAGATTTTTAAGAAGTAATTATTTTGAACATTAAACTTTTGTTTAAGTTCTGATATTCCTTCATTATATAATTCATTATCTATTCCAATAATGAGAAGTTCGTTATTGAATTTCTTTCTATTTATATAATTCACATAGAATTCAGCGATACCGCTACCACATCCTATATCATAAATTACCCTACTATCTAACTTTTTATAAACCTCTTTTGAGAAGTTCAATACTGTATTGAGTGTTTTTTTGAATATTGTTTTAAGTTCCTCTTGAGTTAAATAGATTGGATCCCCATAAATCTTAGAATAAAAATTCATAGCCCATCTTCTATATACATCAAAAAGCTTTTTTTCATTTTTATTCCTTATATTATATCTATCATTATTTATTATCATATCTTCCAATTCAATATCCATATATTACTTATAATAAGAATTTAGTAAAATTTTTAAAGATATATCATTGTATCAACGAATAGCACACTTGTTAACATATCTCTCAATCTCTTTTTTTAGTTCTAATAATTCCTCATCAGAATAAGGAATTTCATCATCAAAAAAAGGATCTAATGTCTTAGATTTTACAAATTTTTGTAAAACATAAAGTTTAGCTCCTTTAATCTGCTTTGCAATTCTGATGATATCATCTTTATCAAGTAGTTTTTTGCATATAGTTGTTCTAAATTCATAATCAATAGAGGAAGACATAATTAAAGAGATGCTTTCTTTTATATCATCAATGTTAAGATTAACTCTAACAACATCTTTGTATTTTTCTAAAGGCGCTTTTATATCCATTGCAATATAATCTATCATTCTATCTCTTAATAACTCACGGACAACATCTGGATTTGTTCCATTGGTATCTAATTTCACGAAGAATCCCATTTGCTTTATTTCCTTTATAAATTCCTTGAGATCAGGTTGTATTGTTGGCTCTCCTCCTGTGATTACTACTCCATCTATTTTTCCCTTTCTTGATTTTAAAAAAGAGAAGATTTCTTCTATATCCAAAGGCTCATCAAATAAAGATGAATCAACCAATTCTGGATTATGACAATAAGGACATCTAAAATTACATCCTTGTGTAAAAATAATAGCACTAATCTTACCAGGATAATCAATAAAAGAAACCTTTTGAAGTCCTCCAATTCTCACACACTCACCTTAAAACTACTTCTCATCTTAAATTCTTCTCTTTTACCTTTATTCCATTGCTTTACGGGTCTGAAATAGCCCACTATACGGGAATATACCTCGCATTCTGAGCCACAAACAGGGCAGAGATGATGTTCTCCAGCAATATATCCATGAAATGGACATATGCTAAATGTAGGTGTTATTGTAAAATATGGCAATCGATAGTTTTCACATATTTTCTTTACTAATAATTTTATTATATTCGGGTTATCTATCTTTTCTCCTATATAGATATGGAATACTGTGCCTCCTGTATACCTTATCTGCAATTCATCTTGTAAATCCAATGCCTCAAAAATATCATCAGTAAAATTCACTGGTAATTGCGTAGAATTTGTGTAAAATGGTTCAGCACCTTTTCTATACCCTTCCTCATTTGCGCATATAATATCAGGATATTTTCTTTTATCAATCATTGCCAATCTATAACTTGTACTTTCAGCTGGTGTTGCTTCCAAATTATAATTATTCCCTGTCTCCTCTTGAAACTCAATAAGCTTTTCTCTCATAAAATCTAAAACTTTAATTGCAAACTTTCTGCCTTCTTTATCCCCTATAGTCACTCCTAAAAGATTTAGACATGCCTCGTTCATCCCTACCAAACCAATTGTAGAGAAGTGATTTTTCCAGTATTCTCCTAGGCTTTGTTTAATGTTTCTCAAATAATATCTTGTGTAAGGATATAACCCTTTATCTGTAAATTTTTCCAATACCTTCCTTTTAATCTCTAAACTGTTTTTTGCTAATATCATTAATGCTTCCAATCTCTCTAAAAATTCAGTTTCATCCTTAGAGAGATATCCTATTCTTGGCATATTTATTGTTACTACACCAATACTCCCAGTTAATGGATTTGCCCCAAATAAACCTCCTCCCTTTCTTCTAAGCTCTCTATTATCTAATCTTAATCTACAGCACATTGATCTCACATCCGCTGGATCCATATCAGAATTAATGAAATTTGAGAAGTATGGAATACCATACTTTGATGTAACCTTCCAAAGTAAATCAAAATTAGGATTGTCCCAATCAAAATCCTTTGTTATGTTATATGTAGGGATAGGGAAGGTGAATATCCTTCCTTTTGCATCCCCTTCCATCATAACCTCAAGAAAGGCTCGATTAAACATATCTATTTCGTGTTGAAAATCTCCATACACTTCATCTTGCAATTTTCCTCCTATTATAACCTGTTGATTTGCTAAATGTTTAGGAGGAGCAAGATCTAATGTTATGTTTGTGAAAGGTGTTTGGAAACCAACACGTGTAGGGACATTTACATTAAAAATAAATTCCTGAATTGCCTGCTTTACTTCTTTATATGATAAGCCATCATATCTTATAAACGGAGCTAAGAAAGTGTCAAAATTTGAAAATGCTTGAGCTCCCGCTGCTTCTCCTTGCAATGTATAAAAGAAATTAACCACCTGTCCAAGAGCGCTGCGGAAATGTTTTGCTGGTTTACTCTCAATCTTCCCAGATGCTCCTTTAAAACCTTCTATTAGAAGATCCATCAAATCCCATCCTACACAATATACAGATAGCATACCTAAATCATGGATATGAAAATCTCCATTTATATGTGCTCTCCTTATCTCTCTTGGATAAATTCTATTCAACCAATAAATCTTGCTTATTTCAGAGGAAATATAATTGTTTAACCCTTGTAATGAAAAAGACATGTTGCTATTTTCATTAACTTGCCAATCAAGATTATTGAGATATTGATCAACTAATTCTGAATTTGCCTTAGAAACAAGTTCCCTTATTTTAGCATGCTCATCTCTATAAATTATATATGCCTTCGCCGTCTTTTTATAAGGAGAATTCAACAAGACCTCTTCAACAATATCTTGAATTTCCTCCACGCTTGGAATGTCATCTTTAATAACTTGTTGTGCTAAATTTAGCACTTTTAATGTTAATCTCTTAGCAATGCGCCTATCAAATTCTCCTGTTGCTTCTCCTGCTTTTGCAATAGCATTTGTGATTTTCTCAGCATCGAAATCAACAATTGTTCCATCTCTTTTTCTTATTTTTTTGAACATATTTCTCCCTCCTATTTCAAGATATGCCAATATATAGCGATACTATATATTGTACATATACAGAAACACTATAGTAATATATTGTAGTATTTATTTAAATATTTTTCTATCCTAAAATTTATATTTTTAATTATAGAATATGCTTCCTCATCATCTATATCTTCTGAATCCTCCTCTAAGGTTTTAATATCCTTATATTTTTCTCTATTTAAATGTGCCCATATTACTCCTGTAATAAATCCACCAATATGTGCAGCATATCCTATGTTCTCAGTAGGATGTATTAAGCCTATGAGATCAATTATAAAGTATATTATCGCAAGAGAAATAACAGGAAGTGGTGCAAAGAAATAAACAGGCATCCATGGTCTTAAATATGCCAATGCTCCAATGATTCCCATCACTCCACCGCTACTTCCTAATCCATTAATGTTAGGATCATAGATTAACATAGCTATATTACCTATTATTCCGCTAAGTAAAAAGATTTTTAGAAAGTTTTTCCAACCTACTACTCCCTCCAAAATTAAACCAAATATCATAAGACCAATAACATTCTGTAATAGATGCTCCATACTTGAATGCAAAAATATTGAGGTTACGAATCTGTATATCTCAACATAAGCGAGATTATTTAGAATGAGTTTCTCATTAATGCTTGGAAATAAGATTTGAAGAATATGAACAAATAGCATAAATAAACTCAACCAAAAAGCGATTATTTTGTATTCTTCTTTATTCATAATTCTTATCTAAATTATCTTGAACCTTTAAAAATTTTGTTTTGTAAATCATCTTTATGCTAAAAGGGCTAAAAAGCAAAGTTATTATTCTAGAAAATGGAAAATGTGCATGGAGAAAGTGCATTTTTTGTGTTCTAAGTAAAAAACGAAGATTTTATAACAAAACAGAAAAACAATTAAAAGAGGAATTTCTGAGAAAGATAAAAAATGTGGAAAAAGAAGGAATAGAGGTAGTGAAGATCTATAATTCTGGCAGTTTTATAGATGATAATCAGATACCGAGAGAGGTTAGGAAATTTATCTTTGATGAATTAAAAAAAAGAAATATTAAAAAGGTTGTAATTGAAACTTGGCCCCCTTTTGTTACAGAGAAAAAAATGAAAGAATTAAAAAAAGACTCAGAAGGGTTAGAGGTGTATCTAGCATTGGGTTTGGAGAGCGCAAATAATGAGGTGCTCAAGATAATAAATAAAGGTATAACAAAAGAAATATTCTTAAGGGCAGTGAATATAGCAAAAAAGTATGGATTTAAAATAAGAACATATGTTATGGTTAACCTACCAGGAGTAAGAGATGTCAAAGATGATTTTAAAAATACAATGGAATTTGCTTTAAAATATTCTGATAGCATAGCCATTATGAATACCTTTGCATATTCTGGATATGCCGAGCTTTTTGATTGGTGGTTAGAAGGAAGATGGAAGCCTATAACGCTAAAAGAATTCTATAGAATTGTTGGAGAATATAAATACCATCCAAAAGTTGAGATTTATGGAAAGGATTATGTTATTTACCCTCATTTTCCTAAGGAATATAAAGAAAAAGCAAAAAATGAACTTAAAGGAGCAAAGATCTCAAATTTGATTCATCCCTATTATAATATCTGGCAAGAATATATATCATATTTTTATGAAAAACCCGCTATAAAAAGGTATGCCTTATTTTTACATTGTTCATATAAGAAACCATATTCCAGTTCTAAAACACATAGAAAGATATTATCATATCTTGTGAGATCCCCATATTATGCCAAGATACACCAACTTATAATCTCAAATCCTGGAGTAATACCAAGGGAGTTTGAGAATAAGTATCCTTTTAATGCATATGACTGGCCCGAGTATGAGGAAACAGAAGAGATTAAAAAAGCATACATAGAGATTAATGCAAAAAGAATAGAAGAATATTTAAATAATAAGGATTATGATATTATTTTTGCATATCTTAAACCTGAAAGCGAAAGCTTAAGGGCTTTGGAAATTGCTATAAATGACTTAGGACTAAAAGATAAGTACTTTTATGTCTTAGATAGGAAGAGATATGAGAGCATAAAAAGCCTTAAAGGAGCATATTGTGATGATATACTTCTACAAAATATGATAGAAAAGATAAATGAAAAAATCAAAAGATATGAGAAATAGAAGAGCTATAGCAAATCTCTATGCTTGATGGCAATCTCATAGAATATGAATACATAAATGGATGTAAGAAAAGCAATTACATAAATTATCTGTTGACAATAAACACTTAAAAATAAGATTATGGATCTGCCAAACGTCAGTAATATTTCTCTACCTAAGATTATGCCAGAATCTATTGCTTTTGCATACTCATATAAAAATGCTGATGGAGAAATGGATCCAAGATTATAAAATAAAGATATTAATGTTACAATAATAGATAGAGCGTAAATATTATCTTTAAACAAAATATAAAGATAGAAGGATATTGCCAAAAAGATAAGAGAGAGTATGCTTATCTTAAGATTGTGCTTTTTATCTATCATTCGTGCAATATAAAAAGAAAGGGCTATAATGAGAATCTGCGAAAGTCCTTTTAATATACCATAAAATTTTATATCTGTATGTATATTATAAAATAAAAGAGCAGTTGTTGATAATATCCATCCGCTTCCTATAACTCCTTCTAAAAAGAACAATAATTTGTATTTAAATAATGCTCTTTCCTTTGTATAAAAATATGTTTTCTTCTTCTTTGTTCTTGTTATTATGTATGCTATTATAGAAAATATAATAAATATGGTTATGGCATAATATATTGGATAGCCAAGTTTATAGATAATATAAGAAGAGATTAGAGGTGTCACAAAATATACTATTCTACCTATACTATCAATAATAACAGACTCTTCTATCTCCTCTTCTTTTTTTGCATATTTTACTATTACATAATGTTTTGAAAGCCAATATAAAGTAAAATTCAGATTTAGCAAAAACGCTCCAAATATTATCCCAAGGAGATTCTTTATAAGGAAAACCACTACAATACCTAAAACTCCAAATATAGTGGAGAGTATCTGTATCATTTCAGCAGAGCATTTTGAGGTTAACCTTTTGAAAAAGGAAATAGATATAAAGGTATATATAAAGAAATATTGAAACGCCAAGAACATCAAAGATGTTTTTAAATCATATTTGTAGATTAGATATGCGGGTAAGAAGATGTTTATCGCTGAATAGATAAGATACCGCAATATTGTGAGCATTGCAAAATGCTTGAGTTCTTCTGGTAATCTATATAGCATATGGATTATGTGTATCCTTTCCATAAAAAATAAAATTATTGTTTTGGTTTATATTATTTTTAAAAATAAAGTGGAGATATAATATATTATCAAAGAAATGCGCCGGTGGTCTAGTGGTATGATCCCGCCCTCCCACGGCGGTGGCCCGGGTTCAATTCCCGGCCGGCGCATCATATCAAATTGCCTGAGCATAGATTTCATATTCTTCCCGAAGATATTTTTCAAAGAATTCTTTATTTCCATTAAGTTGAAAACCATAAACTATGTCAGGTTTAATTTTCTCAATAAAATATAATAGATCATCAAAATCAGCATGATCAGAATATGGAAAAACCCTATCCAGGTTTAGCATCTTTGCATAATATGGATTTTTACCCCATCCGCTTATACCAACTTTAATTCCTCCTCTTATCATATGTCTATACTTTAATGGCAAAATAAAAATTCCATGGCTTTTTCTTCTTATATCCTCCAATGATAAATACTTGCCATTAAACTTATAATTAAGATGTCTTTCTAAGGTTTCATTTAATTTTTTAAATCCTATATAAAATGTATAATCTATCCCATATTTATCAAAATAACTTCCTAATATTTGGCTTTTTCCATAGGGATAAACAAAGAAATAAATTGAACTTTTATAATTTCTATGAATAAAATCTATTATTTCATCAATGACACTTTTAGGTTCTGGTAGAGAATAGTATGGACTAAAATATGTGGCATCCATAATCAAAACATCAATCCTACATGAAGGCAAATCAAATTTTACTAAGGGATTCTCATGAAGAGAGAAATCTCCAGTATATAAGATAGTTGTATTATCAATCTTTAATTTTATCATCTTGCTTCCTGGAACATGACCCGCATTATAGAGAGAGAAATTCTCATTAGTCCAAAGAGACAAGCCATCATCTAATAAAGCTCTATTTTTTCTAATATTGGCAATATCTATTGTAAGTGAAGATGCCAAGGCTCTGCTTTTTTTATTTGGTAAATGATCCTCATGCGCGTGAGACACAAATAGGAGATCACTCTCCCTTGTAGGATTTCCATCAAAAACATATCTATTCATCAAATATATGCCTTTCCTCCTTGAGAGAATCATAATATATTAAATGAGGTTTTCTGGCATATATAATTTTAGAATTGAGAGATTTGGTTAAAGGAAAAGCATAGCCCTATTCAAAGGGTTAACTGCTCTCATGCGCTTCTTTGAAAGGTTATGTTTCCAGTTAACAAAAAAACCTCCTAAATTTTTCCTTCAAGTAAATAATCTGTATAATCAATATTTCCAGGTAAAAAGTGTCTTCCATATTCTTTGTTTTCCAATATCTTCTTTATTATTATCGCGATTCTATCAATCTTTTTGTCAGATGTGTCTATCTCATATATCTCCACATCATATCTCTCTGATAAATCTAAGACCTCTTGTGTTATAGCATCTACAATCTCTGCTTCAACATTCTCCTCTATCTTTTTAATATTATATCCTCTTCTTTTTAATCTTTTTTTGAGTGTTAAAGGATTAGCGCGGAGGATTATTATTATATCTCCATCTCTCATACAATAATGTGCGAGGTGTCCCTCAATAATCACATTTTCATATGCCTTACATATTCTCTCCATTTTTTCCAAATCAACCACATAGCTTTCTCTTTCCTTATCATACTCTTTATAGATATTTTTTTCAAAAATAATATCATTTAGATGAACAACCTCCATCTTTATTAGTTGACTTAATCTTTTACTTACTGAAGTTTTACCTGTTCCTGGCGTTCCTGTTATTAATATTCTCATATTTTCCCCTTCTTTTTTGTTTTTTCTTTGTTTTTAAATACAACATCTTCTTTTTATATGCATAAGTAATAGGGTTCTTCACTCCTAATTTTAAATCTTCCCTATCAAGCACTCCCATATCATCATAATATCCTTGGGTCTCAAAATTTGGAGGAGGAATATGCTTTATCTTCTCCTCATTTTTCTTAAAATATCTTATCTGCGTTCTTATATAACTTTCCCTTAAAGGTTGCTGATTTTTATTGTTCCATTCCTCTATCTTCTTTTCAATTTCATCCCAGGTCCAGTTCATCTTTCTAAGGAAATTAAGAAGAATAAATATGCCTCTTTTTCTTCCATCACTCAATCCTTTAAGTATGTTTTTTATTGTTTGTGGAAAAAATTCTTCCTCAACTCTTATATTAAACCTCTTTGATCCATATTCTCTTATAAGCTCTTCTTTAGCTGTATTGATTTCCTGTAATATCTCGTCCAAGTTTATATCATAAAAGAATCCTTTTTTTCTTTTTTCTAAGTTTTCAATTACTTTGTTCTTTAACATTTTTTTATATTCGCTATTTTCATAATATTCTATAGCCTCGTAACATAAACCCTCTAAATCTCCTTTTGAAGGTTTCTCTAAGAAAGGTTGAAGTTTGTCTAAGAACCTTATTCTTGCATTTTCTGGCTCAAAATCCATTAATTCATCACAAGGTATTACTTCGCTAATTAGATATGTTTTCTCATTGATTGAATATGGCATTCTAAATAGATGTCTATAAGACCAATTGCTTTCTATCTCTACTATATCTTGAGGATTATTGGAATTTAAAAGAGCCTTAAATGTATTCAAAAGCTTTTCCTTTATATAGATGGATATTTTATGTAATAAGTCAGGATATAAGTATTGTATAGGCACATCATCTATTTTTTGAGGTAAAGAAGCGCCGCTTATTCCTATATGAAATCCTCTACTTCCTGAGAATTTAATATAAATAGGATGAATCTCAAAGATATCTCTTAAGAAATCTATAATTGTTTTAGCAACAATTTTTGCATCATTTATTCCTCTTTTTGAATCAATATCTATTATAATATCCCAACCGCTTCTTATCTCATTCATCTTGTCCTTATCTTCACCAATCTCTTTTAGTTTCATAACATTTTTCCATCTCTCAACAGAAGTATGGAAAGAAGTTGCTCCTTCAAGAATATGCAATTTATAATCTGTATCATATAATAGCATAGATGGTCTTTTAGCATAATGTTTTGCTTTTATTACAGGAACCACCTCCCTGTCTTGTCCAAAAAGCTGATAATATTTTAGCAAATTATCCTGTAAATAATACTCTTTTATCTTTTCTTTATATTTCTCATATAGTATTTCGCTATCTGTCTGGTTCATAATTCTAATTTTAATATGTTCCAACTTTTTAAAAGATTGAAATCTCCTTAAGATTTATGGATGTTGAAATTGTTGATTTCACAAGGAATTTAAAAGATTTTTTAAAGAAGCATAAGAAAAGCAAATTTTTTATAGTTCCTCATGAACATGCAGATGTGGATGCAATATGTAGCGCGTTAATTATTCAGGATTTATTAATGAGATTCAATATTAGATCAGAGATCATAATTGAGAAAATGAATTCTCAAGCAAAAAAATTGTTGGAGAGGTTTCCTTTTTTATATAGAGATGCCTCAGAGTTTGAAATAGAAAAAAATGAAGAGGTGGTGTTTCTAATTGTAGATACAGCAAATTTTCATAAAATACCAAAAAAAATAAGAGAAAAAATATCAAAAAGAAAAAAGATTAAGATTATGTTATTTGATCATCATGCAGAGAACGAGATAGAAGAGATTGCTGATCTTCATATTATCAAAAGATATTCATCCTTAACAAGAATGCTATATGAAATATATTCTCTTTTATTTGATATCAATAAGAGTATTGCGGTATATACAATTGCGGGAATATTATCTGATACTGGATATTTAAGATATGCATCAAAAGAGGATCTTAATATCATCTCTTTTTTAATAAATAAATATAATATAGATTTGAAAGACTTCTCATTTTTATATAAATCATTTGAGGATATTGATAAAAAGATAAAGATGAAAGCATTGAAGAGATTAAAGGTATTTAAGATAAAGGATTATTGGTGTGCCTATACCTTTGTAGGCAGTGAGGAAAGCAAGATAGCAAATCTACTTACACAATTAGGTTTTGATATTGCAATATGTGTAAATTATAAAAGCAAAAGGATAAGCATTAGATATGATAGAAAATTGAGATTGTTTGATAAGGGAATATCTAAGGGATTAAAGGAAAAGGGATTTGTTTGTGGAGGACACGAATCTGTGATAGGATGTGCATATGAGAACAAAAAGGAAATGAATGAAATACGAGAAATATTAAAGGATGTGTTAAACAATATTTTATAGTGAAGCAACAATAAAACTTTCTAAGAAAGCACCTAATAAAATAAAGAAAATAGCAACTAACAATGTCTTAAAAGAATCACATAAAATAATCTTTCTATTTTCTCCTTCAACAAGACCAAAAGATAGCACAGCACCTGCAATTCCACCAAGAAAATATCCAAAGACCTCAGGAATGCCATGTAAAGAAATGCTCAAAAATGCTTCAATATGTGATATTAAGATATGCTTATCATATGCATCTGACAATATCTTTGCATATAGCGAGATGAATACTCCCACAACAGATGCATTCCATGATAAAATAAACAAAGCACCGCTACCAAAAAAGAAACTGAGAAGAAATGCAATAACCAAAACCTTAATGTTATTATAAGAGATGCTTAAGAAGTCTTCATATGTGCTATAATATTTTCCCTGAATCTCAATATTCTCGTTGCGTATGGCATTTATGGTTGAGATTTGATCAGAAAATAATTTTTCACAAAAATTGTTTGGCAAAAAAGCCATTGTGAAGATAACAGAAAACACTACACCCAAAAAGAAAAAAGTATATATTTCCAATATCTTTTTATATCTTTCAAAAAACGAGAGATTCTCAAATCTTTCCTCTATCCTTTCCTGATCCTTCAATATCTTATGCATCGCTGGCAACAATGCCAACGTAACAAGAAATGGAAAAACAACAGAGGAATGCTCACTGAAAATGATTAAAGCAAAGATACTGCTTAATGATGTAACAAGAAAACTATAAATGAACATCTCCAAAGGATGGGTCTCCAAATCTTGTGGTTTAAAAATAATATCTAAGACCATATATTATATTTTTCTCATTATAGGATATATTTTTTGCGTTTAATTCTTGTGTTCTGGCGTTGTCCAATAATCCCTTATTAACAAAATTTTGTTAAGCGGAAACTTAACACGCAAATAGCACTTATAGCGATTTAACCCTTTGAATAAGGCTATGCTTCCTGTTAACCATTTTAAATGATTTTGTTAACTGGAAGAAATCGCTATTACTATAGGTTTTGTAGCATGTCATCTTTAAGGTTAGCTGCTCTACTGCTGCTCATTGATGGGGTATAATTCCTTGTTAAAAAGTAGCCTTTTAAAGAAGTGTATAATTGTTGAACTAAGCCTCGTGTTCTCTTAAAAAAGAATTGAAGGCTTTTGATATCTCCTTAGGGTCTGTGTTAACCACAATTTCACGCAATATTGTTTCCATGAATCCTCTATCATTGACATATCTTTCTCGCGCTTGATTTCGAGTTATAAAAAATCCAAATGTGCCAATCTTTGTTGGAAATATGCTAAAATTAAAACATCTCTCATTTAGAGTATCATAGAGATGAATAATATTTATAATTCCATTACTTAATAACTTTATGCTTTTCAGCCTTAACATCTCTTTGGAAGATGAGAAAGGAAGGTGTATGGTTATGTTATTATTGCCCAGAGGAGCATAGTTAAATATATATTTGATATCTTTCTTGTTTATAAGTAATCCTTTTTCTTTATGTTGCTCTAACCACATAGCAAAAAGATTTTTGTTCTTTTCAATTGTTCTATGAAGCGTGCTTTTTGCATCTTCTATATATATTTGCACATGAGGGTGTTGTTGTGATGCCCCTGCCTCTGGAGAAAAGTTCATGTTAAAATATACATAAAAATTGTCGAGACCTTCATCTTTATAGTATTCTCTTGTCAATAACAATAGGTTTTCAAACATCTCCTTAGAGAACTCACTCATTTCTAAGTTATGTTTTTCACATAGCAATCCCACAAGATGGTGTGATGCAAAAGGATATTTATTATAAAAAATTATGCTTTCTCCTCTTCTATATATCTTTCCATTAATTTCAATTTTTACATATCTCCTCAAATTTTCCTTGCAGAATATGCATATTCCTTTTTCTCCTTTTTCAGCATATCTGAATATATGTCTTTCCCTCCTTTTTGGAGATATACGTGATGTTATCTCTAAAAAATCATCTCTCCTTATTTTTATTCTTGAGTTTAAAAACTCAATCTCTTTAGAGGATAGTACCATATCTTATGTATTTTTATGTGATTATTTTTTAAATTTAATTTCTTTTAGAATTTTTATGGATATTGAGGAAAAGATATCTATATTTAAGAGCATATCGTATGAAATAATCACTGAAAAAGATCTAAAAGAGCTGTTTGAAACTAAAACACATCCTGTAGCTTATGATGGATTTGAGCCCTCAGGTATTGCACATTTACCTTTTGGTATATATAGACCTCTTTTAATAAATGAATTGCTGAAGACAGGCATTAAATTCAAACTTCTTTTAGCTGATACATTCGCATGGATAAATCTGAAATTTGGAGGAGACATAGAAAAAATAAGAAAAGTAGGAGAATATTTTATAGAGGTTTGGAAGGCAGCAGGTGTTGATTTTAGTAAGGTAGAGGTATGCTGGCATAAGGATTTTATCTCAGATGAAGAGTATTGGAGAAAGGTCATTTTGATTGCGCAGAATCATACTTTAAGGAGAACTTTGAGAGCATTAACAATTGCTGGTAGAGTTGAGAGCATGGAAAACTCGACCTCTATCATTTTCTATCCAAGCATGCAATGTGCTGATATATTTCATTTGGATGTGGATATCTGTCAGCTTGGTTTGGATCAAAGAAAAGTCAATGTGCTTGCCAGAGAGATAGCAGAAAAATTAAAATGGAAAAAGCCTATTGCTGTGCATCATAATCTCCTTATGGGATTAAAAGGACCTATAAAGCCACAGCATATGGATGAGGATTTAAGAAAAGATGTTATTATCACCTCAAAAATGAGCAAATCAAAGCCAGATACTGCAATATTTGTTCATGATTCTTATGATGAAATAAAAAGAAAATTAAGAGGAGCTTATTGTCCACAAAAAGAGGCTAATGATAATCCTATTCTTCAATACTTTAAAGAAATTGTTTTCAGAAGATATGATAGAGTTATTATAGAGAGACCAGCAAAATATGGAGGAAACTTAGAGGTGCTTTCATATGATGAGTTGGAATCAAGATATATTAAAGGAGAAATTCACCCATTAGATTTAAAGGATACTCTTGCAAAATATTTGAATGAGATGATAGCACCTATAAGAGAGCATTTTGAGAAGAATAAAAAGGCAAGGAAATTGTTTGAGGAAATAAAATCTTATGAAATTACAAGATAGAAAATGCGATGTAGAAAACTTTTAATCTCTTATCCATTTCTCCCACCATTTTATGAATATATACAACCTTATAAGATAAATTCTATGATATAAGATATCTTTTGCATTAGGATAGACTTTTTCCCTATAAAATCTATATAAATCCTCAGAGATTTCCTTTAGAATTTTATCTTTCTTTTTTATCTCCTTTATATATTTTTCATCAACAATCCACTTATCAATTGGTGGTGTGAATCCACGCTTCTTCTTTTTTATAATCTCTTTTGGCAAGATTCCACTTAGAGCATCACGCATAAATTTTTTTGTCTTAAAGATTCCTACTCTCAATTCAGAAGGAATATTCTGACAAAATTCAATCAATCTATAATCCAAAAAAGGACATCTAACCTCTAAAGAATGATACATTGATGCTCTATCCATCTTTGTTAGATAGTTATCTCCCAAAGTTCTATAAAGCAAATCAAAGATTCTCATGCTCTCATCTAAGGAACCTCCAAGTTTAAGTGCCTCCCTCATCCTTTTTTCTGTCCATTTTTTATATATCTCAGGTTTATACATTATATCTGCATATGCCTCAGACCATATTTTTTCAGAAGGTAAAAGAGACAATCTAAATGCCTCACCAATCCTATATATAATCTCGCTTTTATTTTTCATAGGAATTCTCGCAAGTATTTTACGTAAAAAGAAAGGAAGTTTCCTTAATATATCAATGATTTTGGCATAGACGTAAATCTCATATCCGCCAAGTATTTCATCACCTCCATCTCCAGATAACACCACACCAACTTCTTTTTTAGCAAATTCAGATATCTTATAAGTAGGGAAAATAGAATGATCACCATATGGTTCATCAAACACATATGGGATTATATCTAAAACACTATCGAAATCCCTTTTATTAAAGTATATGTGATGATGAATAGTATCAAAAACCTTAACTATCTTTTTTATATGAGGAGATTCATCATATTTTCCTTCAAATCCTACAGAGAAGGAATGTAATTTTGACTTGCCTACGAATTTTTTCATAAAATAAGTAACCACAGAACTATCCAATCCACTGCTCAAAAAACAACCTATTGGAACCTCTGACCTCAGCCTTATCCTTACAGCATCCTCCAACAATGACAAAAATTTTCTTTTAAGCGCTTCTTTGTTCTCATAAGAAGGAGCATATTTTGGAAGTTTCCAATATCTTCTTAATGAAATCTTCCACTTATTAATATCAAAGATCAAGATATGTGAGGCAGGCAATTTAAATATGTTCTTATAGATTGTATAAGGAGAAGGAATAAAACCTAAAGAGAAATACAATTCTACAGCCTCCTTTGAAATATTTTCTTTTTTATTAATGTTTCTTATGCTCAATATTCCCTTTAACTCAGAAGAAAATACGAATTCCTTATCATTGATAAGATAATAAAACGGCTTTTTTCCAACTCTATCTCTTGAGCAAAATATTTTGGATGTTCTTTTATCATATATGCAGAAAGCCCACATTCCATTAAGCTCCCTCACAAAATCAATACCTTTAAGACAATATAACTTTAAGATAACCTCTGTATCTGTATTTGTTTCTCTATTAAGATTATACTTCTCAGCTAATTCAAGATAATTATAAACTTCTCCATTGTGCACTATTATTATATCCGCTTTCTCTAATTCTTTATCCTTATAGATAATTTTGTCATTCTCTATACTATATCCCATTGGCTGATGTCCTTTCTCACTTAAATCCAAAATTGATAATCTTACATGTCCAAATCCAATTCCAAATTTATTCAAAGAATTAATGAAAATTCCTTCATCATCTGGGCCTCGATGTTTTATTGCTTTATTCATTGATATAATCTCATGCTGAGATATCTTTTTTCCTCTTTTTACAATGCCATTTATGCCGCACACCTTATACACCCAAGGAACATTTAGATATCTTTTAGCCAGTTCCAATTATCCAAAAACCACTTAGAGAATCTTTTTAGACCCTCTTCAATAGATGTTTCTGGATTATATCCAAGCATCTTTCTTGATTTAGTGAGATCAGCCCACGTTTTCTCTACTTCTCCAGGTTGCATTGGTAAATAATTTTTTATTGCCTTTCTTCCCAAGTATTTCTCTAACAAAGAAATCATATATTCCAATTTAATTGGGTTATCATTTCCAATATTGAAAATTTCATAATCAAATGATTTCTCTATAGATAGCAAAATGCCTTTTATTGCATCTTCTATATATGTAAAGTCTCTCATCATATTTCCATAATTGTATATTTCGATAGGCTCATTATTCATTATTTTTTTTGCGAATTTCCAATATGCCATATCAGGTCTTCCATATTCCCCATAGACAGTAAAAAAACGTAGACCAATCATCTCAATATCATACAGATGATGATATGTATATGCCATAAGCTCATCTGCTCTTTTTGTTACAGCATATAAAGAAATTGGCTTCTCTACAGGATCCTGCTCGCTAAAAGGAATCTTGCTATTTGCTCCATATACAGATGATGATGAGGCATAAATTACCTTTGAGATATCTTTTTTCCTTGCCAATTCAAAGATATTTAAAGTGCCTCTAACATTGGATGTCTCATAAGCAAATGGGTTCTCTAAGGAATACCTTACCCCTGCTTGAGCACCAAGATGAATAATCAAGTCAATCTCTTTATCTTTAAAGCTATCTATTAAAGCATTCCAATCAGAAAAATCTATCTTAAAGAAAAAATATCTCTTGTCCTTTTTCAATATCTCGTTTCTTTTTTGTTTTAATAGAGGAGAATAATAGTTATTCATGTTATCCAAACCATAAACATTAATATGAGAAAACTCCTCCAAAAGCTTTTTACATAAATGAAAACCTATAAATCCTGCACTACCTGTAACAAGTATATTTTGATATTTCATTTTATCATCCCTTTATGATATTAAATATCCAATTCTTCTATTTTGAGCAATGGCGCATTTTCTAAGATAAACTCTTTCCTTGGCTCAACCTTTTCTCCCATTAATATTGTAAACATCTTTTCAGCTTCTATGGCATCCTCAATCTCCACTCTTTTAAGTTTCCTTCTTTTTGGATCCATTGTGGTTTCCCACAATTGCTCTGGATTCATTTCTCCAAGACCCTTATATCTCTGAACCTCTGAAATCTTTTTATTGCTCTTCTCTAATCTTTTAATTAGCTCCTCCTTTTCCTTATCGCTATAAACATAATAAATCTCGTTGTTTGATGTTTTTATTTTATATAAAGGAGGTAATGCCAAATATACTCTCCCCTCTTCTATTAGCTTTGGTAGATATCTATAGAAAAATGTTAATATTAAAGTTCTTATATGTGCCCCATCAACATCAGCATCTGTCATTATTATTATCTTTCCATATCGAAGTTTATTAATATCAAAGTTTTCACCTATCCCGGTACCTATTGCTGAAATCAATGTCCTTATTTCCTCATTCTTCAGTACTTTTAACATAGTGTTTTTCTCTACATTTATTATTTTACCCTTTAAAGGTAAAACTGCTTGAAAATTTCTATCTCTTGCCAATTTTGCAGAACCACCTGCGCTCTCTCCCTCAACAATGAACAATTCTGCCTTTTCTTTATCTTTTGTTGAACAATCAGAGAGCTTACCTGGAAGATCAAACGATTCTAATGCAGATTTTCTTTTAACAAGTTCCCTTGCCTTTTTTGCTGCTATTCTTGCCTCAGCAGCCTTCAATACTCTCTCAATGATCTTTTTCAAATCATCATTATGCCTATCAAAGTATTCCTCCAAATGCTTTGATGTTGCATTATAAACTATGGTTCTTCCTTCTCTACTTCCCAACTTTGTCTTAGTTTGTCCTTCAAACTCTGGTTGAGGAAGTTTTAAAGAAATTATGGCTACCAAGCCTTCCTTTATATCATCTCCCTCTATCTCATATTTTGTCTTTATTTTCAGATGATTGATATAAGATTTTATTGTCTTTGTTAATGCTTGGAGAAAACCAGTTATGTGCGTGCCTCCTTCAATTGTATGAATATTATTTACATATCCTCTTATTATGTTATAATCCTCAAGAACATATAAAAAAGCTATCTCAACCTCTGCCCCTTCTTGGCGCTCGCTAAAATATATTGGCCTCTCTATAACCTTCTGTTTATATTTTACCAACTCATCCAAATATTGCACAATTCCTTCATTATATACAAAAGTCTCCTTTTTTCCTGTTCTTCTATCCTCTAATGTAATCTGAAGATTTTTATTAAGATATGCAAGTTCCTTTGCTCGGCCTTTTATGTATTTATAATCAAACTCCAAATTTTTAAATATATCTTTATCTGGCTTAAACCTTATAATAGTTCCTATCTCCTTTGTTTCTCCAATTATCTCTAAATCCTTCTCTTTTTCTCCTTTTTTAAATCTCATATGCCATATTTTGCCATCTCTTTTTATTTTAACATCCAAATACTCGCTAAGAGCATTTACAACACTTATCCCAACCCCATGCAAACCTCCAGAAACCTTATATGCTTTTGTATCAAATTTTCCACCAGCATGAAGTTTTGTTAATACCAATTCAAGGGCAGAGATATTATATGATGGATGAATATCTACAGGAATTCCCCTACCATTATCTCTAACCTCTGCTGAACCATCATTATGAAGTATAACTTCTATCTTTGTTGCATAACCTGCTAAGGCTTCATCTATGCTATTATCAATGACTTCCCATAAGAGATGGTGAAATCCTCTAAATGAAGTATCCCCTATGTACATTGCAGGTCTCTTTCTTACAGCTTCTAAACCTTCAAGCACCTTTATATCTTGAGCAGTATATCTTGTCTTAGAATCCTTTTTTTCAACCATAGATTATTAAAAGAGACAGGATTTTAAAAGGGTTTTCAGGCATTGTCCAATAATTCTCTATTTGTTAAGCGGAACCATAACCTCTTAAAGAAGCACATGAGAGCAGTTAACCCTTTGAATAGGGCTATGTTTCCCGTTAACCAAATTTTTCAAAAATATATTATTGGACAATGCTGGTTTTTCAAAAACAATTTGAATTATTTTAAATTTCTATGATGTATATTGAAAATTATGAAAAAGGAATATATGTTAAAGATAAATAATGAGGATCTAAAAATTGTAAAACTAAAGGAAAATATATGGAAATTAAAGAAAACAGAGAAAATGAAAGTTGATGGAATAATATATGCCTCAGATAGAATACTTGAAGATATGAGCAGAGATAAGACGCTATGGCAATTAAGCAATGTCGCATCACTTAAGGGCATTGTAAAAAATGCCATACTAATGCCGGATGGACATGAGGGATATGGATTTCCAATAGGAGGAGTAGCAGCTTTTAATATAAAAGAAGAAGGAATAATTAGCCCTGGCGGTGTTGGATTTGATATAAACTGTGGAGTAAGGCTATTAAGAACAAACTTGTTTTATGATGAGATAAAGGATAAGATAAGAGAATTGGTTGATGAGATCTTCAGAAATGTTCCTGCAGGTCTTGGTGGAGAAGCAAAGATAAAATTTACAAAAGATGAATTATTAGAAATACTTATTAAAGGGGTTGATTTCGCGATACAGAACGGCTTTGGATGGAAAGAGGATAAGGAATTTATAGAGGAAAATGGAAGATTAAAGGAAGCTTCATATGAATATATTTCTCAAAAAGCCATAGATAGAGGAAAAGTGCAAATAGGATCCTTAGGGAGCGGAAATCATTTCTTGGAGATTCAAAAGGTTGAGAAAATATTTGATGAAAAAGCTGCAAAAGCAATGGGAATCGAAAAAGAGGATCAAATAATGATAATGATACATACAGGAAGCAGAGGTTTTGGGCATCAAGTTGCAAGCGATTTTCTAAGAATCATGGAACATCATGTTGATATAAAATCATTACCAGATAGAGAATTAGTGAGTGTTGAGTTCACATCAGAGATTGGACAACAGTATTTTCTAAGCATGAATGCTGCTGCAAATTTTGCTTTTACTAATAGGCAATTAATCACACATTGGGTCAGACAAAGCTTTGAGAAGATAATGGAAACACGTGCAGAGGATATGGATATAGGTATAATATATGATGTAGCACATAACATGGCAAAATTAGAGGAGCATAAGATAGATGGTGAAAAGATAAAGTTAATAGTACATAGAAAAGGAGCAACGAGGAGCTTAGGAAAAGGAAATAAGATGTTGCCTAAGGCATATTATAACATAGGACAACCTGTGATAATTCCTGGGAGTATGGGAACTGCAAGTTATGTTCTATTAGGAAGCTCTAAGGCAGAGGAAGTAAGTTTCTCATCAACAGCACATGGCGCTGGAAGATTGATGTCAAGAAAAAAAGCTATAGAGACTTTTAATAGAAATCAGATAGAGAAGATGCTATCCACAAAAGGCATCTATGTTAGATCAACTTCTTGGAGAGGGATTGTTGAAGAGGCACCTCAAGTATATAAAGATATAGATGAAGTTGCAAAAGTAAGTCATGAGGTTGGTATTGGTACATTGGTTGCTAGGCTAATTCCATTAGGTGTTGTTAAAGGATAAAAAAGAAAAAGAAAAAACTAAGGCTATTCTATTTCTATTTGTGTTTGTGCCTCTAACGCTTCTGTTTTTTCAACTAAAAAGATTCTCAATTTCTTCCTCAATTTTATATAATTCCAAATTCTTTGGAGTTTGCTATTTGCATCTCTTAATGCTCTTCTTGCTTCTTCAAGCGCATCCTTAGACATCTCCAAATATGCCTTTCCAGCTTCTATATCTCCTTCCCTGAATGCTTCTTTTGCTTTTTCAAAGTTCTCTTGAGCCTCGTCTTTCTTAGCACATGCTAAATCAATATCCTCTCTGATCTCATTTACATTCTCTTCCAACAACTCTATCTTATCTTGAGATAGATTCATCTTTTCTGCTCTTTCCATGAGCAATTCTAATCTTGCAAGTATTGCATTTGCTCTCTCATTTATCAATCCAATCCTTTCCATCTCTTCTTCAAATATACGCAATTTGAGCAAAAATTTTATTCTTATAATATTTCTCTTTAAACGTTCTGCAGCATCTCTTAGACAAGATATCTCATTGCATGCAGCAATCTCATCTTCAATAGATTTCAAAATCTCTATTTCATTATCTATCTTTATAACAATGTTCTGTATCTGTGTCTCATTCAAGTATTCTGAAGATTCTACTTTGTCCTTAAGAGCCTCAAGATTCTCAATACTTACATTGATACCATTCATAAGATATGCCTTAGATTTTTCAATAAATTCATTTATTATCTCATCACAAGATTCATTTTCAAGTGTATTGTTTGATGCTAAACATTGCTTGTATTTATTTCTTAATATTCTTAGTTTCATTTCCATTTCATGGTGCTTCTTTATCCTTATCTGAACCTTCTTTAATCTTGCTTTAATCTTGTTTATTCTTCTTTCTTTCTCCCTCACATCAACAATCCTTTTCTTCCATTTTCTTTTCTCTAACATCATTCTTCCTCTTATTTTCTCCTCAATTCTCTTTTTTATCTCCTCCTTTTTTCCTTCTCTAATCATCTTTGATATCTCATCTTTATTCATTAACAATAATGCTCTTCTTTGCTCAGGTGTTAAATCTTTAAAAACTGTTTTAAGAAGTTCTCTCTTTTCTTTTATTCTCTTAGCTCTCTCACTTATTCTTTCTCCTATCTCGCTTTTAGCATTTTCATCTTTTGGCTCAGGAGATATTTGAATTTCTTTATTCACATTGATCTCGCTGACCACATTCTCGACTGCAAATACCTGCGATATTCCAAAGATAGATATTAGAAACATAGCAGAAATAAACAATACAAAAAGCCTTACCATTTTATCTTTAATTTGCATCATATTATCACCTAATCTTTAGAATTAAATCTTCACATATTTAAATATTCTTTATAAAGGTTTATAAATCATTATTAAGTAATTTTTTTAATCTCTCATCTTTAATGAACATGCCTAATTGAAGTGATTGGAAATTTTTTTCATTCTCCTTTTCTTCATTTTCCATAAAATATTCTCTTTTTTCATAAACTATTAACCTAACATTTAGCAATTTTTCAAATTTTTTACATTCCTCCAAAGTAGGTTTAAAATCCTCTCTAATAATCCCAATAAGGTAATTATATGAGATGTTATATTTCTTGCAGAACGATTTTATGTCTCCATATTTCTCTAATATCTTATTTTTGATAATTTCACCATAATTATCCATTACTTCCTCAACCATCTCAAAATCTTGAGATCTCTCGATATCAAAACTTTGCTTTCTTTCTTTTTTTGATTTATCAACGTTTATTTCCTTACCAAGAACTCTGCAAGAAGGACATACATTAACAATACTACCTTCCAACATAATCTTAAATAAGGTATCTGTAGATGCTCCACAAATTTCACATACATATCTTGTTTTTTTCATACATGTCACATCCATATAAAAAAGATTGGGCCCGGACAGGCAGACACGCACAGATGCTCTTACTTGCCACCTACCCTGGCAGGGGTTATGTGTCTGCCTGCCGGTTATTATTAATCTCCTCTACAATTTAGGTCAGAGCCTCTGCTCCTCATCCCTACTCATGCCCTTAACTCACCTATAAAGCCCATCATGAATCCTCTTATATAATATTATTTCATACATACATATTTAAATGTTATTTTCCCAACATTTAGGTGGTGATAATCATGATGAAAAATAATATAAAAGTAAAGGAAAACAAAAAAACCCGCATTTTACGGGAGGGTTGGGCTCGGAATTAAAAATTATAATTATTATGATAAGATTGTCCTCCTATACGCATCACATACAGCAAAAAAATATCATGATATAATACAAATGCTGTATGTGATGCGCATTATATCCAGAATGGAAGCACCTTCATAGCTACTACTATATAATACCTTGTACAAGAAAAAGATAAATTATGCTTATTTTTTATATTCTTATCTCTGATAAAAATATCATAAATGTTCTTTTTAAAATTTAAAGTTTTCATTTTCACCACTTAAATGATTATAATTCAAATCTATATTTAAATTTTTCGGTATCTTACCGTTAATTTTTTAAAGTTATCGTGTTTAAAAATAACACATAATCAGCTATCCTTGGCATTGTCCAATAATTCCTTATTGTTAAGCAGAAAAATAACATCTTAAAGAAGCGCATGAGAACAGTTAAGCCTTTGAATATGGCTATGCTTCCTGTTAACAAATTGTCCAATAATTTTTGATGAGAAGTTGTTAACTAAAAATTTGCTCTTACGATCGCATTAGCTCTACAAGGTTTGCTGCTCTGATGCGGTTTTTTAAGAGGATACTTTTCCGCTTAACAAATAGAGAATTATTGGACAATGCCGCTAACCTTTCTAAGGAGCAAATTTTATAAATTTTAAATCAAAGAAATAAAAAATTATGAAAATCAAAGAAATAACGGTGGAAGAATTGGATCCTGAAAGGTTTATTGAAGAAAAGGTTCAAGAAATTTCCTCAATTGTTGGTGATGAACAAGCTATCAGCGCATTATCTGGCGGTGTTGATTCTTCAACTGTGACAATGCTAGCTCACAGGGCTTTAGGTGATAGGCTCAAGATCTATTTCATTGATAATGGTTTAATGCGGGAAGGCGAACCAGAACATATTGTTTCATTGTTTAAAGACCTTGGCGTGAATGTTGAGCTTATAGATGCTCGAAAAATTTTCTTTGATAGATTAAAAGGAGTTAAAGATCCAGAGGAAAAAAGAGAAGCAATTACACAAGCATTTTACAAAGATGTTTTTGGACCATTGGTAAGAAAACTTGAGGTTAAATACATTCTCCAAGGCACAAACTATACAGATATAGAAGAAACCGTTGCGGGAATTAAAAGACAGCATAATATACTTGAACAACTCGGAATTGATACTGAGCAAGCATACGGCTATAAAGTTATAGAACCTCTGCTTCAACTAAGAAAACCAGCAATAAGAAAGGTAGCAAAGGCTCTTGGTTTGCCAGAAGAAATATACAATAGACCTCCCTTTCCCGGGCCTGCTTTGGCAACAAGGATAATAGGAGAGGTTACGCCAGAAAGGGTAGAAATTATAAGAAAGGCAACAAAGATTGTGGAAGAAGAGTTATCAAGAACAGGGGCTTTTCAATATTTTGCCATTTTGCATGAGGACAAAGTTACTGGAATAAAGAATGGAAAAAGAGAATATGGATTGCAAATAGAAGTAAGATGTTGGGATAGCGAAGATGCAAAAGTAGCTTCTCCAACAAAGCTTCCTTATGAAACTTTAGAAAAACTGGCAGAGAGATTAACGCAAGAAGTGCCTGGTGTTGTAAGCGTTACATATAACATAACAAAGAAACCGCCCTCAACAATAGAGGCTGTTTAATGTAAAGCTATTAACTCAGAAGTTTTAATTTAGGCAATAAAGAGAAAGTTTTCAAGTATCTATCTTTTTTAAGGAAGTTTGAAATCATTTACCCAATTAAAAATGTTAGCATTCTACGAAATCTTTATGCTCTCAAAAACATGTTCCCTTTATCTTTAAAAAATTTAAAATTATTCTGTTCTTTTTATCTTTATGTCCTCAAATGAACTTGAGATGGAAATAGCGGATTTGCATATACATTCTCGTTATAGTCGTGCAACATCTCATGATATCTCTCTTAAGAAATTGAGCTATTGGGCTAAAATTAAAGGGCTTACTATCTTAGGTACTGGAGATTTCACACATCCTTTATGGTTAAAAGAACTTAAAGAAAACCTTAAAGAAATTAGAGATGGAATTTATGAATATGAGGATATGAAATATATATTGGAGACAGAGATTAACAATGTATTTGAAAAGGATGGCAAAATAAGGAAAGTCCATAATGTGATTTTAGCAAAATCTTTTGATGTTGTTGACATATTAAATGAAATCTTTTCAAAATATGGTAATTTAGAAGAGGATGGAAGGCCAACGCTTATGCTATCATGTGAGGAGATGATGGAAATTCTCTTAGAGAGAGACATCTTTAAAGATATCTTTGTTTTTCCTGCACATGCTTGGACTCCCTGGTTTGGGGTTTATGGCTCAAAATCAGGATTTGATAGTATGAAAGAATGCTTTGGAAAATATTCAAGATACATCTCAACTATTGAAACAGGACTAAGTAGCGATCCAGATATGAATGCATTAGTAGATGAGACATACTCTTTCTCTCTTCTCTCCAATTCTGATGCCCATTCTTATTGGCCATGGAGATTGGGAAGAGAAGCAAACATCTTTTATGAAAAGGATTTATCATTTGATGAAATCATTGAGAGAATAAAAAACAAGAAATTGGAAACAATAGAGGTGGATCCTGCTTATGGGAAATATCATTATGATGGGCATAGAAAGTGCAATATCTGTATGCATCCATTGGAGGCTATGAAATTAAATAATCTCTGCCCATATTGCGGAAAAAAGATGACGTTAGGGGTGTTACATAGAGTATATGATCTCTCCAACAAAAACAATAGGAATCGAAAACATCAACAAAAATTTTATAAGATACTCCCGCTACATGAGATACTAAGTTTAAGATATAATAAAAATATTAATAGTAAAGAAGTATGGAGCGTATATAATGATCTCATTAATAAATATGGAAACGAATACCAAGTTTTATTATTTGCAAATCTTTCATTAGAAGATAAAAAATTAGAGGAGTTAATTATTAAAAATAGAAAAGGAAAAATTTTTATTAAGCCAGGATGTGATGGGATGTATGGAGTTCCCGTGATCAATAAAGAAGAAATAAACAATAAAGAAAATGAAAAAAAGCAAAGAAACATTTTTGATTATGTTTAAGGTGTTCATCATGAACATAGAGGAGATGGCAAGATTTTGTAAGAAGACAGGTATGATATATCCATCTGGAGAAATCTACGGGTGTTTAGCTGGCTTCTGGGATTATGGTCCAAGAGGTGTTGAGATTAAAAGATCCATTAGAGAGGCTTTTTGGAGAAGATTTGTGCTTAGAAGAGAGGATATTGTGGGTATAGATGGAGCAATTATTACACATCCAAAAACATGGTATGCTTCTGGTCATGTAGAAAACTTTTTTGATCCTGTTGTAATATGCACAGAATGTAATACAGAGATTAGAGCTGATCATCTTATTCAAGAAGTTTTAGGTATTAATGTAGAGGGTAAAACTATAGAAGAACTCGAGAAAATCATTGTTGAGAACAAAATAAGATGTCCTGTATGCGGAAAAGAATCTTTGAGGAGCATAGAAATCTTCAATTTAATGTTCAAAACTTATATAGGTGTAAAAAAAGAAAGAGCTTTAGAGGCATATCTTAGACCAGAAACAGCACAGAACATTTTCATTAACTTCAGGAATACCTTTGAGGTTATGAGAAAAAAGCTTCCTTTAGGTATAGCGCAGATAGGAAGGGTTTATAGAAATGAGATTTCTCCAAGAAATCTTTTGCTTAGGAGCAGGGAATTTGAATTGGCTGAGATAGAATATTTTATACATCCTGAAATGGAGAACAAATGTCCTTATATCAAAGATATAAATCTCTCAGAGAAAATCATAATCTATACAAAAGAGGATCAAATAGCCATGAAAGAGCCTTTTGAAGGTACATGGGAAGATCTTCTATCTATTATTAAAGATAACTGGCATGTATATTGGCTATATGAAATCTATAAATTCTTAATAGATTTGGGCATTCCTTCTAAGAAACTTCGATTAAGGCAACACCTACCGGATGAATTGAGTCATTATTCTAAGGATACTTGGGATATTGAATATGCTTTTGATTTTGGATGGAAGGAAATAGTGGGAATAGCAAATAGAGGAGATTATGATTTAAGACAGCATATGAAATATAGCAATAAGGATTTGTGTGTATATGATGAAAACATAAAAGGAAAGGTTGTGCCTTATGTGATAGAGCCTTCTATAGGCATTGATAGGGTATTTATGGCTATTATAGATAGCGCATATACCAAGGAAGGTAAGAGAATCTATCTTAAACTTAAACCATTTTTAGCACCAATAAAGGTTGCTGTGTTCCCATTAGTTAATAAGGATGGTCTTTATGAAAAAGCATATGAGGTATATGCTTTTTTGAAAAAAGAAATAGATTGTGTCTTCTTTGATTCTTCTGGGAGTATAGGCAAAAGATATGCACGCATGGATGAGATAGGCACTCCTTATTGTATTACTATAGATTATCAAACATTGGAGGATGATACAGTTACAATAAGATATAGAGATACAACACATCAGGATAGAATAAAAATAAGGGATTTGGTAGATTTTTTGAAAAATAATATGGTGAAAGAATGAAAATAGCATGCTCCATATCTCTTAACATTAAGGATAAACATAAAAAGCAAATTTTCTATGATATTCTGAGGAGACACTCTGAAGGGGAGATAAAAAATCGCGCTAAGGTATGTTTTAAAGATGAAAAGATTTATATAGAAGCAAAGGATATAATGGCTTTTAAAATAGCCGTAAATTCTCTTATAAGATATTTTTCTGTTTTGGAAGATGCGTGGGAGATAGAATAGGTAATAAAATGAAAACCATAAAATCAAAGATTGTTGTGGGAATAGTGATATTGTTTTTGCTTGGAGTTTATTACTTAACAAAAGATAATTCCCAGATGATAAACTATAATGTTGAAGATTGCAAAGTAGGAATGCCAAGTTCTGAAAAATTCTTGATAAACTATGATGAAAAAAATAAAACTTTAAGTGCTGATATTTGGGTCAATTGTTGTGGGGTCAAAGTAGAGGTTGAGAAAGAAGATTCAACTTATAAGATTATAGAAAGGCAATATGGAGAGCTTTGTAGATGCATGTGCAAAAAGAGAGTAACTATATTCAATGTTCCCAAAAACACAAAGATTGTGTTTTTAGATAAGGATGGTAATTCTTTTGTTTTAACACCTTCAGCAGAGTTTTGTGGATGGTCAACATATGGAAAATGTAATAGCGATAAGGATTGCATAAAATCTGGTTGCTCTGGAGAGATTTGTCAATCAAGGTTTGAGAAACCTTTGATCACAACATGTGAATGGCTTGATTGCTATGATGCAAAAAAATATAAAGTCGCATGTAAATGTGTTAATGGAAGATGTCAATGGGTTAAAATCCTTGAAGGCTCTGAAGGGCTTCCTTAGGTATTGCTTTCAAGAATTTCTTTAATCTTGGATCCTTTAAGAATTTTCCTGTTCTTAATCCTCTAAATATTTTTTCGCTTGTCTTATATGCCTTTAAAAGCTCACGCACCTCTTCCTCCTTTGTACCAGAACCTCTTGCAATTCTTTTTATGCGAGAAGCATTAATTATTTCAGGATGCAATCTTTCTTCCTTAGTCATGCTATCTATAATATATTTCCATTTCCTAATTTTTCTTTCTTGATTTTCAAGTTCATCCTTCTTTATACCAATCATGCTTGCTCCAGGAATCATGTCCAAAATCTTTTGAAAGCTTCCCATTTTTTGTGTTGCTCTAATCTGCTCGTAAAAAACATACATATTGTATTCTCCTCTTTCAATATAATGCTTAATTTCCTTATATTCCTCCTCCAACTCCTTTATTCTTTCAAGAAGGGCATTCAAATCTCCCAATCCTAATAATCTTGAGACAAATCCCTTTGGATCATAGCATTCAAGATCCTCTATCTTTTCTCCTGTACCTAAAAATACAACATTTGCACCAGAGAGATAACTCGCAACCAATGCACCACCTCCTTTAGCAGAGGAATCCATTTTCGTCAACACAATACCTGTTATTGGAATTGTTTCTTTGAATTTCTCAACTAGATCTTTAGCGCTACTTCCAATATCTCCTCCCATCACCAAGAAAACCTCTTCAGGTTTTGAAATTTCATAAATCTTTTTTATTTCATTTAATAATTCCTCATTTATGCTATCACGCCCTGCAGAATCTATTATCATAACATCTTCCTTACATTTTTCAATCGCATTTTTTATAATCTCTATTACGTTCTTAGAATTTCTTTCTCCATAAAAGGAGACATTTATCTTTTTTGCTAATGATTCTAATTGATCATATGCCGCTGGTCTATGAATATCAGCACAAACCAAACAAACAGATAAGTTTCTTTTTTTAAAGTAATATGCTATTTTTGCTGCAGTAGTTGTTTTTCCTGCACCATACAATCCTATAACCAATATTCTTTGCCTTTTTAGATTTAATTCTCTTTTTTCTTTACCTAAGTAATCTGTTAGAACCTCGTATATAGCTTTTATGGCATAATCCCTAAGCGGAATGTTTTCTGGCTTTTCTTCATATATCTTTCTTTTAATTTTTTCAGTAATATCCAATACAATCTTAACATTGACATCTGCCAAAATAAGAGCTCTTTGAATTTCCTTTAAAAGAACCTCAAGGTCTTTTTTATCAATCTTTTTTTGTGATCTGAAATTAATAATTGCTTCCTTAATTCTTTCAAGCATAAATTATTTCAAGAATGTTGATTTTAAATTAATTTAACAAATTTTTAAAACTTAATGATTTATATATCCTTAATATGGGAAAATATACTTCCACTTATAGACCTGTGGTTATTGATGTGCTTTTCAATTCAGAGTATTATGAGCTTCAAGAAGGAGAATATTTAACATTATGGGGAATGAGCAAGAGATATCTAACTCCTTTTAAGAGAGTGAAGGTTGTTGGATTTGTTACAAATACATATTTAAGTCCTGACAGAAAATATGGGTTTGTAAATGTGGATGATGGAACTGGCATTGTGATGGTAAAATTCTTTAAGGATGCGCTGAGAATTAATGAGATTATGGAAGGAGATTGCGTAGCAATATTTGGGAGGGTAAGTAGATATAATGATGAGATTCACATAATAAATGAGGATTTTGTTAAAATAGAGAATCTTAATTATTTTATTTTGCATAGATTGGAATTCATGAAGGAAGTAGAAACATTTAAGAAAATAATAAAGGAGCTTTCTGAGAGAAATTTAGATGGAAAGGAAGCAGTGAAGCATATTGTTGATAATTATAATTTAAGCGAGATAGAATCCTCTTTGATAACAGGAGCAATAGAAAAATCATATATAAATGTGATGAAAAGCGAAGAAAAGGAGGAAATAAAAAAGGAAGATATAAAAGCACAAGTAATTGAATATATTAAAGCACAACAAGGAGATGAAGGAGTAGAGTACACACAAATAATAAAGGATCTCCCCTATAATGAGGAGATACTCGAGGAAATTATTGTAGAGCTATTATCAGAAGGAAGCTGCTATGAGCCAAGACCAGGACAAATAAAGCTCTTATAATTACCTCCATAAGCCTTTATATTCTTTCTCAATAAACCTTCCAAATGATAATGCTTTTACCTCTTTTAGATGATCAGCAATGATATGTAATCCCGCTGGGAATTTGTTCTTTGATTTTATTGGAATATTAACATGGGGCACGGAGGCAAGATTTATCCCTACTGTTAGTATGTCCATAGCATATATCTCTTCCGGTCTTAATTTATGAGCATCCTGAATTTTTATTGGAAAGATCGGCATTGTAGGTGCTAAAAGAATGTCGTATCTTTTAAAATATTTTTTGAATTCCTCAATTACTAAAGTACGAATCTTTTGGGCTTTTAGATAATATGCATCTCTAAATCCAGACATCCTAGCAAAGGTACCAAGCAATATTCTCCTCTTTGCTTCTTTTCCAAACCCATATGCTCTAACCTCTGAGAAATAATCGTTATAATACTTTCCATCAACGCTTTTTTCATATCCATATCTCATCCCACAAAATTTTGCTAAATTAGTAGAGGCTTCTGAAGTTGCTATTATATAATATGCTGCTAATGCTTCTTCTGTATATGATATCCTTATTTTATCTATATTAAATCCCTCTTCTCCCAAGAAATCTATTACTTTAAAAAATGCCTCTTTTATTTTTTCATCTGCTAACTCCGCATAGTTCTCTATATAAGCTATTTTATATGATTTAATGTTCTCTTTTTTAATCTCTTTTTCAAAGGATTCTACAGGCTTCTCAATAGTTGTTGAGTCATTCATATCAATTCCAGCTAAGATATCTAAGGTCATTGCAATATCATCTATGCATTTTGCCATTATTCCAGGTTTATCTAAGGAAGAGGCATAATCTATCAATCCATACCTTGATAACAATCCGTATGTTGGTGTAAGGCTAAATACTCCATTAAATACAGCTGGATTTGATATACTTCCCCCTGTTGATTCAGCTATAGAGATATGTGGAAACTTTGCTAAAGCAGTAGCAACAGCACTTCCGCCACTGCTACCACCAGCCACATATTCCTTATCTATAGCATTCCTTACAGGACCTCTAAAATAGTTAGTACTAAAGCTTCCAAAACCAAATTCATCCATTGCTGTTTTTGCGATTATAAATCCTCCATTTTCTTTTATTCTTTTGACAACAGTAGCATCAAATGGAGGGACATAGTTTTCCAATATCTTGCTCCCTGCTGTGGTTGTGAGGTTTTTTGTTGTAAAACAATCCTTAACCGTAAATATAAGTCCTTTTAAAGATGTATTTTCCAAATCACCATGAGCATGATTTGAGAATGTTACAATAAAATTGTACTCCTTATTTTTTTCCTCAAAAAAAGAATATGCTCTTTCGTGATATTCCTCTATCTCTTCTTTTTTTGAGATGTTCTGTATATATTCTTTTGCATTCATTATCTTCACCTTACACTACTTTTGGCCCTTTATAATAGAACTTCTCTTTATTTTTTATGTTTTTCATAACCTCTATTCTATTGAGACTCTCTTTTATTTTATCTTCTCTATATTTGTTAATAACATCTATGGGTCTAAATGTAGGCTTTACATTATCTGTATTGACCTTATTAATGACACTAAAGGATTTCAGGATATTTATTAAATCTCTGGAAAACTCTTTAATTTCATCTTCTGTTAAATTTAACCTTGCAATTTCGCAGATTTTTTTAATTTCTTCTTGTGTTATTTCAGTTGGCATAGAGGAAATATATAAGCCAAATATTTAAATATTTAATTTATATTATTTTGAATGTATGAAGGCAAATAATAATATTATGCTTCAGAACTTAAAATACATCAAACTTATTTTTGGAATTATGTTTTTTTGCATGTTGATAATCAACATATCTTTTCCTATAGGAATAGGAACCATACCAGGAGTACTTGATTTAGGAGAGGTTAAAAGAGGGCAAGAGATAATAGGCACTTTTTATATAACATCAACCTTAAATAGACCTATGAAGATAGCTTTGGAGTATAGGGATCCTCATACAACTATATATTATAAAGAGAAAAGAAGAAGTGTTAATGGATATGATTTTATTCCTGCAGAAGCATCAGAAGAAAGCATAAGGGAATGGGTGGAATTTCCAAAGAGTACAGTGTTAATAAATCCAAAGGAAGTACACACTATAAACACCAAGCAAGGAACAATAAAGTATAATTCTGAATTTAGATTTATTGTAAAGATACCAGAAGATGCAGAGCCCGGGTATCATGCAGGGAGCATAAATCTTGTACCAACATTAGGAAGAGAAAGAGGACAAGGAACCTCTATTTCCACCATAGGAATTGTGAGACCTCTATTTGTTTTTAAGGTTGCTGGGAATGCAATAAGGAAAGGGAGAATAATATATGTGGATGCCAAAAGATTAGATAAAAATACTGTGCGAGTAGATGTGCTCTTTAAAAATGAAGGAACCGTTACAATTACTGGAAGACTTATAAATCTTGTAGTTTATGATGATTATGGGTATAGAACAGGAAATATAGCATTGAGAACATCTTCAAAGGTTAAGCCTGGTGAGACTGTAGTGTTAAGCGCTATATGGAGAAATAAGAAAGGAATAAAATCAGGTAGTTATCATGTGGATGCAGTAGTGGATTATATTACAGATAAGGCAGAATATACAGGATATATCAAAGTAGTTGATAAAATATATGTGCCTTCTGAAGGAAAGGTTATTGAAAAGAAACCTCGTAAGATTCCATGGTGGTTCTTACTTATTATTATGGGATTGATTGCGCTATACATATACTGGAAAATGTGAGGGAGTAAAGGTGATATAATTGAGAAAAGAGAATTTAATTATGCTTTTCATTTTTTTATTATTTTTGTTTTTCTCGATGTTCAGTTTTATAAGCACAAAGTATAGATATGTAACCTCTTATATTATAAAAGCAGAAGTTACAAATAAGACTGGAAACATAACAAAAATTGGTGTGGCTGTTGATTTAGATGTATTAAATTTTGGTAGAATGATTGTAAACAAAACAAATACTACAAAAATATTAGATATAAACAATCCTTTGCCTTATAAAGTTATTTGTTATCTTTTTGTTAATGGAAATGCAACTCCTTTCTTAATTCTAAAAGATAAATTTATGTTAGAAAGTAATTCTAAAAAATCAATCTATATAAAATTTCATGCTAAAAAAGAAGGAAATTATACAGGTAATCTGAGCATTTATATAAGATATCCAAAAAACAAGATTTCGGAGTGGTTCATGGTGAAGATGTATGAGAAAGGATACTATTAAAAGTGTTTTTTTGTATAGTATATTGATAAGTCTTTTGATAATACCTGTCTCTTTACAGATTCCAATTCTGGTAAATATAAAAGAGAGCTTAGAAGGCTATTTTCCATATTTCAATTATACCATTGGAGGAGATATAATCTCTATAGAAGCTGTATGGGAGAACATAGGCTCTATTACATGCGATACATATCTAAGATTAAAGATTATCTCCAAGGATTTAGAAAGAGATTTCTGGAGTGAAAAAGTAAATGTTCCTCCTGGTGGTGTTGGGATATTAAGAGTTTATTCTTTCCTACCTAAGGAAGATATGAATAACATAACGATAATTCCATATTTTTATTATTGCAATGAGATAAAAAAACTTAGAAATATCTCTTTAATCAATTATAATTCAACAGGAAAACATATTGCAAATTCAAACGTTACAGGAATTAAGGAAAAAATAAATATATCTTATGTTGTATTAGATAAAAACAAAGCAATCTTTAAATTTAAGATAAATCAATCACCAAACAACATTTCATTTAAAGAGCTTTATATCATTCCTAATTCTCCTCGTGGATGGATATTGCCTACAAAGAAGATTATCCTTAATAAAAATCAAAGTTTTATTAATTTAACTTACTCCTTTTATAAGCCAGAAAGAACCCCTTGCTGTACTGACTTTTTATTTGTTTTGAAAGATTCTGAAGATCAATATTTTTATGTCTCACATAATATAAATCTAACCCACACCACTTTATCTCACGAAAAAGCATACTCTTTTAAGGATATCGTATTATTTTTCTCAATAATTTTGAATGTGGTGCTCTTAGTATGGATTCTCACAAATCTTTATAAAATCAAAAGAGCATAGTACTTATATTTATATGGTAAGAGAAATACTTATAAATTCAAACAAGATGTTTTATATTTCAACATTATTAGGGATCATCACAGGCTATGCTGCATTCCAAATTGATAAACTAAATATCATTAATATTAGATATTGCACTATCATTATTCTTCTTGTTCTTATGATCAAATATATTTTATTGTTAAAAGCTTATTTTAATGATAAAAAATTTGAGATTCTTAAGAGGAATCTGAGATCTTATATGATATTGAATTTTCTTGCTTGGTATTTTGGGACATTGATTTTTTTAGTAAACTTTTCTATTATGTGACATGTGTCACATCAAAGTTAAAATTATATCTTTATGCTTGCAATAATTACTGCTATAATTGATAAAATAACTGCAAATATCTCTCGCAGTTTTAATTTTTCTTTAAAAAGAAGATAAGCCCATAGACAGCTAAGAATTGTGGATGATGGAAGAATTATCAATGGTAATGAAGGGTGTTCACTAAGTTGTAGAGATTTAATATAAAAATAAAGTGCTATTAAAGCTCCATAAGCCATAATGATCAAGCATATATATTCTCCTTTAAAGACAGGTTTTGTGATTTTCTTCTTCTTGAATATCACATAAAATAAGGCTGTAAGGAATAAGCCAAGTTCTGTAAAATAAACTAAATCCCATGGGGAGATATTAGCAAAATAATGTTTAATTATTACTGCTTGCAAACCCCAAAGTATTGCGGCTATTAAAGAGTACATAATAGGTAAAAAATCAAAAGAATAAGGTTTAGATAAATAAAGAATTCCTATTGCAAGAAGCATAAGCATCAAGGGAATAATATATGTTTTAGGAGGTAATATAGAAAAAAGCAATAAGGAGAAAAATATAGAAAATATGTTATGTGTTTGTGAGAGCGCAATAACCACACCTGCCTTGCCCATTTTTACTGCTTTTAGAAATGCAAAGTAAGGTATAAAACCTAATAAAAAGCCAAAAAGTATTAAAAGTAATGAGATAGAGCTAAACTTTTCTATAAAAAATGGAGTAAGAGGTATCAGCATTAACAGTTCTCTTAAAATTATAATATCTATGGCGTCCATCCTTTTAAGATATTTAGGAAGAACATTTTCAATACTATATATCAATGCGGAAATAAAAGCAAATAATACGGCATACATGTGAATCCCTTACAAATGTCATTTAAAAAATATAAATATTTGTTTTTATAATAAATATTTGTGGTTATTATGATAACTTTTGGAGATTTGTTTGAGTTTATGAAAAGATTGGACATGTTTGATTTCTTTTTTCCTTGGTTGCTATTTACAGCATTGATATATGGAGTGTTACAAAATAGAAAATATATTAGTGATGAAGCATCTGTAAATGGTGCTATTGCATTGTCTGTTGCTTTCTTGATTTCATACTTTGGAAGAGGAATGTTTATGGCAAATGTATTCTGGATATTTAGCATTTTCATATTAATCTTTCTTTTAGGTAGTTTAATCTCTGCATTAGTTGGTGTAAACATTACAGATATTCTTAAAGAAAAAACTTGGATAGTGTACATAGGTATAGGGCTTGCATTTATATCAGTAATTGCTGCATTAATCGTGACTGAAAACTATGGATATTTTGGTTTAGATAAGTTATCTTTTTATGGTTTAAATGAAATAATCTCTATAATTGTAGTAATAGGAGGATTAATAGGTATTTTCTATTTGCTTGTTAAATCATAAAATTTTATGGGGATGATGCTAATAAGCCCCTTTCTGTGCATCCGTCATCCCGCTTTCAAAATATAAGCGGTGATGGATGTGAAGCATCCGTCTAAGCCCTCTATTGTGAGGTTGCCCCGGCAAGGATGCCATTTCATCCTCTAAAAAGTGCATTGCTCAAATCAAATCATTGCTTGCTTTTTAGAGGTTATTTTCTGTGGCAGAGCCGTCCCTCTCGGGACCCTCTCTTGCGAGAGGTTGCCGTGATTGGGGAGGGGACTTTCCTGCTGCCAAAGGCAGCATCGCTTCTTAGCATCTTCCCCAATAAATTGCTATCATCATAGAGATTTAAAAAGATTTTTAATATCTTTTGTTATTATTTCATTTTTTCTTTCTATCTCATCTTTAGAATATACAATGAGTGGAAATAAAACCAAATCTCTTTCTTTTTTGATATTCAGAATCTCATTTATGTCCTCAAAGGTATAATCATAAACTATAACCTTGAAATCCTGCCTTTGATAAAGCTCTTCCTTTATCTTAGGAAAGTATTTTCTCAATTTATCGGGTAGGTTTTCAATATACATCCCTCTTTTTAATAATTCTATGATTAAGAAGAGGTTATTTGGATTGTTAACCTTGCATATTCCCTCACTAGCATATGGTAATCCACCAATACATTCAAGGGAGGAAAGAGAGATATAAGTTTCGTTGCTTATTATATCTATTTTCAAAGTGAAACCAGGATTATTTAAATCCACTTTTGCATGTGTTTTCTCTTTTATTAAATTGCCTACTATCTCCTCAATATCTTTGCTTCTAAAATTGTGCTTTCCTGTTCTCTTGCATCTCACAGCAAAAGATTCAAACTTCAGTTTTTCTTCATTTAAAATTTTTTCAACCACCGCTATGATGTCATCTATAATAGATGATGTTTTATAGCATAGATGTGCATACTCAATGCCAGGAATATACTTAAATCTCATGAGATCAAAATTGTTTGTTATAACCTCTACTCTATCCCTTTTAAAATAAAAAATATCTTTTGGAAATAGTGATGTTAGATGTCTTCTTAATAACTTAATAAATCTCTTTTTTGTTCTTCTGGATTTTAACCATAATTCACCATATTTCAAAATTATGATTCTTCTCATATGTCCAACACCTTCCTTGTAGAAAATATCTCTTTTTTATAACAATCCAAAACAACTATATCTATATCTTTTTTGATATTTTTTAAGGTATCTAACACTTCTTTTGGTATGTCATGCGACTTACAGAAGATAATGGCATCAAAAGGAAATAAATCTAACACCTTTAAAAAATCCTCTTTTTTCTCATAACCCTCTATCACATGATCTATATATTTTATTGCCTCTAACATCTTTTTTCTATCTTTCATTGTGTTATCTTTGATATTGTACTTTTCTTTTATTTTTTTGTCATGCGCCAAAACTACAATAAGAGATTCGCACATTTCTTTTGCTTTTTCAAATAAAAATATATGTCCAGGATGGATACAAAGAAAGCATCCAGGTATCAAACAAAAAGAATATCTTTTTTTCATAAAACCTTAACTTAATTGAAATATTTTAAAATTTTTCTTAATATATTTATTTTTGTATGTGCTCATGATCACCCCTTTCTGGCTGGGGTGATAGGAGCGGGTATCTCCGCGGCGTACCCGCTCCGATATTCTCTTTTAATTATTGAGCAATAATCTCCAATTTTCCTTTGTATTGTTTGACAACTCCTCTCACACAAATGAAATCTCCTTTAGAAAAGTTGAGATATTTAAAGTTGAAATCTACAACATCTATAGAATGATTATAGTTTGTTAATTTAATAAACAAGACCTCCTCTGTTCTTCTTATGTAATCAATCACGCCGCATGTTTCTACTTTTTCTCCAATTAAGTTAACATTAATTTCATTAATTTCATAAAAATGAAATTTGTTTTCATAAAGCAAATAGTAAATCAAATACATAAAAGATAAAAAGATGCAAAAGAATATTAGACAATAAAAAAATCTGAAAAATGTTTGTTCTTTTAATCTCATATCTTATCACATACTCACAACACATGCTTTACGCCGGGGGAGGGATTTGAACCCTCGCTCCCTTGCGGGAACAGGTTCTCCAGACCTGCGCCATACCAGGCTAGGCGACCCCGGCAAAGATACATAGATAAATTAAAATATCTCTCATAAATTTAAAATGTTGATTATATCTCTTCTTAAATTCATGGCAGCAATTCTTGGACCTGCTCCGGGAGCTTCCACACAATAATAATTCTCTTTATTATAAGATTCGCTATATACAACAAATTTGTTACGCGTACCTTTTAATATTCCCAAGGGGCTCTCTTTTGGTATCTCTCTTAAAGAGACCTCAAATTTATTATTTTTATAGGAGGCAATGTATCTCAAAACATTTCCTTTCTTCATAGCATCTTGAAATTTTTCTTCAAAAACTCCATTTAGTTCCCTTAAATTATTTAGAAAAGAAGAATCATCTTCCTCTTGCAAATACTCGTATGGAATAAAAGGTTCAATAATGATGTCATCAAGATCCACTTTCATACCTAATGTCCGTGCTAATATTAAAAGTTTTCTTGCCACATCCAAACCATTAAGATCATCACGCGGATGTGGTTCACTATATCCCTTCATCTTTGCTTCTTTTACAACCTCTGAAAGCTTTCTCCCTTTTTCTAATTCAGAGGTTATATATCCTAATGTACCAGAGAAGCATCCCTGAATCTCATATACATCTTCTTTTAATTCTCGTAAATCCCGTAAAAAATAAATACTCTCAGCCCCCGCCATCACAGTCACTCTATATCCATATCTTCTTAAGTCATGTGTTAGAAAGTTAAACGTTTCAAAATTACAAAATGAAAGAGGATTCTTATTCGCAGTAACAATCTTAAAATTTGTCTCTTTTATAATTCTTTTATGTAATTCAAGAAAAAGTCCCTTTCCTGCTGTAATATCTACAAAAATAATTTCTTCTTCTGAGAAATCATTAATAACCTCGTTCAAAAGTTCATCTAAACCTGGATGTTCTTTAATAGGTATCTCATTTTTTGTAAATTTTAAGGCATCTTCCTTTTTTATGCCTTTTGGATTATAAATATATCCTTCAATTGATGCCAATCCAATAATTCTCAATTTATCAAGATCTTTATTTACAACCTGCCTCACAAATTCTGATCCAACATTACCATTTCCTCCAAGAACATATATATTCGCTCTCATAAAAAATCACTTTATAATACCTTATATGTAATAAACATATCTCCTACCTTCTCTCTTTCTTTTTAGAAAACCTTCTGACTCCAACTTTCTTAAGATATTGTTTACTGCTCTCAAAGCATGAAGATCAGATGAATAATCTTTTTTATCAATTAATGAGATTATCTCTGGAGGTGACAAAGCACCATGCTTTTTAATTAAATTCATTATTTCCTTTTGTTTTGGTGTAAAAGTTGATGAAATATTCTCTTGCTTATGTCTCTCTGCTCGTTTATATTCATCTGTTATTTTTTTATAAGATGAAATTTCTTGTTTTTCATGTGAAAGGATAAAACTTTTATCAATAATCTCTATTCCCTTTTCAGATGCTAATTTATAATAGTAAGAACTTAATTTTAAGATTTCTCTTGGTATTCCTCCAGATTTATCAAAAATTATATCTATTGCATCTGATGTAAATGGCTCTATTCCTGTTCCGCCAAATTTACAAATTCTTTGTTTAATTAATTGAAATGTTTCATTTTTATTTAATTTTGTTAAATATATCTTTGTGGTAATTCTGCTATATAAAGAAGCATGTTTTCTCATTAATTCATCTTCGAATTTAGGTAAAATAACAAATATGACAATAACATCATTAATTAAATCTAAATAACTTCTTAAATTTTCTATAAATTCTTCATTTGCCTCATGAAATTCATCAATTACAATAATTCTTTTATTGGATCTTTTTAGGATCATATTAAGTATATGTGAAAAAGCATTTCTTTTTATTTTTTTGATGAACTCTGATATATTTTTTGGAGGTCTTGGAAAATATATTCCTTTCTTGTTCATTAATAGCCATCTCACCATTGTTGTTTTTCCAACCCCAATCTCTCCTATAAGCAATAAATATTTTTCATCAGAATTAATAGCAGATAATAATTCTTTCTTTTGATTGTCATATCCAACAAAGATATCTGGATATACATTTAATACAAAGGGATTTCCCATTTTTATACACCTACATTTTGTTAATTTAAATTAATTCATTAATATTAAATTTAAATTATTTTTTTAAATATTTATTCTCAGTTATTATTAAATGAGATATTTTATAGGTATAAGAATTGATGAAAAAGATTTAAATGAAATAATAAAAATCCAAAATGAAATAAAAAAAGAGTTAATATCCAGGGGAATAAGATTTACAGAAGTGAAAAAGGAAAATATTCATCTAACTATTAAGTTCATTGGAGAATATGAGGATGAAGAAAAATTAAAAAAAATTGTAAAAACATTGTCTACAGATAAAATACCTAATAAAATTGAAATAAATAAAATAGATAATTTCAATGGAAGAATAATATTTCTAAATGTCGCTCAACAAGAAGCATTTAAAAATATGAACAATGAAATTAACAAAAAGTTAAATCATCGCGATGAGAAATTTCATGCTCACATAACTCTCTTTAGAATAAAACACAATAGAATATTCTATAATAGAGATATAGAATTAAAAATAAAATTGAAGAGTGTATGTTTATTTAATAGCACGTTAACTTCACAAGGGCCTATATATGAGATATTATATGAAAAATTCTTATAGCCCCGCCAGGATTCGAACCTGGGTCGCAGGGTCCAAAGCCCTGCATGATTACCGCTACACCACGGGGCTCCAAAAATCTAATGCTCCGGCCGGGATTTGAACCCGGGGCCATGGCTCG
>CAYOWP010000002.1:0-53827 GCA_964407715.1 uncultured archaeon | reverse complement strand
GAGAGGCCATGATGTTTACCGGACTACACCACCGGAGCAATAATAGAAATGAAAAATTCCACGAGCCCGAGGGGATTTGAACCCCTGACCTGTGGGTTAGAAGCCCACCGCTCTAACCAAGCTGAGCTACGGGCCCGTAATATCTTTAATCTGAAATTAATTATTTAAAGTAAGGATTTAAAAAGGTTACTCTAAAATGAGAAACATAAAACATTTTTTAAAAAACAAATATCTTTTTCATTTTATGAGCACAATTCTAATTACAGGGAGTAGCGGTACGATAGGCACAGAATTATTTAGAGTGTTAGTTGATGAAGGTTATAATGTAATAGGAGTAGATAAAAGGCCTAATATTTGGTATAAAGATTTAAATAAAAAGACAGTTCTTATGGATTTAACAAAACAAAGTCATTTTAGGAAAATTAATAAAAAAGATATAGGTCTTGTAATTCATTTAGCAGCAAATGCACGAGTATATAGCTTAGTAAAAAATCCGAAATTAGCTAAAGAAAATGTTCTTTCCACATTTAATATATTAGAATTTATGAGAAAAAACAAAATAAAAAAGTTTATCTTTGCATCAAGCAGAGAGGTATATGGAAATAACGAAAATTATGTGAAAGAAGAGGATGTTGATATCAAAAAATGTGAAAGCCCATATACCTCATCAAAGATAAGTGGTGAGGCTTTCACTTATGCTTATAATAAATGTTACGATATAGATTTTGTAATTATTAGATATTCTAATGTATATGGTAAATATGATTTGCAAGATAGGTTAATACCTATATATCTCTCAAGAGCCGTAAAAAATCTCCCTCTTTATGTGTATGGCAAAGAAAAGGCATTAGATTTCACCTATATAGCAGACGCTATCACAGGTACAAAAAAGATAATCGAGAAGTATGATAAGGTAAAGGGAGATGTATTTAATATCTCCTCTGGAATAAAAACAAAAATAATAGATATTGCAAGAAAAATAAAAGAGATTACCGGTAGTAAAAGTGAAATCATAATAAAAGATAATAGACCTGGAGAAATAATGAGTTATGTTGGAGATATTTCAAAAGCAAGAAAGCTATTAAGTTATGAACCAAAATATGATATAGATAAAGGTTTGAAATTGACATATGAATGGTATAAGGAAATGGATGTTCTATGAAAAAAACCTATAATATAAAATCTTATATAAAGCATGAAAACCATCTTTAATTGGGTTTAACTTTTTCTCTTTTTTGGATCTTGCTTTATAGGAAATTGGAATTTCAATAATAGAAAATCCTCTTCTTAAAATCTTTGAAGTGATCTCGATCTCTATATCAAAATTATTTGATTTCAAATTTAAAGATTTAAATATCTTTGAAGGACTAACTTTATAACAAGTCTCAACATCTGTAATTCTTTGGCCATAAAACACAGAAAAAATAAAGGATAAGAATTGATTACCCGCTTTCATATACCATTTCATATTCTCAATTTTACCTAAAAAACGTGAGCCGTAAATAACAGAACCTGTAACTTCTGAAATTTTAAAAAGAACAAACAAATCTTTCGGTGAGTATTCCAAATCAGCATCTTGGATCCCTATATATTTTCCCCTTGCAATAGAGATTCCTTTTCTTATAGCATATCCTTTTCCTCTATTTTTTTGATATGAAATAATTCTGATCTTTTTATTCTTTTGTGCTTTTCTTTTTATTTTTTCTTCTGTTTTATCCTTACTTCCATCATTTACAATGATCAATTCATAATCTTCTCTTTTAAATACTTCCTCAATATAAGAAATCATTTTTTCTATGGTTTTTTCCTCATTGTATGCCGGCATAATTATGGAATACTTTACGCCCATGACCCTTACCTTTTTTGTATATCTAACGCCGGGGGAGGGATTTGAACCCTCGCTCCCTTGCGGGAACGGGATCTCAAGTCCCGCGCCATACCAGGCTAGGCGACCCCGGCAAAATATGCATAGATAAATATTTTTAAAATTTAAGAATTATTTATAAAGTTTAAGTTATAAACTTATAGGAGGGTGAAAACATGAGGAATTTATCTCTCGCGATGATGGTATTAAGTATTGTAATCTTAAGTGTTCTTGTTGGAGGCTGTGTAAAACATGAAAAGCCAAGTGTATTAGAAAATAAAACTTATGTTAAGAATGTTTCAACAGAAAGCGAGATTAATATAATTGAAGAAGACAAATCTATGGAAACAGTTTCTGAGAATTTAACATCCACTACTGATCAAATAGATATAGATACCTCTTTGTTTGAATAATCTCTTATTTTTTAATCTTTTTTGTTCCTAAAACACCATCCAAAATCTCATTTTCCTTAACATAGTATGGATAATAAACAAGTTTTATAGATTTAACAATATCCCCAAGTTTTTCTTTTAGGACAGATTCCTTAATCTTTATATCAATTACTTTCCCATCTAAAGGTTTTAAAGCATAATCTATAAAGACATTTTTCTCAAGATCAAGAGGTGTTGTCTCAAGTAATTTGTTTTCCTTAAAATATAATTGTTTTCCTTTTATTGCATCAATTAGATATCCACTTCCATCTTGAAGTACAAGATAATAAAATGGATAGTATAGCTTTTCGTATGATGAAACATCTTCAAGCAAACAGAGAGGTTTAATTACATATAACATCTTATCTTGCGTCTCTTCTAATGAAGGGCTTCTTCCTCCATGCATGCTCTTTCTAACTCTGATTTTTACAAACAATGGAATTTCCATTCCTAAAATAATTGCATTTCCTATAGATAAATTTTTTATCTCTTTTTCCAATTCTGAAAATGAGTGTTCTGCATATGTTACTGCTTTTAGATCATTTGGATTGGTTATTCTCAAAATTATGTGTGTATTGCATTGAGATAAGATATTCTTATCAATCCTTGCAGGTCTCTGAGTAACTACACACAATCCAAAACCAAATTTTCTCCCTTCACTTGCAACATTTCTTATTATCTTGGAAGCGTATGTTGTCTCTTTTTCTGGAATATAATTGTGTGCTTCCTCTATCACTAAGAATAATGGAGGGATCTTTCCCAATTTTCTTTTTTCAAATAACTCAGAAACAATTCGTTGCACTACTAATTGTTGTAAATCAATACTTACACCTCTTAGATTGATGATTGTTATTTGCCCTTTTTTAACCAATTCCTTTATATCTGTTGGTTTTTTATCAAATAATCCCGTGGATTTTATTACCTCCATCATGTTTATTAAATTCCATTTTGCATTAGATTCCATATTGCTTATCTCATTTATTATATCTTCTAAATCATATCTTTCCTTTCTCTCTTTTAAATCCTTTATTGCTGAATAAATAAGACCTATCTGAGATGGTGTTGGCTTTGTTGGTAACATTTGGATAATATCGTAAGGAGATAAATTCTTATCCTCAAATTTTAAAGGCTTAGCATCCACATTTACTTTTGTATCTGGAGAGTACTCAACTATATTATATCCCTTAGGCTCTACTTCAAAGAATTCCATAAGGTCTTTATCTTTTATATTTTCATTTGGATATTTCATTGATACATATTCTCCATGCGGATCTATAACTACTACAGGTATGTTTTTCTCAAATAATTCTTCTATTATTACTCCGACTGTATAGCTTTTTCCAGAGCCTGTTGTTGCAAGAACAGCAAGATGCTTTGATATTAATGATTCAATATCTAAATATACTTTAACCTCAGGATTGTTTTCAAGAACACCGATATAAACACCACTAACATCAAATCTAAAGATTTCTGAAAGAAGGTCTTTATTTGCCTTATAAACTAAAGTTCCAGGTTTTATGGGGGTTCTTGGAGAAACCAAAATATCGTTCTCTCTATATCCTATTAATCTGCAATTTGCTATCATCTCTCCTTCTGGTAAGGTTTCTATATTTTCTATAAACCCTAAAACCCATTTGTTATATTGATCCTTAACCGCAACAAAATCATGTGTTTTTGCCTCTTGATATAATTTGCATGAAAATTCCTTTGGAGTTGTTTTACCAATTACCTCTCCAATTAGCATATCATCACCACAAAATATATAATAGGTGGCAACATTTTAAAATAACTTAAAGATTAAACTTTAAAAATAAAACATATGTTGTTTTTATTATGGTAGAATATTCAGATATAAATGATATAATGAGTGTTATCACTGTTATCTTATATTTCATTTTTAGAGAAATGAATAAAGAGGTGAATGTTTTAATAATTATTCTTTTATGGTATCATTTAATAAGAGGTATTATAACATTTGTTATGGATATAGCAATGTGGGAGGATTATTTCAGTATAAACGCAATCATAGATTTGTGTGTGGGTGTTTTGGTGTTTCTTAGAGATTTCTCCATATATCATTATATCTCATATTTCTTTATGATTATATTATTAATAAAAAGCATATATAACATATTTTCTCCATTTGATGGACTGTTTGGTGAAGAATGAATGGGAAAAATAAAGGAAGTTATATTGGCTGAGAAGCCAAATGCAGCAAAAAAGATCTCATTAGCGATATCTAAAATGAAAAATAGGCCGATTAAGGTTATTAGATATAAAAATAAAGTACCTATCTATATAATAGAAGAACCTACTAAGAGTATATATGTGCTCTCATCTGTGGGACATATATTTGGGCTTACAACAGATATTAAAAAGGAATATCCTGTATTTGATACTTTTTGGTCGCCTATATTTGAGATTGATGAAAAAGCCTCTTATACAAAAGACTATTATGAAGCATTAAGAATTTTTGGAAGTAATGCTCAAAAATATATAGTTGCAACAGATTATGATATTGAAGGTGAAACAATAGCATATAACATCTTGAGATATATATTCAAGACAACTAATGCCATGAGAATGAAATTTTCAACATTATTACAAAGAGATCTTATAAGTGCTTATATAAATCCTCTTAAAAGCATACAAAAAAATCTTGCAATGGCAGGGATAACAAGGCATGTTCTTGATTTTTATTATGGTATTAATCTGAGTAGAGGGCTTATGGAATCCCTAAGAAAAGTTGGAAAGAATGTAACACTAAGCATAGGCAGAGTTCAAGGACCTACTTTAGGAATTTTGGTAGAAAGAGAAAAAGAAATTCAAAATTTTATACCAAAAACATATTATACGATTGAAGGTATTACAAGATATGGTTTTAAAATAAGATATATCGAGGAAAAAATATTTGATGAAAAGAAAGCAAATGAGATATGGAATATTGTGAAAGATGTAAAAGAAGGAAAAGTGAAAGAATTAAAGAAAAATGAACAAAAATTAAATAGACCTTGTCCATACAATTTAACAGATTTACAAACAGACGCATATAACATATATAGTATCTCACCCCAAAAGGTGTTGGATATTTCTCAAAGATTGTATGAAAAGGCATTAATAAGTTATCCTCGCACATCCTCACAAAAATATCCATCAAATTTGCCTTTTAAACAAATATTAATGAATCTTGCAAGCATAAAAACATTCTCCAATTTTATAAAAGAAGTTCTTAAAAAAGAAAAAATAAAGCCAAATAACGGAAAGAAGGAAGATGAGGCACATCCTGCAATATATCCAACAGGTGATCTCTCAGAGTTAGATAGTCTATCAACGGATGAAAAGAAAATATATGGGCTTGTGGTAAGAAGATTTATCGCAACGCTACATGAAGATGCTATAAGAGAAAGCTTAAAAGGGATTATTAAGGTTAAAAATTTGGATTTTGTATTTGAATTGCATAGAACAAAAAAAGAGGGATGGTTAAAAATATATAAAGGATTAATAACTCTCACTGAAGATAACATACCAGAAATAAAAATTGGAGATAAAATAACATTAGAAAAGTTTAAAAAACATAAGAAAAAGACACAACCTCCTAAAAGATATTCTCCTGCAACAATCATAAAGGAACTTGAAAAAAGAAATTTAGGTACAAAAGCAACACGTGCAATGATTTTAGAGACATTATATAAGAGAGGATATATAAGAGGTGAAAAGACAATAAAAGTTACTCCTCTTGGTATGAAAATATATGAAATAATGAAAAAATACACTCCTGAAATACTTTCTGAGGAATTAACAAGAAAAATGGAGGTAACCTTAGAGAAAATAGAGAAAGGATTAAACAATAGCAAAGAGGTTTTGGAGGATGCTAAAAAAACATTAACTATTGTATGCAAAAAGATAAAAGAAAATGAGAAAAGTATTGGATTAGAGCTTTTAGAATCAAACAAGCAAACTGAGCTAGAAAAAAACATGGTTGTTCCTTGTCTAAAATGTAATGGATATCTACAAATAAAAGAATACAAAAGTAAGGGAAAGGTTAAGAGATTTCTATCTTGCTCTTCATATCCTAAATGTAATGAAGCATATCCATTACCTCAAAAAGGAAAGATAAAGGCAACAAATAAAAGATGTGATTTGTGCTCTTATCCTATATTAGAGGTTAGAATAAGTAGAAATAAAAGATATGAGTTCTGCATTAATCCAGAATGTAAAAATAATTTTTTGAATAAATTTAAAAAATAAAATAAAACAAATCAAGGTGTGGAGGGATCATATTCTAAAAGAACATAAATAAATAATAATATGTGGTATTTAAAAAATTTTAAATAAATATTAAGTTAATATTAATTTAACGCAAAATTAATTTAAGGTTTTATACGTGAAATTAAATAATATGTAACTTCATTCTCTTCATCTACCACTGCAATTAATGCTTGTGCACGAATATTCTGACTCAATCGCACATATCTCGATAATTCTTGAAATGTAAAGATTTTGTTTTCAGGATATGCATGAACATTAAACTTTGTATGTTCTCTTTTTGCCTTTTCTCCTATCTTATAAGGATTAACCCCTTTATCATAAACTCGAAAATGGGTTCCAAATTTGAATCCAGATTTTACAATATATCCTCTATCCCTTAAATCCTTAAAAACAATAAATTTCTGAGGAAATTCTTTATCCAAATTACAACATAAAGAATAAAAAGAGTCAAAAGAAAGATTTTCCTTAGTTTTAAAATCAACAATCTCTATTATTCCCTTATCTAATAAATATGCTGCCTCTACCATTAATAATTTAAGATATGGCTTTTTTTCATTATCCTCAAATATTTTTCCAAAATATTTATCTTTATGAAGCTTATCAATATCCTTTTTATCCCAAATAATTACTTCTTTGTTTAAATAATAAGCCAAAATCTTTTTATTTTTCATAAATATCACATAAAATTATAGGTATAGATCATGCTTTAAAAATTCGAGGATTTTCGTGTAAATCTCCTTAGAATTGTTCAAAGATATCTCCCTTGTCCTTCCATACCTCCCCAAACTTTTTATCTTAGCATTGATAATCCCTAAAACATCTAAATCATTTATTATATCTGAAACTCTCCTTTGTGAAATAGGTGTTTTCTTAATTTTATTGCATAAATCAACATAAATATGATAAATATCTCCAGTATATGCTTTCTGCGTTACTTCTTTATCTAACAAATAAGAGATTATGGCATATAATATAATTTTCTGATGTTGTGCTAAAGATTTAACAACTTCCATAACTCTATCATAATCTATTTTTTTATGTGCTAAATCTACATAATACTCTCTAACTTTATACTCATTGTTTCTCTCTGCCAACTCACCTGCAACCCTCAAAAGATCTAATGCTTTCCTAGCATCACCGTTTTCCTGTGCAGCAATTGCTGCACATTTACTAATTACAGAAGGTTCAACAGCTCCCTCATTAAAGGCATCTTTTGCCCTATCTTGCAAAATATCTCTTAATTGAAGAGCATTATAAGGTGCAAATACTATCTCCTCCTCAGATAATGAGGATCTTACACGTGGATCTAAATATTCTGTAAAGTTCAAATTATTTGAGATGCCTATTAAGGAAACTTTTGTATTATTCAAATCTTGATTTATCCTTGTTAGTGTATAAAGAAATCTATCCCCTATCTTATTCACAAGATAGTCTATCTCATCTATAGCAATGATAAGTATGCCTTTTAAAGATTCTATCCTATTAATAAACCTTGAATATACCACATCAGTAGGTAATCCTGTATAAGGAATGTTCTCTCCAAGTATATTCGAGATATAAGATATTAAGCGATACTCAGTATCTGAGATTCTTTTCATCTTAGCATTTACATAAACATAGTATATAGGAATGCTGTTATGTTTGGCTACATTAACCAATTCTTTTGAAACAAAATCAACAACTAATGTTTTGCCAGTACCTGTTGGACCATATACAAATACATTAGACGGTTTCTCGAATTTTAAAGCCACAGAAAGAATTCTTGATAATTCTAATATCTCATTATCTCTATGTAAAATATTGTCTGGTATGTATGAAGAATCCAATACATTTTTATTTTTAAAAATGCTTTTTTTATTTAAAGTATCTCTAAAAATAAGGTTTATCTTTTGTTGAACTGCAGATCTACTGGTCATAAAAGTATTATAGAAAATCTGAACTTTTAAATATATTTCTATACGAACAAAAAGTAGTTAAGAAAAGAGACCCCTTCATTTCGTGTGGAAAAATTTTAATAAAATTTTCATTTATTTTTATAATTATGGATTCTTATTTCCAAAATATTCAGGAAACATCGCTAAGAGAATATGGAATCGCGAAAAAGGCGAGAGCTCTTGGTTATGATCCTGAGTTTTATGTAGAGATTGTTTTAGCAGAGGATACAGCATCAAGAGTTATTGGATTGCTCTCTGTTATCTTTCCAGATATAAATTTAGAAAATATAAAAGAAGATATCTTAAAACTCGAAAAGAAATATGGTAAGAATGATTTAAGAGTTTCGATGACTCTTGCAGAGAACATAGCTAAGAATATAACAGTCAATATACCTGATAAAGAGCAAAGAGCAAATTTAGCAATACGCGCTGCTGTAGCCTATCTTACACAAGGTGTTGTAACTGCGCCTTTAGAAGGAATTTCTGATATAAAGATAAGAAAAAATTTTGATGGTACAGAGTACTTAGCTATTTATTATGCAGGACCAATAAGAAGCGCGGGAGGTACTGCATCTGCAATGTCCGTCTTGATAGCTGATCGAATAAGAATGCTTATAGGCTTAGATAAATATAAACCAACAGAAGAGGAAATAAACAGATATTTTACAGAAGTAGAAGATTATTATACAAGAATAGCTCCTAAACAATACAGGCCAACAAAACAAGAGATGGATTTTATTATCAAAAACATTCCAGTGGAAATCACGGGGGAGCCCACAGAGAATTTAGAGGTTTCTAATTACAAAGATTTAGAGCGTGTTGAAACAAATTTGATAAGAGGAGGTATGTGCTTAGTATTGCTTGATGGTATACCCTTAAAGGCAGAGAAGTTATTAAAATTCATTAATAAGTATGGAAAGAAATATAATTTAGAGCATTGGAAATGGTTAAGAGATTTTGTTGAATTAAAAAAGAAGATTCATTCTGCTAATGTTGAAGGCAATGTGAAATATATTCCCTCAACAAAATATTTAGATAAATTAGTTGGAGGAAGGCCTGTATTATCTTTTCCAGCACAAAAAGGAGGTTTTAGATTAAGATATGGTAAATCCTTTACTAATGGATTGGCATCTGTCAATTTATCAAGAGGAGTATTCTATCTTTTAGATTACTTGGCTATGGGGACACAAGTTGCATTAGAAGGCCCTGGAAAAGCTGCAGTTGTGATGCCAAATGAGTTCTTAGAAAATCCTATTGTGAGATTAACAGACGGTTCTGTTGTAGAAATAAAAAATAAAGAAGATGCTGATAAATATAAGCAGAGCATAGATTATATCTTATATTTAGGAGATATATTAATACCTGTAAGTGAGTTTATCTCAAATAATCATGTATTCTTACCAGCAGCATATGATGAATTATGGTGGCTTCAAGAATTAAAGAAAGTAGATGAGAATCTATATGAGAGATATAGAGAATGGTGGAAAGAAGTTCCTTCATTTGAGGAGGCATATGAAATCTCGAAAAAATATAAGATAGGATTACATCCAAAATACAATTTATTTTGGCATGACATATCAAAAGAGGAATTTTTAAAACTTGTAGATGCATTAGATAAAGCCAAAATAGAAAAAGGTAAAGTGAAGATGGAGAATAATAAGGAAATTAAGCATATATTAGAGAGTTTAGGAGTTCTTCATAAATTAAGCAACGGGATTATTGTTATTGATGAACATTCATGGATTCATAATTTAATATTCTCAAAATTTAGAACATATAGAGAGATAGAGAGCTATAAAGACATGTTTGATAATACACTCTCATATGTTTCTTATGTGACAGGTGTCACAATAAGAGCAAGAGCTCCTACATATATTGGATTAAGAATGGGAAGACCAGAAAAAGCAAAGTATAGAGCAATGAAAAGAGGAAGTCCTCAGCTCTTGTTTCCTGTTGGGGAAGAAGGAGGGAGAATGAGAAATCTCATGGAATCTTGCGAAAAGGGAAGCATATATTCAGAGATAATTTCTTATAAATGCTTTGATTGCGGAAAAGAAAGCTTTTATAAAAGATGTATGTGGTGTGGAAGTTTAAATACAAAACAAATCTTTTATTGTGGTAATAAGAAGATATATGACAAGAAACAATGCAAAGATAAAGTTAAGGAGTATGCTAAGCAAAAGATAGAGATAAAGAAATTAGTTAATAATGCATATTCTAGATTAGGCATGCCCAAGTTACAATTGGTTAAGGGCGTGAGGGGAGTATTTGGTCCTAGGAAGGATGTGGAATTAATAGAGAAAGGAATATTAAGGGCAAAATATGGGTTGTATGTATATAAAGATGGAACTATAAGATATGATGCAACAGACATTCCTTTAACACATTTTAGACCAAGAGATATAGGAGTAAACACAAAAAAATTGAGAGAATTGGGATATGAGTATGATATCTTTGGAAATCCTTTAAAAGATGATGATCAAATCTTGAGATTAAAACCTCAAGACATAATTATTCCAGATGTTGAAGAGAGCTCAGCAGCAGATTATCTTTTAAAAGTTACGTGGTATTTGGATGAATTATTGGAAAAGGTTTATGGATTAAAGCCATATTATAATTATAAGACTAAAAGAGATCTCATAGGAACTTTGGTTGTTGGGATTGCACCTCACACCTCTGCCGGTATTGTTGGCAGAATAATTGGCTTTGGAAAAGCAAGAGGAATTTTAGCACATCCATATTGGCATGCTGCAAAAAGAAGAAACGCAGATGGTGATGAGGATAGTATATTATTATTACTTGACGCGTTTCTTAACTTTTCTCGAAGATATTTACCAGATACAAGAGGAGCAAGAACAATGGATGCACCTCTTGTGCTTACTATTGTTCTTAACCCAGAGGAAGTGGATGATGAATCCTGGAATATTGAGGTTCAGGAACAATATTCGTTAGAATTTTATGAGCATACTTATGATTATCCTTCTTTATCAGAAATGGAACCATATCTTCCAAAGATAGCAGAGAACATAATAAGAGAAAAAAGACCTTTTGAATTTGTATTTAATTTTCCTCATATCTCTCTTTTTGATGCTCCTAATATCTCAAGATATGTAGAAGTTCCGGATATGTTTGAGAAGGTTAAACAGCAATTAGAAATTGCAAGGAAAATAAGAGCAGTAGATGAGAACAAGATTGCGGAAGAGATACTCAAAAAGCATTTTTTGAAGGATATGAAAGGAAACTTACGCCAATTCTCAAGACAAAAGTTTAGATGTAGCAAATGCAACACAGTATATAGAAGACCTCCTTTAAAAGGGAAATGTGAGGAATGTGGGGGGGATATCATTTTAACTGTAAATGAAGGGAATATAAGAAAATATAGCGATATCGTTAGATATATAATTTCTCATTATACTATCTCATCATATACACTACAAACCTATGAACTTATGGAAGATACTATCGAAACAATGTTTGGTAAAAAGACATCTCAGAAGACATTATTTGGTTGAAGAATATGAAAGAGCAAAGAAGAATTGTGATCAGTGTTGATGCCATAATTTATGATAAAGAAGGCAATGTTCTTCTTATAAAAAGGAATTATGAACCTTTTAAGTATTATTTTTGTTTGCCAGGAGGTATTGTTGAAGAAAATGAACTATTACATGAAGCAGTTACAAGAGAGGTAAAAGAAGAAACAGGAATACAGATAAGTTTTACAAAGAAAGATTATTTTACATATTTTGATGATATCAATAGAGATCCAAGGTTTAGGAACATCACACATGTTTTTGTTAAGCAACTTCCAAACCTTTATAAAATAAAAATTGGAAAATATGATAATAGAGAGATAAGTGAAGTGCACATATTTAATTTGAACTCTTTACCTGAGAAAATGGGTTTTGATCACGGAGAAATTTTAGCAGAATTTAAAAAATTCTTTTTTAAGTTTTTAATGCCCATTTAATTTTCCAACTATCTTGCAAATATCTTTTAAAGAAATCTTCATTTTTAATTTTCATAATATCTTTGATAACTTGTAATGTATAATAATCTCTCGATATGCTCTTGGGAACACCTAACATATGTCTTTTATCCTCTTCCAATTCTTTTAAAGATAACACAACATCCTCCGGCAATATATATTTTCTTCTAACATTGCTTTTTAACATACCTTTATCATCAATCCAATAAACCTTATATTTTTTTATAAATCCTTTTATTCTATCCCACTTAACAAACATTTCTGGACCTTTAACTAAGCGAAATTTAGCTGGCTTTGAAAATCCAAATTCGAAATATATTCCATAAGAATTATCATCAATATAAGAGAAACTCCTTTCAACTTTAAAATCAAGTTGCTCATAGAGATACAGCAAATATTTTCTGAATTTCTCCAATTGAGGATAGATTGTATCTTTAATCTCTTCTTTTGTGTTCTTAAACTCAACTACAAACCAATATTTATCCATTTCTTTATGTTTTATGTTAAGCTCTTTTTTATTAATCTTAATTTCATCTAAGAAGAAAAAATTAATAGACGGGCGTGAAAGAAAGAGCCTTGCATACAATTTTATTTTTGCCAAATTTTGAATGCTTACTGATGAGCACACATTTCTATTTTCATCTACAGGATCAACTAATATAATAGCATCATTTCTAAATCTCTTCCTATATTTTTTTTCATCACATTCCCTGCTCAAGCATATTACCTCTCTTTTCTTGAAATTTATCACATTTTTTAGGAAATTTTCAAAGGATTTATATTTTATTATAAAAAGTTCACATGCATATCCTGAGAAGCCATTAATATAGAGCTCAGAACCATACACACCAACGCTTTTCATAAACTTTTTTAATATCCTTACTTCATCATGTTCCTTTAAATTATTTATGATATACTCTTTATGAAATAGTGTTCTATCAACAGCGCTTCTTATCTTTTCCCCTTTATTTATTAGATATGCAGGTACAAGTTCAATATCAAAACCTCTTATTTTTCCTTTAACATAAGGATGTTCGGCATATTTTATTACATATTTTTCATTATATAATAGAAAGATATTTTTCCCTATTTCGAGAGCATACTCTTCCATCTTTTCCTTTGAGATTTCTTTTGAAAAAAACATGAATATGTCTAAATCTCTATTATCTTTAAGAAAAGTATCTTTCGATACGGATCCAACTAAATCTATTTTTTTAATTAAGTTCTCATTATCATATTTTTTTATGTTTTTTTTAATTTCATTATAGAAATCCAATAATCTTTTCTTTTCATCTTTTGTAGGCTTTATTTTTTTGAGCACCTCTTTTTTTATTTTTTCAATTTCTTCCATGGATTTTCCACCTTCTTTTTATAAATTTTTTCCCATAGTCTAATAAACTCATTTATTTTAACAACTCTCATACCTGCAATTCCTATTTTTGCTAATTTAAATCCATAATATATGCTTACTCTGCTTATGGTGCTGTCATCACTTTCACCTGATCTATGTGAAATAACAGGCAAAATATTGTTCTTTTCTGCCATTTCTTTTACATCTATACTTTCACTTACAGTGCCTATCTGATTTGGTTTTATTATTATTCCTGTTATGGATTTTTCCTTTATTGCTGTTGATAATCTTTCAGGATTTGTAGTTGTTAAGTCATCACCCACAACATAACATCTTCTTTTTAAATCTTCTCTAATTTCATGAAACATATCAAAATCATTTTCATAAAAGGGATCTTCCACATACTTAATATCATAATCTTCTATCAATTTTAATATCTCATCATAATATCTCTCTCTATTAAGAGCTTTTCCTAAGAAAAGATATTTCCTTTTTTTAGGATTATAATAGCTATTAGATGCAAAATCCAAACCAATATGAGCATCATATTTATCTGCAATTTTTGATACCAAATTTAGAGAACTTATATCATTCAATTTTGATATTATTGCGGATTCATCATTATATCCAAGAAATAATTTCTTTTTTTTAAGAAAACTCATTAATTCTATAAATATTTTTCTATTTATCTCAAAACCCTCTTTAAATGTTTTTGCTTTTGAAGGTGAAACAAGAACCTCTTGAATGCTCATATTTCCATTATGTACTCCACCACCCATTACATTACTCAATGGCAAAGGAAAAGAATATTTTTTATTAGGATCAATTGCAAAATTTGCATTAAACAAGGCATATGAAAAAGCTATGCTTCCATTTCCACCAATTTTCTCCTTTAAAAATTTTAATTCCCTATCTATTTTTTCAAAGTTTAATTTTTCACCTATATATTTTTTGCTTATTGTATTTATTCTTCTAACAGATAGCTTAGCAGGCAAACATTTTACTTCATGACTTCCTTTAGATGCTCCTGAAGGAGATATACCACGAAACTTTTCATTAATTTCAACTTCAACAGATTCTTCTAACCTATTATTATATACAACTCTCGCTTTTATGTTTTGTATTATCATAAATAATATAAAATTCTTTGATTAATTTAATATTAATATTTTTACTACTCTAAAATGATGACATATTTATATGTTACCACATATCATATCTTTCCACATGAAATAAAGGGGTCTTTTAAATGGGGTAAGTTCCACATGAAATAAAGGGGTTAAATTATATTATCAAAGATAGCCATAGAGGAACAATAATAGAAAATAATAATACAATAGGCGTTAATTTCATTTTTAATGTTAAATATCCAACAAGAGAAGATAAGCATAGCACAACAATACCTATAATAGATGTAGTAAAATATGTTAAAATTAAAATAAATAGAAGAATTAATATCCTCGTGATCATATGCTCTGTGAATTTAATTATTTTCTCATTAAAAAATACCCTTTGCAATATTAAGTATGATATCAAAATATAAAGAGAGGTTACAAATATGAGTAGATATATATCAAAAAAGAAGATCTCTTTTAGGTTTCCTAATATTACTCCAACACCACTTCTACTATTATTTATTATTTTTTGGGCTACTATTGATAATATGGAGTCAGAAATAGATAAAGAGGATATAGAGATTATATATCCTTTTGCATACTTTCTATTTAAAGGCAAAAATGAAAGAAGAAGAATTGGTGGAATAGTAGGCAAGAGAATAGCCATAAAAGAAACCATTACTCCTAGAAATGAAAATTTTATAAGGTCATTTAACCTTAGAGAGATTTGTGAGCTCTGTTTTTTGTTTAGTTTTCTTTTTTCTTTTATATTTGTGATGGAAAATATCAAATGCGGAACACCATAAAACCCTACAAACAGAGGCAACAAAGCAAAATTTTGATTTATATTTAGCTTATACATCACCAAAAATCCTAAAAGAGAGGAGAGAATCATTATAAAATAATATTTAATATTTCGGTATTTCAAAATAAAGAGGAATACTATTATGCTAAGGAAAACATCTAAATATTTTAATGAGAATCTATAAGCTTCTTTTATAAAATTTTTGAGTATTGGAATCAATATAATAAGAAATATTAGAGCAGAAGTCATAGATATTAAAGATATTAAAAAATAATCCCTTACTCCTTTTTTGCTCACATATCTTAAAATATAAGGAATATATATGCTATCTTCATTTGAAGGAACATCATAAAACATGACAGATAATAAAGATCCTATTATAAAAGAGCTTGATGAAAACAACAAAAGATTAAAAACATCCATATTATAATTTATTTTTAAATAATAGAGAAAGGAAGCTGTGTTATTGATATGAAAAGATGGGAGAATTCCTGAGATCAAACCTATTATATATCCTAAGATAATATCCTCTAGATACGACATAAAAATTATTTAAAGTTAACATAAAAAATTTAAATATATGATGAATCTAAATCCAAAGAAAATGGAAACACTAATGAAACAATTAGGTATTAAATTTGAGGATATAAAGGATGTTGAAGAGATAATAATTAAAACCAAGGATGGCGAGTATGTTATTCATTCAGGAGATGTGAAAATAATCAATGCTGGAAATGTGAAGACATTACAGGCAATAATAAATGATATGAAATATAATGAGAAAATAGAGGTCTCTGAAGAGGATATAAAAATTATTATGGAAAAGGCAAATGTTTCATATGAAGAAGCAAAAAAATATCTTATAAAGAATAAAGGAGACCTTGCCAAAACACTTATTGATATAGAGCAAAATAAGTAAAAATTTAAATTGTTTACTAAAAAAATATAAATATCCTTTTATGAATAAAAGTAAGGCATATAAACAAAGATGTTTATATGCTTTGCTTTTATTCATGGCTTTAAATTATTTGTTTTTATTTAACATCTCTTATGCTGAAGAATCAATAAAAATAAAAGAATTCATTGGAAAAAAAGCAATAATAAGAATAGACTCTATACCTCTTATTCAAGAATATAAATGCTCTGACAAATACTTTCCAAAAGGCATTATATCATCATGGTATTATGACATAAATGATGATGATACATTTGATATCTCAGAGGACATATTTCATTTAACCTATAATTATGCTCGGAAGTATGGAAATTGGATTTATATAAGATATGACACTTTAAACAACCGACAAAAAACCTTTTTCTCACGATGTACACATGGAGAAATAATCAATGAAACAAAAGATGAGATATGGTATCTATTTTCTAATAATGATTTTGATTTGTATATAGGATATAGATTTGACAGCGAAAAGGATTACTTAGTGAAATACATATCCTTTACTCCTAAGAAAGACATCTTCGTTTTTTCATTAAAGAATGTTTTTGAGCTTCCTTTTTATGGAGAAAAGTATAATATCTTTTTATTCCCCTATTTTTTGATTAACAACAAGAAAATAAAAATCTCTGAAGGATGTGATCGTTATCATCCAGAGGTTTCAGGAAAAACAAAGATTTTTCCTTTAAAAAATACTTCTCTCTTTCTCTATAGAAAGACAGATAATGGCATGGGAGTGCTATTTTCTAGGCTTTGCAGTTCAAATACTATTGAAGGATCCATTGAAATATTTCTTCCAAATATACATCACAAAAGTTTTGACAATATATGGAGAATATATTTTGCAAGCAATATCATTACCAATCTTGGGTTATCTAAGGATCAAACCATTTTCGCAAAAATAATTTATTTTTATAGAAAAAATGACGAAACTTTAAGTTCTTATGTTGATACTGTTTTGACACAGGAAAAATGTGACGGATATGCAACTCAAGATAACACTCAAACAAAACAAAAATTTGTTCTTCATAGCAATATTCCTCTTTATGATTCTTATTCATTAGAAGGACTAACATTTTCAAATGCATTTAAATTAAAGTATCTTACAAGCATAACTCAAGACAAGCCATATTATTATCTTTATAATACAGATCCTCCAACATATAGCGGAATAAAGATAAATAGAGATTTACTTATAAAACTTTGTAAGGAGAATAACATTACAACATATTCCTCTTGCTCAGATATCACATCAAAACTTTTTGTTGGAGCAATAGCATATCATAATAGAGGAGTATATATTGAGGATTATAAAAATGCTGACATATATCTGTGTGGAGAGGAAGCAGAAAAAGAATATTTTAGAACATTTAATCAAAGTATTTATGGTATCTCAATTATTCCTTTTGATCTTAAATGGAAAAACCTTGCTATTTTATATGCAAACAAATCATATCTATATCTTGTGGATAATGCTCCAACCTCAGATGAGATTAAAAACATTATTAGAAAACTTTTCTCATACGATATCAATAAAAACCCATATTTCAAATTAAATGGTTTGTTCATCATTCTATTTGGTGATGAAAATCAATTTTCAGATTTGAGTTATGGCAATATGGATGAGGACGATTTTATTGAGATTGGTGTTGGAATAATACCATATCCATTTTATCCTAAAGAAAGATTTATGATTAAAAACGCATTATTAATGGCTGAATATGAGCAACCAACATCCATTGCATTTATTAATAAATATAATGGTATGTTCACATCTTTAATTGCAAGGAAATGGTTTTCTATGTATGGAGTTAATGTTAAAAGATATGTTGAAAGAAGAGCAGAAATAAGCAAGATATTTGATGAAGGAAAGGAAAATTATGAGAAATTAAAGGAAATTATATCTGCTATCTTAGCTAAGAAGGCTATTAGCGGAGGATCACTTTATTTAGCAATCTATGGCATTTCAGAGATTACATCAGAAATCTTACAAGCAATACATGAATTAAACTATGAAAAGATTTCTTTGCAAGGCCTTTCAATCTCTGATCTTTATAAAGGAGACTTGTTTGAGGAAAACCTCTCTTTATCAGCATTTGATAATCTTAGGGAATATGATTTCTTTGGATATTTTGGAAGGATTAAGGATGGTACTTTTGTATATCCAGATGTTGATGTGCACATTTTACCCTCATTTAAAGGTATGTTCTATTTAGATTATGATAGCACTTATGATATAGGAAAACACTTATTCAAAAAAGGAGGCTTTGGCATTGTGCTTACATCTAATAAACATAGTAGATATGCCCAAGAAAGATTTGGAAATTTTGCAAGATTCTTGCTTACATATGATGAGAATATAGGAAATGCATTGAGAGATAGCGCGAATTTAATTATTGCAAAGAACGACATTTTTGAGAGATTAGGAATTTCTCATAGAAGATATGATGAGGGTTATGGAAGGATACTTCTTGGAGATCCTACTATCAAGATTCTTACTCCTTTAAAAAGGAAAGAAGAGAAGTTGGATAAAGAGCAGATTATAACGCGAAAATACCGTTCTTTGAAGAGTTCTATAAGGTTAGCATCTTATAATGAGGATATCTCAAACAAGATTATTACTATTAAGACATATTCTTTTGAGGATTATTTTGATGATGTTAATATCACAGAATTGTTAAATCAAAATGTCTTAGCATATGAGGATTTCATTTTTACAGATGTTTTATTCATTCCACATGTTGACAATTATACCTTAAAATATAACATACATAAAGAAATACTTAACAAAGAAAAAGTTTCTGATAACTTATTAAATTGCAGCCCATATACTTATTCTCTACATACTATCAATGGCAAAATTCAGTTGTTTATTTTAATTCCTATAATATGTAAGGAAAAAGAAAGCATTTATAAGATTAAAAACCTCTCTTTTTATCTTGAATATGCTCCTGATATAAAAATCATGAATATAAAGAACTATGGAAGATATTTATATCTTGACATCTTTTCTTCTTTTGACAAATTAAATAAATCTTTGATAATTTATAATACTGAGAAAAACATCTGGAATGTGATTCCTGTATCTTTGAAAAAAGGAAATAATAAATTGATGTTAGATAAGCGACAATTAATGATGCAAAGAGGAAGATATTATTTTATTATTGGAAATTCCTCTTTTTATTTAGATTTATCCTCTGTACCATCTCTTTATATCACAGAGATTTATCCAAATCCTCCTAATGAGGAATTAGAGTTTATAGAGGTTTATTATAATGATATTCCACTTTACAATACATCAATTACAATATATGAAAATAAGAATCATACCTTGCTTTTAGACCTTGTTCCAGGTTATTATGTGTTTGTTAGGAACAAAACATTATTCATGGAAGAATTTGACATACTTGAAAATATGACATCAAGAGTAATAGAGGTAAATAAGATGAGATTAAACAATAAAGGAGAAGAAATCGCGATATATCATAAAGGTATATTAGTAGATAATTTTTCCTATACTCCTTCTTCTTGCTGCAACAAGGAGATATGCTCAATTCACATAGCATATAATACCACTTACGAGGACATACCCTCTCCTCTTTATGAGAAAAAGATATTAAGTGCATTGAATGAAACACGAGACACAAATAAAAAAGACAAAACTATTACAGCAACTCTTTTAACATCAAAGGTATTTAAGGGAGGAAAAATAAAGATTAAAATAAAGAAAAAATATTGCGATTTGAAACCTGTTAACATAGCATATACAATTGGAAATATAACTAAGCATTATATTTATGATATTCTTTGTTCAAAGACAGCATATTTAGATATTCCATACGAGTTAAAAGCAGGATATTATATGGTTAATTTGAGTATCTCAATGGAGAACGAATCAAGTTCATTTTCTTTTCCTATAGAGATATTTAATGAGACAACTTTATTATGCAACTTCTCCATATCTATTTATCCATATAAAAATACAATTGATAAGGATGAAACCCTAAATTATAAAATTATCTTAGATGATTCTCTTTGCTTTAATGTTGAACATCCTATATCCATAATTTACTTAATAGAAGATGGAGATGGAAATACATTATATGAGAAGGAGACATTTACTGATATTATTTGCCATAAAGAGTTAAAAAGAAAATTAAAATTTAACAGTCACATAACATCAAAGATGACACATCCTTTAATAAAAATAAAAGCAAAAATTGAAAATCCATTTTGCAATTCTCTTTCTTCTTTAACCTGGAAAGAAAGCGAGATAGTATATAAAGGAAGCATAAAAAGAGAGATTTCAACACATGCAAATTCTGATAAAAATGAGAAATCTCACTCTACATTTGTTCCTTCTATGGAAAGAGAGGATAATATGAAATCCAAGCTAATTGTGGATACAATCATATTTAAGGATAGCGAAGTCTATATCATTATAAATAATACTGATAGAAAATATGTAACCCTATACTCTTATATAATAAACAAAGACAACAATCTTCTTTCTTATTATTGCAACACCTCAAATAATATCACTATTAAAGGATGGAAAGCAAACCTGAAATTCACAAACAAGAGCAGGATATTATTAAAGATGTGCATAAAACCAGAAGCAAATCTTAATGGATCAAAAATAAGAATAAAATATTCATTTGATAATAAAACATTTTATGTTATAGAAAAAGACATGCCTTACATTTATTATATAGAATCTGATAAAATTGAAAAAGAGACAAACAAATCCAACATCACAGATATAAATAAAAAGCAAATATATAAATATAGGTGCTTTGTTTATGATGACAAAGTTGCAGTTGAAATAATACCTCTTATTCAAAATCTTACCATCACCATAGAGAAAGAAGATGGAAATTCCACAGAGATAATTAACAATGAAAGGCTTTTCATATTGAAAAATAATGAGAAATTATATATAGAATCCAAATATATTAATTGTTCATATGAAACAAAAAGATTAAAACACAAAACTAGTGTTATTAGAAGAATAATAAATGCTATTTTGCGTTTATTAGGAAAAATTTTCCATTAGAGAGTTGAGATTATATAAAACCAAATTAAAGAGAAAATGAATAGAGGTATGTAAACAGGCAAACTCCATCTTGCAACTTTAAAACCATCTAATGGAGGAATTGGTAATAGATTAAACAATAAAAGAATAGCATTTATATAGGAGAAGGTATAAAAGAAGTCACTAAAAAAGGAAACTTTGGAAATATAATAGAAAAGGAAAGATAAAAGAGAAAGTGCTAAATTCACTAATGGTCCTGCTAATGCAATCACTCCCTGAATTGCTATTTCTTTTTTTCTTGACTTATGAATAAAATGCTTATATATCACAACTGCTCCAGGGATTATCAAGATTATTCCTGTAAGCATTTTAAGTGCCAATGAAAATAAAAGACCAATATATGAGATTTCAAATTGGGCAAACATTCCATATCTTATTGCTGTAAATTTATGTGCCATTTCATGCAATATAAAACTTATGGATAAAATAAGAAAAGCTATAATATATGAGATATAAAAGCTTTTATTCAGGAAATCTGTAAAAGAATGTATTGAAACAATAAAAGCAATTATAAATGAAGCAAAAAACAAATCCTTGATTTCCTTAAGTGATAAATATCTCATCCACTTCTTCATATAAAAGAATAAAGAAATATCTAAACTTTAAAAAATTAGTTTTCACATCTTTTAAGAATATGGTTAACATTGATTTGAAATCTGTTAAAAGGATTGCGGTAATAGATAAAGATAAATGCAGACCTGATAGATGTAATCATGAATGTAAATCCTTTTGTCCAGTAGAAAGAACAGGCAAAGAAATAATAACTATAGATAAAAAAGCAAAGATAAATGAAATCTTATGTGTTGGATGTGGCATATGCGCAAAAAAATGTCCTTTTGGTGCTATTACTATAATCAATTTAACACAAGAAACAGGGAAATTGGTACATCAATATGATGAAAATGGATTTAGATTATTCAATCTTCCAGTTATAAAAAAAGGAGCAATTGTAGGGTTGATAGGTAGAAATGGTACTGGTAAAACAACCACGCTCAATATACTTACAGGTGTAACAAAGCCAAATCTTGGAAGGTTTAATGAAGATGTAAAATGGAAGGAAATTATTGAAACATTTAGAGGAAATGAGATTCAGGCATATCTTGAAGAGCTATCAAAAAACAACATAAGGACCTCATATAAAATTCAACGTGTTGATTTAATAAGAAAGAAATATAAAGGAAAAAAAGTTAAGGAGTTGTTATGTGATGTAAATAGTGAGATAATAAAAGATTTGGAATTGGATATATTAATGGAAAGAAATGTAGAGGATTTATCTGGTGGTGAGTTGCAAAAAATGGCAATAGCAAAGAGCATAAATAAAGATGCTGATTTCTATTTTATTGATGAGCCAACATCATATTTAGATATAAAAAATCGAATGGATGTTGCAAAGATAATAAGGAAAAGATTAAAAGACAAGAGCGTAGTTGTGGTTGAGCATGATTTGGTGATATTGGATTATTTATCTGATTTTGTCCATATCATGCATGGTTATCCTGGCGCATATGGTGTTGTAAGCAACATATATCATGCAAAAAGAGGGATAAATAATTATATCTTAGGATATATTAAAGAAGAAAATATTAGGTTTAGAGATTATGAGATAGAATTTACATACATAAAAGAATCAAAACAAACAAAGGAAAAGCTGCTTTATATTCCAAGATTGAGGAAGACATACAACAATTCCTTTCGTTTAGAAATAGAGGAATGTGAAATATTTAAAGGAGAGGTTATAGGAATATTAGGAAAGAACGGACTTGGCAAAACAACTTTTATAAAAATACTTGCTGGATTGGAAAAGGATGATGAAAATTTGCTCGAGATTAACATGAAAATAGGATATAAACCTCAGTACATAGATATAGAATATGACGGAACAGTAGAAAATTTCTTTATTGAAAATATAAAAATGAATGAGGAAATTAAGAATCATCTCATTAAACCATTAGAGATTGAGAGAATAATGCATAAAAACATTAATAGATTGTCAGGAGGAGAGCTGCAAAAGATTGCAATAGTTTATGCATTAAGTAGAGAAGGAGAAATATATCTTTTAGATGAGCCCTCTGCTTATTTAGATATAGAGGAGAGATTGAGATTGGGTAAGATATTAAGGAGATATGCTGAGCAGCTTAATACGACTTTGCTTGTTGTTGATCATGATTTATTATTTTTGAGCTCTGTATCAGATAGAGTGATGTTGTTTGATGGCATATCAGGAGTAAATGGCTATGCATATACTCCAAGACATTTCAAGGAAGCCATAAACATGTTCTTAAAATCTGTTGGCATAACTATGCGTAGTGATGATGAAACCAAACGCCCAAGAATAAACAAAGAGGGAAGCCAAAAGGATATTGAAATGAAATCAAAGGGAATATATTTCGAGTAAATCCATAAATCTATCAAATGGAAGCTTATGTTTTATATATCTATCTAAGATATAAGCAAAGACCTCGCTATCATTTGCTACGATTTCATATCCTTTAACAATATCTTTATCGTCTACATATACCTTTATAATATCTTCCTCAACATTCAATAAGAGTTTATTTGGCTTTAATATTTTTACATTTGAATAACTCTTTGGTAAGCGATATGATATTGAGGGAATCCCAAAAACAAAAAACATCTCTTTATGGTTTACTTCTTCATTTTCTTCAAGCAAGATAATATCAATGTTTTCTATTAATCCATAATTTTTCAATCTCAGAAATGCCTTATTCTCTTTATGCCAATACTCAACAGGATCATCATTTTCAATCAGATTTATTTTTAGATCCTCTATTAATCTCCTTTTTGCAATTTCTTTTAATTCATCTGAAATTTGCAAATCATATAAAAAAGGCTTGTTTGAAAGCACATGAAATACCTCTATCCCAGAAAGATTTCCAAGAAGAGAAGAAAGAGAATATGAAAAAGAACCACTTCCATAAATTACAACCCTTTCAATATTTCTGTTAAACTTTATAAAATCATGCGCTAAAAAAGAGGTGTGATTATCTGGTTTTAGGATTGGATGCTTAAACTCCTTGCTTACCTCTAAAGCACTCATCAATTTCTTATAGTTTATTTCTTTATCTTTAATAACAATCCTATTGGATTTTCTATCTATGAAAAATTCTTTTCGCGATATCACAAGCAAATCAATATTTAATTTTTGAAAAAGTTCTTTTAGGTTTTCCATTATCTTAGATTTATGAAGCATAAATTGAGATTTCATCATCATATAATCAAATTTAACATAATCAAAGACAATACCAAAGTAATAACTTCTTTTAATACCTCTAAGAAGTTTTGCCGCATTATATATATAGAATAAAAACAAATAATTCTCTTTAGCTTTTTCATCAAGTATAACAAGAACAGACCTCTTTCCTCCTTCAACAAACCCAAAAAAATTAACAAAAACAAAATCATAAAATTTCTTTACCATGAAAATAGTAATTTAGTTAGGAGTTTAAAATAATTAAAGAAAATTTTACAGATATCTATTTTTATGCCCAATGGCTTCTATCATCATATATGTTCTTCACTTTTTTATCTACTTTTTCTTTATTTAAATCCTGCGACTTATCTTTATTATTTTCTTTACTTTTTGCTTTTTTCACATTCCCCTCTCCACCATATTCATATTTATTTAGTATATCCATCAGTTTATGTATTTGTATAGGTTTTTTATCAGAAATCATTTCGTTTCTTAAAATCTCAACACTGAAATATTTTTCTTTTTCTTCCGGTAAAAATCCGATATATTTATCTTTATAATAGAATTTCCATCCACACATATCTCTTGTAATACACTCAAATTCATAGTTAACACCCTGTGGCAAATGACTTTCAGATAAGCTCAACTTCGGAAGCTCTATTTGTTGTAGCTCCCCCAGACTCTGAAGAACCTCCTCATCTATATTTTTGTGAATCTTCATTTTATCTATGAACTCCCCTAACTTATCTTCATTTACGAAACCTAAAAACTCTCCCTTCTTTGAATAGAATGCCCAACCACATTCCTGGTTTTCTGTACACACAAATCTATATTCAATATCCCTTGAGAGAGGTAATTTGCTAATCCTCCATTTATCATAAGTTATTTTTAATATGTCTGGAGTTTCTTTTAGAGCTTCGATACCTCCTTGGATTGCCATTCCTATTCCACTTCCTAAGAAGAAGTTGCCTATTAACCGACAAAAACCATCAAGTTTACCGCTTATAATAGAGATAATTGCTGTACCTCCCACTCTCGCAATACCAATATACTTTATTATATCTCCTATATTCTCTAATTTGCTTCCAATTATTCCTTCAGCTCCAGCTATGATTCCTCCTATTACACCGGAGATTAAGGCCTTTCTAATATTAATCTTGCCTGTATAAATCCATTGTAATGTTGATGAAAGCCCCATTGAAATAGCAGCAGATTTTATAACTTTAAGGCCAAGCTTGTCTGCTGTGCTTCCAGCACTTGAGAACATACTTCTTGCACATACTATACCATAAGGAGCAGCTATTACAAATTTAGCCCAATCAGGAATGTCTTCCATAAATAACTTGGCCTCCCAACTTCTACCAAAGCTATCTCTATTTGAAGAGCCTTCCTTATCTATATAGTTTCTTATATATGAAGTGTATGAAAAGAGTTCATCTGGTTCTTCAGCAGTACTTAATAGCTCTTGTAATTTCATTATTTTATCATCCAATTCGTCTATTTTATCTCTATAGTTCTCTACTTGCGAAACAAGAGATTTTCCTATTAACATTGAACCTGCCAAAGTACATGAAAATGCAGCATCTATTAAAGGAACACATTTTCCACAGCCCATAATTCGTACGCTAGTAGATGGAGAAGAGTGAGCATTCTTAAATGCAGAAGCAACACATGCCTTATACTTTCCAGGATGTTTAGGATCCCAACATGGCAAACATCCAATTAAACATAAGCTTGGGCCTGGTAAGAATGAGAGAAAACTTGGTCTATATTTAGCGCCATAAGCCACATCTGCTCCAGTAATAACCCCTAAAACAGTTAACATTCTTTTTTCAGTATCTTTAAGCTCAGAAATTCTCTTTTTCACTTTATCAGATTCTTGTTTGAATGTATTTAATGCGTATGTAATAGTGTTATATGAGTTTTCAATTATATATTTAAATGGATATACATCAGTTCCATTTCTAAGATATCCATTATCCTCAACACTTATTGAAATAACTAAAGGATCCTCAACAAACGCAATATCTGTTGGAATGGTATCCAATGGTAAGACCTTACCAAGCTCATATTCAAATGGACACAATAACAACAGCGATTCTTTCTTTCCTTCATCAATAACAATACAATTACCTGCAGAAGAGCCATCATTATATACAACATCACATAATTTTTCCTCATTACTGAAATAGGATCTGTCTAAGCAAACCTTAGGAGCAATACTCATATCAACAACATTTGAGCTATCTCCTAAATAATATCTCGCTGTTAAAAATCTCAAGTTAGATTTGTTGTATATGCCATCAATTTTTCCGATAAACCATATTCCAGAATCAAATTTACAATATGCTCTCTCTATTTCTTCTCTACTTAGGGAATCCATATTGCTTATTATACAGGTTAAATCATTATCATCACATCCTGTTTCCTCTCCTAAATATTTTCCAATATATGTAGGAATCCTGCATACAGGATAAGGATATTTCCATTTAGAATCCTCTATAGCAAGAGCAGGAGATAATTTGAATATCTTATCAGATATTTCTTTAGTAAATATGATATCTAAGATTTCAAAATCAATTGTTGAGATATGCTCTAAGAGAGATTCCTCTATTTGAGTCTGTTCACTTCCAACAGAGATTGTCTCTCCTTTATTAAATCCAGTAGCATATTCTATTTCATATTCTATAACAGGAGGATTCTTAGGATCATAAATAATTCCATTAATAAATGGCTCTTCCTTAGATAAATCTTTGATACATTGAATCTCATAAATACCCTTAAATCCTATATATTCTTCATATGTACAATCCCTTGTAGAGATGCTAACTGAATATTTTTCACCAGGCTGGGTTGATACTCTAAATGAAACATTTAATATATCTTTCTCTTCATCTAATAAGAGATTTGAGAATACATATCCTGAAATTCTTAAAAAGAGAGGATATTCAATCTTTGTTCCATTTATATCCACTTCACCAAAATAACATTTATTTGTTCTTGGATCAACATAGCAATTTAGAGTTCCATCAGGATTTTGAGTAAATGAAATCTTTGGTGGCTCTGTTTCTTCTATTGAATAATTGCTAATGAAATAAAATATCTCAATATCTTCTCTTTCTTGATGAAGAGGTAAAGCAAAATCTCCTGAGAGAATAGCAGTTTTTTCCTCATTATTTTCATCAAGATAAGTTAATATTCCTTCATAGGAGATAATTTTATGATCTTCCCTTATCATAAGCGGCAAATAATATCCACATTCATATATCACGTCAGTTCCATATCTATCAATTAATTCACAAGAGCCTAAATAGAAATCATCTTCAGAGCCATATAAGGATTCATCTATATTCAATAAGAGATCAAAAGATTCTATTTCATATGAAGGATCAAAATTGTGTATTGTTATATCAAACAACAATTTCTTTAACTCCTTAGACTCACCCAAGTATGCGCAATAATTGGAGTTGTCATTATAAACACATGAGATTTCTTCTTCACCAACACTTGAAACTTCTGAATTCAAGTTTAAAGATTCCACAACTGATGAAATCTCAACCACATATTCATCCTGAAAAGAGTATTTATGTTCGTTATCATAATTGCTATATGTTATTGTAATTCCAAGTGCTCCCAAATATGGAAGAATAGAACCTTCAGAAACTATATAATTTGCACATAATTTATAATACTGACCTTTTATATCATCTATCCTACATCTATATGTAAGTATCATACTAAAATCATTTTTTCTGACAAAGGAACATGAAGAAGCCAAACTAAGAGGGATATCAAACTCTCCATCAGGATAAGAGATATAAAGATGATCTAAAGAAATAGAGATGTCATTTGGATTAAGATAATTTGTAGAAACATTGATATAAATCTCTGGATACTCTTTCAAACTTACTATCTTACAATATGAATTTAAATCTTTTGAGATATATGCAGAGGCTATAAGATCCAGTCTACCATTAATATCTATATTGTCTATTGTTACTATTTCCGTCTCTGTATCATATTCATCATCTAATACAATAACTATGTCATCATATACTGATCTTTGCACCTCTTCACCATGAACTCTTAGTTTATAATCAACTCTGATATTTAAAGGAATTTCTTTATTTCTCACTATAGAATATGACAATGATCCATATATCCTTGGAAGCGTGCAATAATACGATATAGAGTTATCATCACTACTTTCATATGTACATGGATATTTATCCTGATAATCAGATATGTCAGATGATATTTTTACATCAGAGATAGATACTCCTTCAACACCAGAAAAAGTTATTCTTATAGGAATGTTTTCTTTCATATAATAATATCCTTCTGAAGGAATTACACTCCACAAAAATGGACCTTCATGATCCAGCACAACAACAACATTTTCTTGAGATTCCTCCAAAATATTTACTTCATTTTCAAGTCTAATGTTAAAACTATATATCTCATCTATCAATTCCTCAATATTTTGATTTATTTTTACAGAAAACTTGCCATTCTTTGATACCACATCTCCTGAGCTTTTTGGGGAGTTGGCGCATACAAAATATTCTCCAGAAGGCTCAATAGAGGATATTGTACATGTATATTCTAAAATAAATCTTGATTCTTCTTCAGAGGAATACATCTTATTAAACTCACAGGAAGATAAAAGGTTTATTGATAGATTTTCTTCATTTTCTAAATATAAATATAATGTTGAAATAATAGGATCAAAAATTTCCTCATCATCTGGATTTGGATAGTTTGTAGTTATATTTATTTTTACTTGTGATTCTGAATCATACAATGATGTAATCTTACAATAAGTTTTATTATCATCTCCTATATAATAAGAGGCTTTTAAATCTAGAGGAGATTCTATTTCTATATGATCTATTCCTACATATATATCTTCATATTCGGGTTCAGATTTAAGATAAATCCTTTTTTGTTCTTCATATTGTCTATTTTCCCATGCAGCACCTGTGTTGTATTTATAATAGACCCTTATTGGTAAATCAATATATTTATTACCATCATCATCTTCCTGAATAATCTCAAGAGTAGAATAAATTGAGGATAAGATACAGGTATATCTAACACTTACACTGCTAATTCCGGATACATCACATTCACCGAAAAGTTCATTTCCATTCAATATATAAGAAATCTTAACATCACCTATATTACTAGAACTTCCTATACCTGAAAAAACAACATCTAATATGATATCATCTAATAAATAGAAATAATCTTTTTCATCAATTACGCTCCATGAGATTTTATCAGCATTTACAACATTTATAGAGATTGCTTCTGCTGTAGATGTGGCATATACAACAGAAATTTCTTTAGATATTAAGTAAGGAAGCATAAATGTTAGACTTAAGATTAAATAATTGATGAAAATGGATATTGCTTTATTCAATTTTTCTCTTTTAATACTTATTTTTTTCCATTTCATATCCATATCACCTATCAATATTCCTTACCTTCCTTAACTTTACATCCTAAAGCATTCATTGCTTGCTTAATTCCATCATAATCGCATATCCATTCCTCTGTTATAGGGTCTATATGATAGTATTTATGAATGTCTTCAACACCACAATCCATTGCTGCTTCTACCCATCCTTCACAAGTTATAGGAGCATAGTATTTTGTATATTCCGGCTCCTCAAACGGATCAATACCACAACCCTCATAAATAAATGTTGATAATCTTTTTGAAACTTCATCCAATGCGGTTTGATACGGATATAACGCGATAGCCACATTCGGAATGTTTAAATATGAGGTCCCTTGAATCACATATGAATCAAGGCCATTATCCTTATATACCACATTAATAATAGGAATATTAAAGTTGGTAAATTCATTTGGAATAATCTGAATTGATCTCTTGTTTATATCCTCAATAAATTGAGAAGAATCAAAATGGAAAGAACCAGCTAAATTATAATTTTCATTGCTTTGTTCTCCAAAATATTCCAGAATACCAATATAATATTTTCCAAATGATAAAGAGATTTTTCCTTTGTTGTTATTTATGTCTAAAGTATCAGAATATACTTTTCCTGGATTTAGATACTCATTATCTTCTATGTTGCTAACAGAATATGATATAGGAGATAATGAAAATGTTACATCCATACTGATATCTGATGGCTTCTCATTGGAGATTTCACATTTTCTTAATTCTAATATTGCATTTGGCAATACTCCAGGAAGAGAAGAATGAATGCCTATATAAGCATATTTATTTGGCTCATTGCTTGGGGATTCTAAGGCTGCAGAGACCTTTATATATTTAACATCAATATCTTCTATATCTTTTATTCTTGGAAGAATTATTTTGAGATAAGTAGAGCTTATTTGCATTTTTTTGGAATAGCCTACGTATCCTTTTGGAGGAGAAATTCTCAAAACATCTTCTTCATTGCTTATCCATCCTATAACTCTTCCATATGCATCTGTGGATCCTAAACTACACACTCCATACGAAACTTTTGCTCCTTCAATTGGTTTATTTGAGTCATCAACAACCTGTATGATCACTTTTTTATCTTTTTTGCATTGCTCCACTATACCCAACTCAGCCCCCTTTTCTTCTATCAATTTTTCAGAATAAGACTCAGATGTTTCTAAACCAGGAATAAAAATTTTTGTGTTATCTGGGATATCATCATAATCGCAAGATGCTGGTGTCATCTTATCTATATATGAATATTCAGCAAAATAGAAATAGGTGTCATCGCTTATATAATCGTCCCTTATACCTATTACATATGGAAATGGAAAGGAATAATCTATATCATAATATTTCACACATTTATCCCCTATAGGCACAACCACTTTAAGAACAGGTTCATTGTTTATAATACTAACTCCTTCAGGAAATATGAAAAAGAAGTCATCTGGCGCAAAGAGTTCTATCTCTTTAAGATGTTCATAATATACTAATTTATTATCTTTAATAATTTTAGAAAATAAAAAGAAGATAGGGTCATCTTCTTCCATCTCATATTCCTTAGCCTTTGAAGGAGGAATGTTAAAGTTAACATTAGAGATAAAATGGTAATAGAGGTCCATAAATGCATGTGAAAGTTCAAATCTATCTTTGATAATTTGCTCTCCACATTTTGTCATTATATCTCTTGTAGGGAAATAATCCTCTTTTGCCTTATATAAGGTATATATAAAGAGATAATCTAAGAACCTTGTATTTTTCGTAAATTCTGAAAATGATGTTGCATATTCATAAATCTCCTTAAGCTTGGTAGGTATGCTTAAATAATAATCTCCAGGTATTGGTTTCCCTTTATAATATGCATAAACCTCTCCAACTAGAAGAACCTTACCATCTAAAATACTCAAATTAAAATTCAAACCTCTAAAATCTATCTCGGGATGTGAAGAGGCATAGCGAGACAATCTTATTACTGACAAGTTTAGAAATCTCCTTAAGATTCTTTGCCTTATTTCCTCTAAAGTAGGATAGTGTGTTTTATCACACACTCTATAGAGAGGAATCATTTTACCTTTAAAATCTACAGTTTTATTAGGGAAATACGAATCTTCATATCCAATTAAATATCCTCCATAATTTTCTACCTCTTTTATAGAATCTACAATAGCATGTCTAAGAATTTGCTCAATTTCTTCTCTTCTTATAGAAAGTTGAGATGTATAAGGAGCCGTTTCTTCTTTTGTTAATTTTCCTGTGATAGAGGCAAAATCATTGCTCATATTATTTCTTGGTGAAGGACCATGTTTAATTATTATAGTAGCACTTAAAAGGATAAACATAATTAGCAATGACATGATAAGACTCCCAACACTTATACTTATACATCTAACCTTCATATTTCTCATTTTCCCCTCCTAAATTATCAATTTTATGATGTGGTAAGTATTGTGAGTAAGGTATTTCCGCTATCATAATATTCCCAATTATTCCCACATTGATTTATAGAGTCTTTATCACAATAATATACTTTATACTCAAACCTTACTGCTTTTTCTTTATTATTTCCTAAGTAATTCTCTATTATTTCAGGAATGCCTTGAACCGAGAAGGTATGTTCTTTTATCTCATCAGAAGGTATTTCAAGAATGCCTTCTTCACCTACAATCTCAAACATATCCTGGTTATTATATGTTGGAGGAATAACTTCTACTTTAAAGAAAGCCTTTTTATATAGTTTGTTTCTTATAACAACCGCGCCCTCTATAGGTTTATCTATACGCGTTTTTTCTTTGGCAAATAAAAGTAAAGATTTATCTACCACGCCTTGCTGTAGGCTTGCCTTAGCAGAGGCTAATGCTCTATCTGAGATCTTAGTAATACCAGAGAAAGATCCCGTAATCCAAGAGATTGCTAATCCTAATATTACTACAGCAAATACAACTCCAATAATCATGGACAAGCTCACTTGAAATGAGCCTTTCTTTTTCTCCATAATCCTTCACCCAAAGATAATAAAATATTTTATCTTATCAGAAATATATATATTCTTGTTTATCTTTTTAAACTTTTAGTTTAATTTTTTAAATTATTCAAACATTATATAATAATTTATATATAGACCCTCATAATATAATATATTTATAGTGATCATGCTTATGGGAACAAAATATAAACCTCCTGATATATACAAACCACCTTTAGAGCATTATATCAAAAAATACACACAAGTTCAAAGCTTTGAAAGGAAATATGAACCACAACGAAGATGGATGAAATTAAAAAGGAACACATTATTAACACCTGAGGAAATATATAAGCAAGTATTATAAAATTTTATTCTTTAATTTATCTTAGGTGAAAATATGTTTAGCATATTCGTCTTTTTTATAATGATATTTAATTTAGTTATCTCTTTATGGAATGCATATGCCTCAGGTTATAACTCAGTAATACTTGAAAGAGCAAGGCATATGAAATTCAGAGATTTTTTCACAATAGCAAATTCATTTGGATTAGTAATTTCTTTTGCAGGTGCCACATACGCGCTATCTTTCTTTTTATCATATCTTGCATATAAGTTTGGATATATTAATGCAGAAATAGTAGCTCTTATTGCGTCTTATTCTTTCTTAGTGTTTGGTGGATTAATAGTATTCTCGGGGATTATAATAACAATAGAAAGCATTTTGGTAGCATATTTAAGAAGAAACTTTTGGAGCATTCTTGTTGCTATCTATAATACCATAGCTTCAGTATGGAACATCTTTGCTTATGTCTCTTCATTTAAATATGCAAAAGATATTGCAGATAGATATGGAAGTGATGAAGATAACAGAACAAAAGCCATAATAATTATAATAATAGCGATGTTTATAGCAATCTTTTTAGTTTATACATTTTATAAATGGGGCAAAAACAAAGCAGAAAGAGAATTATAGCACTAAAATTTTGCCTTCTATATCTTTATATTTAACATATCCATCATATTTCTCAATAGAATCTCTAACCTTAATTATAGAATTTGTTTCTTTCTCTATCATATCTAAGAATTCAGAAATATCCTTATTAACCTCTATTATTATTTCAACTTTTTCATCAATCCTCTTGTTTTTCTTTTTTCTTGAAACCTGTATATTCCTTATGAAATCTCTAACAAACCTCTCCTTCTTTAATTCCTCTGTTTCAGCGAAATCTATATATACTGCGAAATTATTTCTTTCCTCTTTTTTAACATTCTTACCATAAATAGGTTCAAAGATGATGTCCTTTGCATTTAGCATGTTCTTTAGAAGATCTTTATTTTTCTCCAAATTTTTCTTAAGGTTTGTATTTTTTATGTTTAATCCAATTTTAAGTAGAGGATATCTTATTTTAATTCCTTTCTCATATCTCATCTTTGCAACCACATCTTCAATAGATAGGATTAAGTTCATAACCTCCTTAACTGTGCTATCAATTAACTCTTTATGTTGTGTAGGCAAAATATGCATATGGATAGAGGTATTGCTATCAAATATCTCTCGATGAATATACTCTGTGATATATGGCATTGCAATGGCATATAAAAGATTTAGTTTTTTCATTACATATAAAAGAGTATAAAAAGCATATATTTTATCTTCTCCATCATAATTCAAACTTACTCTATCTCTTATAAGTTTTATATATGTTCTTGAAAACTTTTGAAGTGTAAAATCATTCAATTCAGAAACTAACTTGTGGATTTCATAAAACTCCTTTTCTCTTGCAGCATACAATTTCTCTATTTCTCCTATAATCCATTTATCCTCTAAATTAAACCTATAAAAATTATTTTTTACATAATGCTCCATCTCTTTTATATTTACTTTATCCCTCTGAACATAAGCTTTTATGAATTGATATATGTTCCAGTATGTATTTATAATCTTATTGATTTTCTCCAATTCTTTCCAGTTAAAGTAGAAATTATTCCAAGGAGGTGCTGAGAGCAGATATAACCTCAAAGCATCTCTGCCATATCTCTCTATAGCATCCTCTGGAGTAATTACATTTCCTTTGCTCTTGCTCATTTTTACTCCTTTAGCATCCAAGACAAGGCCGTGAAATATTATTCTATTAAATGGGCGCTTATTAAATGTTATAACAGAGGTTATCATTTGTGAATTCCACCACCCTCTTATTTGATCAGCACCTTCTATTTGTAAATCACATGGCCATAGCATCTCGAACAATTCTTTTTTTATAGGATAACTCAATGCTGCCCATGATGCAACACCAGAATCAAACCATACATCCAACACATCAGATACTCTTCTCTTAGTTCCTTTTTTACATTTCTCACATTTAAAAGTAATATTATCTATATAAGGTCTATGCAAATCCTCTATCTTTTTATTACTCCTTTTCTCTAATTCCTCACTTGAACCAAAAACCTCAATATCTCCACATTTATCACATATCCAAATTGGTAATGGAATACCCCAATATCTTTGACGTGAGATTGGCCAGTCATCCAAATTTTCCAACCATCCTTTAAATCTTTTCTTAGCCCATTCAGGATGCCATTTAACATGCTCGTTTTCTTCTAAAAGTAAATCTCTAATAGCTGTAATTTTAAAGAACCATTGATCAATTGCCATTAAAATAAGAGGAGTAGAGCATCTCCAGCATTTTGGATAATCATGCTCTATCTCTTCTTTATAAATAAGAGCATTCTTTTCTTTTAACCATTTAATTATGAGGTCATTTGCTTTAAATACAAACTTGCCTTTTATTTCATCCCCTATTTCCTCCTTATAAGTACCATCTAAATTCAAAGGAGATATTATATCTATACCATATGGCTGAGCTGCCTTATAGTCCTCTTTACCATGCCCGGGTGCAACATGCACTAAACCTGTTCCCTCTTCAAGTGTAACAAATCTTGGATTTGTAATAATAAAATGACCTTTTTTGATGTTTTGTAATGGCTTAATTTTATCTTTGAGAGGATGCTCATATTCCTTTCCTTCAAGATCAATTCCTCTTACTATCTTTATTATCTCATAATCCTTAATTTTCCATTTTTTCATGGTTTTAACGATCAAATCCTTTGCAATTATATATGTTTCTTTGTTATCCTTGACTCTCACATATGCATACTCAAAATCTGGATGAACCATTATTGCTGTGTTGCTTGGTAATGTCCATGGGGTTGTTGTCCATATAACAGCATATGCCTCTTCATTCTTTAGTTTAAACTTAACATAAATAGAAGGATCTTTTTTCTTAGTATACTCTATCTCATTATATGCAACCACTGTTTCACATCTTGGACATACATGGACAGGATAGAAGCCTTTGTATAGCAATCCTTTTGTATATGCAACCTTAAAGGTATACCACGCTCCTTCTATATATTCTTTTGAAAGTGTAAGATAAGGATCATCAAAGTTCATCCACACTCCCAAGTTCCTAAACTGCTTACTCATAACTCCTATATATTTTGTTGCAAATGCTCTACATTTCTCAATGAATTTATCTACACCAAAATTTTCAATATCTTTTTTTGATTTAAATCCCAATTCCTTTTCTACCTTTATCTCTATAGGAGTTCCATGCGTATCATATCCTGCTCTATCAAACACATTCCTTCCCTTCATTCTAAAGAATCTTATATAAGCATCCTTTAAGATTTTATTCCATGCTGTACCCATATGTATGAATCCTGTAGCATATGGAGGTCCATCTAAGAAATAAAATTTTGGATATTGTGAAAAGAATTCTTTTACTTTCTCATATACCTTCTCCTTCTCCCACAGCTTTGAGACATGCTCCTCAATTTTCTTAAAATCATATTTCTCAAACATAACATATCTTCTTATGTTTTCTTGTTTTAAAAATCTTTTTATTTGTCCAATAATTCTCCATTTGTTAAGCGAAAAAGTAATCTCTTACAGAAGCACATGAGAGCAATTAACCCTTCATAGCGATTATGAAGCAAGTAACCTTTCACCCATGTTAACCTGCTCCAAAAACCATTTGAATAAGGCTATGTTTCTTGTTAACCAATTATTCTAAATAGATAAAAATTATTAACGGGAAGAAATCGCTATTACTACAGGTTTTGTAGCATGCTAACTTCATCTTTAAGGTTAGCTGCTCTACTGCTGCTCATTGACTGGGTAGCTTCCAGTTAACCAATCTTATTAAAGAAATCTTTAACATTTTTGAGATGTCTTTTTATTGGCATTGTCCAATAATTCTCTATTAAAGTAACCTCTTAAAGAAGTGCATTAGAGCAAGCTAACTTTGTAGAGCTAATGCGATTGTAAGAACGAATTTTTTCGTTAACAAATCCTCATCAAAAATTATTGGACAATTTGTTAACAGGAAGCACATCCCTATTTAAATGGTTAAACTGCTATGAAGTGCTATTTTGGAGGTTATGTTTCTGCTTAACAATAAAGAATTATTGGAAACGTTACATTTAAAAATCTTTCTATTTTATATAAATAAATATATATTGATATCTAAAGATATATTATAGTATATAGAATCCTATATAGATATTGATATGGTGAAAAAATGAATGGAAATAATGGTTTCAATATAAGTTTTCCATTACATCAGGAAATTAGAGGAATGTATAATTTTATAGGAGAAAGGCATGATCCTTACTCAGAGACTTCAAAGATTCCAGAATATCTAAAAAGTGCTAGGAATATGATTGAAAAACTCTATAACAATAACGGAAACAAAAAAAAGAGATATGACTCTCAAGCTTTTGAGATTACAGTAGAATTAATCAAAGTCGTTGAGGAGTTTTATGAAAATGGAAAAGATGGATATAATTCAAAGAAGAACTTGGAGAGGTTGAAGAGCGCTATAAAGGAGATTTATAATAAAGTAAATGGTAACAATAATATAGAAACCTTTTTTAGGAATGCTAAGAAACATGAGCATACAGGATTTCCTAAAAATTATGATGAAATATACGAAAAAATAGATTATATTATCAAAAATAAGAGAGATAAATATCCTATCTTTATTTTATTAGATGTTAAAAATTTAAAGGGAGTAAATGAGATTTGTGGATATACTATACTTGCTCATGGAGATGAGTATTTAAGGATTGTGGGAGAGAGTTTGAGAAAATATTTCAAAAAAGGGGATCTTTTTGCTATGTTCGGCGGAGATGAGATATTAGGCATGCTAAAGCAGCCTGAAATAAGTGAAGAATTTAAAAGAGGTCTAGAAGAAAGATTAGATAGAATAAATGAAGAGATAAATACTAAATTTATAACATATTTGAAGGAGAAGAATTTATATAAGTATTATAAATTGAAAGGTGAATTTCCTTTAGGAATTCACTATAAAATAGTTGATTTAAATAAAGAGAATATAAGAAGTGTTGGTGATCTAAGACGAATCATGTTTGAAAAATATTCTTAAAGAAAGAAATTTTCTTAATCTAAATCAATAACTTGAAAGAAGAAAAGTATGATTACAAGTGAGATATATCCAAATAAGATACCATTTAAGAGATAATAGATAAATTTTATTGAAAAAATGTTTGATGTAATTGATACCAAAAGATTCATTAATCCTTCTGAGAAAAAATATAATACAAAAGCCAAAACAATTGTAATAGCATATCCAAATAAATAATTTTTATCAGCCATCCTCGAGAAAACAGAATATAAAGAAAATACATCTTTATCTAAGAAAAATACTTTTATACATTCAAGTATTACAGATGTTACCAAAAGCAGATATAGAATATGAAAGATAAAATGTATCCAAAAATTTTGCGTAATCTTTCCTATTGCAATTATAAAAGCATACCAGATAACAACAAAAATAAAGAAAACAAGTCCAGAGAAAAAGCTACGCTTAACCAAACTTAAAATACCCATTTTTTCTTTCTTATAAACCCTTCTGCATAATCTACCAAGCAAAAGGAAATAACCAACTAATAAAATAAATTGAGTAATAATATAGCATATTTTAACTGGTAAAAATGTAGAATACAAAGATTCTGCAAAACTATATAAATTTAAAAAACCTATTATTATCATTCCAATAAGAAGTTTCCATTCCTTAATTCCAAGATAAAAAGAATTTAACAAAATCTTCCAATTGTTCTTCTTAATCATAATTAAGTATATATCCATTAAAACTTTTTAAAATTATCCTCTTTTTATCAAACTCGGGCATTGTCCAATAATGTATTTTGAGAAATTTGGTTAACAAGAGGTATAGCCCTATTTAAATGGTTAAACTGCTATGAAGTGCTATTTTGGAGGTTATGTCTCCGCTTAACAAAATTTTGTTAAGAGGGAATTATTGGACAATGCCATTAATTTTTAAAAAAACATAATGATTAAGAATTTTATGGATATAGAGTTAATAAAGAGCGATGTGTTGGAGATATTAAAAAAAGATAAAAAAGGGATTGTGAGATTTGAGGATCTCTTGAGCAAGATAAATGTTGATCAATCCATTCTTATGAGATCTCTCTTAGATATGCAGAATAATAGGCTTATAAATATTCAGGAAAGCGATAGAATAGAGATTAGAGTTACAGAAGAAGGAAAAAAGGTTCTTGAGGAGGGGTTACCCGAATGTATCTTAGTTAATAAACTGAAAGAGATTGGAAAAGAGATACATATTTCGAGGATTGATATTCCTCAAAAGAATATAGCAATAGCATGGGCAAAGAATAAAAATCTTATAGACATTGTGCAGGGAATAGTAAAATTGAAAAGAGAATGTACAGAGGAAGATATGAAAGAAATAAACTATCTCAAAGAGATAGGCAATAAGGAATATTTCTCGCTAAATATTGATCAGAAAATCTTAGAGATTCTTAAAAAAAGAAAGTTCATAGAGGTAATACCAAAAACTGTAAAATATATAAAGATAACTCAGAAAGGAAAAAATACTACGATAAAATATGAAGAAACAATAAAAGAAGTAACACCTGAAATAATAATAAAGGAATCTTGGAGAAATAAAACATTTAAGAAATATAATATTTATGCACAATCATATTCTTTATATCCAGGAAAAAAGCATTATGTAACTCAAGCAATAGAATATATAAGAAAGATATGGTTAGATATGGGATTTGAGGAAATGAGAGGAAATATGCTAATCGAATCCTTTTGGAATTTTGATGCCTTATTTGTACCTCAAAACCATCCAGCAAGAGAGATGCAAGATACATTCTATATTGACATGCAAAAATCCAATAATATTGATGCTACGCTACTCAAAAAAATAAAGATAATGCACGAGAAAGGGGATAAAAATAGCATAGGCTGGGGTTATGAATATGATGAGAAGAAAGCAAAGGAATGGGTATTAAGAACTCACACAACAGCACTTTCTGCTCTCACGCTTTATAACATAGATATAAAGGATTTGCCAAAGAAATACTTTGCAATAGGTAAGGTCTTCAGAAATGAAACATTGGACTGGAAACATCTATTTGAGTTCTATCAGGTTGAGGGTATAGTAGTTGATGAGAACCTAAATTTTAGACATCTCATAGGATATATAAAAGAGTTCTTTAGCAAGATGGGGCATACAAATATAAGAATTAGACCAGCATACTTCCCATATACTGAGCTTTCAATGGAGATAGAGGTATTGATACCCGGGAAAGGTTGGACAGAGCTAGGAGGTGCAGGAATATTTAGACCTGAAGTTGTAAAGCCATTATTAGGAAAAGAAATTCCTGTGTTAGCCTGGGGACTTGGCTTGGAAAGAATTATCATGAATTATTATAACTTCACAGATATAAGGAATACATATACAGATAACATAAACCTATTAAGGGAAAGTAAAAAATGGCTGCTTTAGCATTATTTCTTGAGAATAATTTCCATGCCATCATAGGCAATCTCTATATTCTCAAATATATCTTTTGCTTTTTTTAAGAAATTCTCCAAACTTTCTTTTTTTGATGTATATCTTCTAGAGATATGCGTAAGAACAACCTTCTTTACATTAGCAGCTTTTCCAATCTCTGCTGCTTGCACATTAGATAAATGATATAAGCTCTCATCAAAATCTTCTTCATCTAATGTTGCTTCTGCAATTAGAAGATCAGCATCTTTTGCATATTCAACAATCTTGCTTGTATATTTTGTATCTCCTGTATATACAACCTTTAAGCCCTTTATATGCTCTATGATATCTTGAGGTCTTATAATTTTTCCTTTAAACACTATTTCTTCTCCCCTCTTTAACTTTCCTATAAGAGGCCCTGTCCTAAGACCATATTGTTTTGCCTTTTCCATGTTTGCTCTAAGCTTTTCCTTTTCCTCAAATATATATCCAAGCGATGGAATTCTATGTTCAACCTCCATCGCTTTAATCGTAAAATAATCAAAATCCACCTCTTCATTATCTTTTAATTCATGAGATATTATAGGAAACTTTCTTGCATAATATCCTAAGGTTGTTATTTTATCAACAAATTCCTTAGTTCTCTTTGGACCATAAATATGAAGTGGCTTTTCTCTACCTTCAAGAGCCATTGTATGTATAAGCCCTATAAGACCTGCAAAGTGATCAGCATGCCAATGCGATATGAATATGTGGTTTATTCTCATAAATTTTAGATTTCTTTTCATTAATTCCTTTTGGCAACATTCACCAATATCAATGAGAAATCTAATATCATAATCGTACTCAAAATAAATACATGGTGTATTTCTATCTCTTGTAGGTATTGCTGCGCTTGTCCCCAAGAAAACAATCCTTAACATTCATTTCACCATTTTAAGTATATTCAATCTTGCTCCTATTTCCAACCATGCCCATGCCCAAACAATTGATTCAAAAGCCTCAATGAGCATATTCCTCCCTAAGAAATATTCTGTATCCTTTATATATGCCTTTATATTTTCCTTTATTTCTTTAGCTATTCTATTTTCCTCTATTTCCTCTATTTTTGTATTTTTTATTTTATCTAACCATTTGAGAGTTTCACTCCTTATCCTGTTTTCGATATCTGAACTCTCAGATGAAACCATATATTAAAGCATATATTTTAATATTTTAAATATTAAAATTTGTTAATTGGAACTGTGCTCTATATCACAATATATCTCCCTGTTAACTAAAAATTTTTAGATAAAAATGGTTAACGGAGAGACGTCATCTTTTGCGGAGGTTTTAGAGCAGCTAACCTCTTCAAAAGGATAGCTGCTGCATAGTACCATTGATGTAATGTACACTTCCTGTTAACCATATTTTATTTATTCAATATAACTCGTTAACGCGCAGAATCGCTATCGCAACCATATTACAGCACGCTATCCTCCTTAAACGGTTAGCATGCTCTAATGTGCCTTTTGAGATGACATTTTCCCATTAACCATTTTTTATTTATTTTGAATAAAATTGTTAACGGGAGAATATCACTATACTAAGCACATAAGAGCATGCTAACCTATTTTAATGGTTAACTGCTTCCTAAACGCTCAGAGAGGTTAGCTGTTGTGATATGCTCTCTCAGGGAGGTATGATTTCCGTTAACCAATTATATCAAATAAATAAAAGATTGTTAACTGGAGGATATCACCTTTCAATAGCATATCACAGAATGCTAACCTCTTCTTTAGGTTAACTGCTTCCTAAACACTCAAAGAGGTCACCTACTGCAAACTGCAATTTTGAGATGACCTCTTCCCATTAACCATCTATGTTAAATAAATAAAAATGGTTAATGTGAGGATATTACTTTCATAAAGATTTCGTAGAAAGCTAACCTTTTTAAGTTGTTCTTTGGTTGGCTATTCCTCTAATCAACCATTAAGAAACTTTTCTACCCAAATTGAACCAAATTTTATAATTTCCAATTTTTTAAATTTTCATAATTATTTTATTTAAATATTGATGAGTGATTTCCTATGTTTTGAGAGGTGAGATAAATGGATTTAACTCCTGAGAGCATGGGATATGACAGAGCAATAGTAGTATTTTCTCCAGATGGAAGATTGTTTCAAGTAGAATATGCAAGAGAAGCAGTTAAAAAAGGATCAATGGCTATTGTAATGATTTATAAGAATGGCATCCTTTTTGCATCAAGAACAAAACAATCTCGATTGGTTAAGCCAGCAGATAAAATCTATAAAATAGATCATTTTATAGGTGCTGCAAGTGCCGGATTTGTTGGAGATAGCAGAGTATTGATAGATATAGCAAGATTAAAGGCACAGCAACATAGATTATTATATGAGGAAAAGCCAAGTGTTGTAAGCATAGCAAAATACATAGCTGATAGAATTCAATCCTATACACAATATGCTGGAGTGAGACCATTTGGAGTTAGCTTACTTATAGGAGGAATAGATGAAAAAGGTAAGACAATTTATCAAACTGACCCTTCTGGGATTCTCATACAATGCAATGCACGTGCAATAGGAAGAGAAGAAGATAAAGCGAATGAGATATTGGAAAAAGAATGGGATGCTTCACTTTCATTAAAAGAAGCAGCAATGTTAAGCATAAAATTATTAAAACTAGAAGGAAAATTAAAGGATGCAAATATACAGATGAGCATTATTGATGAAAAAACAGGATATAAGGAATTGTCTCAGGAGGATATTAAAAAGATAGGTGTAAAGATATGAAAGTAAAAGAAATTATAGCAAGATATAAAATAAAAGGAAAAAAATTTGAGATATTGTTAAATTGGAATAAATACAATGAGTATTTAAAACATCCTGATAAGGTTGATATCTCAGAAATTATAATAGGGGATGGCATATTCGAGGATATAAGAAAAGCTCAGAGGGCCAAAGAGAGAGACATAAAAGAGATTTTTGGAGAAAAATCATTCTATGAGATATGCAAAGAAATCATACAAAAAGGAGAGATACAATTAACAGAGGAGCAAAGAAGAGAGATCATAGAGGAAAAGAAGAGAAAAATAATAAATTTTATCTCAACACACGCAATAGATGCTCAAACAAACCTTCCATTAACTCCTACACGTATAGAGCATGCAATGGAGCAAGTGAAATTTAGAGTTGATCCTTTTAAAAGTGTAGAAAAACAAATAGAAGATGCAATATCTGCATTGAGATCCGTGTTACCTATAAAGATTGAATCAAAGATATATGAGATAAGATGTACATTAGATATCTCTGGTAAGATGCGAAATGAGTTAAGCAGAATTGGAAAAATAAAATCTGAAGATTGGGGTACCACACACTATGTCTGCCAAATAGAAATCCCTGCAGGATTAATAGACGCTCTTTTTAGCACTGTAAATAAGTTAACAAAAGGTGAAGGAGAGATAAGAGAAATAAAAAGAGGGAAATGATATGATTAAAAAAACATCCTCACAAAAGCAAGATGAGAAAATAAATTCCCTGAGCGATATCACTAAGATTGTTTATCCAGGGGAGATTATTTATGAAGGTTTGGATGCTATCCCAGGATCAGGAGTTTATAGAAGAGAGAATAAGATAATATCTAAGACAGTTGGAATTGTAAAGAAGAGAGGCTCAGTGATAAATGTTATTCCTTTAAATGGAATATATCTACCAAAACCTGGAGATTATGTTATTGGAGAGATAATAGACATAGGAGTAAACTTTTGGTTAGTAGATATAAATTCTCCTTATGATGGTTTCTTGGGCATATATGATATAGCAGATTTTATAGATAAAGAGGTTGACATCTCAAACATATATGATGTTGGAGATTTAATATATGCCAAGATATTTAGGGTTACAAAGACAAAATATATAAACTTAACCATGAAAGATCCACAAGCAAAGAAATTGCATAAAGGATATGTGATTGAAATTCCTGCATCAAAGGTTCCAAGGGTAATTGGAAGAGGAGGTAGCATGATTAAAGTAATAAAAGAGAAGACACAAACAAGAATTCTTGTTGGACAAAATGGCAGAATTTGGATTTATGGAAAAAATGCAGATGTTGCTGCAGAGGCCATAATGTATGTTGAAGAGAATTCATTAAAAAAAGGTTTGACAGATATGGTAGGTAAGTTAATAGAAGAAAAGCTTAAATCTTAGTGAGAAACATGACAAAGAAACAAAAAGATGAATTTGTAAGGATTGATGGCAGGAAGAGGGATGAATTAAGGAAGCCATATATTATAGAAGCAGGTGTTATCTCGAAGGCAGATGGGTCAGCCATGGTTCAATCAGGAAAGACAATAGTTTTCGCAGCCGTGTATGGTCCGCGTAAAGTCATTCCGAAACATTTAGAGGATCAGGAAAAAGCTCTGTTGAGAGTAAGATATAATATGATAACTTTCTCTGTGCCTGATAGAAAGAAACCAGGTCCTGATAAGAGATCAATGGAAATAAGTAAGGTTATAGAACATGCATTAAGGAGAGTGGTATTTTTAGAGGATTATCCAAGAACAGCAATAGATGTTTACTTGGAGGTTGTTCAAGCAGATGCTGGAACAAGAGTTGCTGCACTTACAGCAGCATCAGTTGCTTTGGCAGATGCAGGCATACATATGAGAGATTTATTGCCAGCAGTAGCTGTTGGAAGGGTTAATGGAGAGATTGTCCTTGATTTAAATAAAGAGGAGGAGGATGTGGAAAATGCTGTGGATTTGCCATTTGCTTATTTACCTTCAACAGACGAGGTTGTTCTCTTACAGATGGATGGAATAACTGATGTAGATGAAATACATGAGATGATAGAGTTGGCAAAAAAGGGATGTATAGAGATATATAAACTTCAGAAGAGGGCATTACAGAGAAAATATGAGAGGTATCTCATAAATGAGTAAAGAGGGATATTATGATAACTCAGACAGCATTAGAGTTTATAAAAAGAAGAATAATATCTGGAGAGAGATTAGATGATAGGAGATTGGATGAATATAGAAAAATAAAGATAGAAAGAGGAACAAATGTTAATGCTGAAGGCTCTGCAAGTGTGAAAATCGGAGAGACACATGTGATTGCAGGAGTAAAGATGCAAGTTGGAGAGCCATTTAAGGATACGCCAGATGAAGGGATACTCATAACATCTGCAGAGTTTCTTCCTACTTCCTCATCGGATATTGAACCTGGACCACCCGGAGTTGATGAGATAGAGGTTGGTAGAGTAATAGATAGAGGAATAAGAGAAGGCAAAGTAATTGATTTAAAAAAGTTGTGCTTAGTGGAGGGGGAAAAGGTGTGGATTATCTTTTTGGATTTGTATCTGATTAACAATGCTGGAAATATATATGATGCAATGGCTTTGGCAGCTATGAGTGCATTATTAGATGCGAAAATACCGAAATTGGATGAAAATTATGAGATTATAGAGAAAGAATATGAAGGCAAATTGCCAATACAGCATAAAGTATTATCATTGACAGCATATAAAGTTGGAAATGTAATATTTTATGATCCAAACGATAAGGAAGAGGATGTGATTGAAGCTAGATTAACAGTTGGTGTTAGGGATGATGGTAAAATTGTTTCACTTCAGAAGAGTTTAGATGGTAGCTTTACGATAAAAGAAATAAAGGAAATTCTCGTTCGCCAGAGAGATCTCGCATTAAAAATGATGAAAAAATATTTATAGTTGTGATATTATGTTTAGAGAAGACGAGTTTCTTCTTAAGGAGATAGATTATCAGGCATTGGGCTTCAAAGCAGGTATAGAGATACATAGGAGATTAAAAGGTAAGAAACTTTTTTGTAGATGTAATGGAAATTTAAATGAGGTTGAGGATGCAAAAGAGGTTTTAAGAATAAGGAGGGTGCTTTCATTATCTAAAAGCGAAATAGAGGAGATAGATAAGGCAGCTCTTGAGGAGGTAAAAAAGGGAAGATACTATGAATATGTCTTTTATGATAAGGGATGTTGCTTAATAGATGCTGATGAGGAACCTCCTCTATTACCAGAAAAAGAAACCATATCACGTGCATTGAAGACATGCTTGTTGCTTAAATGTAAAATACCTCCTGAAATCATTTTCATGCGTAAGATTGTTGTTGATGGATCAAATACTACAGGATTCCAAAGAACAGGAATTATTGGCTATAAAGGCAAAATAGAAACATCTAAAGGAGATGTTGGAATAGAAACAGTATGCTTAGAAGAGGAGAGTGCGCAAATCATTTCACAAGATGAGAGCAAAGTGATATATGATCTCAGGAGATTGGGAATACCATTAATAGAAATATCTACTTCTCCTGATTTAAAAGATGCTGAGCATGTTAAGGAAACAGCAAAGAAGATAGGAGATTTATTAAAAAGTACTGGATACTATCAGAGAGGTTTAGGAAGCATTAGACAGGATATAAACATCTCTATAAACAAAGGATGCAGAGTTGAAATTAAGGGAGTGCAAGATATTGATATGCTACATGAAATTGTGAAAAAGGAGGTCATGAGACAATATGCTTTAATAAAGTTGAGAGAAAAATTGCGTAATTATAACTTAAGGATAACTGATGTGATAAATGTAAGCGAGTATTTTAAGGATAGTAAGAGCAATTTATTTAAAGGAAAGGAAGTTTATGTGTTTGCTATTAAAGACATGAAAGGGCTTTTTAGGATAAAATTAACTCCTACCAGAACTTTGGGCAATGAGATTGCTGGTTATGTAAAGGTCAGAACAAAAAGCCGCGGGTTTATTCATAGCGATGAGGATCTTGGAAGATATCATATAAAGGATGAGGCCGAGAAAATCATAACACAAAAATATTCTCCACAAGATTTAATAATTTTTGTTATTGGTAGCAAAGAGATTGCAGAAGATGTGAGAGAGGAAATTAAAAGATTCTTTGTTTCACTTATTAATGATGGTTTAAATAATGAGACACGTAAGGTTTTGGATAGCGGAGATACAACATATCTACGCCCTTTACCTGGCTCTGCAAGGATGTATCCTGAGACAGATGTTCCTCCAATACTAATAGATGATGATTTCATAGAGGAATTAAAGAGAGATCTTCCAAAGAGTTTAGATGAAATTAAAGAAGAGTTGAGGGCAAGGGAATTGAATGAGGAAATCGTATCTCAATTGTTGGAATCAAAGTATTTTGATATTTATATCGAGAATAAGGAGTTCTTTGAGACAAAAACAAAAGAGAAGATAAATGTTCTTTTGAATGTAGTTAGGGATGTTGAGAGAAAGGAAAAGATAGATGTGCTAAAGAATCCTTCTTTTGCTCTTATATGCATTGAGCATTATACAAATAATAGGATAAGCAAGGATGCTTTTTTGTATGTGCTTGCAAAATCATATAAAGACCAAAATCATCCTGATGCAATTATTGAGAAAGAAAATCTTTGGAAGATTTCTGAGGAGAAAATAGAAAAGGAAATTGTTGGAATGAAAGATGCGAGATTAAGCGAGATAATAGCTCATTTAAAAAATAAATACGGTATGAGAGTAGATGCAAAAGATATAGCAAAGATATATAATAAGGTGAAAAACAATGGATGAATTGCCATTGGTAGATAATCATTCACATTTACAGCATGAAAAATTTGATGGGATTAGAGATGATGTAATAAAGGAATGTGAAAAAAGAATGAGATATGTTGTGGTCTCTGGGGCAAATGATATATGGAATAAAAAAGCTGTAGAGTTGTTTTCAAATAAAGAGAGATTTCTCATCACCTTAGGTATTCATCCTGTTGATTCTATAAAACTCTCTGAAAAGGAATTTGAGGAGGCTCTTGAGTTTATAAAGCAATCCTCAAAAAAATTAAAAAATTTGATAGGAATTGGAGAAATAGGGCTTGATTATCATTGGGTAAAGGAAAAAGAAAAAATAGAGAAGATGAAAGAGAGATTTATAATGCAAATATCTCTTGCAGATGAATTAAGGTTGCCTGTCATAACACATTCATGGGATGCTGAGGAAGATGTGATAAGAATTGTATCAAATCATAAAAAAGACAACAGAGTTGTGATGCATTGTTATGGTTCTCCAAAGCATTGTGAGATTATACATGAACATGGCTTTTTGGCTGCAATATGTACTAATATAACAAGAAGCAAGAATGTTAAAAAAGTTGTGAAAAGATTGAATCTTGAAAATATGCTCACAGAGACAGATGCTCCTTATCTCTCTCCAATACCAAACGAGATCAACTATCCATGGAACGTAAAGTTAACATTAGAAAAAATTGCAGAAATAAAAAAGATTTCTATTGAGGAGGTTGCCAACACCATATATAAGAATTTTGTGGAATTCTATGGGTTAAGATGATTATTTAAAATGTATTGACATGCTGCAAGCTTTTTAACCAAAATAAATTTGGAAGATTGTTAATGGGAATCATAATATCTCAAAAATCATTTCAAAGCAGCTGACCCTTTTTCAAGGCGGTTAGCATGCTGCAATACCTGTGATAAAGCGAGTTTTTGCGTTAACCAATTTTATTTATTTGAGATAAATGGTTAACGGGGAGACATACCTTCTCAAAAGGCACTTTATGGTATGCTAATCCATCTGAGCGTTTGGGAAGCAACTAACCTGAAGAAAGGTTAGCATGCTGCAATACCTTTGTGTTAGCGATCCTGCACGTTAACCATTATTTTTTCAAAAATAAAAAATTTTGGTTAACGGGAAGCATAGCCCTATTCAACAGTTAACTGCTCTCATGCACTTCTGTAAGAGGTTAAGTTTCCGCTTAACAATAAAGAATTATTGGACAATGCCTTTGGGCAATGTTAATAGAAAATTATATAAATCCCTTCAATATATTATATTTTTATGCCAAAAACCTCTCTGAAGAGAGAGAGAGAGAGAGATAACTAAAATTTATGTTACAATTTTTTCTCTACTCTCGATATTTCTATTTCTCTTTATCGTTTATGCATCTGGAAATGTAAATTTCTCCACCACATTCCAAGAAAACATCCCAATAATACAAGATGATTCCTATAATTACATAACTATCCTTCAAAACATAACATTCACAAACTATAATGGAACTTATACGCTAACTTTACCTTCAGGAGCTGTTTATCCCTCTGTATGGAGATATGTAAATGACACAGATATATATAATGATAACTCTACTCTATTAGCATTAAAGTTTGATGAATGCTCTGGCACAACAGCACATGACACATCAGGTCACGGATATAACGGAACTTTAGTAAATAACCCTCAATGGGTTCCTGGAGTACATGGATGTGCCTTGGATTTCACAGGCACAGAATATGTTAATGTTTCTACTATTCCACTGGAAGTATGGAAAAACATAAAACAAATCTCTATAGCCTTTTGGATAAAACCTAGGTTTCCTATGAATAATTATGGTAGTATATATGCAAAGGGAAGACATCCGGATGAAGATTTAAGATGGATTATAGCTAATGGAAGCGGTGAAGAATATTTAAATATATATTTCAAAACCCAATCCCACTGGCTCGGTTCTGGTGACTGGTACAATGACAACCAATGGAATTTCTTTGTTTGGACTTATGACGGAAACATCTCCAAAATCTACAAAAACGGGCAACTAATAAGCACAAAAGAAATAAATTTACCATTAAAATTCAATACAACTGATCCATTAAAAATAGGAGTTCATGGTACTATCCAAGGCCTTAACGGTAGCATTGATGATTTCCGAATCTACACAAGAGTTTTAACCCCTTACGAAATCCAATATATGTACAAATCTTTATACCCAGTAATAGATACAAATCCAGATATTCATAATACTGAAAACACAGTTTTATCCATAAAATTTGACAATAATCTTTATGATTCATCAGGACATTTCCATTTTGCAGAAGGAAAAGATATTTCCTATACAAGAGGAATCCAAGATAAAGCTTTAATTTTAAATGGAACTGGCTATATCCAAGTTAAGAACTCCCCATATCTTAAACCAAATCAAGAACTTACTATAGAATTCTGGTTAAAACCTGAATCCTTCAACCAAACAGCAAAAATAATAGACAAAGACGAATACTTCCTTTACCTATATAGACCTCCGAACAATCAGCCAATAAAAGCACCTTTTTATGCTGTACCAGACCCAATGTGTTCCACTTGTAGCATAACTATTGACCGAGGCACAGGTATAATAGGAAATAATTCAGTAAAATTTCACCAAGAGGAATTCCAATATCCAAATGATGCAAAATACAGATCCTCTGCTTATATCCGAATTCCAGATAACGCAACCCACTTAAGATGGAGAGTGTGGTCTAAAGGAGAAAACATCACATGCAGTCAAACAGTTAGCTGGCACAATTTTGCACTTGTAGGAAGAATTCTGAATTCCTCAAAAGATCAAATATCGACCTTTGATCTTCATCTTGTCCCTACCTACTGCCAAAACTATTCCTATGACTGGACAGAAAACGTAAGCAATGTAAAAACCCTTACCTCAGATGCAGCTTATGTAAGAATTAACAGATTAGGTTTTACTAACTCCACAGGCACAGCATGGGTAGATGAAGTCAGATTAGAGGCAAACATCTCAAACCAATGGGTAACAGTATGGCGCTACGGATGGGAAGATGGTCTACTCATGGGAGTAAAAGAAGAACAATATGGCAGTGACAATTACGTATTCATAGAATATCCTTTCAATTCCTCTAATTTGCATAAATGGAATCATATAGCATTCACAGCCAAATATGGTAATCTCTCCCTATATATCAATGGAAAATTAGTTGCCACTTACCCATTACTTCATTCCAATATAGCAACCTCTACCACAGACTTGATAATAGGCAAAAATCTAAAAGGAGCAATAGACAACCTCAAAATCTATAATGTTGCTTTAACCCCTGAAGAAATAAAGCAACATTATCTTTCTGCTTTATCCTATGACCAAACCACAGGACAACTAAACATAACCCCACCAGAACCCAACATAACCCTACTCCTAAAATACAAAATCCCAATAAAAAACCAAATAAAAATAAAAAACCAAAAATCATCCTCCAATAATAAAATAAATTACACAATAACCCTAACAATACCAAAAGACATATTAATAAACAACACATATCCAAACATAACCCTATGCACAAACATACTCTATCCTTCATTCTTTTATTTCCCTTGGGGAACATCTAATTATCCAAACATAACAAAATATTGGAACATAATCCCTGATCCTAAAGCAAATTGGAGTTTTAACTTTAAAGATTTAACTCATGCATATCTCTGCACAAACCTAACCCTAACTTCCCAAACCACAGAGTTTAATATCTCTCTCTCCTATCCAATAAAAATAAACCTTACCGTAAATTATACAAATCTTATAGGCACAGTAAACCTAACAACAGGATTCTCTATTGGAAGTAAAGTTCTATCTGTAATAGATACATTGAATACAACGCAAATAAAAGCTGTAACAGGAGAGTATCTAGCTGTGTTCACATTTGGCTTCCCCTCCGAAACCGAAGGTCCCTGCACCTCATGGAACACAACCACACACCAATGCAATCAATACAACTGGACGGAATACGATCTAATAATCAACTATGTAACCCAAACCTTGAACGCAACACCAATAATAAAAATAGGAGACTGTCCTGATGCATTCCCACCAGGCATGCCGTATAACACAACCACTTGTTGGCCTAATGAAACAGACTACGCCCAATTTGCCTGGGATATAATAAACCATACCCTTACAAGCTTAAACCTAACCAAAATTTATGCGGTAATAATAAACGATCTCTGGCTCACAGATCTCCAAGGCTACATAGAACTCTACAACTACACCAGAAACAAAATCAATCAATCCCTTCCTGAAAACATAAAATTAGGAGAGGATATATTCCTTGGTATAGAAAATGTCGGAAGACAAGAAACCAATGGCCCATATTACCTTTTCGATTACCTCTACAATAATTCCCTTCCATTTGAATTCTATGCTGTAAGGCAATATATGCAAGGAGGAACTTGTATGTATCCTTATAATAAAAGCAATATCTATAATATCTATTATCCTCCTAATAATAACAAGCCATTAAACGTTAATGATAGATTATGGAGGACAGATTCTGTTGTACTAGAGGAAGCAGAAAAAATGGTCTACTGTGCAAGAAGCACTTATAAGTATAACTGGTCTTACATGTTAACCAAATATAAACAAAAATTCAACAAAACGTTTGATTTATTTGTTACAGAGTATAATATAAATGCAGGAGGCAAAAACGGAACAGATCCAAGAAGAATAAGCCTTCTTAATGCCGTTCTTTTTGCTATAGGATTGAAAGGCAAAGCTTTGCAGGGCTTTAAAGCCTTCAATGCCCACAGCCTAGCATCAGGTGGGGGCAAATATACTCCCATGGCAAAATACGGAGGAATTTCTTTAGGCATAATCAACTACTCTTACCCACACACCCCATATGCTCCATACTGGACTCTCTATTTATGGAACAAACA
>CAYOWP010000001.1:0-126651 GCA_964407715.1 uncultured archaeon | reverse complement strand
GCTCTCTAACCGTTTGGAGAGGTTAGCTGCTGTGATATGCTATTGATAAGGAATGCTTCCCCTTAACCATTTTTTATTTATTCAATGAATGGTTAACGAGAAGATATCGCTTTCATGAAGGGTTTGTAGTATGCTAACCGCTTAGAAAGGTTAGATGCTTCCTAACCTCTTAAAGGGGATAGATGCCTCAATATGCTAAATGAGAAAGGTATGTTTCCCTTTAACCAAATTTTCTAATAAAATTCTAGTTTTCTCAAAAATACATTATTAGTCAAAGTCTTTTGATAGGAAAGCTTTATCACACATATATATTTTACTTTAGTTCAATTATTTATTATGGATAAAAGGATACTTGGATGTTTCATGATATTATTTTTTATTTTGGCATCTGGATGTGTTGATACATCCAAATCTAATAGCGGAGTGAATACTAAGGAATTTAATTTAAGAACATATGTTGAGTATCAACCCATTACTCCGAGGGAAGGAGATACTATAATAGTCAAATATTATGTAGAAAATGTTGGAAATAAAGAGATTATGCTAACTTCTCCTATAAATTTAACGAACATGTTATCCCTAAGCGGTTGTGGAAATGTGAAGAGAGCTTATACAATACCACAGAATCTTATTGGTTTGCCTTACTATGTTCTTAATCCTGGAGGAAGCATGGTGTTTGTATGGGAAGTACAATTATACGAGGAGATTATGCAGGAATCATGTGATGGTAATATAAGATTTGGGTATGATGATAAGGCAGAGATATTAAAATATGTGCATGTGGTTAATGGGGATGAATATATATATGGAAAATATAAGCCATCCCAAAACATAGAAGAAACATTTTCTGATGGCAATATAAGGATAAGGATGTATGTTACACCTCAAGAGCCTATTGTTCTCTATCCAGAAAAGCAAGAAAAATCAAAACCAAAACTTATTATAGAGATAGAGAATGTAGGAGATGGGGATGTTACAATTAAAAGTAAAAGAGTAAAACTTAACCATGATGAAACAATAAACCTACTATCATGTAAAAAGAAGATTTTATCAAACAAAAAAGAGGAGATATTAAAAAGTGGCGAGAAAAAAATAATATCATGTGAGATGGGATTTACTAAGATACCTAAGATAGAGGAAAAGTATAGAGTAAGTTTGGAGATTGAGTATCATGTGGAATTCCAAAAGAATTTTAAAATAAATGTTAAGAAATCATCTACATCATTGCCTACAGGGAAAATTTTGTCTGGTGGAAAATATTATCTCTCGCGCGGATGTTCCAGCATAAGAATTTCAGGGATAACAGAGGTATTTCTCTTTTCCTCTAATGATTTTGTAAGGAAAATTTGCCCAATACTTGCATATTATTTCTCACAGCAGATGATATCTTCAACAATAAACTATGCTGATAATGTTTATGGTTATAGAGAGGGAATTTATTGGGGAAGGATTTATGGTAATAGATACTCTCGTGTATTCGCAAAAGCTTATTGTAGCAATAAAAATAGCGATGAAGTTAATGAGTTGTCATGCTTGAAAGATGTGGAAAGCCAGGGAAAGGTAACATCTGAATGCTTAGATAAATTGTATTCATTGGTAGATGAGAATAAAGTCCTGAATAGGATTGTGTTGCCACGAAAAAACTACGTGATAAAAAGGATTAAGAAATACACTGAAAGCGGATTAAGGAGAAATAAGGCATATGTTAGGAGTGCTCTTAGGGAGATATATGATAAAGAGATAAGTGATAAGGCAGAGGAGTTTAATGTTATAAAGATAGGGAGTTTTAGGATTAGAGCAAATATAGATAGCCTTCTTAGGGATGCATTTGTGGATCAAATATCTAAGATATTTATTGATTCCATGGATAACTATAAGGATGAGATATTTGAGAAATATAGCAAGGGATTCATGAGAGGATTTGAGGACGGGTTTAAAGAGGGATTAAAGGAAAATTTGGTGGATGAGATTAAGTATCATTGTGAATAAAGGAGGTTTTTATGGCAAGTGTTAAGCCAATTGAGGTTGTGGTTGCGATTTTGGTGCTTATTATTGTGGCATTTTTGGTGTTATGGGCACTGTATTATAATGTTAAAGGATCCTCTATTGATATTCGTAAAAGTGTTGAGAATAGCTTTGAGAAGATTAGCAAGGCTTTGGGAATTCCATATACTCCTTCTAAGGTAGATACCCATATTAGATTTCCAACCTCTGAGGAAGGGGAAAAAGAAGAGGTTGATGAAACCTCCACAAAGCCATTAGGAAAGGATTCATGCAAGGATCCAAAAGGATCAGGTTGTATAATACCTCCAAATGATCCAAAAAAGGATAATAAGGATGATCTTCCATATTATAATAAGGAGTGTATTCTAAAGGATGAATATATGTGGATTTGTAGATATCTTTCAAGATGAGATTATTTTTCCTCAAAAATCTTTATTAAATCAGAGGCAATTTTTTTCGGGTGAAGGCACGAGAGAACATAACCTCGCATGCATGTCCTTTTTGGTTTTTCTAATTTAATGGCCAATTCTTTTTCATTAGAGAAATACGCGTTTCTCTTTAGAAATTTGAGAGAAAGATGTGGTGAGATGTCTGAGACATAGATTGGTGTTCCATAAACACATGCTTCAATAACCACATTTGGCATACCTTCAAAATATGATGGCAATACTACGCAGTGAGCATTTTTATATAGCAATGGTATGAACCTCTTATCCATTTTACCTAAGAACAAAATTTTTTGTTGATATTCCTCAGGAATCATCCTTTTTAGTTTGCAATAGTACTTTTTGTCAATTATACCTCCAACTATAAGTAATTTATGCGAACTCTTTATAGAGCTTTTTAGATATGCTTTAATAAGAAGTTCTATGCGCTTGAATGGTGTGATTCTTCCAATAAACAAAACATATTTACATTTTTTAAGTGCTATGCCATATTTATGTTGAAAACTTCTTAAGAGTGAGGAATCATCATGATTTTTTTTATCCTCTAATATTGCAGCATTCTCTAAAAGATATGCTTTCTTATTTGTTCCTTTTGAGATTAATCTTTGGAATAGCGGATTTGTGGATATTATCTTATCAGCAAAGCATCTTACGAGCATAATAATAAATGCAAACATTATTTTGCCTATAATGTTCCAATCAGGATATAAAATATCATAAGACCTTATATGTACAACAACTTTTGTTTTTTTGCTTAATTTGATTAATGGGATTGGCAAGCAACATCCCAATCCATTAAAATAAACTATATCCGGCTTATATTTTAAAGATATAATGGCTGAGATTATGGAGAGAAGTATTTTGTTTATTGGTCTGTTTGGTGGAGCGCTGATCCCAATTATTTTTACATTTGTAATTCCCACGCTTTTTATTTTCTTTTCAGATATCCTTTCGAATCTTTTGTCCACAAACACTATAACTTTGTATCTCTTTGAGAGATATGGCAACAAGAGAAATATTTGATTCTCTATACCTCCTTCCGCGCCACCAACACTCCTTGCACCTATGACACATAGCACCTTTTTATCCTTTAACATTAACTGCCACACCTCTCTTAAAGCTTTTCATTTCCTTGCTTGTAAGCAAGGCAAAACCAACATTCAAGAATTCATTATGCTCATCTAAAATAGCAACAACATCATTTGGATGAATATTATCGGAGCAATCAATTATAAACTTTGCAAATACATTTCTACCTTTTCTAATAAACGCCTTTGCTTCTTCTTTAACAATAACCTTCTTTGATAAAATGTTGTTGTTATAGAGTTCCTTTGCAAACTCTTTGCTAAGAACAAATATATTATCCTGGGCTCTCAAAGTTGCCAAGGTTTTTCCTTTGTGTAATATATACCTTAATCTTTTTGTATGAGAGATTTCATAATCACATTTCTCTAATTTCTTGTAATTATATATGTTTGTGCTTTCTAATTCCCAGGCAAGGATATCTCTTACCACTTTTATAATCATCTCTTTATCTCTGCTGGCAAATATCTTTTTTAACATCTCTTTATATTTCTCAAAGCTTTTGATATATTGGAATTGTCCAAAAGGATATGTCAATGATAAGCTTATTGGTATCGCAAGGTTATTATACCATCTGAATTTTTTTAAATCAGAATTTACAAATTTTAGCTTTCTTCTTACATACTCAAATACAGGTCTATACTTTGTTTCATCTCTCACCCAATATATGCTTGTTTGCTTTGTGGAGCTCTCGCTCTCTATAAGCAATGCTTTGATTTTTTTATCTTTTAGCAATCTATATGCCTTTATTAGCTCTGGATGTGCTCCTATTCTTTGCTCCACATATTCATACAAGTTACCTGTACGTATGCTTTCTTTGATTCTTCTTATTTCCTTAAATATTATAAAGAGATTATGCTTTGCTATATCTTCTTTGCTCATTTCCTTTGGTGTTTTATCAATACATACAGGACAATCACATGGGAGATACTCAATCTCTTTTATATCGAGGGTCTTGTTTTCTGTGAGATATCTTCCTTCTTGGGCATATAAAGAATAACTTGCAGAATCAAAGATATCTATCCCTGCCATAACAAGTAATCCAAAAATCATTGGATGACCAGCACCAAACGCATGAATAGGAAATGAAGGATTTATTTTGCTTTTAATAGCAAATATGATTTTCATGAGTTCTCTATATCTATATTGTTCCATTAATGGGACTATTCCACCAATAGCATAGAGAGTCGCATCATACTTATTAGATTTCTCAGCCATTTCCTCTCTAAGAGAGATATATCTTCCCCCTTGTATAGGAAATACATACTCTATCTTCTCTTCCTCAGAGGTTTTCCTTAGATAGCTTATCCTTTTTAAGGTTTCTTCCATCTTTCTCTTGCTTTCTTTATAAGAATCCTCAGGTAATGTGAACACATCCAATGGCGTAATTATGTCGCTTTTTATTTTTTTCTGAAATTCTATTGTTTGTTCATTGCTTATTTTTACATCTCCACGTGAGTACATCTGAAATGTGCCAGAGTCTGTGTATATCACACCATCAAAACCAAAGAATTTGTGAATGCCTTTCTCAATTATCTCATCTCTGTATTTGCTTCTCATGAGGATATAGGCATTGGTCATGATTAATTGAGGTTTTATGTATCTCTTAATGAATTTCATATCTACAATCATGTTGTTTGGATTTAAAACCACAGCTAAAGTAGGTGTTTCAATCACTTTGTCCTTAATCTTCAATTTTCCAATTCTTCCCAGTCCATCTCTCTTTTTTATTTCAAACATATCTCTCCTCTTCTCATAAGCAATACCTTAGCATAGATTTTAGCTGTGGTTTTACCTTCTGTAAGATATTGAATAGCAGATATTTTATTGCCCTTACATATTTTTAAAGTTTTGTTTCCATACCAGAAAAGCACTTTTTCTTCATTATTTTTTTGTTTTATTCCTATTTCAAAATAGAAGAGATAAGATTTTTTAAGTGTTTTATTTATCTTATCCAATTTCTCTATCAAAGTTTTTGTTATGAAATCATAACAATTAATATCATAAATTCCGCAGCAATATGTTTCTTTTAATATAGGTAGCATAAGTTTGTATGCAATGTCTTTCGTGGTTCTACATTTTATATCTGTGCTATTAGTAGTGCTTCTTAAGACAGAATAAAGGATGCTATGTGCATAATCATCTTCATACTCAAATGATTCCTCTTTAATAGTTTCTTTTTTAGCAAGAAGCACAAGCACTCCAAAAATCAATAAAAGAATAACAGCCAATGTGATTCCTGCTTGCATCTTTACTCTTTTAAGTTTTATTCTGCTCATGACAATACCCCAATCTTTATATATCCTATATGAATCTCATTGTAATAGGGATCATATACATTTACATACATATCAAAGAAATACATATTTTTGTTTTTTCTTTTTTTGCAAATCTCAATCTTATTCATCTCTGATGAGTTTTTGCTTTCAAGATCCTCTATATAAATGTATATCTTTGATCCCGTAATATTTTCAAGATATTCGCAAATTACTTCATCATTGCCCATTCTTTTTATACCCTCCAATTTTGCGAGATCAAGAAAGCCTTTATCCTTAGATGATATGGACAGGGCTTGATCACACTGTATAATTTTATATGATTTTAAGGCAACCTGATATGCGCTTTGCCTTGCTAAGCTTTCTATCTCTTTTAGATGATGATAATAATAAAAGGAGTATATTGATATCAGTATAAACACTATGAAAATCCCTCCTATGATAAGCTCTAATAATTTACCTTGAGATTTTTTATATCTCATGAAAACACCTTTTCTTCACATCCTTCTTTTATAATTTTTTTACCTACTTCCATTATCTTTAGCAAGATATCATAAATCTCATTTATCTTCTCCTCTTTATCTTCTTTCTTATTTGCTGCATTACATAAGTTTTGTTGGGTTGAGTTGCATAACAGTTGTGAGATTTGCTCAAAATAGTCTTTGCATACTTCATAAGATTCATAGCTATATTCTTTTTTCTCTTTTAAAAGCGCATATCTTTGGCTCAATATAGGTGCATAAAATGAGATATAATCTATCCACATCTCTCTATAAATATCATCCTCAACCATAAAATGTCCTGTCTTTTTGTTATATCTTCCATACATTTCCTTAAATAAGGTTAAAAGCATAATTTCGTAGCCCTCTTTTATTTTTTTCTCTATTTTCGTTCCATCCTCATTAACATATACATATTTTAAAGGATAATCCTCTTCATCTTTTTTATAGACCAAGCAATTCTCGTTAATGCCGCATTTATGTTCATCATCAACAATAGCCACAAATATAGGATCATATTTTTCATAATCTCTCCTTAGCTTATGTATTGCATCAGTTGAATATTGTGCTTTTGAATCTATATTTATGTAGTTTATGAGAGAGCTTATAATGGATTCGCGAAATATAGTTGAGGAAATAAAGTCGTATTTATCACATTTTTCTAAATCTTTTGTATTACATATTATAAAATATTTGTTTTTATCATAGAATGCTACTATGTTGGAGGAAGGAATATTTAAGAAAAAAGATACCAATAGATTTTCCAATTTTTCATCTTGTATGCTTGAGTTATCAATATTAAATCTAATGAACATAATTCTTTTGTTTGTTACTAATACATAAAAATATTTGAAAATCAAATAATCAATGCTTCCCCTTTCGATGTATATCTGATTGTTTCCTTTATGAATACTTAACAAAAGAGGATAATTTATGGAAAAAAGTATGAGTTTTTTATTATCGCAATATATGCTTAATCTCATTTTTGAATCATATCTTGAGAAGCAATCATGACTTGAGAGAACATCATTCTTATATTTGTAGAAAGCGCCTGAGTAATATACATTCAATGATTTTTGAATAGCATCATAGATGTTTTTGTAGAGATTTATATTTTTTTCCATTTCACTTATCCTTACATAAATAAAGATGGAGAATATGATAAGCATGCCTAACATAATAGCATATAATAATATGAAATAAACATTCTGTCGTAATTCCATAAAAATATATAAAGAATGCGGAAGATATAAATTATTTTATGGTTAAGAAAAAAGAGAGTTTAAGGTTTGTGTTCTCATTTGTGTTATTTTTGATTTCATACTTTTCTTTAAGTTTTGGAATATCAAGCTCTGAAATTCCTCAAAATGATGTGTATTATAACTCCTCTACAGGTATTGAGGTTTTTGGTATTCCATCAATCATATATGGAGGTACTGATGAGCTTACAAATAATGCTATAATTACGCAGGTTTCCTCTATTGCACAACAAAATAAGTACATATGCTTTAGAGCTACATGTAATAACTTTAACATTAGAGATAGCAATAATAATGCTCCAAATCTTATTCCTTACAATAATATTGCAGGCTTATATTGTGTTGATACAAAGAATATAGTGAGTACCGGCATCATATACCTTTATTGTGGAGTGAACTTAAAAGATAAACTTGATTATGTGTTATCAGAAAACAATTATTATGATATTTTATTTGAAAGCTCTGACATCATCAAAAAATATAGCGGATTATCTGGAGGTTATGCAGATTCTGTTTACTATACCTCAAAATCACCTGGAGAAAATATGTTGCTTAAATTATATGTGATTGATATCAATACCCAACATCCAATATATCTTTCATCATTAGAAAATCCGATGAGCATATTATATATGAGAGAGACGTATTCGCTTCACTTCATATCATCAGAAATTTCTGAGAATTTATGTGAAGATAGAACGTGCTTTTTGTTTGATATTGCTATCCCACGAACAGGAACTCCAAAGAAATCATTGCTCATATCTCCTTTAATTGTGATGGGAGAATTACCTCAAGGAGTATCTTTAGCAGAGTATTGTAGAGGTGATACATCAAATAATTGTATATCAAAATCTGTATTGTTTTATCCAAAAGTATATTCTGGAGATTTGATAATAGAGGGTATTAAAGATTTGGATGGAAGATATTATTATGGGCAGAACTTAACAATAAAAATGGAAAATTATGATGAATATGATATTGGGGATAGCGGAACAATAGAGGAGAGATATTTTCAGATTGTTGATAGGGATAATGGACAAATATTAAGTACAATACCTTATAATCCACAAAATGATGATGAAATGGTGTATGCGATAGATAAATCATTTTCTGGTAAATCAATAGGTATTGTATATGTGGTAAAATATAGGAATGGATATGGAGATATAATAGAATATAATACCTCAAGAGAGATTGAAATCTCTGATGAATTTGCATACAATGTTAAGTTAAATTATACCATCACATCAGTTAGAGAGTATGTGGAGCATATACACCCAGAGGCATATCTTGCGGGTAGTGATATTCTGGCTTTTTTTGTTCCTTATCTTGAAGATAAACATGGCAATGTTGTATATGATAATTCCCTTACTGTTGAGATTCTAAATATAGGAGATAATAATTGCAACATTGATGATCTTTCTATAGAAAAAATAACTAGCGAGAATTATATGATAGACAATAATGGAAGAATTACGGGATATTTGATTAGATTGCCTCCAAATATCACTTGCTCTTTAACCACTCCTATGCTTAATTTGGAGATAGATGGAAATGTAAATGGAGAAATCATACATAAAAGAATTTCTATCCCCCTTGATTTTATGATTATACCTTCATATACTTATATCTCTTCTACTGAATTCTTTAAGGGAGAGGGAGCAGAGGTTATTAGCTTATTTTCACAGCCAATAACAGGATCTCTTGAAGATGCAAAAATATACACTTCTCTAAAAGATAAAGAGAGTGTTGAGGTTTCTTATACATCACATAATGATATGTACTCTATAAATACCACTTTTGAGATACCATCAAATTATATCTTTGAGTATGGATTTAATTGCCTTTCTTTTGAGTACACAATAAATGACTATCTTGCTGTATTTGAAAAGTGCATAGAGATTCTTGAAAGATTAAGCGGAATGCACTTAACAGCATATATTTCTGATAGAGGTTTTAAGAGAAAACTAAGGAAAAACGAAATTATAGATATTGAGTTTGATAACATATATGATATTCAGAAAATAAACCTTTATCTAAAAAATATAGGGGATCAAAATCTTAATATGGACTATTTTAAGGTATTAATAAATAATAATCCTGCCATGATAAATATTAAACCTGTATTAGATAAAGATAACAACGAGAATATGTTCTCTTCAGGAGAAGAATATATGCTAACCCTATATCTATTTGGAGCGAATTTGAATTCAAGCAATAAAGTAACGATAGGGTATGGTGATAAAACATTAATTAATTTTACAATACGTAAAAAAATAATTTCAGCAAATAGGGATATATCTTTATCATTAGATGATAGAGTTATTTTATATGATAAAAATAAAGGCATTGGTTCAGGAACCTTAAATATGCTTACCAATGTTGATAATATGGGCACAATAGGACTTAAGATTAGGATATCATCTGAGATGTGTAGTCCTCACACAATATATGAAAATAAAGAGTTATATGTAATATCAGAACCTGGGAATTATAGAATACCAATTGAGATAAGAAATGACATCTTAGGAAAATGCGGTAAAAATGTGACACTTACATTCATTTTGTTACGTACAAAATATGATGTTTCATTTGTGATATTAACTTATGAAACATTAGCAAGCATAAAGAAAGTTGAAGAATCACCTCTTCAAGATAAATTGATGGAATTGGATGAGATATTGGATGAGATAGAGTATCTTTGTGATATTCTTAATAATAAAAGTTGTGAGAATTTGGATATCTCAGAGATATGTGAAGTCTGGTTGCCAAGCGCTAAACAAAAAAGAAGAACAATAGATTTGATAGATATTGAATCAAGAGAAACCTTAAATGAGCTTTATGCGAACGCAACTACTTATAGAGGAGAACTTAAAAGATGCAATTATACGCAATATTATCTTTCTACATATGAAGAGCTAAAGGAGAGGTTTGAGTCCTTATATAATGAGATATGCGTAAATGAAGAAAATGTAAAAAAGATAAGAAGCCATCTTAGTGGACAAGATGTGCTTGATTATGAAAATATATGTAATTTCTATGAAGAATATCTCTCTATAGCATCTGTTGGAGATTTAGATGTATATAAACAAGGCATAGATGAGTTGCAATATTATAAGGAATTTCTTTCTATGCCAGAGAGAAAACCACCTTATGGCAAATATTTGGCTATTTTCTTATTCTTGGTAATTTTAATGGTGATAGTAGTGTATGTTGTGATCAAATATTCTTCTTCAAAACCTAAAATAGAGATGGATGAGGATTTGTATTCTATATAATCTTTGAATTTATTCAATTTCATATAGAATCTTTATCTTATTCAATTTTTTCAGCATATCTGCAATTTTTTTGTCGCATATAAATCTTTCTCCTTTCATATATGGCCCAAGAAAATCTTTTTTATAGGTAAGGAAAGAGGGAATATTTTCTGTTGCTTCAACCATATACTTCGAATCTTTCTTTTCTTCCATGATTTCAGTTTTATTTGTTTGATGTAGTAAAGTTTTATCCATTTCTTTTTCTTCTTTTTTTTCCTGAGATTTCTCATTCTCTTTTTCTGTTACTTTTTCTTTATCTTTTGCTTCTGTACTGAAAACATGCTCAACTTCATCATTAAAATTCTTTAATTCATCTATAATTTTCTCATATAACTTCTTTTCAAAGTCTAAAAATATAGTTTCATCAAATGTTGATGGTGGAGATAAAGCATGATTTAATGCCAACAACAAGATTTTCTTTTTTCTTAACTCTAACAAGTTCCTAAGCAGGCTCCTGAAGTTTTCTACCTCATTAATAACGGAATAATCCATCACTGTCTTTGAAGACTTTTCTATTAATTTCTCCTTTCTTTGTAAATAATCATTAATTTTTTTGATAAAATCATCATCCAATTTTTGAAGATTTCTATGTTTTTTTTCATTTTCATAAATCTCTCTTATATATTTGAATGTAATCATATATTTAAATTTAGGTTTTGAAATTTTTTTAAATTTGTATATTATGGGCATTGTCCAATAATTCTTTATTGTTAAGCGGAAACATAACCTCTCAAAGAAGCGCATGAGAGCAGTTAACCCTTCGAATAGGGCTATGCTTCCCGTTAACAAATTGTCAAATAATTTTTTGATGAGGGTTTGTTAATGAGAAAACTCGTCCTTACAATCGCATTAGCTCTACAAGCTTTGCTGCTCTAATATGCTTCTTTAAGAGGTTACTTTTCCGCTTAACAAATAGAGAGTTATTGGACAATGTTTCTCTTAATTTTTATCTATAATCCTTTATAAATTTCTAAAAACTAAATCATAAAATATGGCAGAAATAAAAGCCATCATTTTTGACTTTGATGGCACATTGGTTGAGAGTGTAGATGCATATGTTGATGTATTTTACTCTGTCTTTAAAAAATATGGCTTTAATGTTGAAAAAAAGAAAATAATGTACATGTTGGGTTATACTTATACAAAGATCATTAGAGATGTTGTTGGGGAAAATTGTGATAAATACGAGGAAATAGTAAAGGAATATCTGAAAAATGTTAGAAACGATGAATTCATTTCCAAAATAAAAATAAAAAGAGGAGTAAAGGAAATTCTTAGGTTTCTTAAAGAAAAGGGAGTGTTATTGTTCATTATTAGCGGAAGTAATAAACAGATAATGAAAAATGTACTTGAAGAGAATCGCATATCCTCATATTTTTTGGAGATAATATCTACAAAAGAAGATGGATTCAAAGAAAAGCCTGAACCAGATGCCATCAACTATATTAAGGAAAAATATAACCTTTCATGTGATGAAATAATATTTGTTGGTGATGGCGTTCTTGATTATAAGATGGCATCAAATGCAGGTATAAGGTTTATAGGCATATGCGGAAGCTGCTTAGATGAAAAATGTGCTTTTGAAAATAATTTTCCATTAATATATTCTATTACAGAGTTAAAGAGATTGTTTACAAAGATAATTATTGCTTTGGTTGGTATGCCCGGAAGCGGAAAAACAACAGCAAGAGATATTATCACAGGGATCTATGGATTTCCTTATATTAGATTTGGGGATATCACTGATGAGTATATAAAAAAGAAGAATATGGAAAAAAATGAAGAGAGCGAGAGAAAAATAAGGGAATTATTGAGAGAGAAATATGGGATGGAAGCCTTTGCCAAGCTAAACTTTCAGAGAATTTGTGAGCTATTAGAAAAGAGTCGTGTGATAATAATAGATGGGTTATACAGTTGGGAAGAATATTTATTTTTGAAAGAAAATATATGTGATGCGGAGATTATTTTAATTTCTTTGATATCTCATAAAAATCAAAGATATTTCAGATTAATAAATAGGAAAGAAAGGAGATTAAGCTATGAAGATACCTATGCTCGTGATTTGAGAGAACTTAAAAAGTTAAATAAATGCTTTCCCATTGCAATGGCCGATTATTTTCTGTATAATGTAATTGACAAATCCTTCCTAAAGAAACAAATTAAGCATATAATGACTCAAATCCTCCTTTTATAACAATCTCTATTGATAAAGTTAACAGAAAGATATCCTTCCTATAAAGGTTTTACAGTATAGTAACAGCTTTAAAAGGTTAGTTGCTTCTTAACCTCTATAGGAGGTTAGCTGCTGCGAGACAAATGGTTAACAGGAAGATGTTGCCTTCATAACTCCACATTACAGTATGCTAATCCTCTACAAAAGGTTAGCTGCTTTGATATGCTTTTTAAAGAAGGTATTCTTCCCCTTAACCAATTTTTATTATTTAAATAAAAAATGGTTAACGGGAAGAAATCGCTTTTCAAAGCCAAATTATAGCATGCTAACCTCTACAAAAGGTTAGCTGCTTTGATATGCTCTGGATATGGCTATACTTCCCGTTAACCATTCTTTATTTATTCAATGAATGGTTAACGGGAAGAAATCTCCTTTTCAATAGCATATTACAGCATGCTAACCTCTACAAAAGGTTAGCTGCTTTGATATGCTCTCTTGATGGGTTATGCTTCCCATTAACCAATCCAGAACTTATATTAAACTTTTTTAAAACGGGTTTTGTATGAGATTAGTTATGCATGTTGCTTTGATACCAGATGGAAATAGAAGATGGGCTCAAGAGAGAGGATTAAGCGTAACTGCAGGACATAAAGAAGGTGCTAAGAGAATTATAGATTTCATAAGATGGTGTAGCGAGATTGACGAGATTAATGAGGTTAGTATATTTCTTCTCTCAAGCGAGAATATTGCTAAAAGAAAAAAAGAGGAATTGCAAGGATTAATAAAGATTGCTCAAGAGATGATACCGAAGATTTATAAGGACTTGAACAGCACATATGATATACATCTACATTACAAAAAAGAAATCCTTCTTAAAAGAGAAGATATTAAGGAAATTGTACAGAAAACAATAGAGAAATTAGAGAAGTATTTTAAAAAGTATTCAAAAAGGGATACTAAAAAGAAAAAATTACATTTGCTTTTAGGATATGGAGGAAGAAAAGAGATTGTTTATGCTGCAAAGAGATTTAAGGATGGTGATGAGGAAGATTTCAAAAAATATTTATGGGTACAAAATGATGTGGATATTTTAATAAGAACAGGAAAGGAAACGAGGATAAGTAATTTCTTATTATTTCAAATTGCATATGCGGAGATATTCTTTGTGGACAAATTCTGGCCTGAGATAACAAAAGATGACTTTTTAAAAATTATAGAGGAATTTAAACAAAAGGAAAGGAGATTTGGAAAATAAAAAAGGGATAAAGATGCTTCTTTTTATAAAAAAGAATCTTGAGAATGAGAGTTTCTCTATAAAAGAGGCCGAATGTTTGATGTTGATGCTAAGAAAAAATTACAAAATTGAAAATTATAGAAGATATCTTCTGATAGAAACGGATGCTCTGAATGAGAAAGAGATTGAGTTTCTTAAAAAGAGGATAGCATATAATAAGGAGGTTGGTATTGTGCTTATGAAAGATGATGATGTATATCATCTACCTCATTATCCTATAAGAGTTTTGCCGTGCAAAAATATAAAGAGAGTTTTAGAGATATTAGATAAGAGAGGTTTTATTCTTGATATAAAAGCAACAACCTTTGCAAAGTGTTATAAAGATATTGTTTATGAACTAATAAAAGAAGTAAGGGAAAAGGAATTCTTGGATAGAGATACAAAGAACAAACCTGGATTTATGCCTTTTTCATTACATCCAAGGTTATCCAAGGCACTATATAATTTAGCTATGGTTAAGGATGATGATGTGGTGCTTGACTCTTTTTGTGGTGTTGCTGGCACTATAATTGAGGGAGAACTTATAGGTATAAGAGGAATATGCTTGGAGAAATATAAGAAAGTATGTGAAAAGGCGTATGTGAATCTAAAGTATTATTTAAATAGCGTCAATAACTTAGTATTGGGAGATGCAACATGTATGCCATTTAAGGAAAAAATGTTTGATGCGATAATAAGCGATTTACCTTATGGAAGAGCAACAAAACTTGAGAATAGAGAGGAGCTTTATACTAAATTCTTTAATGAGATGTGTAGAGTTGTTAAAAAAGGAAAAAGAGTTGTAGTACTTACAGATATTAGTGATCTCGAGAAGAGATATAAAATTGATGTTGAGTACAAAACCTCTTTTTATGTACATAAATCATTAACAAGGTGGCTATATGTTATAATATGTTAACATATTAAACTATTTAAATATTGACATATCAATGTATGAAGATAGAGTAACGTATTTATATCACTATAACTATATAATTTTATACTGATTGTTTTTATTACATTTAGAAGGGAGATAAAACGGAGGGAGATAAAATGAAAATTGAGAGAAAAATGGATGAAATAAAGGATTTAAAATCTATAGATGAGCTTACTATCTATGTATTGAAGAAGCATAGAAAGCCTATGACGACATATGAAATCGCAAAGGCATTGGGGATAAGTTGGAGCACAGCAAACATACATTGTCATAAACTAAAAGCAGAAGGGAAATTGATAAGCAAAGAGGAAAAGGCACGTTTAGGGATTGGTAAGAGAGTTCTCTGGTGGATAAGCAAAGAAGATTAGCTTTGTATTACCATTCTTTTTATTTTTTAAAAGGTAGATAAAAATGATACCTATAGGCATATCCAAGCATAGATATGAAGAGTTATGCGAAAATAGTGATGATGTTCATGAAAAGATTCTCCAGATGATTTTAAATGAAAAATGGAGAGATGTTATTGAGCATCTTACACATGATATGGATCCTTGGGATATTGACCTTACTTTACTTAATGAAAGATTTCTAAGATGTTTAGAGGAGCTTAGGTGTAGAGATCTCAAAATACCCGCTAAAATGATACTTATTGCTGCCTTAATATATAGAATGAAGTCAGAATTCTTTAAGGAAGATCATGAAAGCCAAGCATCCGAGGATGATGGGGAGCATATTGAAATAAATTCTGAAATGCTAAATCAATTGTTGAATGAAGGTAATGAGAATGTTAGGATTATAAATCTCCCTCCAATCTTTTTGCCAATTAAAAAACCTATTAAACGCAAGGTTACTCTTCACGAGCTCATTGATGCCTTGGAGAAGGCATTGAAATCAAGAAGAAAAGCCATTAGAGATGAGGAATTCATATTTGAGATGAACAAATTTGATATACGTGAAATGATAGAGAAGACATATGAGAAGATAATTAAGATGTTTAATGTAAATCATGTTGCCATATTTTCCAAATTACTTGAAAAAAGAGATGCCTATGATAAGATAATTACTTTAGAAGCTGTGTTACATCTGAACAATGAGGAGAGAATAAGATGTGTTCAAGAAAGGCCATTTGATGAGATAAAAATATATCCTTTTAAGGAGGAGGATGGATGATGTTTGATGAAATTGAGAGCATAATAATTTCTGCATTATTTGTTTCTCAGAATCCGCTTAAGGTTCATGAGCTATATAATGTGCTCAATAATAAGAATTCATCAAAGAAACTAACAAAAGATCATATAGAGAGTTTGCTTTTAAGCATAGATAAAAAATTTAAGGAGAATAATTTGCCTTTTTCAATAAGGAAACTTCCTAATGAATCTTATGATTTAACAATAAGAGAAGCATATCTTAAGTATGTGGAGCACTTAGCACCTTATAAAGATTTCTCTAGAGCAACATTACAAACATTGGCATTGATAGCATATAGATCCCCCATAAAACAAAAAGAAGTTGTAAGAATAAGAGGACACAGAGCATATGAACAAATAAAGGAGCTTATTAATAGAGGGTTTGTGAGCGTTGAGAAGGTTGGGAACTATAATGTACTTAGAATTACAAAGAAATTTTTAAGATACTTTGGATTAAAGAATGAGAATGAGTTAAGGGAATTTTTTGCTAAGAGAGATATCAAAGAAGAGGATTTTGATAGTGGTTCTGATTCTATATGAGTGAGAAAAATTTTCAACAATCCTTGATTTTCTTGAAAAATTGTTTGAGTTTATAAAGAAAAATTTAAAAATTATGTCTTTACTATATAATAGTAAAGAGAAATAAAAATTAAAGAGGGGATCAAATGCAAGAAAAGAACAATTTGTACAATATAATTAAAAAATTATGTGAAAAACATGCAAGGAAAGGCATACATGTAGAACCAAAAGTAACAGAGGAATATAAAGATCCGATAACCAAAGAGGTTTATGTACTTATAAAAGCACACATTGATTTTCCTACTCCGAAAGGAGAGCAGTATAAGTATGTGGTTTATAAAATAGATCCTGAAACAGAGAAGTATAAGTTAATAAATGAAAGTTGTGGTTATGAGATTGAAAATGAAGAAGTGAAATTAGAAAAGATGATTCCAAAAATAAATATTTTACATGGAGATGATAGTGCACTATATAGAGAAAGAGTGAAGAAATTGGAAGATATTAAATATAAAATAACACAAGTTGATAATGTGGAGGATTTAATAAAAGAAGGGGAAAAGGATAAGTATGATTTAATAATTACAGATGGTTTATTTGGTCCTGAGAAAACTCATGATGTTAGGAAGGGAATATATGAGAATGTTGATGGGATAGTTGTCGCCAAAAAATTGAGAGAAAAAGGAATAACAACACCAATAATCATCTATACAGGTATTGAGGGTATTGATTTTGCGATAGAGGCATTTCAACATGGAATACAATGTTATATACATAAGAACTATGATAAAGAAAAAGAGGGTTTGGAAAATTTAAGAAGAGCAATAAAAAAGTTGATTTATAAAAGTGAGAGAGAAGAAAATGTCAATCATTTTTGATTTAAACCTGTATAAGCCATCTAAATATAGAATATGCCCCTTTAAAAGCTAACAAACCAATTATATAATTTCCAAAAGAGAAATGAATGGAATACGAATGAAAGAGAAGAATTATTCCTGAAAGTATGTCTGTTATTCCCATCCAATCAAAATAATATCTTGAGTATATAGCAGAGAGAAAACTACTAATACCTTTTAGCAAAATGATAATTCCTAAGGTAAAGGATAAAAAAGAGATATCAAGAAAATACCATAATGCTGCTATGATATCAAGTGCTCCTAATATCAATACAATCATACTTTTCTCCACCTCTTGATAAATTATGATATATTTAAAAAATTATTTAAATTTTTGGAAATTGTGAGATTTCAAGGCATTGCCCAATAATATATTTTGAGAAATTTTGTTAACGGGAAGCAAAACCCTATTCAAATAGTTTACTGCTATGAGGTTATGTTTTAGCTTAACAAATGATAGATTTCAAAATATTTCCATTACTTTTTTAAAATTAACTCGTATAAACATAAGATATACAAACCTATCAATATATTTGTAGGTGTGTAAGATGAGCAAGACATCAAAACCACGAAGAGGGAGCTTACAATTTGCTCCGAGAAAAAGAGCAAGAAGGATTTACCCTAAACTAAAGGTTAAACCTGTTCATAAGGAGAAAGTATTTAATGGGTTTGCAGGATACAAAGTAGGGATGTTAAGCGTTAAGATGATAGAAAACAAAAAAGGTAGTGTAAATTATGGTAAAGAAGTTGTGGTACCTGCTACTATCTTAGAGGTTCCTGATTTATTTATCTTTGGGGTAAGAGCATATGAACCATTGGCATATGGTTATAGATGTGTTGGGGAGGTTTGGAGTTATAAGCCTGTAGAGAGATATTTGAGCAGGAAGATAAAACTGCCAAAGAAATATTCAAAAACTATTGATGATTTAAAATTGGATGAAAGTTATCATATAAGGGCATTGGTATGCACCCAGCCTTGGAAAGCAGGAATAAACAAGAAGACACCAGAGATATTTGAGGTTCCTCTATATGGAAATTTTGATGATATACTCTCTTTTATAAAAGAAAATCTTGGAAAGGAATATAGCATAGATAATGTGTTTACAGCAGGAGATTTCATAGATGTTTCTGCTGTAACAAAGGGAAAAGGATTTCAAGGCTCTGTGAAAAGATTTGGTGTTAAAATACAAAAAAGAGGCAAAACAGATAAGGTTGCAAGGAGAGTAGGTACCTTAGGTCCTTGGCATCCAGCAAAGACATCATGGCGAGTTCCTCAACATGGTCAAATGGGATTTCATACAAGAACAGAATACAATAAGATGATTTTAGAGATAGGAAGCGATACTGAAAGAGTTAATAAGCCATCTGGATGGATGCATTATGGAGTTATAAGATCAAAATATGTTATACTTAAAGGAAGTGTTCCAGGAGCCATAAAAAGACTTGTAATGATGCGCCCAGCAGTAAGACATGTAAAGGGTGATTATGATAGAGTAGAAATAGAAAAATTATTGCTATGATAGGTGAAGAAACATGAAGAAAGTGCCTGTATATGATGTTGGTGGAAATAAGATAAAGGAAATCACATTACCTGATATCTTTAATTATCCTTATAGATATGATCTCATAAAAAGGGCATTTTTAGCGTTTATGAGCCATATAAGACAACCATATGGCGCTGATCCTATGGCTGGTAAAAGGACATCTGCATCTTATGGAGGAAGAAGGAGAGCATATGGTTCTTGGATTAACAGAGGATTGCATAGAACAAAGAGAATAAGATGGGGATCAGGACACATGACAGGGGTTGCTAGATTTGTACCTCAGGCAGTGAAAGGTAGAAAAGCCCATCCACCAAAAGCTGAGAGAATATGGGAAGAAAAGATAAACATAAAGGAGAGAATAAAAGCAATTATTTCTGCTATTGCAACCACAGCAAAAGAAGAGTTTGTTAGGATGAGAGGTCATAGAGTCAGCAAGAACATGATTCTTCCTATTGTGTTTACATCAGAGATTGATAACATTGCAAAAACAAAAGATGTGTTATCATTGCTTGAGAAGATAGGATTGAGCTATGAATTGGAAAGGGTAAAAAAGAGAACCGTAAGGGCAGGAAAGGGTAAGATGAGAGGGAGAAGATATAAGAAAAAGGTTGGCCCATTAATAGTTACCGCTAATCTCAATTCCAAGTTATTCAAATCAGCATCAAATATTCCTGGCGTAGATGTTGTGTACTATGATCATCTAAACATAAAGCATTTATCTCCATCAGGACAATACGCTAGGTTGGCAATTTTTACAGAAGATGCCTTGAAAAAATTGGATGAGAAATACAAGGAGTATGTTTAGTGATGGCATATGGAAAAGAAAAAAGATGAAAAAAAGGATACGCAGAGAACATCAGAAGAAGTAGTGGAAAAGCAAGAATCAAAAGTAAAGGAGGAAACCAAAAAAAGAAAGGTTGGTTTGGAGTATTTTAGATATATAAATCATTTGGTATTGACAGAAAAAGGAATAGATAATATCAACCTTAAAAATACCTTGGTTTTTATAGTGCATAGGAGAGCAACAAAACCGCAAATAAAAAGAGAGGTTGAGAAGATATTTAATGTGAAGGTTGAAAAGGTAAACACGCTTATAGACAGAAAAGGAAGAAAGAAGGCATATGTGAAGTTATCACCTGAGCACAATGCTATAGATATTGCAACCCAGTTAGGTATGATGTGAAGATGATGTTAGGTGCATAATTATGGGAAAAAGAATTATTTTGCAGAGAAGAGGAAAGGGCAGTCCTACATACAAGGCGCCAAGTCATAGATATGCAGGAAAAGCAAGATATTTATTTATAGATAAAGATGTTATTGAGGGAGAGATAGTGGATATTATCCATGATCCTGGAAGGGATGCCCCATTATGTGTTATAAAGCTTGAAGATGGACGTGAAATGCTTAACATTGCACATGAAGGAGCATATGTCGGAATGAAAATCAAGATGGGAAATCACAAAGAGATTAAACCTGGAAATATAATGCCCATTAAAAATGTGCCTGAGGGATATCCCATATACAACATAGAAATAGATCCTTATGATGGTGGCAAGCTAATAAGATCCCCAGGCAGTTATGGGGTGGTGTTATCTCATGATCACACCAAGACGGTTGTTAAGATGCCATCAAGAAAATTGAAGGAGATAAATCCAAACTCACGAGTTACTTTAGGTATTGTCGCGGGTGGTGAAAGAGATACAAAACCATTTGTTAAAGCAGGTAATAAGTATCATGCAATGAAGGCAAGAAATAAGTTGTATCCAATAACATCAAAGACAGCAATGAACGCTATAGATCACAAGTTTGGTGGTAGCAGTTTTGGAGTTCCAAAGACCGTAAGCAAAAATGCACCACCTGGAAGGAAAGTTGGAAGTATTGGTGCAAGAAGAACTGGAATAAGAAAAACAAGAACTCAAACTGAGAAACAACAATGATTAATTATTATAAAAAAATGCGTTATATGTGATATTTATGGCAAGGGTATTCATGTATAGGGGAAAGACATTAGATGAGTTAAAAAAGATGAGTTTGGAAGAGCTTGCCAATTTGTTTAAGACAAGAGTAAGAAGAAAAATTAAAAGAGGATTCACTGAGAACGAGTTGAAATTTATTAAGAAGGTTGAAAAGGCAAGTGAAAAGGATTTTATAAAGACGCACCTTAGAGACATGATTGTTTTGCCTTCCTTTGTTGGAAAAACAATAGGTGTGTATAATGGCAAGGAATTTGTGCCTGTGAAGATTCAACCTGAGATGATTGGTCATAGATTAGGGGAGTTCTCTTTAACACGTAAATATCCAAAGCACTCTGGTCCAGGAATTGGTGCTTCGAGATCAACAAAGCATATAGGGAAGAAGTAAATTTGATGGAGGGACATTTATATGGCACATCCTTTTGTAGGAATATATAATAAGAAGAAGCATATATTGACAATAACACACAATAGAAGGATAAGCATGAAGGATAGCAGGGAAATAGGGAGAATGATAAAAAATAAGAGGGTATTGGATGCTATCCGATTCCTTGAGAGGGTTATCAAACTTGAACAACCAGTGGAGTTTAGAAGATACACTGAGGGTGCGGCACATAAAAAGGGAATTAAAGGCGGTGGAAGATATCCAGTTAATGCCTCAAAGGAAATACTTAAATTGTTAAAGAGCATAATCAAAGATGCAGAGAATAGAGGAATGGATGTTGAAAAGATATATATAAAGTATTTTGTTGTATCTAAAGGATATCGCTTTTATAGGCCGAGAAGGATCAGGTTTAGACCACAAAGAGCAAAAAGTACAAACATTTATATACTTAGTGAGGTGAAGTCATAATGATAGAGAGGACAATAATAAAGAATGCAATGGTAAATGTGAGAATAAAGGAATTCCTAAGAGAGAACTATAAAAAAGCTCAGATAAGCTTTATTGATATTCAAAGAACTCCATTAAATACAAGGGTTGTTGTGTATTGTGGAAATCCACGTGCCATTATTGGTAGGGGAGGAAGAATAATAGAGAATCTAACAAAGATGTTGGAGAAGGATTTTGGTTTGTTTAAGCCATATGTTGATGTTAGACCTGTAGAAAACCCATGGTTAGATGCTGCTGTTGTTGCTAGAAGAATTGCTGAGGAAATAGAAAGGGGTAGAAAATATAGAGTTGTTGCACAGAGATTCTTAAGAAGAATAATGGAAGCTGGGGCATATGGAGCAGAGATAAGAATTAGCGGAAAATTAAGTGGTGAAAGAGCAAGATCCGAGATGTTCAGGGCTGGATATATAAAGAAGTGTGGTCATCCCGCAAGGGAAAATGTTGATAGCGCTCAAGATTTTGTAGTGCTTAAGCCAGGAAAGATTGGGATAAAAGTATCTATCATGGTCTCATTACCTGAGGTTTCGCTATTGGAGAAAAATATCAGGGGAGAGAGTTCTGCTCAACCTTCTGGAGTTGTGTATGAGGAGTATGGTGATGAGGAAGAGACAAAAGAGGATGAAGATATAGCAGCAACAAATGAAGAAGAGGATCAAGAAAACAATGCAAAAGGTGAAATAGATGAGCACAAAGATAATGAAGGAGCTGGAGAAGAAAAACAAGGATGAGCTCTTAAACATGCTCTTTGATTTACAAAAGAAATTAATGTCAGAGCGAGCAAAGATAAGCTCTGGTGTTAGTGGTGAGAATACCTCATTTATTAAAAATGTTAGGAGAAAGATTGCAAGAATCAAATTTATTTTAAAAAACAAGTATCATTATAATATTTGAAATCTTTTATGTATGGGGTGAGAGATTAAAATGAATAAAGAGATTTGCAGTGTATGTGGTTTGCCCAAGGAGCTTTGTATTTGCGATAGATTGGCAAAAGAAACACAAAGAATAAAGATTTATGCTGAGAACAAGCGTTTTGGAAAGGTTGTGACAGTAATAGAAGGCATTGATGACAAAAACTTTGATGTAAAATCATTGCTTAAAAAATTAAAACGCAAGTTAGCATGTGGAGGTACTTATAAGGAGAAAAGAATTGAATTGCAGGGCAATCATGTTTTAAAGGTTAAGAAATTACTTATAGAAGAAGGATTTAAGGAAGATAGCATAGAAATAGGATAAAATGATAAGGGATAAGGATTTATTGAGGATAGAGTTCATAGGTTTAAATGTGAAGATAGTAGATGCAAGTGATAAGACGCTTATTGGTGTTGAGGGCATAGTTATAGATGAAACAAAGAATACATTTTTAATAAAAGTAAAGAAGAATAACAAGCATCATGTTATAAGGGTTGCAAAAAAAGGAACATGGTTTTTATTTGATTATGAGGGGAAGAAATTCAAGGTTTATGGTGACATGATTATTGTTCAACCGCATAAAAGACTTATAAAAAAATATCCCAAGAAATGGAGGTATAGATATTGAGGGGATATCATGGTAAACAAAAACAGAAAAGGTAAAGGAAAAGTGGATTATAGAGATATTGGTATAGATGCTACTCCTCCAACCACAAGATGCAACGATCCTCATTGTCCTTGGCATGGACATGCAAAGATTAGAGGAAGGATATTTGAAGGGGTGGTTGTGTCAACAAAGATGCAAAGGTCAGTTGTTGTGCAATGGGAATACATTAAGAAGGTAAGAAAATATAAAAGATATATGAGAGCAAAAACAAAGATAACAGCGCATTTGCCTGATTGCATTAAAGTGAAGAAAGGAGATGTAGTAAGAATAGGGGAGACAAGACCTATTAGCAAGACAAAATCTTTTGTTGTATTTGAAGTGATTTCAAAATGATGAGTGATATCTATGAAGGGAATTTCTTCAACCATCACAAAAGGGATAAATGTTGGAGCAAGATTGAAGTGCATTGATAATACAGGTGCAAAAGAAGTGGAGGTTATAGCTGTTAGAGGATATAAAGGAGTGAGAAGAAGAATTCCACGTGCAGGAATAGGAGATGTGGTAATTGTTAGCGTTAAGAAGGGTAATGTTAAGATAAGAAATGAGGTATTTCCTGCTGTGATTGTTAGACAGGCCATGCCTTTTAAAAGACCTAATGGTATGGTTGTTAGATTTGAGGATAATGCTTGTGTATTACTTACTGAAAAACTTGAGCCAAAGGGAAAAGAAATAAAGGAGGTTGTTGCAAGAGAGGCTGTTGAGAGATTCCCAACCATTGGAAAAATAGCAAGGATAATTGTATGATGTGGTGATAGGTTATGGCTAAAAGATATGCAACAAAATGGAGTCCTTTATGGAAATCAAGTAAAAAACCAAAAAAACAAAGGAAGTATGTTTATAATGCTCCTTTGCACATTAAAAGGAAAATGTTAAAGGTTATGTTAAGCAAGGAATTAAAGGAGAAATATAAGAGAAATGCGGTTGTAATTAGGAAAGGAGATAAAGTGAAAATAATGAGGGGTGATTTTAAAAATCAGGTTGGTGAGGTTATTAAGGTCAACACTAAGAAAATTAGAGTATATGTTGATGTTGCAAAAAGAAAAAATGCTAAGGGAGAGGAAACACATATTCCTATTCATCCATCAAATTTAATGATTTTAGAACTTAACTTAGAAGACCCAAGAAGATTGAGGTGAAAAGGATATGCACATTAAGAGGTTGGCTGCTAATAGGCATATAAGGTTACCAAAGAAGGTTAAAAAATTTGTTATAAGCATAATGCCTGGTAAGCATCCTAAGGATGAAGCTATTCCTTTGGGATATGTAGTAAGAGATATTTTAGGTCATGCTTTGACATATAAAGAGGCAAGAAAGGCTGTGGGAAAGAGATACTATTATATTGATGGAAGGCTTGCTAAGGACATTAAAACACCTCTAGGTGTGATGGATGTATTAGAGATAATTGCGACAGGCGAAACGTATCGTGTTGTGTATAATGATGATGGCATATTAGATTTGATTAAGATATCAAAAAAAGATGCTTCAAAGAAGATTGGTAGTATAAGGTATAAGAGATTGGTTAAAGGAGGAAAAATAATGCTAACTACCCATGATGGCAGAAATTTTGTTTTGCCATATGAGGAAGGGAATAAGTATAAGGTTGGAGATAGCATTCTTTTTGAGATTCCATCTCAAAAGATTATTAAGAGATTGGAACTAAAGCCAGATGCTCTTGTGATGGTTATAAGTGGTAAATGGGCCGGAAAGATTGGAAAAGTAAAGAATATAGAGATTATTAGGGGTTTGGAGCCAAATAAAATAACTATTGTATGTGAAAATGGCACTGAAATAACAACTCTCAAGGATTATGTGATGGTCCTTGGAGAAAATAAATCAGAGGTCAAGATAAGGGAATAAAGCTTTTAAATTTCTCGGTTAAATAATTTCGCATTATAGAAAAAGATGATTTTTATTCTCTAGTTCACCTTGCTACTGTGCTAAGAGGAGAGAATGGCTGTCCATGGAATAAAGAACAAAAACTTGAGGATTGGGTTAAATATCTTTTGGATGAAGCTGCTGAGGTTAAAGAAGCCATTGAGAAAAAGGATTATGATGATATCTCAAGTTGCTAAGGAACATGGGTTATTTACTGTGGATGAGGTAATACGCGAAGTGGCTGATAAAATCAGGCGAAGACATCCACATGTTTTCGGAAATGAAAGAGTAAGAGATGCTCAAGAGGCATTGAGATTGTTCTATGAGGTAAAAGAAAAGGAGAAAAAGAGCAAAAAATGAGGAGGTTATTTTTCTTGCAAAGCAATCGCGCTTTCACCAGCATGCCAACTTTTGCGAGGTCTTATTCTTACCTCATATATTCTTTCAGAGTTATCATCCAAGATTATTGCTGAGCCTTTTTCTTGAGGCATGGAATCAAAATAATCCACTATGGAATATCTCTGATATGTTTGCATCACATTCTCTAATGCCGAGATATCTTTTTGTGCTGTAAGTCTATGTGAGATAACAATATCCCCTTGAGATATTGCTTCTTGATGCAACTTAAATGGCATTTGCGTAGAGAGTATCATGCTTACTCCAGGTTGTCTTCCAATCTTAATCGCTTGAAGTAATGGCAATGAGGCTGCTGTAACCCCTTGAGAAGGCAAAAATTGATGTGCCTCATCTATTAATATCCATGTTAAAGGAATATAGCTTGGATATTTATCCCTTAATCTCTCCCCCAATATGCTTTCCTTTTCCTCTATCCTTCGACTTTCAATTCTTGCCATAAGGATTTTTCTGACCAACAATCCAACAGCCAAACTTCTTACGCTCCATCCACCACTTTCCAAACCAAATTGACTTAAGTCCACTACAACACATCTTCCTGGTTTAACTATCCTTTTGATATTTATTCCTTTTTCATCAAATATGCCCCAATATCTTGTTGCACTTAACCTATGCGAAAGCATCCTTGTTTCCTTACAATCCTCAATTTCCAATACCTTATTGATAATATCCTCTAAGGTATAGTTATCCTTTTTTTCTTCTTTTAACTCGCTTAATGCCTTTTCTAATATCATGCTCTCAAGCGAGTTCATTTCCAAATTTAAAGAATATATCCAGTCATTAAAATTTAGTTCAGATGGTTTTATAGCATATAGGATATCGTAATCTACATCATTCTCTATATACTTCTTTTCAAGGCCCTTAGGTATGGCAATCTCAATATCATATCCTCTCGGCTCCAACCCCCATGATAACAACAACCCCTTATCCTTCTCATTTGGTATTTTCATTGACCAATATATGCCCATAGGATCGAAGATTACTACAGCAATATTTTTCCTAAACTCCTCTTCAAGCTCTAATAACTCTTCTGCTAATACACCTAAGGTATAGCTTTTGCCAGTACCTCTTTTACCAAAGATGTTTATGAGGTGAGGTCTTGCGAGATCTATTAAAACCCTGTTCGCAAGATGATAATCCTTTTTTGTCCCTATATAATGCTTCCCAATATATCCCAAACCCTTTGTTTGCAATCTCTCTTTATCTTCTTTATATCTCCCTACAATAATGTCTATAGTGCTCATAAAATATATATGTTGGTGTAAAGATATAAATAATTAGACAACACACCTCACAATATCTCCTTTCTTTAGATTGATAAGTCTTACTCCTCTGCTGTTTCTTCCTTGAATTGGTATCTTTGAAGGATCTATTTTTATTATCATGCCTTTGGAAGTGAGAATAAAGAGATGCTCATTTTCTATCTTTCTTACATATGCTATATTTTCTTTTTGTTTGATATTGATTATTTTAGCACCTGATGTTCCTCTTCCATGAATTGAAATATCCTTTGCTCTTAACCTCTTTCCATAACCTAATGTTGTTATAATTAATATCTCATCATTATCATCTAAGCACAATACCTTTACAGCATAATCATCACGTAATGAGATACCTTTAACGCCAGCTGCTACTCTTCCCATCTTTCTTAGTTCTTGTGATTTGAATCGCAAACCTTTTCCTTTAGATGTTGCTATCAAAATGCTATATTTCTTTTCTTCTATTGTTGCATCTTGCAACTCATCATCATTTTTGATATTTAATGCTATAATGCCCGTCTTTCTTATATTTGCGTAATGTTCTGAGGAAGTTTTCTTTACCATACCTTTTTTGGATAAAAATATAATGTTTGTTCCTTTTCTATAAGGAAGTATCTTTACTATTTTTTCATCATCCTCAATATGCTCCAAATATGAATATATTGTTCTTCCTTTTGAATATCTCCTTGCTATTTCGATATCTGAAACATTTAAAGTATATGCCTTTCCTTTATTTGTTAATATTATTAGCTTGTCATATCCTTTTACCTCCAAAGCACCTAGTATTTCATCGCTTTCGATTAATGAAATGCTGATTCCTTTGCCCCCTCTTTTTTGCTCTCTAAACTCATTTGATGGTATCTTCTTTATATATCCCTTTATTGTATAGACTATTAGATACTCTCTTTCATCCTTTATCTCATCCACCAAATCTATTTTTGTTATGCGAACTTCTGTCTTTCTTTCCCAATTGAATTCTTTCTTGATACTCTCTAAATCATCTTTAATCTTTTGATAAATCTTATTCTCATCCGAGATAAAATCCCTCAAATATGAGATCCTTTTTATTAAATCCTCAATTTCATTTTTTATTTTTTCTGTTTCTAAATTTGTTAATCTCACCAAAGGCATGTCCAATATCGCATTGGCTTGAATATCATCTATATTAAATCTTGAAATCAATCTTGTTTTGGCTTCATCTCTATTCTTAGAGGTCTTTATTAATCTCACAGTTTCATCTATGTTTGCAATAGCTATCATTAATCCATCCAATATATGTTTTCTTTCTTCTGCCTTTCTTAGCTCATATTTGCTTTTTCTTAATAGAACATCATATCTATGCTTAACATATTCCCACAACATCTCTTTTAGAGACATCTGCTTTGGTTCCAAACCTTTAAGCGCTACACATATGATAGGAAAGTTTGATTTTAGTGAGGTATAAGCATATAATAAATTCAGTATTTTCTCTGGATTAACATTAGACCTTAGCTCTATCACAACCCTTATACCATAGCGATTGCTCTCATCTCTAATATCTTTGATGCCTTCTATTTTTCCTTCCTTTACTAATTTTGCTATTTCCTCAATCATTTTGGATTTATTAACCATATAAGGAATCTCTTTTATTATTATCTTGTTTTTCTCTATATCAACCTTTGACCATATCTCTATTACGCCTCTTCCTTTCTCATATATTCTTTCCAATTTACCTGAGTCATATATGATTCCTCCTGTTGGAAAATCTGGACCTTTAATAAACTGCATTAAATCTTTTGTTGTAATTTCATTAAGGTTCTTTCTGTTATCTATCAAATATTTTATTGCATCAACAACCTCTCCAAGATTATGTGGTGGAATATTTGTTGCCATTCCAACAGCAATTCCTACAGTACCATTAACCAGAAGATTGGGAAACTTTGCTGGTAAAACCAAAGGTTCTTCTAAAGTTCCATCAAAATTCAAAACAAAATCAACTGTCTCTTTATCTATATCTTCTAAGAGAAGTTCAGATGCTTTGCTTAACCTTACCTCCGTATATCGCATAGCGGCTGGAGAGTCTCCATCTATACTCCCAAAGTTTCCATGTCCATCTATTAAAGGAAGGTTCATAGAGAAATCCTGTGCCATCCTAACCAGAGCATCATAGATGGCTTGATCCCCATGAGGGTGAAACTTTCCTAACACTTCTCCTACTACTCTCGCAGATTTTTTGTATGGTTTATTGTGCCATAATGACATGAGATACATCGCATACAATATTCTTCTATGTACAGGTTTTAATCCATCTCTTACATCAGGAAGAGCTCTTCCTACTATTACACTCATAGCATATGAAAGATAGCTCTTTTTAACCTCTTCTGAGATATCAACATTTATTATCTTAGCCTCAGTTTCCATATTAAACCATATTTGTTTTTAAATTTAAAAGGGTTTTTTAAGATGTAAGAAACAAAACCTTTTAGAAAGCACATTAGAGCAGCAAACCTTCTAGAGCATCTCAACTTTCTCTTTTCTTTTTATTTGGAGTTCTAGTACTTCCTTATATACTATTTGAGTATTTTAACTTTAAATATACCATATAAAAAATTATGTTAGAAATATCAAAATTTTTGAATAATTCATATAGCGTATAAGTAATGATATGTAAACATAAAACATAGATAAGAAATATAGGTAATCCATAAATTAATTTCATAAGTGTCTTTTTTCTACCTTTATATTTTCTATAATTAAGTAATTTATCTATTATAACATCCAATATTGTTATAAAATACATATATCCATAATGTGGATTACATTCATTCCATCTTTTCTGTGGTACCACATATTCAACAAGCGATTTACCTGTTCCATGATTACAATGGAATTGATAGATATATTCTTTTTTAAATTTTCTTTTATTACTGTACTCGCAATAATATATAATATCATCTTTATTCAATTTGAATGAATGTCTACTCCCATGACCTAAAAGATAGATTATAGATATGCTCCTATTTTCCATTATTTTATCAAAAACATTTTTGTCTATATCTTTATATATGGAAAATTTTTCACCTGTGGCTCGTAGATAATAAATTAAATATGCAAGTTCTATGGTATAATCAGGAGAGATCCAATATTTTGGAGAAAAATAACTTGATTTTCCAAGAACTATTACAGCAGGTTGTGGTATATTAAATTTCAATTCTTTTTTTATTGTTAAGTATTTTAGATATATCTTAAGAATTATAAAGAAAATAACATTAGAAAGAATAACGAAAGGTAATATTAAATAAATTAATAACCCAACTATAATAGAAGCTAATAAAAATGGTAAAATAATTATATTCTCCAAAGGTACATTTAGTATCAATAAATAAATTATCCATAGGATAATAAGAGCAAAACATAACATAATAAGAACATCCTCAACAGAATTTCCAATATAATATCTTTTTTTATCATTATTTTTTCTATTATTTCTTTTATTATTACCTAAAGACCCTGTCTCTCGTGTTACTTTTTTCCAAAAAATCTTAATTTCTTTATTTAACATTTATTACACCAAAAACTTTATAAATTCATTTTAACTATAATATATTATAGGCGGGTAAGGCCATGCGAGGGCCGGTGTACCGGATGGTGCACCTTAAAGGCCTGCATGGGTCCGCCATCTTATTTATCATTCCATAATTCTTTGATTTTAATTTTATCTTTAATCATATCAAAATAGTAGCTATCTCCCCTATCAAAATTCCTGAACACAGCCCATGCAATAAAATCTACAACTTGTAATTCATTTGAGTTTATTGATGGTATATGTTTAATCTCAATCTTAATATTATATCTCTTCTTTGTAATTTTCCTCTTAATATAAGAATTAAAATCTCTCCTTATTAAAGCGTTTGTATCTTTCTTATCTATTACTATTGAAACTTCCTTTTCATGTTCAAGATCATCTATTAAAATTCCTGCAAAATAATTATAAAGTCTATTCTTAACATCATAAAGTCGTGGCAATATCTTTGATTTATCAACTATAAGCGCATAAGTGGAAACATCCAAATTGCGAAATTTCCTTAAAACATATTCTCTAATCTCTCTTCTTGAATTATTAGCTTTAATCTCAGGCAGATTCTTTATATGTTTTTTAAGCTTTCTTTGTCTAAGCTTCTTTATGATTCTTCCTAATTCTTTAGGATCATTACATATAACTGCAACTATAATAAAATATCGTGATCCTCTTAACCCTAAATCTCCGCTTTCGTCTATGTAAATATATGAAACCATAAATATCTAATGACATCCGTATATTAAAAACGTTATGTTTTTTCTTTACACAAACAAAAAATACCAAAAAGGGAAGATATAAAGAGAACTATTTAAATTCATTTATTGTGGTTCTTTCATAAGAGGATGTCTTTAAGTAGCTTTTAGAAATGGGCTGCTTATAAAAACGACTAAAAAAGAACATCTCATCTTATTAAGAATTGTTTATTTAAAATTAAAAAATCTTCATTTAGATTTACTTAACTTCTCATATATTTCATTTAGATATAAAAGTAAATCTAAATTGAACTTTTATTTTTTGAAGGATTTATAACCTTAAAATAACTCTTTTTATTTTTGTGATATGTAAAAAGTTCTTTTTTATCTATTTCATTAACGCCAACGATATTAACAAAATGCATAGCAGTGATATATGCTTCTTTTAAGATATTTTTATCCTTATGTATCTCATAGAAGTGATTTCTTAATAATCTTAAATGTTCTTGGAGGTTTTCTGGTTCTGCTTTACAAAGGTCTATGAAAGTTATAGGAATAATGAGTGATTAATATTTTGGACTACTTACAAGATCATAAAGTGCTTTTTAACACATTCAAATGGAGACATTTCCGAAATAACTTGGATACCAAAGGCCATTAACTCTCTACTTTTCTCATCATCACCAAAGAAATTATATCCTCTCCTCTTTGCAATAGCAGGTATTGCTTCTTTTGCATACACCTCTAAAGAAAGAAATAATAAATATCTTAAAATATCTTTTGATAATAATGCTTCAATAAGTAAAATATTCTATAAAAATTCTTTTTCATTTTATACCGTCTTCTCATCAACAAATTCAAACCTTGCCACCTTCTTACCATCAACAGTTACTATTTCCATAAACATCTTTTTAGGTCTTACCCATAAAGCATTCTTACCAAATTTTTCATCCTCATACAAAGCCCTATACACAACCAATTCCTCAAGGGTCTCGCTATGTAAGGCAACACCGATAACCTTATAGAATTTTCCCTTGTAATGCCTATATTTTCCAGGTTTTACTTCACCCATAATTTATAAATGGAAAATATTTCTTTAAAATACTTTCTTCTGCAATAAAAAATTCGTTCTTACAATCGCATTAGGGCATGCCAGCCTTATCTTTAGTGGTTAGCTGCTTTAAAAACGTTCTACGAGATTTGCTGCTTTAATACGCTTCTTTAAGAGGTTACTTTTCCGCTTAACAAATAGAGAATTATTGGACAATCCCTTTCAAAAATTTTTTAACCTTAAAATTTAAAAATTTATTCAAATTATAATATTAATTGAGTGAAGAATTTCTGATTCTAAAGGGTTATGGGTGGTATATGTGAGAGAGAAGGAAATTATGCCACATAAGGAAGCATTACCTCATGAGGCATTGGAAATGCTAAAGACTATAGGATTAAATTTATATGAAAGAAAACTATATGTATGGTTACTTTTGCGTGGGACATCAACAGCAGGAGAATTGGCTGATTTATCAGGAGTTCCAAGAGCAAGAGTATATGATGTTCTTATGAGCCTTGCAGATAAAGGTTTTGTTATGATTCAGCATTCTAAACCTATGAAATATATTGCCGTACCTCCAAAAGAAGCATTGAGTAGAGCTGCAAGGAATATCATAGAAAGAGCTCAGAAAACAGCAAAGCTTATTGAAAGTTTCAAAGAGACAGAAGTTGTTTCTCAATTAGAAGAATTGCATAAAAATAAAATGAAAGAAGAGGAAGAAGGAGATCTCGTAAGCACTATAAAAGGAAAATTTGTTATAGATAATCACGAAGAATATCTTTTTAAGAATGCTAAAAAGAAGATAGATATCATGGTATCTGATACAGGATTAAATGACATCTATAGAAGATATTATCCAATTTTGAGAGATGCTTATGAAAGAGGAATCAAAATAAGAATAATAGCCCCTATCACAGAAGAAAATAAAAAAGCATATGAAGTTTTATCTGATATTGCAGAAATAAAGGATGCAAATAAAATGAAAGATCAACTTCCATATACACGTTTAGCAATAAGTGATGACAAAGAAACATTGATGCATCTAACACATGACAAACAGAAACATCCTGTGGCTCAATCTTCTATATGGACAGGATCACAACACTTTGTTAAGAACTTTGCATCTAGGACTTTTGATCTCATATGGAATATGCTAGAATAATCTGAGTTTCATTATTCTCCTTTTTATCTCTTCAGTTTTTGTAATTTGTAGAAGTTTGAAGAGATCATTCTTATATTTTGAGTCAACATATATGTTATGCCTTAAAAGATTTTCCTTTATATTAATACCTTCTTTATCGTTATCTAAAAAATCAATTAATTTTTTGCCTTGAACAGCACACAGTATTTTGCTTATTTCCTTGTTAGAGACAGCATATATTTGCTTTTTGCTTATTCCTAAGAACATAAGACTTTCTATGTCTTTCTTACCTTCTACTATGAAGATGTGGTCTTTTAATTCAAGAAGTTTATTTATTATTTCATAAAGCTTTTCCATATATTCCTTTCTTTTATATTTTGGATATCTTCTCATAGGAAATCTCCCTTATAAAAATAAGAGATGATATATAATTCCTATCACAATTAAGGCAGATGAAACAGCTATGAGTGTTTTTGGATCTATTTGAATCTTAGAGCGATCCTCTTCATAATACCTTACTAATCCTGCTGTTGTTTGTGGTAAGTACTTCTTTAATTTCTTGTTTAATCTTACCATATTATTATTTGCGGTATAGAAAAATTTAAAAAGTTTATTATAATAATATAATTCTTATGGCTGCAATTCATCGAGCATTAGCTTTTATGATACTTGGCATCTCAGCCATTTTACTTTCAGGATATCTCTTTTTTAATGAAAAAAATATCAATTTTGATTCTATTGCAGATTTAAGATTTGTTAATTCTCTTCCTTCTGGTTTTTTAACAAAATTTAAGGAGAAGGATAATGAGTATATTTATGCTTTCTTAGAATTAAATGGCAGCTTTCACGGAGATATAAGAATGAAAGTCGATAACATAAATATTGCTATATATAAGAAAGACGCTCCTATAAACATTTCCTTAGATTCTGGAAAATTAAATGTACAAAAAGAGGTAAATCTTATCAATTATAGCGGTGATGTTCTTTATTATCCTGAAATGAATACTTTCATTCTTGAAGGAAAAGTAAAAAAGCTTATTTTACCTTCTGCAAGCTTTGAGATAGAGAAAGAAGGAAAAATACTTTGCAATTCTTCTATTACTGATTTAGAGAAAATGGAATTAGAGCATATAACTCAAGATGTTATAGAGTTAAAGGGATTCAAAGGCAATATAAATATAAAAATAAAGAATGATAAAATTTCATATGTTACATCAAATAAAGATGTAAAAATTCTGAGGATAAAAGGTACCCTTACCTTAAAAGGAAACAAGATTGTATTTAAAGGAGAAGGAATAATAAAGACAGATGTGTTATTAACTCCAGCCAAAATAGGATGAGAATTATGGAAATAAATTTTCTTTATCTATTTCTTATTTTAATAGCAATTTTGATTTTGTTTTATTTATTTAATATTCTTAGAAATCTTATGATTCTTGCTATTTCTGCGTTAATCGTTTTGTTTATTGTTGAAAGGGTTTTTTCATTAAATCTCTCCATAATTCATTATTTGATTCTCTTGGCATTTGTGTTTTTGATATATGCCTTATTTGAGTTCCTAAATCTTTTTGTTAATGTATATGAGGTGATAAGGGAGATGATTCTGATTATTTCCTCACCAATTCGGAGGATATATAATATTTTAAAAAGAAAAAATGAAAATAAAGAATATGAAAAGAAATAATATGATTTTTGGCATAGATGAGGCAGGTAGAGGTCCTGTTCTTGGGCCGTTGATTATTGCAGGGGTTGAGATATACGAAAAAGATATAGAACTTCTAAGGGAAATCAATGTTAGAGATAGCAAAGAGCTTTCTTTTAATAACATAAGTTTTCTTTTTAAGCAAATAAAGAAAATCGCAAATAACGTATTTGTAGAGATTATTGATCCATACAAAATTAATGCTTATATGATGTTTAACACATTAAATGAGATAGAGTATGCAGGATTCTCAAAATTGATTGAAAAAACTAAGGCATCAAAAATCTTTATAGATGCCTTTTATCCAAATGCAAATAAATTAAAGGTTGCATTTAATGATAAGTTTCCAAAAAAGGTTTTTGTGGTGGAGCATGGAGCAGATAGTAAATATGAAGTTGTATCTGCTGCGAGCATAATTGCAAAGTATTATCGCGAGAGGGAAATGGATGCAATACGAAAAAAATATGAAAAGTATGGTGATATTGGCAGTGGGTATCCTTCTGATAGAAGAACAATTACATTCTTGGAAAATTTTTTCAAGGAGAACAAAAAATTTCCAGAAGAGGCAAGGACAATGTGGAGCACTATCTATAATATAAAAGGAAAAATAAAACAAAAAAGATTATTTTGAGTCATATTAATGTTAGACTTTCTACTTCCACAGATTCAACCTTGTCAATATTAAGAATGCTGTTCTCTATTTTCTCAGCAAGACCCTCTTTTTCCTCTATCATTACAAGAATTTTTAAAGCCTTTAATCCAAATGCTATTGGCTCTTCTTTAGTGTCTTTTATCTCGCATTTATCAGATATGCTTTCGATTATCTTTGATTTCAATTCCTCAAGATTTACATCAACATCTGCTGGCATTACTTTATATGTTATCAATACTTTTCTTCCCATGTTATTGCACCTCCTTTTACCATGATTTTTCAATATAAATATACTTATTATCAATTTTTAAAGTAACATTCCATTTACCAATACTTTCATCATATACATAATCTAACTTTACCTTCTCCATATTGTTTAATTTTGAGATTAATTTGAGATCATGTTGCAAATTAAGCAACAAAATATAAGTATCATTTTTGTCTGTCAAATCTATTTTCTTCATTGTGCTATTAACATAAAATAGAATTTCCTCGCTCTTTTCCAAATATTCTAAATCTCTATATGATAAAGATTCTTGTTTTATAATTGCTATACTAAACAAATACATCAAAAATATTACTATAAAACTTGAAATCATAAAAAATTCTCCTTTCTTTTTTTTCTTCATTATACATACCTCCTTATTCCTATTAAACATGTATTCTTAGTATTTTTTCCCATTTTTATAGGATATAATACTAATCCTGTGTTCGCCTCTTTTTTATCTGATCTATATATCTCTATTTTTTCATTATTTAATACAAAAAATAAAAGATCAACAAGTAATGTTTTTTCAGAGAGTTTATTAATATTTGCATAGTAATATATTACATCTCCTCCCATATTATTTCTTATATCTGTAACTATAGGCACCTCATTTCTCTCAGCTAATACAAATCTAACATTTGAAGATAAAGTAGTATTAAACATTACTACAAAGATTTCTGTATCTATTCTCATAAAATCTCCTGATCTATATTTAAGGAGAGGGTTGTTTTCAAAGTATAAATATTCGTCATCTCCTTTTTTTTCAACATAAAATATATAGGTATGATTGATATTTAAATTTAAAACTCCCTTCCATAAATTTGTACTTACATTAGTGAGAGGAATATCAATATTATCTCCTATTTTATAACTATCAGAAAGTGCAAGGTAAACATTTTTAATAGATAACAATGCATTATAATTTCTCTCTGTAGTATCTTTATTAGTATATATCATGAGATCATAAAGCGGAACATTTATCAATCCTATATATCCATTTACAATCTTTAAAGTGATATGTTCGCTATTTACAGAATAAATTTCAAAAAGAATCTTTTCTATTTTAAAATTATCTCCTACTGATAAAGATTGATTATCTGGAGATTCATCAAAATTGCAATCTCCATCATAATCCACAAAGATTTCTATACTATTATTATACCATTTTACAGCAATAAAATATCTTTTTGTTAAATTTAATGAGGCAATTTTTAATGCATCATAAGGTTGTAGCGAATTATAACTACATGAAGAAGAAGGATGATAGAGATTAAGTTTAATTGGAGTGTTATTATAATATCCTAATATCTGATATTTTCTTATGTTTTCCTCTATCTTATTATTTATATATCCATAAGCCCCATTTGAAGATTCATTATCTATAACGTAATATAAGGATAAATTTTTAAATCCAACTTTTGTAAGGAAAGGAATAAGGTTCCTATTTTTTGATATTATAATATTTCCTCCATTTAAAAAATATGAATATAATTTATCTGGGAATGCAGTGGATTGGAATGATTTATTCAGAAATACTACATCAAACCTATCAAGATTTCCTTCTTCTGTAAGAAATGAAATTCTAGGAATAAAAGATACATTATCTATTTTTTGAAGAAAAGTATTGCGAATAAAATATAACAAGGCTTTTTCTTTATTATCCATTACATACATAAATGATACATTATCATCTTCCGTTAATTCATCTACATAAATGGAAGTATTTCCTATAGTAACAATATTTTCTTCAACAAAGGGACCCTCTTGATATTGTGGTTGATAAGTTCCATCTTTATTTTTATCGATAAATAGAAAATATATAAAAGTCCTTTTATCTTTTATCTTCAATAACAAATATGAAAAATCTATTTTTGACGAATATCCTTCTTTACATTCTGTATTGTTTGGTAAAGTTATTGAGACTTTTTTTCTACATTCACTTATATTTAAGAAGTATAATGTTGAGAAGTTTGTTCTTATTGATCTATTCTTATATGTATATATACCAATAATTGGCTTATGTTTAGGTTTTTTGTAAATATAAACATCGTAACTTGAGATTGGAGATAAAAAATAATTAAATATAGGCAACACTTTTTCCTCACCTTCATTTAGCAAATTTCTGAAATCTTCTGATTGAGAGAGATATCTTTCAAAAGACATTATAGATTTTCTATATAAAAGAATTTTTTCTTCCTCCCCTGAATATTCCTTAAAATCTTTAATCATCATTGTAAGATAAAGCATTATAAGTATTCCTGCAAACATAGCTTCAAATCCATATATTAATCCTTTAATTATCTTTTTATTTTTTTTCATTTTATTTCACCATATATAAAATATATATTTTTCTAAATATCCATATCTATCTATGTATAAACTAAGGGATATTATTTCTTTATCTTTTGGAAGTTTTGGACCGCAAATATATGATATGTTAGTTTTTAAAAATGCAACATAACCATCCTTATCAATATAATCCAAGATAAATGTCTTATTTTTATAATTTATGAGATCCCCTGATCTATAATACTTGTTATCAAAATAGAGATATTCATAAGGATGTTCTGAATCTTTTCTTTCTATTCTTATTTCAATTGTATGATTGAATTTTCCTATATGTGATGTGAAATTATACATATAAGGAGCGTATAATACAAGATAAATTTCTCTTTTTATACTCATAGAATTAATTTTCTCTTTTGAAATCATATTCACAAGTTGAATATACTCTCTATTGATCCCTATTGTAGGATCAAAAAAAGGAGAAGATTCGCATCTTTGAATCATATTAAAGAAGGTTGAATTTAATGTGTTATTGGGTAAGTATGCTAAAGAATAGAAGTTATCTATGATTCTTAAACCTTCTAAATAAAGCTCTTTTTTATACATATATGAGAAATATTTGAAAGAATATACTACAAGAATCATAATCGAAAATATTACAACCAATACAAAAAATGTTGTACCAAGGATAAATTGGATACTTAGAGTTCCTTTGCTTTTTTCTTTCATACTAAAATTTTATATGGAAATATTTTTAAAATTATATGTGTTTTATTTAAATTGATATGATAGGTATGGTTATCTATTTTTGTTAGAGGTTTATTGAGGGCCCCTAGTTCAGTCTGGTAGAACGCCCGCCTTGCAAGCGGGAGGCCGTGGGTTCGAATCCCACGGGGTCCATATAATAAATGCTAAGCCCCGGTAGCTCAGTAGGTAGAGCGCGTGGCTGTTAACCACGAGGTCCCAGGTTCGAGTCCTGGCCGGGGCGTTTTGATGATCAATGACAATGAAAAAGCAAATGGAGGAGATGAAATATGAAGATTATAGATAAGGAACTTCCAGAGGAATTTAGCGAGGAGGTGTATGATTTCCTTGAAACCGTAAGAGAAAAAGGTGGAAAAATAAAAAGAGGTGTTAATGAAACCACAAAGTCCTTGGAGAGAGGTTTTGCAAAACTTGTTGTGGTTGCTGAAGATGTTGATCCTATTGAAATAGTGATGCATTTACCCGCATTAGCTAAGGAGAAAAATGTACCTTTAATTCCTGTAAAGAGTAAAGAACAATTAGGAAAAGCCGCAGGAATAGATGTTAATGCATCATCTGTTGCTGTAATAGATATTGGAAGAGCAAAAAAAGAATTTGAGGCTCTTCTAAAAAAATTTGAGGAACTAACTAAATAAAAAGAGGTGTTATAGATGAGTGCTGTTCCTGCAGAGGTAATTGCAATATTGGATATTGCAGGTACTAAAGGAGTTAAAAGAGTAAGATGCAAGATCCTTGAGGGAAAGTATAAAGATAAGATTGTGATAAGAAATGTGATGGGACCAATTAAGGTAGGAGATATTGTTATGATTAAAGAGGTTGCTATGGAAGTTGCGGGAGTTATAGAATAAAGGGAGGTAATGCTTTATGTTTATATGTGCATTTTGTGGTAATAATGTGAAAGAGGGTAAAGGAATAATGCTTGTAAAAAATAATGGAGAAGTATTTTACTTCTGCTCTCATAAATGTTATGCGAACTTTCATATGAGAAATCCTGCAAAAGTAAAATGGACAAAGAAATATAGGAAAGCAAAGGAAATACACTTAAAAACAATCAAACACAAAAATCCTCTTAGAAAAAGAATTAAAGGAGGTTGAGTAAAACATGGCTGGAAATATAGAGAGAACTTTGGTTATTTTGAAACCAGATGCCATTCAAAGAGGGTTTATGGGAGAAATAATCTCACGATTTGAGAAAAAAGGATTTAAAATTATTGGGTTAAAGATGATGAAAGTTGACCCAAAATTGGCTGAAAAGCATTATATTGAGCATAAAGATAAACCTTTCTATAAAGAATTGGTTGAATTTATTACTTCTGGGCCCATTGTTGTGTTTGTAGTTGAAGGAAGAAATGCTATATCCAATGTGAGAAAAATGGTTGGTGCAACAAATCCAGAGGAAGCATTACCTGGAACTATAAGACATGATTATGGATTGCATATCGGCAAAAATATAATTCATGCATCTGATAGCAAAGAATCTGCAGATAGGGAGATCGATTTATTTTTCAATATAAATGAAATCATAGAATACAAAAGAATTGATGAGGATTGGATTTATTAAGAGGTGATATTATTTAACATATATGAAGAAAGCATATTGAGACCAGACAAGGATGAGTTAAGATATCTTCTTGATTTTTTGAAATCAATTAGGGGTAGACATACTGAGCTAGTTAGTATTTACATACCTGCAGGATATAATATTAATGAGATTAAAGATATGGTATCTAAGGAGATAAGTACTGCGCAAAATATCAAATCAAAGACCACAAGAAACAATGTGATAAGTGCGCTATCTAAGATAGCAAACGCATTAAAGTATTTTAATCAAACCCCAAAAAATGGCATGGTAATCTTTGCAGGAAATGTATCAGAAAAAGAAGGATCACAGGATATTAGAATTTGGAAGATTGAACCTCCAGATCCCATAAATGTGAAGCTATATAGATGTGACCAGGTATTTGTAACTGATATCTTGGAATCTCTTTTAGAAAGCAAGGATGTTTATGGGATTATCTCGTTGGATAGACAAGAAGCTGCAATAGGTTTTCTTAAAGGCAAAAGGATAGAGATGATTAAGAGAATCGAAAGTTTAGTGCCAGGTAAAACAGCAAAAGGAGGACAAAGTGCTCAAAGGTTTATGCGTGTAAGAGAGGGGTTATTAAATGCTTATCTTAAAGAACTTGGAGAAACTGCAAAATCAATTTTTGAAGGTGTAGAGAATCTAAAAGGCATTATTATTGGCGGGCCAGGTCCTCTTAAACAAGAGTTTTATGATGGAAACTATCTTCCTGAGAATCTTAAGAGAAAGGTTTTAGGGCTTGTTGATACTGGCTATGCTGGTGAACCTGGCTTGAAAGAGGCTATTGAAAGAGGGGAGGAACTTATTAGGGAAAGTGAGTATCTTAAAGAAAAAAAGGTTGTTAATGAATTTTTTTCTATGCTTAACAAAAATGAGGCATTGGTAAGGTATGGGTTTGATGATGTAATGGAAGCATTGGAACAAGGAGCTGTGGGGAAGCTTCTTATTTCAGGAAATGCGGATTTTGAAGGCATAAAAGCAAAGTGCAATGCTTGTGGTGGAGAGTTCTATAGGATAATAAGAAAAGGGGAGAGCATCTCTTTGAGATGTCCATTTTGTGGAAGTGATGAAGTTAGTTATGAGAAGGAGCATTATCTCAAATTGATTAAAGAGCAAGCAAATCTCTATGGAACAGAGGTTTATGTAATAAGTGATGAATCTCCAGAAGGAAAACAATTTTGTATGTTCTCAGGTATTGGGGCTATTTTGAGGTATAAACTGTAAAAGGTTTTTGTAACAACCGGCAACTATCTTAATGAAAAAACAGAATAGGAAATAATATAAGTGGTTTTAGAGAGATTCGCAGCATTTATGATAACTCCCTTATTTTTATAAGAATCATACATTATAAGATTTGATGACTTGTTGGGTTTAATCACAAAATATAAAGAAATATCATGGTTTTTAAAAGGATCTTTATTTAGCATTTGTTTTGCATAATCTATTACTAATTTGGGATTTTGCTTGTATACTTCTTTTACTATACATCTATAAACATTCTCTATTATCCCTTTCTCTTTAACATCTTTGGCATTTGCATAGATGGTTAGTATCATATTCTTTTCCATATAGATCCTATTTAACATTTCTTTAGCACTTTTAATGTTAGATAAACGGACATAATTATATTTTCTTTCACTCTTTTTGATGATATTGTTGAATTGATTTTCATAATAAATATGTGATAGTGAAGGAAAAAATTGTTTGGCAATATTATAAAGTCCACTCAATGCAACACAGGATGCTCCCCCTAAAATCAAAGACCTCTCTAAAAACTCCCTACGAGATATTTTCTTTTTATAATTTCCATCCATAATTATTATATAGTAGTTACATTTTAAAAATATTTCTATTCAATATTGTATATATTCTAATATATATTTTATTTTTTCAGGTTATGCGAAATCATTTATCTTTATTCCTTCTAAATCAATAAGATAAAGTTTGTTTTTGTTATTTATCATAACATTATATGCATGTCTGTCTTTAACTTCTTTTATTTTAGGGATCTTTTCTAGTTTCTTTTCAATGTTTCTTATTATCTTATATTGAATCTCCTTGTCGTTATAGAGATCTGCTAAAGTTATTCCATTTATTTTTTCCATGATAAGAAAATAATGTCCTTTATATTCTAACATCCCATAATATGTAGGAATATTTATTTTTTCTTTAAATAGAAAAGTTTTAAAATTTTTACGATTTCTATGTCCCCAATTATATATCATCAAATATATATTTCATAGTATTTCAACAAAAATATGTTAATACACTGCAAAATATATCTTAAAGGAAATATTTTTATGCGAACAATTCCTTCTATAAAGGTTAGCTGCTTCGATACACTTTTTTTAAGAAGGGATTCTTCCCCTTAACCATTTTTATTTAAAATAAAAGGTTAACGGGAGGATATCACCTCTTTAAGGCACATTGCAGCATACTAACCGCTTAAGAAGGTTAGCTGCTTCGATATGCTGAATGAATAGGTTATGCTGCCCGTTAACCAAAATAAAAATGGTTAATGGGAGGAAATCACTTTCACAACCACATTGCTGCATGGTAACCTCAATAAAGGGTTAGCTGCTTGAAAGTGGTTTTTGGATATGGCTATGCTTTCCCTTAACCAAGTAATAAAATTCGCATAATAAACCTTATGCGAACACATTGATGGCTTTTGTAGAGGGTAGTATGCTGCGAGAGGGTTCAAAATAAAATATTGGTTAACAGGAAGAGTACTTTATCAATAGCATATCAGAACATACTAACCTTTCCGAAGCGGTTAGAAAGCAGCTAACCCTTTATTGAGATTACCATGCTGCAAACCTGAGAGATATCAAGAAGCACATTTTTTCGTTAACTGAATTTTTGTTCGCATAAACATATGAAAGATAAAGGAGCCACAAAATTCCTTTTCACTACTTTTAAGTGATTTTAACATTTCAAAATATATATTGTAGTGATTAAACATAATTATGTTAATATACTTAAAAATATATAATGGAGAATATAAAATGAAAATAATGTTATCTTATAGATCTCATTTAACAATAAAGAAGTATTGGATAATGCCCTCATTTCCTTAAAAGGTTAACTGCTATACGGAATGCTTTTGATATGGTTACAAATTCTTTAATAAAATAGTTAACAGGAAAATATCTCTATCATTAGGATATTATAGCAGGATGATCCATGTAAAAGGATACCCGCTCCTAACCGCTTTTTAAGTATTACAACACTAAAATCCTCCTGATGAATTGGATATGTTTTCTGTTAACTGAATTCTAAACCTTTCTAAAATTTTTCCAAAATAAATATGCGCTTGCTCCTATAATCTCTTGGGAAAATTTAAACATCATCTTCTTTTCATAAATCTTCTCATCATCTTTTTTCTTCTGGTTCCTCTATATGGAGGTCTTGTAAACAAATAAATTTTTTCCTCTCCCTTTAATTCCTCAATGATTCTTTTAATTATTGCTTTTTTTGGATCTATCATAGAAGGAACTCTATTCTTGATATCCTCAAAACTCTTGAAAGGTTCTTTTTTTCTTTCCTCAAGAATCTGCCATAGTGTTTTTTTACCCATACCAGGAAGCAAATCCAATTGATGTTCACGTATATTTATGCTCTCTGCCTTATTGAAAAATTCAACAAAATGTAACTCATTCTCCTCTATTATTTTTTGTAAAGCCCTTTCCAACTCTTTCTGTGCTGTCGCTGTGAGATTTCTATAATATAATCTCCTTAATATGCTTTCTATCTTATCTCTCTCCCCACTTCCTATGTATACTTTTTCACCTATAGCAAGAGAAACATTAGGCTTTGATTTTAACTCAAGCAAAGTTAATGTTGTAGTTGCTATTGCTTGTGCAATAGGCATGGAAATTTTACTTTTTGCATATCCACGAGGTAAGAAATCCAAAATTATGGCATATTCATCTCTTCTTTCTTTTTTCTCTCTGATTCTACTCTCTGGTTTGGTTGGATTAATCTTTGTCATGAGAAACACCTCCTCTCAATGAAATATAAAAAAGCAATAAGAAAAAGATCACTTTATTATTTTCGCTATTTCATCCAAAATGAATTTTATATCCTCTGCTGATGGCTTATTTCTTTCTTTTGCAAATATAGCAACAAGTTGCTCCTCATACTCTGGTAAGACGTTAAGTATCATAGAAACAATGTGCTCAGGAAATCCTCTCTCTTGTAGGTTTTTCTTTACCTCAGCATATATCTTTTCATCAATATCATAATATTTATTTAGAAAATCTTTGGTGATTTTTTGATCAAAAATCAATTCCTCATCCTTAAAGTTTTCTAAGATCTTTTTCACCTCAAAATTCGGAATTGTCTTTTCCTCAATGATTTTCATAGTAGATCACCTTTTATTTAAGCAACCTTTTTAAGGTGTGCAGGCATGACAATTTGAATCTTTTCTTTGTTCCCATCTTTAAACTTAACAATATAAGCATTACCTCTTTTACCAATTACTTCACCAACCTTACCATGAAACCTTCTAAATGGCATACCTTTATGATATGAAGGATTTATTACCATGGCAACCTTATCCCCTATATTAAACTCCCTTATGATATCTGTTATTTTAAGTCTCTTATATGACTGAAGAGATTTTCTTGTACCTCTCCTTAACCCCTTTGATCTTCGCATTAAAATCACCATTTTGACATCGATATATAATTTAAGAAAATAAAAATTTAAAAATATTTAGGTTATTTAAAAGTTTTAAATATATTCTACACCATATGTAAAATTATGTCAGAAAGAAAAAAGATCATAAGGTTTCTAAAAGCATATGTTTGGGAAAACCTTAAGGATGTAATAATCGCTTTTATTTTAGCAGTTTGTCTTTATAAAGGTTTGGGATTGGCTTTGGGAACAGATTATCCAATGTTAGTTGTGGTGTCTTGTTCAATGGTACCAACATTGGAGAGAGGAGATGTAATCATTGTTAAAGGTGTCTCGTGGGATGAGATTGTTGCTAATGAAAAATGGAAGGATCCAAATTCTACAATTATTGTATATTATGAGCCTCTTCAGGATAGGTTGATAGTTCATAGAGCATATAAGAAATTACTTGAAGATTCGCATAAATATGTGGTTGCATGGGGAGATAATAACTCTCAACCTGACCCTTGGCTAATACCAATTGAGAATGTAGAGGGAAAAGTAATCTATAGAATACCTTATCTCGGATATCCTCGTTTATGGTTGGGATATTTATTTGGAGAAGATGTCAAAGGATGCAACACTAAGATAGAAATAAAGCCGGGTGTTGTCCAATAATTCCCTATGAAAGTAACATTTCAAAGAAGCGCATCAGAGAAAGCTAACCTTATGGAGCTAATGCGATTACTGCTATAAGTGCTATTTGCGCGTTAAGTTTCCGCTTAACAATAAAGAATTATTGGACAATGCCATAAAGCCATTAGAACCATAAAGATATAAAAAATTTCAAATTTAATATTTAATTTATTATCATAAAGAGGTTGGATAATATATGGCTAAAGAGATATTAGAGGAGATAAAAAAAGGAAGCGATATAGATAAATTCTTAGAGATTGTTTCCACAAAAGGTAAAGTAAGTATTAAAGAAGTATCCAATGCTCTCTCTCTTCCAATAGAGGTAGTGGAGAAATGGGCTAAGGCATTGGAAGGAGAGGGCTTAGTGAACTTGGAATACTCCTTTGGAAGAATTTATGTAACTCTCCCGCATGATGTAGAAGAAAAATCAAAGGAAGTAACTCAAAAATTATATGATGACAGTGAAAAAACGATTAAAGAGATTGAGTATAATGTTCAAGAAAAGGAAAAGGTATTGAAAAAGGAAATAGAGATACTTAAAGAATTGGAAAATGTGTTAGAGAGAGACTTGAAAAAAAGGGAGGAAATGGAGGATTTGTTAAAAAGAATAAGAGAGAAGGAAAAAGAGATCCTTGAGGTATTCAATAAGATAAAAGAAGAAGAGGCAGAGTTGGAGAAGGATCTTAAAAACGTTACAGATATCATTGACAAAAGAATGAAAAAGTTGGAAAGCTTAGAAAATGCATTTAAAGAATTTGAAATGGAAAAGGAAAAAATCATTAAAGAGATAAAAATTATAAAAGCCATAGAGAAGGACATCAGAAAGCATCCGGCAAAGATTGAAGAGAAAGTGAAGGAACTGGAAAAACGCTTAGAAAAAATAAGAAAGAGCAATAAGGAGATAAACAAAAAGTACTTTATTCTTAGAGAGTTATTCAGTAAAATATGAAGGTTGTTTGCCCCAGTAGCTCAGCCTGGTTAGAGCGCCACCTTGGTAAGGTGGAGGCCGCGGGTTCGAATCCCGCCTGGGGCTTATTTTTTATCCTTTTTTACCAATCTCACTTTTTTTATTTTTAATGTTCCTTCATATCTCTTATATTCCTTAGAGCATTCTATTATTTCAATCATAAAATTAAAAAGAGGGGCATCCACAACAAAGGTTTCCAATTCTCCTCCCTCTCCAACAAGACTAATGCCATATTCTTTCTTATATCTTAGCAGCTCCTCATACACCTCTTTGCTCAATTCTTCACCTAAATATTTCTCTGATAAAGGATAAGCATATACTCCAACAATAATCACTCTAAAATTCCTTTCGGATAACATGGAATATACTTCCTCATCATCTTTTAACCACAAGGGATTAAATACCTTCAAAGATAATTCCTTAGCGATTCTTTTTATTCTTGTTGCTTGGTATGAGGATCTTATTACTCCTGTTACTATTCCTTCTATGTTGTATCTTGAGATAGCTTTACTCAATAGATACTTTAAATCTTTTAGCTCCTCTTCTTTATTTCCTTTTGTGATTCTATTTATTATCGGTATGCCCATCGCCTTTGCTTGTACATCAACCAGATGCATGTTAGGATAGTGAAACATATAGCTTTCTGGTGTTTTTGGAATAATGGAAAGTAAGCATTCAATTTTTAACCCCTGTTCTTTAGCAAGATGCAATGCCAAAGTAGAATCCTTTCCTCCAGAAAATAATACTCCTACTCTCATAAGAGTTAAGAAAAAGCTCTATTTTTATAAAATCTTTCCACCTTGATAACCACATTCTTTTTGGTTTTCATAATGTGCTCTTGATGTTAAAGTAACAAAAGATATTTGTGCAACTCTGCAACCCAATGCCAACTTGGTATCTAATGTTGGCAATAACAAAAAAGTTAGCCTTCCTTTATAACCTGCATCTCCAAACGCAGTTTCCAGTATCATCTGTCCATATCTGAACAAAGTACTTCTTATCTCAATTTTGAAATATAAATCCTCAGGAGTATTTATTTTCTCACATGTTATTAGAAGATATGGTTTTAGCCTATATAAAGGAAGTTTTTCTCCATATTTCATTGTAATTATTTTCTCTATGTTTAAATTTTCCAATATCTTCTCGTGTCCTTCAAGTACATATGCCTTGCCTAAAATAGGAGATTTGTTTTCCTCTTTTGATATCCCAACTTCTCCTGCTTCTTTTACCTCAATAATTGTACAGGCTCTTACATCAAAACCATTTGGCGTCAATTGTTTTTCAATATCTTCATATCCCTCTATCATTTTTTCCTTTAATATCTTTTCCTTTAGATCGCTATAAGCTAATCCCACCATATTTGCTCTTCCTCCAATCTTAGAACACCTTGGAATATTTTAGTATCCTCATATACTCCATTCTTTCCTCCTTTGTTATCTTGCCCCATTTCTCTAATTTTATTAGCAAATCCTTAGCAGTGATAAGAGAGATAACCTCTATCCCAGCCTCTAATAGCTTTTCTGGTGGTGTCATGCCATAATCAAATATAACCAAAAAGTATCTTACATTTGCCTTTGCTGATCTTAGCGCGTTTATATATGCTTCATTATTTTTTAAGGTTGAAAAGATATCATCCACTATCATCACATTCTCTCCCTCTTTTACCGTACCCTCTATCATTGCCCTGCTTCCATATTCCTTTGGCTGTCTTCTAACAAAAACAATAGGTAGGTTGGTTTTTAAAGAGATAGCAGTAGCTAATGGAATGCCTGAAGTAAAAGCACCGGCAATCTTTTCTGGATTGATTTCTCTTGTCACATCAGCAAGTAAATCTGTCAAGATATCAAACAATCTTGGATTCTCAAAGAATTTCCTAAAATCGAAATATATTGGAGAATATGTATTTGGAAATATCTCATAATGCCCTCCCAACTCTATTGCGTTTGCCTGAATAAGCAAATCAAAAATCTTGGAATTAACCATAAAGATTATATTATGTAAAAATAATTTTTTAAAATTATATCAAATTTTTTTGTCAATCTGTAAGTTGCGGCATATTAACCAAATTAAGGGTTAAAAGATTAGCTGCTTCAAACCGCTCAAGAAAGGATGCCATGCTTTAATGTGCTATTGATAAGAGAGGTCTCATGTTAACCAAATTATTTAAAAAATTGTTAATGGGAAGCATACCTTATCAATAGCGCATCAAAGCATAGCTCCTTTTCTCGAGCGGTTTGAAGCAGCTAACCTGAAAAGAGGTTAGCATGCTGCGATGTGCCTTGAGAAAGCGATTTCCTCCCGTTAACCATTTTTTATTTTTAAAATAATTGGTTAACGGGAAGCATAACCCTTTCATTTGGCGTATTGAAGCAGCTAACCTTTCTAAAGCGGTTAAGAAGCAGCTAACCTTTTGTAGAGGTTAGCATGCTTGCAAAACTTTATATGATAGCGATTTCCTCCCGTTAACCATTTTTTATTTTTTAAATAATTTGTTAACGGGAAGCATAACCCTTTCATTTAGCGTTTTCAAGCAGCTAACCTTTTTTAAGAGGGTAGCATGCTGTAATGTGCTTGTGATAGTGATATCTTCCCGTTAACCATTTTTATTAAAAATTTTTAATTTGTTAACGGGAAAATCTCAATAACACAAAGGTTTTTTAAGCAGCTAACTGCTTTAAAAAGGTTATCTGTTTCAAATCGCTTTTTAAGGTTAAACGCATAATCTTCTTATTTGTGAGACGAGGTTTTTGAACGAAGATGCTTCTTAATTTTTTTGATTATTCTCTTTAAGAGATGCTCTTCCTCTTCGATGATTACATGAAGTTCTCTTTGAAGATCCACATAAAGATATGTTAACAATAACACCACGATAAGTATACCAAGCAATGGAAGATATCTTATTTTTTCTTCCAATCCAACAGTCCTCATGAACTCTACAATGTCTCCTTCCTTAAAAAAGAGATAATTTGTAATGTCAAGAAGATATGAATACGAAACAAACAAGATTGGGACGGCTATTTCTGTCTTGTGCTTTCTGTGAAGGATATACTCAAGAATAAGCAAAAAAATACCAATAATAAAGGTAAGCAATACTCCACCAATATACACCAATGCCAATTCTCTTTGCGTTAAATCACATTTTTCATATATAACACCATAAAATGAATTAAAAAACCCATACTCAAGATGTGCCCAGTAATGACAGTGAAAAAGCTTTAAGAATAGCACATGTCCTGCTTCATGTGTAAAAGGCACAATATAGCTACTAAAGATAAGATATAAGCATATGCCAATTATGAACAAAATATCATATCTTCCCTCGCTAATATATCTCATTATTACACACCAAAGAACTCATTTATCCTCTCAAAAATTCCTTTCTTTTTCTCTTTTTCTTCTTTTTTCTCTTCCACCTCTTCTTTTCCTTTTTCTTCAATAGATTTCTCTTTTTCAGGTTTCTTCTGAGTTCTCTTTTTCTCCTCTATATTGCTTAATAACTTAGCAATCTCTAAACTCTCTTTATAGATGTTTTCAATATCTTTCTCATCTTCCTTTTCAAGATATTCCTTAAGCATTACAGCTTGGAAATAGGATCTAAGCTTTACCTTAATATTCTCATCAAATTTGTCAGATTTATCTATATAATCTATTAATTCCTTATAGGTTAATGCCTTATCTATATTCATTATTTCCTTAACTCTCCTCTTTATAACAAGAGCCATATTGCTTATTTTGAATCTCATCTCACTCTCCTTATATGCCTTTTTGATTTGCTCTTCTATCTCATTTATCTCTGCTATTTCCTCTTCTTTTATTTCATATAATCCAAGTATATGAAGAAGTTTGAGATACCAAGGATATTTTTTAACCTCTTTCTTTACCTCTCCTTCTTTTGGTTCCTCAATCTCTTTCTGTTTTGTGGCTTCCTTGTTTTCTTCAATCTTCTGATTTATTTCCTCAATGAATTTATCAAATATTGCATCAATTAAATCTATTAACTTAGAATAGTTCTCAAGTTGGCTTTCTATAAGTTCCCTCTTTTTCTGGTATTCCTCTTTGGAAATTAGACCTCTTTCAAATAGCGAATCCAATGCTTCAAGATCCTTTTTTAGTTTACTTTCCTCTTCTTTAAATATCCCTTTATCAAATGCCTCCCTTATTTCTTTCTCGATTCTCTCTTTTAATTCCTCTAATTCCTCAACCTCCAATTCCTTTTTTATTATCTCCTCTATCTTACCAATTTTTTCCTCGATATCTATTTTACTTCTCTCATATTCTTCCTCAGAGATTACGCCATGCTCATACAAACTTCTTAGAGACTCGAGATCCTTTATCCAATTTTCCTTCATCTTTTTAAGTTCTTCTACATGTCTTCTCTTTATAAAAGAGATTTTCTTATCTCTCTCTTCTTTTTTTCTATCCTTTTTCTTCTCCTTAACCTCTTGAACTTCTTCCTTTTCACTTTTATCTTCTTTATTCATCAAAACAGAACGTTTTGCTTTTTCATATGTCTCTTTTGATATTAACCCCTCTTTATAGCTCTCTTCCAAATCTTTTAAGATATTCTCAGCTTCCAAATTCTTTTCTGTTACTATCACATTTTTCTTAATATTTTTCTCTGTAATAACTTGAGTTCCAGACATTGTAATTACCTTGCTCTATGCATTATCCCCATATTTCCTTAAGTTCTTTTTGAACTTTCATTAATTTCTCAAGTTTATCGTTTATTTCCTTTAATTTTTTTTCAATAGAGATTCTTTGCGCGTTCAATTCACTTTCCTTTTGAGCAAACTTTGCAATTGCATCCCTAAGCTCTATCTCTTTTGCTTGAACTTGTTTTAATTGTTCCTGTATCTCGTGATATTTCCTTTCAAGCTCATTCTTTTCCTCATTTATCTTCGCAATCTTCTCTTTTATCTCTCTAAAAATTTCCATGATATCTTTTTCTTCTCCTTCAGGCATATTATCACCTTTATAGACATCAAATAATAGATAAATAATATATGTTTCCTTAATTAATATATAAATTATGGTACAGCTTTCTGCAATGATGAGAGAAATCTCAGAGGAAATTGAGTTTTATAATGAAAAAATAGATATGTTCAAAAAGGAAGTGAGAAAAGTTTTTGTTGGACAGGAAAAAGTGCTTGAAGCTGCTATTTTATCAATGCTATCAAGAGGGCATATTCTCTTAGAGGGAGCACCTGGATTAGCCAAAACGCTGCTTGTTATGACAATAGCAAGAACTGTTAGGAATGCAAAATTTCAAAGAATCCAGTTTACCCCTGACCTTTTGCCAGCAGATATCACAGGTATAACTGCTTATGATCCAAACAGGGGATTTTATGTTGTTAAAGGACCTGTATTTGCTAATTTCATTTTAGCAGATGAGATTAACAGAGCACCGCCTAAGGTGCAGAGTGCTATGCTTTCAGTTATGCAGGAGAGACAGGTGGTTATAGGTAAGGAAATCTTTACTTTAGAGGAACCTTTTTTTGTGATGGCAACTCAAAACCCGATAGAGCAGCAAGGTACGTATCCATTACCAGAAGCTCAAGTTGATAGGTTTCTTTTTAAAGTATATGTGTATTATCCAACAAAAGAGGAAGAATTAATCATTCTTGATAAGAATACTACTATTCATAAATTTGAGAGTTTTCAAATCATGCCAGTGTTTAATAAAGAAGATTTTCCAAAGATGCAAGAAATTACAAAAAGAATATATGCATCAGATGAAATCAAAAAATATATTGTTGATATAGTAGATGCAACAAGAAATCCTGAGAATTATGGCATAGAATATGGAAAATACATTGCCTGGGGAGGATCTCCAAGAGCCAATATTGCTCTATACATCTCTGCAAAAGCAAAGGCTTTCTTAGAGGGAAGACCATATGTCTTGCCGGAAGATGTGAGATATGTGGCTCATGATGTCTTGAGACATAGAATCATATTGAACTATGAAGGTAAGGCAATAGGATTGAACACAGACACCATAATTGATGAAATATTAGAAAGGATAGAGGTGCCATAAAATATGGAAACAAATAAAAGGATTCAGCAGGAATTGGAGAAGCTTAGGTCAGAGATTTTGTTGAGTGGATATACCGAGCAAACCTTGAAGTCATATCTTATTCATGTGAATATGTATCTTAGATACATTGAAAAGAAAGGATTAAAGATATCTGTAGATTCTGCAAAGAGATTTCTATCATATCTTATAGATGAAGAAGGCTATACTCCATCAAGCATTGCTGCAGTTAAAGCAGCAATCGTTTTCTACTTAAAAAGAATCAAAAACCTTAGAATTAGCGAAGAGGATTTACCTACACCAAAAAGAGACAAAAAGCTACCAATAGTGCTAACGCGAGAAGAGGTTAAAAGGCTCATCAATACTGCTGAAAAAGACAGAGACAAAATGATATGCCTCCTCCTTTATTCCACTGGTTTAAGAGTGAGTGAATTGGTTAATCTTAAAGTTAAAGATTTTGATTTGAATGAAAGAATCTTAAGGGTCAGGGGAGGAAAAGGGAAAAAAGATCGTATTGTCGTTTTAGGAGAGAAAATTGTTGATCTTCTAAGAAGATACTTCAACAAGCATAATCTTGTTGGCGAAGATTATGTGTTCTTTTCCAAGCATAAAAGAAACCACATTTCTGTTAGATTGGTTCAAAAGATTATTCAAAGATTAAGGGAAGAAGCAGCAATTCAAAAAGAGGTAACTCCTCATGTACTCAGGCATACATTTGCAACACATTTGTTGGAGCAAGGTGAAAGTTTAAGGAAGATCCAAGAACTCCTTGGACATGCCAACTTACAAACCACCCAAATATATACCAAGGTTAGTTTAGAGGAATTAAGAAAAGTTAGGAATCCTCTTGATGAGCTAATATGAATAATTAAGGAGGCGCAATATATGAGTTATGGTGGATATCTTTATTTGGATTTAAATTATGTACCAAAAGAAAGCGATTTTTTGGTATTGGCATGGGTAAAAGGAGATGCTCCCTTGGAGGTTTTGGCAGAGGGATTAGCAGCAGAGAGCTCTGTAGGTACGTGGACAAAAATAAGCACTATGAGCGAGAATATCTTTCGTGATTATCGCGCAAGAGTGTATCATCTTGTGCATGTAAAAAATAATAGTGGTTTTGTTTATCTTGCATATCCATACGAGCATTTTGATAGCAAGAATCTCTTACAATTCCTTGCCTCTGTCTTGGGCAATGTATATGGTTTAAAAGAAATAGAGGAATTGATGATTCTTGACATAAAGTTTCCAAAAAGATTCCAAAATATGTTTCCGGGTCCAAAATATGGATTAGATGGTATTAGAAAGTATATAGGCACAACAAAAACAAGGAGACCTCATGTTGGTACGATTGTTAAACCAAAGGTTGGATTAAGTCCAGAGGAATGGAGTGACGTGGCATATAAATGCTATGTTAATGGCATGGATTTTGTAAAGGATGATGAGAATTTAGTTGATCAAGATTTTTGCAGATGGAGGGATCGCTTTGATTTGGTTTTTGATAAGATGTCAAAAGCCGAGAACAAAACCGGCGAGAGGAAGCTCTACGCAAGCAATATCACTGATCAAGACATTCATAGAATGTACGAGAGAATAGATTATATTGCAGAAAGAGGAGGAAAATGTGTAATGCTTGATGTGTTCATGTTAGGGTTTGCTTTAACTTATGAGCTTGTGAAATATGCGCATAAGAAAAGATTGATAGTTCATGCACATAGAGCAGGATATGCTGCTATGCATAGAGGAGTGTATGGATATGATTTCAAGATTTTGCTTAAGATATACAGAATGCTTGGTGTTGATCAGCTTCATATTGGTACAGGCGTTGGCAAAATGGAGGGGTCATCAAAATACATATCATATCTTCATGAGTTAGCAGTAAACAGAAAAGTTAGAAAAATACCATACTTGGGATGTTTGGATTTTAAGTATTCTCCTCATATTAAGCCTGTCATGCCAGTAGCATCTGGTGGGTTAGATGCCGGCAAGGGGGATGCTTTGAGTGTTATTCATGGCAAAGATTTTGTATTTCAAGGAGGTGGTGGAGTACATGGCCATCCATTAGGTGTGGAGGGAGGGGCAAAGTCTTTTAGACAGGCAGCAGATGCAATAGCAAAATGTATTGCTCTTCCAAAGTATGCCAAAAAACATAAAGAATTAAAAATAGCCTTGGATTATTTTGGATATGTTGATCCAAAAATCATAAAGGAAGAGATTAAGATGATGGACAACTCAGAAGCACTTTTAAATAATCTTGTGTATCGTTATGGTATTGAGATATTGAGGCACTTAAGAGATGAAGGAGCACGAATACCCAGGCCTTCATAGGAATATCTTGATGATAAATTTACCAAACAAAGAAAAGACTAATAGAAGGAAAGTCAAGATAAAGATAGTAAGATATATTGCTCTATGCCTTTCCAACATTTCCTTAATCATAAGCCCTCCATCTAGTGGTATTAATGGAAGTAAGTTCGCGATTCCTATACCTAAATTGAGCAGACTTATCCACATAAATAAAGAACCAAAATAAAGGAGAAGATAGAAGGTTATTTTCTTAAGAAGATTGTTTTTTACATCTTCCTTCATCTCATATCTCTCTCCTACATGCATTATCCCTATAAAAGGCAAAGATGAATTCTTAGGACTTTCACATAAGGTAACAGTATAGTTGGTGCCATTTATTGTGAGTGTTATATTCTCGCCAGGATGATATGAATTCAAAACTTTTGCAAAATGAGTGAAATTATGCAATTGTACTCCATCAATGTGGGTTATAGTTCCATTAACAGGCAATACTGATGGTGCATTGGTCCACTTTACAAGTCCATTATAGCATATTCCCTGAAACTCATATACATCCATATGCTTTAACCCAAAATTAAAAGGAATAAAAAGAAGGCCAAATATTAATGCAAAAATAAAATTTGAGAAACTCCCTGCAGCATAGACGCGGAGCTTATTAATGAGTTTGCTCTTTTTTAATTGTCTCTCATCAGGCTCTGCAAATCCTAAAGGCAAAAACAGCATAAATCCATAACCAACACTCTTAACCCTAATATTGTTGGATGCTGACATTATCGCATGAGCGAATTCATGCACTATTACAAGCACAACCACACTTATAAGCCATTTATCAAATGGCACGCTTAGGACTGGAAGATTGTATTTTGATGGAACACTTATAGGAAGAACTATTTGAAGAGGAGGTTGCACCTCTTTAAGGAGGAACAAAGAATTGTAAAGAATGGAGAAAGAGCCTATTGAAAGTAAGAAAAAAGCTAAACCTCCTATTCCAAGCCCATATCCAAATAATCTTGATATATTAATAATTAAGGAGGAATATCTTTCTGAGTTCCATATCCCAAGTATGGCAGATTCCAAGAACTTAAAGTGATCATACACCAACCACGCTATAAAGAAATATATTGCTAATAAGCAAAAGGCATATCTCTTATTTTTGCTTTCTTTGAATATATATCTCCATGAGAACAAACCATAACTCAAAACCACGGCAAAATCGCCAAGATAATTTATTATTCTCCCATACTTCTTAGAAAGTTTTTTCAAAAATGCTAAACCTTTAGAGCTCCTTCTTAGAAACACTATTCCCTCTCTCTTAAAGTTCTTTTTCTCTATAAAAAGCATTATCATTATCACAATAATAAAGAAAATAAAAGACAAACTAAAATGCTCACTGCCCATAAAACCTCTACCTTTCCTCCTCAATAACCTTTGTTAATAATCTCACTCCAAAACCTGTTGCACCTGCAGAATATATAAATTTTGGTTTTGTTGTATAGCAAGGTCCTGCTATATCTAAGTGCACCCATCTTATATTCTTATTAACAAAAAATTTCAAAAACATACCTCCTATTATAGACCCTGCCCATGGATCATATGGTAAGCTTCTTATATCAGCAATCTTGCTCTCAAGCATATTCGCAAAATATTCCTCTATCAATGGAAATTCCCAAACATTCTCTCCTATTCTCTCCCCTACTTCCATAAACTTTTTGATTAGTTCTTTATCATTACCCATTATACCTGCAATATCTCTACCTAATGCAATCATGCATGCAAGCGTTAAAGATGCAATATCAATCAAGCACCTAATCCTATATTTCTCTTGCACATATGCAATGACATCAGCAAGTATTAGCCTTCCCTCTGCATCAGTATTTGCTATCTCAACAGATTTTCCGTTATATGCAAAAAGAACATCTCCAGGCTTATAGCTCCCTCCAGAAACAAGATTTTCAACAAGAGGTACTGCGCATATAACGTTCTTCTTAATTTCTTTCCTTGCCAAACCAATTAATGAATAGAGCGCTGCTACTCCTCCAGAGAGATCAAATCTCATTTCCTCCATCATTTTTAGTTTGATGTTATATCCTCCTGCATCAAATACCACTCCTTTACCAACAATAGCAAAATCCACCTCATTCTTTTTTAAAGGTAAATATTCCAAAATTAAAACGCATGGCTCATTATCGCTTCCTTTGCCCACCTCATATACTAAATTAAGCTTCTCCTTTATCAATTCCTTTCCACGAATTATCTTTATATTTATGTTGGATAGTCCTTGAATATCCTTTTTTACTTCTTCAACAACCCTTAAAGGAGACTTCTCAGCCAAAGAAAGGTTCACTATATCTCTGGCTCTATATACACACTCCACAATATTATCTATCTCCTTATTCCTGTATGGAGAGCCGTTTTTTAGTATTATCTTGAGAGGTATGATTTCTCTTTTATTTGAAAAGTATTTGTATCTACTCAACTGAACAATCTCATAAATAAAATCTTTATCCACATCCAAGTTATCTATCACTATTTTTGGTGTTTCCTCAAATTTTCCATCAACAAATCTCACAAGCTCCCCAAATTTCTTCATCAAAGATATGGTGTTTAACTTTTCTATATATGCAATTACATAAACATTTTCCGCGCTTTCAAATATCTCTATGCTTTTTCTTTTTACAATTTTTGAGAAATACCATCGTATTTTTTTCTTAATCTCCTCGTCATCAATCCAATCTATTTCCAATTTTTCTGTAACACAGAACGCATATATACTCATGATATCAAACCCTTAAAGTAATGATTCATATTCCTTTTTAAGTAACAAAGCATCTCCCTCTATGTTTGGAGATTCGCTTATCACAACTCCTCTAACATCATAATTAATCAAAGCCTCCACAAATGCCTTATACAACAAATCACTTTCTTTGAGATTTAGATGTCTTTTTTCTCCTTTCTCATTGTATTCAATACCAGAAATATGGATGTGCATATTTTTTAATGCATATTTTCCCAACTCATTTTCCAATCTCTCAAATATCTTAGCAAAATCCTCATAACTCTTGAAAAATCCATTGTATCTTGCATGCAAATGAGCAAAATCTATTACTGGTAAAACATAACCTTCAAGTTCTTTACTTAAAGAAATTAGTTCATCAAGATCACCAAATTGTGTTGGCTTTCCCATTGTTTCTGGTCTAATCCAAACATCATATCTCTCTTTTTTTATGGTTTCAACCACAATATTTAATGCATCCCTAACCTTTTTATAAGCTTCTTCCTTTGTGCTTTTCATATAATATGCTGGATGAAATACCACACTGTATCCACCAGCATAATGCAGAATTTTTGCAGAGTTGATTATTCTCTCAATACTAGCATACCACTTCTTTTCCTCGCTTGCATTAAGGTTAATATAGTATGGACCATGTGCTGTAAGAACTACATCATTTTCCTCTGCTATCTTCTTTATAATTTTCGCTTTCTCTATTGTAACATTTATGCCTCTCACAAACTCTAACTCCATGGCATCAAGATTCAATTCTCTTACCTTTTCAATTCCTCTCTCAGTAGAGGGATTTTCTGTACTCAAAGGTATACCTGCAGTCCCAAATCTCACCTTTTTAAATGCAATTTTCTTAGGCATAAAAATAATTTTATTAATGAAAATATTTATAACTTTTTTAGATAAAGGTTCAAAAAGGCATTGTCCAATAATTCTCTATTGTTAAGCGGAAACATAACACGCAAATAGCACTTATAGCGGTTTAACACTTCATAGCGATTATGAAGAAAGTAATCTTTCAACCATGAAATCCTTTACAATTTCAAAAATTTTCTGATGCCCTTCTGAATTTATTTTTGAATGTATTCATTTTTGTATAATTTATTTATATCCCAAATGATTGGTGTTGTTTTTGTTTCATCAACAGGAGTCAAACCAACAAAAATAATTTTTGAGGAAAATTTCTTAGCAAGTTGAATTAATTTTCGAAGATTTTCTTTGAATTTTTCCAATGCTATTCTATTTTTATTTTTACTATGAACAAACTGAGAATCATTTATCCCAATAGCAAAAATTATAATTGTTTCATCTTTTTCCTTTAATCGTTGTTTTGCTTCAAATTCAAATCTTTTAATTAACTCCTCTGTAGTATCGCCAGAAATACTTAAATTATAAATTAGATAATCTTCATAATTTTCATCAAAAAATTTTCTTAACCTTTGAACCCATCCTCCCTCTTTATCACAAGCTCCATATGCTATACTATCTCCAAAAATCAAAATTCGCACCATAATATTAGTTTAATAAGATAATTTTTAATAGATTCGTGAAAAGAAGTGGCTATCCTTTTCTCCTCTCAATCCTCTCTATTTTACCATTTCTAATGTAGATGATTCTATCAAAATATCGTTTGTGCTCTGGCTCATGACTTACAACCACTACAGTATGATTATACTTCTTATTTATTTCCATAAAAAGATTCATTATTATTTCACCAGAATTCGTATCAAGACTTGCTGTAGGTTCATCCGCATATATAATAACAGGATCATTAACCAATGCCCTTGCTATAGCAACCCTTTGCTGTTCACCACCTGAAAGCTCAAATGGATAGTGATCCCACACATATCCAATACCTACTTTCTTTAATATCTCTATCGCGCATTTCTTGGCTTTTATAAAATCTCCTGTTCGCATAACAAAAGGAAGCATAACATTCTCATATGCCCTTAACTCTGGTATCAATCGGTATTGTTGAAAAACATAACCAATCTTTTCCAACCTAAATCTTGTTTTTTTATGCTCAGGTAATGTATCAATTCTCTCTCCTAAAAAATAAATCTCTCCATCCGTAGGCTTATCCAATAAGCCTAATAAATGTAAAAGAGTAGATTTGCCAGAACCACTAGGGCCCATGATCCCTAAAAACTCTCCTTTATAAATCTCAAAATCAACTCCATCCAAGGCCTTAGTTAAGGCGCTACCTTTACCATAATATCTTTTTAAATTACGTACCTTAACAATAACATTTTCCTTAGTTTTCCCTTTTTGCATAATCATCATCCTTTGAATATCATATCAAGTATTCTCTCATGAACAATACCTCTCGAGGCAAAATATCCAGCAAATATACTGGAAAGTAATATAAATAAGGCATTAAAACACATAACATCCATTTGGATTACTGGAGTTACTCCTCCAATTGGAGTATGAATAGGATAGAAAGTGAAGTATTTAACTGCCAACTTTATCAATATAAGCCCTGCTAATATACCGCACAACCCATATATAAATGCTTGAAGTGTATATGAAAGAATAATAACATTGCTCTTTATTCCCACAGCTTTTAGAATACCTAGTTGTGATCTCTTTTGTAATGCATTGATATACATTATAATATATATTGTTCCAAAAGCAACAATAATACTAACAATTATTGCTATTTTATTCATGATCATCAAACTACCTGTAAACTGATCCAATATACCCAATTCTTCTTTCCATGTATGTATCCTAGCATCTATCCCTAATTGCTTAAGAATCTTTACCATTTTCTTCTCATCTACATTTTTTCCTGTCTTGATTACTATTTGCGTAGCAACATTTAAGTCTTCAGGATTTAAATTAAATACTCTTCTTACTTGCTCCTTATTAACATAGGTATATAGCTCTACATCCATCAAATCTGCTTTAAAAATACCCAAGATTTTCATTTCTCTCTCACCAAAAGGAGTAATTACCTTAACTTTATCCCCAGCAGAAACATCTATCTTCTCAACAGATTCAAAAATACCATATTTCTTTGTTACTACTCCTCCTATCATTATGCCATCTTGTGTTCCTTTAGAGAGGCACTTTCCTTCAATAATGTTATCAAACGCGTAATTAACCTTCCTTTCCTTTTCAGGCTCTACCACTGTTAGAAATACTGTTGTTGTTTTTCCATCCTTATCCATTAATGTTGCAGGCATTATAAATCTTGGAGAGACAGCAATAATCCCCGGAATTCCTGTTAGCTTCTTCAATATTTCATCAACATCATATATGTATTCCTCTTTTTCCTTTGGTAAAAGCATAATATTCCCTAATGTAGTATCTATTGCTTCTCTTTCTACACGTAACTTCATACCATATATCACACCACCAATAAATATACCGCTCAAATATGTTAGCCCTATTATACATGAAATTAAAAACAAACTTTTTTTGTTGAATAATAAACTTTTATATGCTAAAAATGCAGCAACTCTTAAATCCTTTCTATATTTATATGCCATGCTCTTCATCCTCTTATCTTTTCAAAGATTTGTTATTCCTTTTCCTCTTTTTTATGTTTATATATCTTATAGACAATCAATAGCACAATCACTAAAGCTATTCCTATAACAATCCAAAATATGGTACGGCTCTCTATAAAAGAATTAAATGTAAATGTGCCCTCAAATGATTTCTCTTCATCACCTTCCTTATACACTATCTTATAAGTGAGTGTAGATTTTCTCTTTAAAGGTGTAATAGTAAACACAGCCGAAGAATCCTCTTCACTTTCAAGTTCCCCTAAGTAATATTCATTTTGCACCATTTCTACATCTCCTTCAAGCAAAATTCTTATGTTCTTTGCCTTTCCATATCCAGTATTCTCTACCCTAATAACCAAATCTGTACTTTTTCCTATGATTGGTCTCTCCACCAAAGAAATAGAAGAGACATACAGCTCAACATTCGGCAAAACATTAAAAGATATGGAATATATGTTGGTATTAAGTTTTCTTCCTTTATATGTAATGTTCATATTTAAATGATATTTTCCTTCTTTAACGTCTTTTGTTAAAGTAACAGGTATAACGATTCTTTTTTCTTCACCTTTTTTAAGTAAAGGTATATAAATGAAGGATGCGTTCTTTATTTTGATGTTCGCATCATTAATATAAACTTTAATATCCTTTAAATCAACATCTCCTATGTTAGACAAAACCAACTCTATCTCTCCATCTCCATTAATTTTTCCTTTTGCAGATAACACACTCACAAAAATGTCTTCATCGCCTTGTATCTCAATGAGATATTCCTTCTTTAAAGTATAATCCTTTGTGATGATATTAAATTCAATGGTATGCTTGCCAACATCTATTGAAGGCAAGGTCTTAAGAGAGTAATGCATTTGTAATGAACATTTACCACACAAAACCCTTGAAACATCCAGCGGATCCTTGGAGATTACCTCAAATCCTGCAGGAAGAGTAATGTTCACATCTTTTAAAGTAATGTCATCCGTGCCCTCATTGATGATCCTAAAATAGATATCAAACATATCTCCAGGATATATGATATTAGGATATATGTCCTCGACAATTATATCAGCATCTCCATAATCTTCAGTATCAGCATATGCTGTATGCATGGAAAGACACCCAAAAAATGCCACTGCTATTATTAGCACCACCATTCCCTTGAGCAACATTTCTTTACTTTCCCTCATCCTTAACACCTCCTTTTATTGATCATGAAGTTTGGCTATGTCTTTTAAGGTTTCAACACTAAACGAAGAAACCTTTTTCATTTTACGCGAGAAAATCATGATTCCTATCTTTAATTTTTCATACTCCTGAATCGCATTACTTGCTCTGGATTTTAATGCAGGATCTTTTATCTTATCTATGTTATCAGAGAGATACTTAATTAAAGGTTTAATCTCATTTTCAAGAAAATACATCACTACCTTTTCAAATCCATCAATTAAAGATGTATTTGCTTCATATAGCATTTCCTTACCTTCTTTTTTTACATTGATTAGCCCTACTTCTCTCAACTTCTTCAAGCATATACTAACCAAACCTCTACTATATCCTACACATTCCTCTATTCTCTTTTGAGTTACAGGTTTTGATTCAAATACCAAAAAACCCCATACCCTACCAACAGGTTTTCCTAAGCCCCATTGCTTAGCAATTTTTTCTAATAAGGATAAAACTTTTAAACCTAATTCTTTTTCCTCCATATAGATTCCCTTTTTAGTTTTTAATAAAAATTAAAAATTTTTGATTTTAAAAAATTTTTGAAAATAGTACTTCCAAGATAAATATCAGAGGTGTTTAAATGGAAGAGTTAATAAAGAAAAATAAAAGACGAAAAGAAATATGGGATTATCACGCAAAAGATACTAACAATCTGTGTGGGGATGAGGTTGAGATATTTTTGGATGTGCATAATGATACTGTTGTGGATGCATGTTTTGATGGAAAAGGATGTGTAATAAGTCAGGTAAGCGCTTCTTTATTGATTGATTATATAAAAGGAAAATCCTTAGAGGAAATAAAAAAGATTGATGAAGAAACAATAAAAAAGCTTATTGGAACAGAGATTTCTCCTTCTTCCATGGGATGTGCAACACTATGCTTGAATGTCTTAAAGAAATCATTAAACAAAAAATATATTTTAGCGGTTCACGAATCCCATAAGGGAGATATTGTAGGAGTGGTGGATAAAGAAATCTTAGGAAAATATTATGAAGAAGAAAACAAAGTATTGGATTTAACCTCTCCTTTTTATAAAGGAAAAGAAAGCACATTTAGAGAAGTAATAAAAGCTATTGAGAGTTGCTATACTGCAAACATTGTGGGTAACAATATTGTTAAAGATCTCATATCATCTGGCAAAATTAACAAAGAGAATGTAAAAAAGATAAAAGATATCATGTATGTGCATATTTATAGAATCTAAAATGAAAGTTTTATCTCAATGCTTTGCCTTTATCCTTTTTATCTCATCATTTTTTAAATCAACAACATAACAAAAAGGAATATCATTCATGGCAGCATTTATAAAAAGCGTATTTTCCTTTTTAAGATATCCATTCCCTTCATGCACATGACCAAATGCATGTATCTTTGGTTGTTTTATGATATCAAATTTCAGATATATCTCGTTACCTATGCTCTTACCACTCCATATGATATCCAAAATACCATATGGTGGCTCATGGGTTAGAAAGATTAGTTTGTTATTGTTAATATGCTTAGTAATCTCAAGCAAATCCTCATAAGATAACAATACTTTTTCATAAACTCCAAAGAAATAGAACCTTTTGTATTTCTCACAAGTATATCTTAATACTTTTACGCTATCAAACTTTATCTCAATGTTATTATCCCAATTGCCTTCTACAAAATAGCCAATCATTCCGCTATCATGAATTAACTTAGCAAAATAATTTGCGAAATCAGATGACAAAAAATCACCTGTATTAACCACTACCTCTACATCCTCTCTTAATGCTATTTTAATAGTCTCTTCTGCCAATTCCTTGCGTAGATGTAAATCAGAACTAAAGAGCACTTTCATAAAAGAAGGTACATCATTATAGTTTTAAAAAATTATTTCTACAATATAATGAAAAATATGAGAATTCTTGGTATAGAGAGCACGGCCCATACAATAGGTGTTGGAATAGTAGAAATAAAGAAAAAAAAGGTAAATATATTATCTAATGAGAAGGATGTGGTTAAAACATCTCAAACTGGGCTCATACCAACTCAAATAGCTGAGCACCATGCAAGTAAAATCAAACCTTTAACGCTGTTAGCTTTGAAAAAAGCAGGCATATCAATAAAGGATATTGATATGCTCTCATACTCTCATGGCCCAGGATTTGGGAGTGGTTTGCAAATAGCATCAATCTTTTCAAAGGCAATAGGTAAAAAATATAATTTGCCTGTGATACCCGTGCACCATGGAGCAGCACACATATTAATAGCAAAATATCTTTGCAACATAAATGATGCTATCTATCTTTATGTATCTGGAGGAAATACACAAATAATATCCTTAGAGAATAACACAAGATTTATTGTTTATGGAGAAACAGAGGACATTGCTATAGGGAATGCAATAGATAAATTAGCAAGGGAGATAGGATATGGTTTTCCTGGTGGAAAAATAATAGAGAATTTAGCAAAACAAGGAAATTATATTCGCATGCCATATACAGTTAAGGGAATGGATGTGGCATTTTCAGGAATATTAACATATGCTATAAATATGTTAAAAAAAGGACATAAGAAAGAAGATATAGCATATTCATTTCAAGAACATGCTTTTGCGATGCTCACAGAAACAGTGGAAAGAGCATTGGCATATGCAAAAAAGGATGAGGTATGTGTGGTTGGTGGGGTTGGAATGAATAGCAGATTACAGGAAATGATAAGGATCATGGCAAAAGAAAGAGGTGCAAAGTGGTACAAACTTCAAGATGAGTATCTTGGTGATAACGGTGCCATGATCGCGATAGCAGGATATCATTACTACAAACATGGCTTTAAAGGGGATCCTTATAAAGCAAAAATAAAAAGTAGATGGAGGATTGAAGATGCCTTTGATATTTGAAACTTTTTAAAATCTATCAATATAATCTCTTTTATAGGTGATGGTTATGGGTTTAAGACCTGCACGTGTGTATAGAAAATGGAAAAGACCCTATACAAGAACCGCGGTAAGGGTTCCAAGAAAGGCATATATAAAGGGAGTTCCTGGAATGAAATTAGTAGTATTTGAGATAGGAAATAAAGAAAAAGAGTTTGATAAGACATTATATTTAATAGCAAAGAAAAATGTGCAGATAAGGCATAATGCATTAGAGGCAGGAAGAGTGGCTGCTGTGAATTATCTCAAAAAGAAGATGGATGATAAAAGCTTCTTTTTAAAGGTTAAGGTTTATCCTCATCATGTATTGAGGGAACATGCCCAGGCTGCTGTTGCACAGGCTGATAGATTTTATCAAGGTATGAGCCATCCATTTGGTAAGCCTAAAGCAAGAGCAGCAAGAGTTGCAAAAGGTCAAGGAATTTATTTCATTAGAGTTGACAATGACAAAGTAGAGATAGCAAAGGAAGCTCTGAGAAGAGCCATGATGAAATTACCGAAAGGAGAGTATTGCATTAAGGTTGTTGAGGGGAATGGTACTTGAATTAACAATATAAAAAGAGTATCTTCAGTTAAGCATCATTTCAGTTAGATATTATGTGTACTTTTTTATAATGTCATTTTTCACAAGATTATAAAGTAAAAAATTTAAAATTTTAAATAAATGATTTTATTAAAACTTATCATACTATTCTTATGGGGATTACTAAAAGCGAAAATAAAATGTTTGCATGAAAAGTTTGAGATCAGGGATGAATAAAAAGGTAAAAGAAATACAGTTGGAGGAAGTAAGATGACTAAAAAATGCCTTTCCATGAAAGAGGTAACCTATGAAGAGTATCTTAAATTCATCAAAGAACATAAATTCGTGGTAATAGAAGATACAAAACTTGAAATAGGTAAAAATTGGAAAATAAAAACATTACAACCTGAAAAATTCGAGTTGGAAGCAACTAATGTTTGGAGCTTTCCCAGGCGTGGTGATTGGGCTACACATTATCTCAATGCAAAATATCGGGGAAATTGGGCACCTCAAGTTGCAAGGAATTTGATATTAAGGTATTCAAATGAAGGAGATATAATTTTAGATCCATTTGTAGGATCTGGAACGACTTTGATCGAAGCAAAATTACTTTTTAGAAATGCAATTGGTATTGATATAAACATAGATGCTGTAATGCTAACTTTGGATAGGTTAGAGAATATTCTAAAGAAAATTTTGAGAGTAGGGGGATAAATGTGAAAACACCAAATTATTTCCTCATATCTGTTTCAAATCGTAAAAATCTTGAATTATGTATAAAATACGCGCTTGCAGGATTTACTAACAGTATAAATGGACTATGGACATATTTTGATATAGAAGAAGGAGATTATATCTCCTTTCTCTATGGAGCAAGAGTGAGAAACCTATACAAGGTCATTAAAAAGGTAGCTTACAAGGATGCTGAAAATCTTCCACCTTGGCCACCGGTAACTTTTAGAATGTCAGGAAAAACCTATTATTTTCCGTTCAGATTATATTTAAAACAGGAAAGGACTTTAGATGAACCTATGATTAGACCTGAATTTGCTTATGTTGCAGAAAATCTATTGTTAAGGGGTGGATACAGAAAAACACATTTTCAAGCTGACACCATTACCCTTTATAATGTATCCACTATGGGTTCTGTTTTTACTGGAAAATGCGAGTCATTAGATCTAAATAGGGACACTTTTACTCCAAAAATTGTCTTTAGAAAAGATAAGCAAAATATTCCAGAGAAATTCTGTTTCCATGAGTTAATTCTTCAATCACTAGTTCGCAAAAAACTTAGTGAAAAAATAGAGGATATATTGGATTATTTTGATATCAACAACAAACCAGATGATTTTGAGATTTTAGGGGAAAAAGCTCTTCCAGAAGGTTTTGTAGATATATTCATTAAGTTAAAGCATCCACAGACAAGTAATATTTATCTGCTAGTAGAAGTGAAAAAGGGAAAAGCTTCTATAAAAGATTTTCAGCAACTTCAAAATTATATACAGGAATATGGAAATGAATGTAAAGGTGGAATACTCGTAGCAAAAGATTTTCCACGAAGAATAAATTTCTCTGATAATATCATGGTAATGAAATATTCATTTGAAAATATAGAGCAGGAATCAGAGTATACTTTTGAGGGTTTATTTAATATTTTGAATCTTGAGGTGATGCAAAATGGTAGAAGTTGATGTGAATACTTTATCAGAAATTATTGGCAATAGGACACCTCATAGAAAAATTCCATATCTTGGGGAGAGAGTTTGGATAGCAGAGGGTAAAGAGTGTGATGTAATTTATTGGGATGGAGGTAATGGGATATGCCAAATACTACAAATATTACCAAAAGTAGATGATAAATGTAAGGCTATAATTATGAAATACTTAAAACTAATTCTTGAAGCCGCTGAGGACGAATGAGATTAAACACATGTTAAAGATTAACGAAGGGGAACAAACACTCATGCTTCAAGAGAAGACAAATTATCCTGAAGGTCAACTGTTTCAAAACTTACTTAAAAAGTTAAAAGAAGGAGAAGATATTTTCAGTATCTTACAAACGGCTACCTTAAAAAAGTTGAGATAAATTTTCGAAGTTTGCTTCCAATAAATGAAAATGCAAAAACACAAAAATTTTCATTTTTTAAAGTATTATCGGTGAAACCTAACACTTAATAATATATTCCTCATCATCCTATATCTTATATATGCCTCTCAGAAAAAAATACTTTAAAGGGTACAAGCTTGAGAGAAAGGTTAAAGAGATGCTTGAAAAGGAAGGATGGTATGTTATAAGGTCAGCAGGGAGTAAGAAGCCTGATTTGATTGCTGGAAAAGATGGCAAAATAATGGTAATGGAGTGCAAAGTAACATCAAAACCACAACTCTATCTAAAAAAAGAAGAAGTTAAAAACTTAGAAAACGTGAGCAAGGCATTTAATGGAGAAGGAATGTACGCAATCAAATATAATACAAAAATTCACTTTGTACCTTTAACGAATATCATTAAGAAAGGTGATATATATCTTATAGATCTAACAGAGTTTTGTTAGAATGATATTTCTCGTTAACAATTTTTATTTAAAATTGGTTAAGGGAAAGTATAGCCATTCAAATGGCACATTTACAGCACCTAGCCTTATCAAAAGGTTAGCATGCCGCATTCACTGGAGAATATCGATATTTTCCTGTTAACAATTGTTTTTTATTAGAAAATTTGGTTAATGGGAAGATGCCCAATATCAAAAACCGACTTGCAGCACATAACCTTTTTCAATGGTTAGCATGCTCTAAACCTCTTGGAAAAGATGCTTTCTCGTTAACCAAATTTCTCTTGAGAAATTTGTTGATGTGAAACATCACCTTTTTCCTTTAATCCTTTTTAATCTGATGAGATTCTCCCTTTCCATTTCATCAAGCATCATCTTAATCCACGCAATACTTTCTTGTATTTCAGGAATTACTTTATTCTCCAAGGCATTAACTCTCCTCTTTGTTTTTTCAATCTCCTCAAGGAGATTTCTTATGCTCATATCTATCTCTGCCGTTTTGAGAATCTCAAGGAATATCTCCTCATATAATCTCACAGCCCTAATAACATCCAAAGAAAAAAATGTCAAGGCATATTTACTTTTCTCAAATTCCCTACCAGAAATTTCTCCCTTTATCTTTGGCAATGGCACACCCATGACATTCCTAATTAGCACCTCTGCATGCGCACTTTTCATCATTATACCACTCACTAACTCAATCTCCTCAGGACTTTCATTCATCTCTATGTTAAGTATTAGCTCATTAGCCATGCGTAACTTCTCAACAAGCTGAGCCTTGATATGCCTAACATCTTTAAGCATACTTCTCAATTCCATAATCAAGCCGTCTCTCTTCTTCTTTAAGAGCCTATGGCCATTTATAGCTAAATTTAGCTTTTTCTTTAACTCCAAAAGCTCCATTCGTGTAGGCTTTATATCTTTCATGCTGTCCCTCTAAAATCACCCTTGAAGCCCTTATAATACTTCTTCTTTGTCTCTGGCTTCAACTTAACCAACTCATGCTCTGGAATCATACTAAACAAATCCCATGCTAAATCTAAACTCTCCTCTATGCTTCTGTTCTCATACATTCCTTGTCTTACAAATTTATCCTCAAATGCATCAGCGAAATCTAAGAACCTTATATCTCTCTCACTAAGAGCATCCCTACCAACAATGGCAACCAATCCCCTTAAATCCTTACCTTCAGCATATGCAGAATAAAGCTGCTCATAAACTTCCTTATGATCCTCTCTTGTTTTGCCTTTACCAATTCCATTATTCATCAATCTACTCAAACCAAGCAATACATCCACAGGTGGATATATGCCTTTGCGGTGTAGCTCTCTACCAAGCACAATTTGTCCTTCAGTTATGTATCCAGTAAGATCAGGAATTGGATGTGTAATGTCATCTCCAGGCATAGTTAAGATAGGCATCTGAGTAATAGAACCCTTCTTGCCTTTTATCATCCCTGCTCTTTCATAAATCGTTGCAAAATCAGTATACATGTAACCTGGATATCCTCTCCTTCCAGGAATTTCTTCACGTGCAGATGCAATCTCTCTTAGAGATTCAGCATAATTGGTCATGTCTGTCAAAATAACAAGAACATGCATTCCTTTTTCATATGCCAAATACTCTGCTGATGTTAAAGCCAATCTTGGAGTTAGCAATCTCTCAGATGCTGGATCACTTGCAAGATTCAAAAACACAACTGCTCTTTCAATGGCACCAGTCTTCTCAAATTCATTTATGAACTTATATGCCTCCTCATGAGTAATACCCATTGCAGCAAAAACCACTGCAAAATCCTCTTCCTTTCCTGGCACTTGCGCTTGTCTTGCAATCTGCAAAGCAATATCATTGTGAGGCAAACCACTGCCAGAGAAGATCGGTAATTTCTGTCCTCTTACCAAAGTATGCATCACATCTATAGTGGAGATACCTGTCTGTATAAAATCCTGAGGTTTTGCACGAGCATAAGGGTTAATAGCACTTCCTATAATATCCCATTTTTCTCCCTTTACAATATCCAAACCCTTATCTATTAATTCTCCTCTTCCATTAAAGATTCTGCCAATGATTTCATCACTAACCTTAAATCTAAAAACCTCTCCTAGGAATCTAACAGATGTGGTTAAGCTCATACTTGTGGTTTCCTCAAAACTCTGAACAACCACAAGATCCTTGCTAGTATCCAATACCTGCCCAAGTTTTACTTCACCATTATCCAACTTTATCTTGACAATTTCTCCATATCCAACAGCATGAGTTTTCTTAACAAATAATAGTGGACCTTTAATTGCCTCAATTGTTTTGTATTCCTTTAAGGTTTCTGCTTTTCCCATAATAATCACCTCTTTATCCACCTAATTAATCATTGAGCATATAATTTCTCTATATTTTCTATCTCTCCCTTTATCTCTTCCATTACCTCTTTTGCAATCTTCGCATAATCCTTGGAATATCTTATCTCTGCTATTCTGCTAAGCGACCTCATTCCAGTAAGATCCTTGGCTTTTATGCCTTTAGAAATGGCATCTCTAATGAGGTCATCAACCTGCAATATAACATCTAATATTAAGTTTGTCTTTTGTACATTGCTATAAGCATCATTCTCATCATATGCATTTTGTTGTAAAAAGAACTCCCTTAAAAGCCTTGCAGTTAAGAGAATTCCTTGCTCCTTATCAGGAAGTGCATCACTTCCAACAAGCTGCACAATCTCCTGTAATTTCTCCTCTTCTTGAAGTATGCTCATAGCTCGGTTAATTTTCTTATCCCAATCCTTCGCAACATTCTCAGCAAACCACTCTGACAAGGTTTCCTTATATAAGCTATAGCTTTGCAACCAATTTATGGCTGGAAAGTGCTTTCTTCTTGCTAATTTTGCATCCAAAGCCCAGAATACTTTTACTATTCTCAAGGTACCTTGAGTGACAGGCTCTGAAAAGTCTCCCCCAGGAGGAGAAACAGCACCAATAACCGTAACAGATCCTTTTTTCCCGCTTAAAGTCACAACTCTTCCTGCTCTTTCATAGAACTCTGATAATTTAGATGAAAGCTTTGCAGGATATCCCTCTTCTCCAGGAATCTCCTCCAACCTAGAGCTTATCTCCCTCATAGCCTCTGCCCATCTTGAAGTTGAGTCAGCCATAAGAGCAACATCATATCCCATGTCCCTATAGTACTCAGCAAGCGTAATCCCAGTATAGATACTTGCCTCTCTTGCTGCAACAGGCATGTTTGATGTGTTAGCCACTAAGACAGTACGATTCATTAATGGCTTACCGCTATTAGGGTCTATTAATTCAGGAAATTCCTCAAGCACTTCTGTCATCTCATTGCCACGCTCCCCACATCCAATATAAACAATAACCTGGGCATCCGAATATTTTGCCAAACTTTGTTGTGTGACTGTCTTACCAGAACCAAATGGCCCAGGTATGGCTGCAGTTCCTCCTTTTGCAATAGGAAAGAGAGCATCCAAAATTCTCATGCCAGTAATCATTGGCACAACTGGAGGTAACTTTTCTTTATAAGGTCTAGGTTTTCTAATTGGCCATATATGCATCATCTTTATTTCTTCACCACTATCCAACTTTGCAATAACCTCCTCAACACTAAAGGATCCATCTTTAATCTCAACCACTTTACCTCCACGATAGTTAGGAGGCACAAGTATTTTGTGAGTAATGAGATCCGTTTCTTTGACCTCTCCTATAATATCTCCTGCCTTCACTACATCTCCCTTTTTGACTAATGGCTTAAACTTCCATTTCTTTTTTCTATCTAAGGCATTAACTCTTGCTCCTCTTTTAATGAAATCTCCCTGCAAGCCCTTAAGTACATCTAGTGGTCTTTGAATTCCATCATAAATACTCTTTAATATCCCTGGGCCCAACTCTACTGTCAAAGGTTGATTATAAGTTATAACCTTTTCTCCAGGTTTTAAGCCTGATGTGTCCTCATAAACCTGAACAGTAACTCTATTACCATCAATCTGGATAACCTCTCCTATAAGCTCTTCCTCCCCTACATAGACAACATCATACATATTAGCATCCAAATTCTCTGCTATAATTACAGGACCAGATACTCTATAAATCCTTCCCTCCTTTTTTGGCATATTAATCACCCACATATTTTATATGTTCTCTATCTCAACACCTAATGCTCTCTTAATCATTAATCTCATGCTCTCATCATCACTTTTCTCTGGATTTAACACAAAAAACAAAGGTTTTTTTGAGGTAATAATCTTATCCTTGATATATGGTTTTAATTTCTCAAAGACCCTTCCATCTAATATCACTAGTGGAATATCCTCCTCTAATAATGACTCCACATGGCTCTCTGAACCTATTTTGATAAGCATAATGTTTTTAACCCCAATCAATCTAAACCCTCTCACAAAGTCTCCATAACCAACAATCTTAATCATAGCACTCACTTATCGTCTTTCTTATTTTTTCTTCTCCTATCTTCTCTCCATATATCTTATATTTAGCAATCAAATTTACAACCCTAAATTCCCTTTCAAGTAAGAGCACATATCCCAATAAAGCGCTATATGTAAATGGATGTCTCATAAATACATCTCGAGCCTTTTTATAAAGCATGCTTTTTAATTTATCAAGAACTCTCTTATTGGCATCACCTCCTATATCTTCTCCAAAGAATCTCTTGAGTATCTTATAAGCATATCCCTTATCCTTCATAAATTTGTTAATCTCCCTAATGATGTGAAGATGATTTGACTCTAATTCAAGATGGAGATTCTCTAATTTCAAACAAATATCTAATATCTCATAATAAATATATGCTCTAATGAAATCTTCTTCTTTAAAGGTATCATACAGGATATTCAATTTCTCTAATCTGCTCATTTGAAGTAGCTTGGTAAGAGCATCAAAATCTCCTTTATTAAAGAAATCTTGCACTTTTATGCTTATCTCCTTATTGTCCAAAAGCATAAATGTTAAGTCATATACATGAGCAGGAGCATATCTTGCTTCTAAAACCTTATTAATTGCAGGAGTTGTAATAATTAGTGATTTGATCTCCTCAAATGGCTTATTTGAATATAATCCTGCAAGCAATACCATAAGAATCTTAGATTTGAACTGATATAGATAAGAATCCAACAGAACCTTAGCTTTGTCATCATTAAGCAGCTCAGCATATCCTTTAAATTCAAGTAAAGGTGAAAGATACCTTCCTTTACTTATTATGCTTATTAAATCCTCAGAAGAATAGAACAAAGCATATTCCTGCGAGAAAATGCGATAGAATCTACTGTGTGGTTTCAAAAATTCTATGATTTCTGGAGCAGATTTTTCTAATAACATCTCACAATCCTCTTTCCTTAATAATCTAACACTCCTGCTCCTCATCCTTGTGTAAATATGCTCCATCATATTAACATCGCCTTTATCTTCTCATCTAAAATCTCCCTTATTCCTGTTAATGATAAATCTATGATTTCATTCTTCTCAACAGCCATAACACCAAATTTTATTTCATTTGAGGATCTCAATTGATATCCTTGAAAGACATCCTCAACAATTTCCTTATCTTTTTCAGGATAAACAATTACAGGATTTCTTAACGATGAACTTTCTATTATTCTTCTCATCTCCTCATATATCTTCCTTTTGTCTTTATCTTTTATATTCAATACCTCTCCCAAAATTTCTTCAATTTTCTCCTCAACATATCTCTTTTTCTCTAGATTAACAGATTTTTTTATTTCATAAATTCTTCTGTAATATTCCTCCTCAATCCTTTTATCAATCTCTCTCTTTTTTGATTCCTCATAATCTTTCATCTCTTTTTTAAGCTCCTTCTCATCTTTCTTCTTTCTTTCACTTATCTCTCTCTTAATGTCTTCCTCAATCTTTAATGCTTCTTTCTCAGCCTTTAGCAATATGATTTCTTTTAACCTTTCTCCTTTATTCATTATCATCACCACAAATGACATATTAATGAAACAAAATCAAAAAATAAATCTCTACTGCTACATCACAAACAATATTAACAACGCTACTGCAAAACCAAATATTGCCAATGTTTCAGGAATCACAGTCATCAACAATCCCTTTCCAAAGAATTTCTCATCCTCTGCCATAGCGGCAACAGCAGATGCACCTATCTTTGCTTCTGCAATACCACTTCCCAAAGCACTTATACCCAGCGCTAATGAAGCAGCCAATGCTTTCATTCCAATCTCCTCTACCATACAAAACACCTCCTAAAAGACATCATTTTGTGTTCAAGTATTTTATCCACCCATAAGGAGTATACTTTTCACCACCTGATTTATAAAACTTTGTAAAGAACTCAACATAATGCAACCTTAAACTGTGAAGAAAAGGACCAATAACACCTAATATAAGATTAAAAACATGTCCTATCAAAAAGATAAGCATGCCAATAAGATATCCCCACAATGCATGTTTTTCAAAGAACATCTCAACAAAAAGATTAATAACATAAGCAATTGAAACAGAGCTCAACCCAACAGCACCCAACCTAACATACGAAAGAATGTTAGTGAAAATACTAGGCAACTCAAATATACCTTTCAATTTCTCTGCATAATAAATCATTCCAATTCCAAAAATCAAGAGAAAATATCCCATAAGAACATATAAAGAAATATTGCTATAATACCCATAACCTAGACATGCAACACCACACTGAAGAAGCATCCAACTAATTCTATGTGTTAATGCATGAAGATATTTTTTATGAATGATATCCTGAATAACTCCAAGAATCAAACCCATATTTATGTGAAGAACTCCAATAACTATGCTTATGATGATTAACTCATTTATCTCATGCATTCTATGTAGCAAAGGATGCATTTTATATCCAAAAATTTCTTCAGCACCAAAGAACTCCCCAAAAATTATTCCAAAAATAATAGAAGAAATCGATGACAAAATTAAAACATTACTTAAGAGTTTTATGCCTTGAGATTTAATAACTCTGCGAAGAAGTAGAGAAGCAATAAGCAAAGAAAGACCATATCCAATATCCCCCAATATAAATCCGTAAAACAAAGGAAAAGTAAAGAGCATAATGATGCTTGGATCTATATATCCATATGCCGGTAAACCATATGCCTCAAGGAGAAAATGTATGCCTTTAAGAATCTTTGGATATTTTAAGCTCACAGGAGCATCGCCTTCATCTATTTCCTCAATCTCTATCATTACATTTGGATCTATTTTTTTTATTCCGTTAATTATGCTTTTTGTTCTGTTTGAAGGAATATATCCTTTAATGATGTATACATATTCCCTTTCTTTGAACTTATCATAACCTCTAATCTTGTTTACTTTATTAGCGAGGTCATATCTCATATTCCAAAGCAGTTCTTTATTACTATTATATAGCATACAAATCTCAGAAAGAGTTCTTTTATATTTCTCTTCAATTCTTGAGATTTTATTTGAAATCTCCTTGAACAACGCTTGTACATTTCTTTGTTTAGTTTTAAACCTTTTATATACTTCCTCTAAGATATAATGAGTATCCATCAATGAAAAGATCTCTCCTATGTAAGGATTATCTTTTAGTGTAATAACTAAAGCATAATCCCTGTTCCTTCCTCTTTTTAGATACACCTCTATATTTTCCTTCTTTTTGAGGTATGTTAATGTATCTATAAATTTTGATGTTTTATCCTTGGAAATTGTTCCAACAACAATAAGATGCTTCACTATGTCTTTCATATATCCCAAATCTGAGATGCCCATCCTAACCAATAAATTGATGATTTCATAATCTTCTTTCAAACAAGACATCTCTTTTTCCATTTCATCAAGTTCCCTAAATAAATTTGCAAATCTTTCAATTAATTTCTCTCCTTTTTTCAATTCTTTATCATTTATTCTCTTAAAAGTTTTAGGCTCCTTTATCTCTATAACCTTCTCTAAATTTGAGAATAAAGAATTTATCTTAGAATCCAAATCCAAATATCTTAATTCATCATCCGCAAGAGATATGCTTTTTCCCTCAACTTTAACCTTTTCTAAATGCATAACAGAGTTTGCATATAAATAATTTATAATTTTATTCATATTATCTTTTAATCCAATGATTGTTACCCTACACATTTTCTCAGGTATAATCATTGAAGATCACCAAAATATCTCATTGAATTTCTTTAAGAGTTTCTAATATAATCGAGGAAAGACTTTTCTTAATTTTTTCAGAATTTGAATCGAGCAATGCTCTAAATGTTTTTATTTCTTTATCCATCTTCTTTTTATACTCTTTTATTTTTCTTTCTATATCTTTATATCTCTCTTTTTCATATCTTTCAAGCCTCTCATCACACTCCTTCTTCATTTTTTCTCTTCTTTTCTTTAAGTTTTCCTCATATCTCGCTATTTCCTTAGAAGCATCCTTCTTTGCTTTTTCTACAATCTCCCTCGCCTTCTTTTCATATTCAGAGATTTCCTTAATCACGTCTCTTTTTTCTACCATAAGGATATAATAACATATCAATAAATTATTTAAATGTTATGTTTTTTATGTATATACATGTATATACCCACATTAAGAAGGTGATAAAATGATAAAATATGAAAGAAAAATTCAAAAGACAAGTAAAACCACATACACCGTAAGTTTACCTATAGATTGGATCAGAAAATGTAGTTTACAAAAAAATGAAGATGTGTTAATTGAGGATTTCAATAACTTTCTTATAATAAAACCAAAGGATATGGAAAAAACAAAAATAGAAAAGAATGTTGAAAAATATCCAAAACATTTAATAGAGCAGATAATAATAGGCGCTTATATAAGAAATATAGACAAAATAGTACTTACGAATCTAACCAAAGAAAAACTTCCTGAGATAAAAAAATTCGTTGAAGAATGTCTATTTGGAAGTTTTATAGAATATAAACCATCTCAGAAGGAATTGGAGATATTTTTTATAACAGATGAATATTCACTCAGCAGGCACAAAATCTTATATCATCTCTTTTATTTGGTAGAATGGTTTTTGAAAATTTCACGTGATAGCATTACCACAAAATTCTCTAAAAAGAAACTTTCGCAAATGGATGAAATGGACAAAGAGGTTGATAAATACTATTATCTTTCAATGAGACTCTATCCAAATGAATATCTCTCAAGATATGCAACCATAATAGAAAACATGGCAGATTCTCTCATAAATATAGGAGAGTTAAAAAGACTTTCAAAAAAAGATAAAGAAACTATAAGTACCATACTTCAAATATTAGAAGAAAAGTTTTCCTTAGCTGTACAATACTATACATACAGAAATATTAAGGAGCTTTCTTCAATAACCCAAGATTTAAAAAAATTGAATATAAAATTGAGAAAAACAAAATACTCCTACACCACAGAACCAGTAAGACTTCTAAGAGATCTATGCGAGGCCATGATAGATGAACTTTTATCCTAACATCAAAAAATTTGATGAAAAAGGTTAACGAAAAGGCTACTCCCTTCATTCAGAATATCAAGACAGCTAACCTTTCTAAGCAGGTTAGCTGCTGTTACATACTCTCTTAAGAAGTTATGTTTCACCCAACCATTTTTTATTTAAAATAAAAGGTTAACGGAAGAATATCCCTTCTACAAGGCACATTACAGCATGCTAACCTCTATGAAAGGTTAGTTGCTTCAACATGCCAAATGAATAGGCTATGCTTCCCTTTAACCATTTTTTATTTTTGGTTAACAGAAGAATATTTCTTTTCAGATAGAATTTTCCAATAGATTTCATTTAGCTCATTTCCATATCTTTTATAGTTATATGGTATTCGAGGGTCAATATCTCTATATTTCTCTCCTCTTCTCCATAAGAAATCCTTTAATTTAGGAGAAATAAAAGAGGCGATGTTATCTATCTTTATGATATATCCTTCAAAATTTTTATTATAACGCCCCAGTTCTTCTATTCTTCCTTTCAAAAATGAACATCGTCCAATAGCTTTCTATTAGTAAAACTTGAAAGATTAAATATCCCAAAAAGCATATCATAGCACACTATCCTTTTTGAGAGCAATTTTTAGGTTAATCAAATATTTATCCATTCAAAAATTCTTTTAACTCCTTGATAATATCTCCTGTTTCCATATCTATATTAAACCTTTTTGCTATTTCAACGCTTAAATAATCTCCATATAGTATATATGATAGCATAGCCATTTCTCTGCTTTTTGCCTCTATCTCTATATCCACATATCTATATCTAAATCCTCTAAGTTTGTTAATAAAGAACTCAAACCTTTTTTTGAGTTGATTATCAAATGGATCTTTATATATTACATAGAAAACATTTTTAACATGTTGCTTTATAGCCATTATACTATTGTGATTATGCTCAGAAAAAAACTCTGCATATGAATGCATTTTGCAAGTTTCATTTATTTGAGTTTTTGTTCGGTATGCTGCAGGATATAAGGTATAGGATGTAAGAAATACTAAAATATCATCATGATTTATGTTTTTTGCAATCTCTTTAGCATTATTCAAAAGCATATCTTTCACAACTTCAAGTTCATTAATAGCTTCCCTTATTTTCTCTATGTCTGATTCAGAAATTACGCCTAGTCTATTAAGAATATAAGAGAGCAATACGATCATATGGGGTAATGTACTTCTGGGGATAAATCCCGAAGGTAATTCAAAAGCTTTTATTCCATTGTTTTCACATTTTTCTTTTAATTTACCTCCTGTTGTTATAGCACACACTACATTATTTTTATATTTATCAAACGCATTTAATACCTCATGTGTATTCCCAGAATAGCTGACCAATATAAAATTTGCGTCTTTATATTTGCTAGGTATTTCATCTGTTGTCATTCCTATGATATTTTTATCTTCGAATAAACGCTCAACAATCATGCCTGCTATTCCAGAACCTCCCATACCACAAATGATAATCTCTTTATTTGAAGAGAATTTGTTTTTAATATCTTCCACATCTATGTTTTTATACATCTCAAACGCTTCTTTGAAATAATCTACAAAGTGATTTATACTCTTTTCTATGGATGTTACCATAAATTTGCACCTTATAGGCATTGTCCAATAATCCTCCATTTGTTAAGTGGAAACTTAACGCGCAAATAACACTTATAGCAGTTTAATCCTTTAAATATAGCTATGTTTCCCGTTAACAAAATTTCTCAAAACACATTATTGGACAATGCTCACCCTATAAAAACAAAATTAAATTATATATAATTTTAAGATTTTATAATAATTATGTGAGGTGAGATTATGATAGTAACCGACAGAAAACCTCTCGGCGTAATAAAGGCACAATTAGAGGAAATAAATGCCAAAAGAATTGCTGTAATCGCATGTAACGCTTGTGCAAGGATATGTGGTACTGGTGGAGATAAAGGATTAGAAGAGGTTAGTGAGGCTTTAAAGAAAGAGGGTTTTAATATAGCATACAAAAATGTTATTCCAATAATGTGCGATATAGATATGATAAAAAAGCAAATAAACTTAGAAGGAGATATTGATGCTATTGTCTCTCTTGGATGTGCAGCAGGTAGCTTTTCTCTTAGAAAGGTATTTCAAGATATTCCAGTGATAGACGGTCTTGATACGATTGGAGTTGGTGCTAGAGATGAAAAAGGAGATATATATGTGGTAAAGGAAGTAAAAAGATAGGAGATTTTTATTTCCAAACTCCTTTTATTTTATAACCACAATAAGGGCATTTTCCGTTTTCATCAAGGTAGTTCTTTACAAAATATCCCTCTCTCTCTATTACTATATTCTTGCATTCTGGGCAGTATGTGCTCTCATATTTTTTATCGATAATATTGCCCAAATACACATGTCTTAAACCATGTTCTATTCCTATTTCTCTTGCTTTTACTAATTTAGATATTGGTGTTGGAGGTTTGTTTGTTATCTTATAATGTGGAAAAAATCTTGATATATGCCAAGGAATATCTTTATCTATTGAACATATAAAATCTGCTATCTCCTCTATTTCCTCAATGCTATCATTTATATCAGGTATCAAAAGTGTTGTTATCTCCAACCATTTTCCTTTTTTCTTTATCTCCTTTATGGTTTTTAACACACCATCTAATGTTGCTCCTATGTATTTCCTGTAGGTTTCATCTCTAAATGCCTTGAGATCAATGTTAAAGGCATCTATGTAGCGCGAGATAAACTTTAATCCTTCCTCGCTCTCATATCCTGATGAAACAAATACATTTTTTATACCTTCCTTTTTCGCAAGTTTCGCAATATCTATCGCATACTCCATCCATATCGTAGGCTCATTATATGTATATGCTATTATTTTCACTCCAAAATTAATAGCATCTTCAACAATCCTCTCTGGTTCTAAACCTTCAAATGAATTGTGCTCTAAAAATTTCACTGCCTTTTCTGCATTAAACATAGAGTATTCCTTAATTCCTTGGCTCAAATCATGATTTTGACACCATGCACATCTAAAATTACATCCTACTGTACCTAAGGATAATGCTTGTTCTGATGGTAGAAAGTGATAGAAAGGTTTTTTCTCTATGGGATCTATGTGATATGCTGAAGGTTTAGAATGCACTATGAGATAGAGATCACCAGAAAAATTCGCTCTTACACCACAAATACCTGTGTGATTCTCATTGATTACACATCTATGCCTACATGCGAAACATCTCACTTTCTTATTTTCCAATTTCTCATAAAGTACACATCTCTTAAATTTTTTCATATAGTCAAATATAAGACTAAAAATTTTAAAATTATTGTATAATAGAAAGAGCATAAAGGAAGGTCCTATAAAGGACCTTCCTAGGGGAACCCTCTTGGTTCTAAATGAACCAAGAGTAAAATATATTATAGTTCAAACTTATATATATATTTAACGGTTTTCCAGTATATCAAAAACTTGTTAATATGAAGATAGGAGGGAGAACAAAATGGAATTTAAAGAAAAAATTGAAGGTAAAAAACAAAATAGCATGCTTAAGGATATATATGATTATATTATCATTAAAGAAGAAAAAAAGAAGATAGAAAATATGAATAGCAAAGAAATTAGTAAATGGCTGGTAACAGAATTAAGAACATCTCAACAAAGATATATCTTAAGTCAGAAATATGAAGATATGATAGAAATTTTAAAGAGTATTTATGAATCGCTGTCATATAGAGGAAAGAAAAAATTCAGAGAAGGACTGAAAATTGCTATTCTCAACATTCCAGAAGAAAAATTTTCCAAGAAAATTTTAAAGTACCTGTTATTTTTAGTTCTTGAAGTCAAAGCTGTTGAAACTATTCCCGCTATAGTTGAAAGTATCACTTGTGATACTATTAAAGAAGAAAAAGATAAAGAATTGTTCCCTATTGGATTATATATTATATCGGAAATGTCTTCGGGGTATAGAGTAGCAGATTATCTTCGAGATCTTGTTAATAGCTCAAAATTCGAGTTTTCTCTTGCACCATTGGCTTTCCTTGGACTTTGTCGTGCTGAACCAGAAAAGTTTCCAGAACATTTAGAATTGCTTAGATATCATTTTTACAAGCTTCATGAAAATAAAAAAGAATTAGAAAAGGCTTATTGTACTGCAAAGAGATTTGTTCAATCTGTAGGAGTAAAAAACATAGCTGAAAATCTTTCAAAGATTTATATTAAACTTTCTCCACAACCTAATGAAGCAACTGATAACTGGTTAGTGGATAGTCTATTCTTAGGATATAATGCTCCTCTTCTCCTCCAGAAAGAGCATGAAGAATTTTATATTAGAAAAAAGGATGATAATAAATATTTTGCTATTACATTTTATGAAGATAAAAGAGAGATAAAGAAATATTTGCAAAAAATTTCTGAATTACATAAAAGTAAAAATTTTTGACCCCTTAGGGAACTAAAATTTATGAAAATAGTTTCCTCAAGAAACTTTTTAAAATGAAAATATCATTATATGATATTATGATAGATAAGGAAATTATCGTGGAGTATTTAAAAAAAGAAAGAAAATTTGAAGGTGTATTAAGAGAACTTAATATAAAAATTATACCACATAAAATAATTTCTTTGCTTGGTCCAAGAAGGGCAGGGAAAACCTTTTATATGATTTATCTTCTAAATAAATACAAAGATAAAGAAGTATTGTATTTGAATTTTGAAGAAGTGTTTTTAAAAAACATAAGTTTTAAGGACTTAATTGAGATAATCTTTCTTTTTAAAAAAATTAAAGGAAAGGAGCCTTCTTTACTCTTATTAGATGAAATTCAAGAGATTAAGGATTGGGAGTCTGTTTTAAGAAGTTTAATTGATAGGGAGTATAACATTGTGATTACTGGCTCATCTTCTAAACTTTCAAGCAAAGAAATTGCAACTCAATTGAGAGGAAGATCTTTATGGTACTTTCTTTTGCCTTTTAGTTTTAGAGAATTCATAAAATATAAAGATCAATCATTATTAGAGAAGTTTCCTTTTTTATCTTTATCAGAAAAGTTATCTATACTTGAACTTTTAGAAGAATACATAAAATATGGTGGATATCCAGAAGTTGTGATTTCTAATCAAGAAGAAATAAAGAAAAAAATTTTGAAGACATACCTTGATGAGATTTTCTTAAAGGATTTTATTGAAAGACATAAAATTAAAAGTGTAGATCTCAGCAGATTTCTTTTTGAGTTTTGTTTTCAGAATTATTCAACAAAATTGAGCATCTCAAAAGTGGAATCTTATTTGAAATCAAAAGTTCCATTATCCAAAAAAACATTATATGAGTATTTATCACTCATAGAAGATACATTATGTATTTTCTTTTTAGAGAGATATTCTCAGAAAATATATATCAGAAAGAATTGGCCAAAGAAGATTTATGTTGTTGATTTAGGACTATCACATTACTTTAATTTTGAACTAAGCAAAGAAAGAATAATGGAAAATTTGGTATTTGTTGAGTTACTTAGACAGCAAAACAATCATCCTTTCTATGAATATTATTTTTACGAAACACGCGAAGGTTATGAGGTAGATTTCTTGATTAAGGAAGGTATGAAAATAAAGGAATTGATGCAGGTATGCTATGCAAATTCCTATGAGGAAATACCTGAAAGAGAGATACGCGCTTTATTACATGCTAAAGAAGAACTAAAGCTTGGTGATAATGTACCTCTAACAGTGATAACATGGGATTATGAGGATACTCGCGAAGTGGAGTGGCGGAGGAAACGCGGGAAGATAAGATTTGTTCCATTATGGAAATGGCTATTGAAGGGATAGCGATAGTCACTGAGCCTACGCATGAGGTGGCTTAATGGGGTAGGGATGTTAATGTCACCCTAAAGAATAAGAGTTGAAGAGGTATAAAAATGAAAAAGATATCATTTCGCGATTTACATGTAAAAGATGCGGAGTGGTTGATAGAGATAAATGATAGAGAAATAAGAGAACACCTTTTGAATTTTGCTAAATTGTGTAATAAAAAGTTCAGTATAGAAGATGAAAAAGAATGGATCAGAAAAAAGTTGAGGGAGAAGACATCTAAAAATATAATAATCCTTTACAATGGTGAACCTGCAGGCATAGGAGAAATAAGATTTAAGGAAAGATATGCAGAAATAGGATTATGGATAAGAAAGAAATTTTGGGGTAAGGGATTATGCAAAGAGATTGTTAGAAAACTTATAAACATAGCAAAAGAAAAAGGATTTTATAAAGTATGCTTGGATGTAGATGAGGAAAATATTAGGGCTAGAAGATGCTATGAAAGTGTAGGATTTGAATACTCGGCATTTGAGGAGAGAGAAATAAAATACTCCAATAGATGGAGAAATAACCTTAAAATGGAATATGTGTTTGATTTTAAGAGAGTTAAAAGAAAAAAGCATGCTAAGATAGAAATAAAAAGGTCTCGAGATGTGAATAAGGCATTTGAAATACATAAGAACTGTGGTTCTATAAATTTTAAATTTTATAATCCATCAAAACAGGAGATAGAAGCATTGAAAGGAGAGATGTATTTTGCTTATTATGAAGGAAAAGAAGTTGGTTTTATGAGTTTGATTGAAAGAGCACATGAGATCGAGATTGAATGGTTAGCTGTACATAGGGATTATCAGAATAGAGGTATTGGAAGTGCCATGGTTGAGCATGCTTTATATCTTGCAAAAAAGAAAAATAAGGATTTTGTAGTTGCAAAAACATCAAGCAAAAATGAGAGAGCACTGAGATTTTATAGAGGATTAGGTTTTCAAAAGTATGGGTTCATTGCTAATGCTTATAGTTGGGGAGATACTCAGGTTATTTTAAAAAGAAAACTTTAAAATGCTCTCTTGTTATATTGCCATTTAAGTGAGAGGAACACAAATATGGAGAGCATTTCCATAAAAATTACAAAAACAATAATATACTTTATAGAGACATCATATAGCAACCCCATAATTGTGCTCCCAACAAATAAAGATGCTCCATATGCCGCGTTAAATATACCGTATGCAAACCCTCTATGTGCAATTGGCGTTATATCTCCGATGGCTGCTCGCATTATTGTTTCTTGGATGCCCATTGCTGATCCCCATAATATCATTCCTATAACTGCAAAGGTCAAGCTATGAGAAAAAGCAAAGAAAGGAATAAAAAGAGATAATAGAGGTATTGTTATCAAAGATGCCAATCCTATCTTATCGTATATCCTGCCTATAAAAACCGCGATTAAAGCATCTACGCCCATTGCAATCGCATAGAGTATGGGAATCTGGAAATCTGAAAGAATTGATTGAACCTTAAGATGATATGAAATCAATGGAAAGTTAGCAAATCCTATGACACTTAGAATAGTGAACAACATGTAGAACCAAAAAACCTTTGGAAGTTTATTGGTCTTTGTACTATGAGTTCTTTCAAATTTCTCTGGCAAAGGTACTTTACTTTTTGCTATCATAAGAAAAATCAATGTCAAAATAGCAGGTATCAACAGGGCAATAAATCCATACCTGTATTCACCACCCAACATAAGTAGCACAGAAAAAACCAGCGGACCAATGAAAGCACCAACTTGATCTAAAGCCTCGTGAATGCCAAAGCCTAAGCCTCTTCCTATTTGCGTTGTTACATGTGATAAGATAGCATCTCTGGCAGGTGTTCTTATGGCTTTTCCCATTCGTTCTAAGATAATAAGGAGAACAGCAATCTCCCAATGACCAGCAAAGGCTAATAAAGGTATCGAGAGAATTAATCCATAACCTATAACGGTGAATAGCCAATACATTTTAGTTTTGTCTGCAATATAACCAGAAATTAATCGTAATCCATATCCAACAAATTCCCCTAAACCTGATGCCAAACCTACTACAGTAGCGCTTGCACCTAATATAGCCAGATAAGGGCCTATGATGCTTCTTGCTCCTTCATATGTTATATCTCCAAAGAGGCTAACAATACCCATAAGAAGAACAAAATGAAAAGCAATTTTCTTTTTATCCTGATAATGTCGCATCATTTTAAGCACCTTTTAAATTAAATTATACTTATATCAACTATTTTAAATTTTTTCCTATTTATTATTTTTATGTCTGATTATGTTAAAGATGTTCTTTGGTCTCCTAATTCCTCAGCATCATCTCTTGTTGAATCTCTCAAAAATGTAGGATTTCAAAGCATACATCTTGGAAAGGGCGCTGATATAGTGTATAAAATGAAAAAAGAAAATGCTAAGATAATCTTGTCTTTTCCATCTAACCTTGTTACCACAGGTTTGAGAGGTTTCTTTGCACAACTTATTTCCCTAGGTTTTGTTGATATGGTTGTTACCACAGCAGGAAGCATAGAAGAAGATATTATGAAAGCAATAGGTGAAAGATTTTATATTACGCGTTTCGAGGCTGATGATATTGATCTTTATGAAAAGGGATATAATAGAATAGGAAACCTTTATATTACTACAGATTCCTATATGAAACTTGAAGGGTTCATGCATAGGGTTTTAGAGGAAATTTATAAAGAAAGAAAACATATGGCAACTTGCGATTTATTATGGGAAATAGGAAAAAGATTAAATGATAAGAATAGCATACTTAGGCAGGCATATCTTAAGAAAGTGCCCATTTTCTGTCCAGCAATTGCAGATGGTGCTATTGGCTTTCACCTTTTTATGTTAAAGCAGGATCATAAAGATTTTATTGTGGATGTGATAGATGATTTTGGTAGGATGATTTCTTATTTAACTTATGATGACAAAAAAGGACTAATTGCATTAGGTGGAGGAGTAAGCAAGCACTATGCTCTTCTTGCTACATTAATAAATGGCGGAACTGATTATGCTGTATATATCACAACTTCAAGCGAGTACTCTGGAAGTTTAAGCGGAGCCACAACAAATGAAGGTAAGAGCTGGGGTAAAATAAGCAGTGATGCAGACAGCATTACAATTAGAGGAGATGCCACAATCCTCTTTCCATTGATGATGTTCAATGTTCTTGATAGGCTCCATAAAGAAGGCGAAATACAGTATTGATTCTCTTCATATTTACACAAATTTCTTTGATACCACAATATCTCTGCTTCTCTGAAACAATCTCTTGATTTATTTTAAAGATAATGGTTAACGCAGATAAATGGTTAACGGGAAGAAATCGCTATCATAAAGCTCTTGCGGCATGCTAACCCAAGTGAAAGGTTAGCTGCTCTAATACCTCAAATGAAAAAGGTATGTTTCCAGTTAACCAATTTAAAAAATAATAAAAATTGGTTAACGGGAGAGAATCACTTTTCCGAGGCACATTACAGCATGCTAACCGCTTTAAAGGGTTAGCTGCTGTAATGTGGTTTCTCGATAAGGTATGTTTCCTGTTAACCAAAACAAAAATGGTTAACGGGAAGAGATCGCTTTTCAAAGCCAAATTACAGCATGCTAACCTCTTTAGAATGGTTAGATGCTGTAATGTGGTTTCTCGATAAGGTATGTTTCCCGTTAACCAAAACAAAAATGGTTAACAGGAAACAGGATCTGCTAAAAAGCTCATTGCAAAGCAGATAACCAAAAATAAAAAGGTTATCACGCTGCAATGTGGTTGTAAAATGGATTTTTCCTGTTAACCAAAATTTTTACTTTAAATTATATATATAACCACAAACATATAAGATAATAGGGGATTTTATGGTGATAGTAAAGAAAAAAAGCAAAAAAGAAGAGAAACTTGATATAGAGTCTTTAGTAAATGAAACGCAAGAAGGAGTTAAAGATGAAAAGAAAAGCGAAGAGGGGATTGCAGGTTAACAACATAAGAAATAAAAAGCTACTTGCATTATTTAAATTCTCAATAATCCTGTTTTCTTCGCTTTCTTTTATGTTTTGGATTTATTATAAGCATGACTTTTATAATTTCCAGATATATGAAGCTCTTATACTATCGTATATATTCAATTTGGAAAGATTAGGTAACACATTACAAATGCACGACCAAGGGTTATACATCTCAATTACAAAGGAATGCATAGGTTTCAAAACATTTGCATTTCTCTTTGCTTTAATATTAGCCACTCCAAATGTCTCCATCAAAAGAAAAATTGTCTTGCTTGCTATCTCTCCCTTTCTTGCTTTATTCATAAACATCTGCAGAATTTCTCTTGCTTTAATATTGGTAATGATGACAAATGCACAATTTTATAGAATATACGACCACATCCTTTTAGCAATTCTTAATTCCTTCATAGTAATAATGATATGGTATATCACTACATTAAGACATGTTAAGCCAATTAAGGATTAAATGAGATATGCTCTCTTATAGCTTCAAACGCTAAAGAGCACATCTCCTCTATGGAATAGCGCTCAGTATCTATAACCAAATCAGCAATTTCCTTCATTGTTTTGTCATAGTCATCTATTCCGTACAGAATCTTATATCTTCTCAAATCATTCATATCTCTCTCCTCAACCAATTTTAAGGCATCTTCATACAATATTCCATCCCTTAAGGCACATCTTCTAACTCTTACATTCAAAGGAGCATGTAAATATATCTTAAAGGAATCTTTACAAAAAAAACATGGTAATCTTCCTTCAATAACAAAATTATCTTTTTCTTTGCATATTCTTTTTGTTTTTTCATCTATTTCTATATCTATTTCCTTCTCGGTTGCTTTGCTCAATTCCTCCAACCTCAAGCCTCTCTGTTTAGCAATTTCCCTAAAAATTTCACCAGAGGAATACAGCTCAAGGTTAAATTCTTTTGCTATTCTTTTTGCCAATGTAGATTTCCCTGAAGATGATAATCCACATACTGCAATCCTCATAGCCTAACACCAAGAAAACACTTCTAATATTTTAAACAAAGTCTTTCCATATCTTAACAATCTTACGATAATGCTTTAAACTCAAATCATCAACATCCCTTATTATATCAGCAAATATCTTATATTGATTATCTATATTTATCACCTTACCAAAAATTAACACATCTTTACCAACCTCAAAAGATGTTCGATTCTTGGTTATGTCCTCATTAAATATAACCTCAATAATACCTGTACCATCATCAATAATAAGAGAGACATCTTTAATCTCTATAATTTTTCCCAATATCCTGCATCTAAGGAATGTATCATCAATATCCTTAATAAAAGATTCACAATAATGATTCTTTAATTTATCAAATTGCTTCTCTGCCATTCTACACCACCTCTCCATAGCCTATTAATCTCCACCTACCATCTACTTGCATTGATAATACGCATCTATCTCCCTTAAAAGCTGCAATAGGCAATTTCAGTTTTAATTCAATAACGTCCCTTTCTTTTTTTGTGCATATCCCAATGGTTCTTGCTGTTCCTATGTTTATTAAAATCACATCATTTACATTGATATCCTCAACAATTTTCTTTCTTTCATTTTCTATAATTCTTTCAATAAGAGTATATTTAACTCGTAACACCTCATATACCTCTACTTCCTCATTATCTTTCTTGACCACTATATTTCCAACCATACTATCTCCCTTTGTAAAATAAGGATCCAAAAGAGTGGAAATAGCTATCAAGCCGCCTGGTCTCGCTATTTTTATTTTCCTATTAGACTGCATCATATTCTCTATCTTTGTATATACAGGCATAAACCTTTCTCCTTTCTTTATACCGGGAAGTATCTTTATTTCATCACCAATCTTAAATATTCCCTGCCTTATAGCACCACCTAATACACCTCCAACCAAATCCTTTATTCTTGTTCCGGGTTTATTGACATCAAAGCTCCTCGCAACATACATTATTGGTGATAAGGTTTCATCTCTCTTTGGAGGAACAAAGAGATTATAAATGTACTCCAAAAGGACTTCTAAGTTGGTATTGTGATGAGCTGATACAGGAATAATAGGAGCATTCTCTGCAATTGTGCCTTTTATAAATTCCTTTATCTGTTTGTAATGTTCAATTGCTTGTTGCTTTGTTACTAAATCTATTTTATTTTGTACAATGATTATTTTGTCAATGCCAGCAATTTCTAATGCTGTTAAATGCTCTTCTGTTTGTGGTTGAGGACATGGCTCATTTGCTGCTATTACTAAGATAGCAGCATCTATCAGGGCTGTTCCTGTTAATACTGTAGCTATCAATGTCTCGTGTCCAGGTACATCAATTATAGAATATGTTCTCAATAGTTGTGTTGGAGTGTTATCATTGAAGCATATATCCAATGTAGTATATGTCCCGCATTTTGGACATCTTTTTATTTTTAAATCAGCATATCCTAATCTTATTGATATCCCTCTCTTTAACTCCTCGCTATGTTCATCAGTGAACTTTCCTGTAAGCATCTGTGTAAGAGTTGTTTTTCCATGATCCACATGCCCTACTATGCCTATATTCATCACAGGTAAATCAATTTCCTTTAGATCTTCCTTAGTTTTTGTATGCATATAAGGAATAAAATATACCATATTTAAATAAGTTTCTGCAGTTATATAAGGTCAGGCATTGTCCAATAATTCTTTATTGTTAAGCGGAAACATAACCTCTCAAAGAAGTGTATGAGAGCAGTTAACCCTTTGTATAAAGCTATGCTTCCCGTTAACAAAGTTTGCTGCTCAATACTATAAGGTCAACATATTTAAAATCTTAAGTTTGTTAAATAAAGTCATGGTAAAGATATCCTATAATTATAAAAAAGGCATTGATAAAATAAAGATAGAAAAGAAAATAAAACTCAAAGAACTACTTTTAAACCTCGGCATTAATCCTGAAGAAGTGATAGTGAAAAGAAATAATAAGATAGTAACTGATGAAGATTTAATAAATGATGAGGATGAAATAAAAATTTTTAGAATAGCATCAAGAGGTTGAATCTTTTTACTCTAAGGAAATTTCTTTATTCTTTATGTTTCCATTCTCGTCTATCACAAAGACCTCTACAGTTTTATTGTGCATATAAATGTATGCTGTAATCTCTCCATTACTTACCTTAAAACTTCCCGCTAACGGATTCTCAACTATCATAAGTTCCTTTACTATTCCTTCATTTGAATCTATCTTCTCAAATTCAAACATTAATGCTCTTGATAATCTCTCTTTATTCTCCACTGCAACCACCTATAAGTAGATATAATTTAGTAAAGTTTTTAAATTTATCCTCTCTTATTTTTGTTTTTATGAAGCTCAGCAACGATTCTCTTATCAATGAGATAGCTGAACACATAAAGAAAATAACCTATAATGAAAGTAGCGGTCATGATTGGTGGCATATCTATAGGGTATGGAAACTATCCTTGAAGATTGCTGAAAAAGAAGGAAATGTAAACTTAAGAGTTCTGCAATTGGCAGCTCTTTTGCATGACTTAGATGATTGGAAATTAAATGAAAAAAGCAAAGAGTTGAAAAATGCACGCAAGATACTAAAAAAATTTGGCGTTGATAAGGAAACAACACAAAAGGTTCTTGAGATCATAAAGGACATCTCATTTAGAGGCACTGGTAAAAGTGTTCCATCCTCAAAGGAAGGAAAAATAGTTCAAGATGCAGATAGATTAGATGCAATGGGTGCAATAGGCATAGCAAGATGCTTTGCTACAGGAGGTAAATTAGGTAGAGCAATATATGATCCTGATATACATCCAAAGGAATTCAAATCATTTGAGGAATACAAGAAAGCCAAATCCACAAGTATCAATCATTTCTATGAGAAACTATTAAAACTCAAGGATTTGATGAACACACCTACTGCAAAAGAGATGGCTCAGGAAAGGTATAGATTTATGGAGGAGTTCTTAAGAAGATTCTTCAATGAGTGGAATGTGTAATCGCGGTTTTCCTCTTATAGAGATAATATATTGTTGCAGCTGTAATAAGCAAAATTGTTAGATATACATCTGGATGTTTAATGCTTGTATGAGTATAAGCAAAATGGTATATAATCATTATTAATGAAGAGATAATCCCCAATACCGCAAACACAGGAAATTTTCCAATGTTCATAGGTGCTCTGAATCCTTTAAAAGGTCTTTCTTTTATTCTGAGAAATATTACTGAAAGATTTACAAAGATATAAGCTATGAAGACCCATATATTGGTTACTGATGCTACAATTTCAATCTTTTTAAATAGCGACAATATAGCACTGATTAGCCCAACCATTAAAACAGCCAAATATGGGGTTGAGGTGCTCTTACTTATCTTGGTAAAGCATCTTGGAAACACACCATACTTTGATAATCCATAAAGCATACGCGATGACGAGACTAAGATAAGTAGTAGAGTATTTCCTGTTGAAAATAAAGCAATAATGGAGAGTAGAAATGCTGATGAAGGATGAATTTTTGATGCTATTAAAGAAGCAGGTTCATTCGATTTAGCTAACTCCTCGGGAGGAACAGCAATTACACTTATCAAGGCTACAGAAACATATAATAAAGTGGTTATTAAGATGGATAATATAATGGCAAGAGGCACAGTTTTTCCAGGATTTTTGACTTCCTCGCTTATCTTTGCTATACTTCCAAAACCTAAATAAGCAAAGAAAGCTAAAATGACACCATTAAGAACTCCTCCAATATGAAAGGAAGTAAAGTCTGGTATTGAAATGTTTTCTTTTAGTGTTATAGCCGAGATACCTATAATAAGAAAAAGTAAACCGCCTATTTCTAAAAAAGTAGCGATATCATTTACCTTTGCAGAGAGATTTATTCCGCGATAATTAATATATGTTAATAGAAAAATCATCCCTATAGCTATGGGAGTTATATAATTTATATTTAGTATGCCACTCATATATCCAGCAAAACCCAATGCTACAACAGATGCTGATATAATACTCCCAAAAAGCACAAACCAACCTGCAAGATATGCCAGATATTCTTTTTGTATTGTCTCTCTAACATACACATACTCTGCTCCATCCTCTTTAAATATGCTAGATAGCTCAGCATAACTTAAACCTGTAAAAATAGCGATGAACGAGGAGAGTAGAAAGCTTAGCCATATTCCATAACCAGCCAATCCAGCAACTTTACCTATAAGAACATAGATACCAGCTCCTATAATCATTCCCACACCATAAAGAGTAACCTCAAACAAACCCAAAGATCTCTTTAATGGCATAAATCTTCCTTTCTCACATAAATTAAAAAATTTTTCTATTTTTTATTTATGCAAAATAATCGGTTAACGGGAAGTATAACCCTTTCATTTGGCGTATTGAAGTAGCTAACCTTTTGTAGAGGGTTAGCATGCTCTAATGTGCCTTGAGAAAGCGATTTCCTCCCGTTAACCATTTTTCATTAAAATAAAAATTTGGTTAACGGAAAACATAACCCTTTTATCCAGCAGACTGAAGCAGCTAACCTTTTTGAAAGGATACCTTGCTGCAATATGCTTTGGATAGGTTATGCTTCCCGTTAACCAATTATTTTAAAAATGGTTAACGGAAAACATAACCTATCCATTTTGTGTCTTTTTAAAAAATTAATTCAATATAAAATTTACTTTTATGAGCATTACTATAGGATTAGTAGGGAAACCTTCTGTGGGAAAAAGCAGTTTGTTTAAGGCAATGACACTCGTGGATGTTGCTATAGCAGAGTATCCTTTTACAACTATAGAGGCAAATAAAGGAATTGGATATGTAAGAGTTGAGGATCCAGGATATGAATTTGGTGTTGCTTCTAATCCTCGATATGGTTTCCTTAAAGGAAAGTATAGATTTGTGCCAATAGAGATAATAGATGTACCAGGCCTAGTTCCGGGAGCCCATGAAGGAAGAGGCTTAGGAAATAAATTCTTAGATAATTTGCGTCAAGCTGATGCTCTCATCTTAGTAATAGACGCCTCAGGTTCCACAAATGAAGAAGGAGAATTTATAGGCTATGGAAATTATGATCCCTCAAAAGATATTGATTTCCTTATAAGGGAATTGGATATGTGGATATACTCAATCTTAGAAAGGAATTGGAATAAAAGCGTCAGATTAGATGTTCAAAAGATAAAGCCAAAAGAAACAATACTTCATGAAATACTTTCTGGATTAAAAATCAGTGAAAAAGATATAAAATGCTCTCTTATTGAATTAGGATTGGAAGATAAAAGTATGCAAAACTGGAGTAATGATGATAAAAAAAGATTTGCATCAATGGTTAGAGAGGTATCAAAAAAGATAGCTATTGCTGCTAACAAAGCAGATTTGCCATCTGCAAAGGAGAACATAGAAATGTTAAAGAAGAAATATAAGGAAATGTTAATAGTTCCTACATCTGCAGTAGCAGAGATAGCACTTAGAAAAGCTGATAAAAATGGAATTATAGAATACATTCCGGGAGAGGGTCATTTCAAAATAATTGATGACTCAAAACTAAATGAAAAACAAAAAGAGGGTTTAAAATATATAGAGGAAAAGGTGTTGAAGGTGTATGGAAATACAGGAGTACAAAATATATTGGATAAAGTAGTATTTGATGTGTTAAAATATATTGCTGTATTCCCTGCTGGAGTAAACAAATTGGCTGATAAAGAGGGAAGAGTATTGCCTGATTGCTTTCTTTTGCCAACTGGATCAACAGCCTTGGATTTTGCTCGGGCTATTCATGAAGATTTTGCCAAAAATTTCATTAAGGTAATAGATGCAAGAACCAAAAGAGCACATGGAAAGGATTATATATTAAAGCATAGAGATGTATTGGAGGTAATCTTTGGAAGATAAACCTATATATACCACTTTAACCTCTATAAAAATATATGAAACGCTCACAAAAACTCATATCAATAGGAATTCAGGTTTTGATAACGCTTATGCTTTTATATTCCATAGCATTAGCTGTAAAAGTTGACATAACAAGACCATGGCATTATCTCTCGCAAATCGCAAAAACTAAAAGTGATTTAACAACCATTGATGCAGACGAGAATAGAAGGATAGATGCTGGAATCATAGAAGATACATTACAAGACATAACAAACAATGGAGCCACCACTACGCACACAATCAATGTAGGCGGATTAAACTCTGCTGGCGCTATTATCGCATCAGGTAACTTGAACATCGGTAGTGGAAAGTTATTTGTGGATGTTAGCACTGGAAGAGTTGGAATAGGGACAGCTTCACCAACAGCAAAGTTGGATGTTAGTGGAGATATAAAAATCTCTGGTTCTATTACAGGATCAGGAAATCTTAACATTGGAAGTGGGAAATTGTTTGTGGATGTTAGCACAGGTAAAGTAGGTATAGGAACAACATCTCCACATGGTAAACTTGGAATCAAACAAGGAAATGGAGATTGGATTACCTTAGAAAGAACTGCTGGTTCTGGATATTGGCATATTCGAAATCCAAGTGGTCAGGAGAGGATTACTATTGGATATACTTCTGATAGCGGAGTTACTCAGTGGGATATGTTTGTTATTAAAAATAATGGTAATGTTGGCATAGGGACGCCAAATCCACAGTCAAAATTAGAGATTTTTGATCAAAATGCACATCAATATATCGGTCGATATGATCCTACATGTTGTGGTGGAAGCCAAATTCCCTCTGGTAAATTTAGAGGTTTCACTGTTCATTGGGATTCAGATTTAGCAATGTTTGGATTACGTGATTATGGATCTGATAGAAAAGATGTGGTAATTAATAACGAACAAGATAGCGACAATATTCGATTTCAAATTGCTGGGGATGATAAAGTAATTATAAAAGGAAATGGTAATGTAGGTATAGGTACAACAAATCCACAAGCGAAATTAGATGTTGCTGGTTATGTCAAAGGAAGAGATGGCTTATGTATTGGCAATGATTGTCGAACTAGCTGGCCGGAAGGAGGAGGGATTATAGATTCTTCTTTATCTACCAATGGATATATAAAGTTTTCAAATGGTTTAATCATTCAGTGGGGGGAATTCTATTGTCCTATATCATCGGTTAGATTAATTAATCTGCCGATTTCTTTTACTCACCAATTTTTTTCATTAGTTGTGACTCCTAAAACAAATTCTGATTTTACCGGTAAACCTTATGACGCAGATGAATACGAAGATAATTGGGTATATTATCCTACCTCCTTATCACAATTTAGATTTTACAATGGATTCCAACGTGCTGGTCCTAGTAAATGGAGTTTTATTGCAATCGGTTATTAAAAATTTTATTTGCTTTAGTTGAAGATATTGCAAAATGAAAGGGTCTATTGATCTATCAAAGAAGATTGAGGATAGATTTCATTAAAACAAAAATAAATCGATTGCTCTTTAGATAAAAATTTCACAAATTCGAATGATGGGACCGCCGCGATTTGAACGCGGGTCGCCACCACCCCAAGGTGGAAGGCTAGTCCAGGCTACCCCACGGTCCCATAATAACTTGTCCTCATAGAATATAAATAAACATATAAAAAACTAAAAATTTTTAGAAACCTTCCTTCCATCCCTCTTCTACTTTTTCCTCTACTAACTTCACACCCAATGCAGATTTGATCTCCAACATGGTTTTTTCAAATAATGCCTTATTTTGTTCTTTTAATGTATTAACTCTTTTCTGGTAATAGCCAAGCCAATATAAATCTATCAAACTCTTTTGAATTTGATTTACATACTCAAATTTAGTTCTTAGATATGGATGAAATTTAAATTCCACAACCCCTTCTTTTGTCTTTATATCCTGTGAACCACTAAGACGTGTCTCTACCCAAAACTTTGTGAAATTATCCCAAGGCTTAACGAAATCAACATGATATCTATAATATATAGTGCTTCCTCCTTTATATGTCTCAAAATCATCAACCATCAAAAAACGCAAATATATCTTTGAACTTGAAATCTCAAAAATATGGGCAACTAATTTAACATATTTTTTAAAAACCCAAGCCCAAGGGTTATGCCCTTTAATTGTGAAGGATATCCATCTTCTCTCAGGATAAAGATGTTCTATAATTTCAAATTTACCCATATTAATAATTTATTTCACACATAGTTATATATTTTTATGAAAAGCCAGTTTTGTCGGCATTGTCCAATAATTCTCTATTAACAAAATTTTGTTAAGCGGAAAAGTAACCTTTTAAAGAAGCGTATTAGAGAAAGCAAACCTTAGAGAGCTAATGCGATTGCAAGAATAAGTTTTCTTGTTAACAGACCTTCATCAAAAATTTTTTGACAATTCCAGTTTTGTCCAATAACGTATTTTAAAAATTTGGTTAACAGAAATCATATCTTTACCTAAAGTTTTGCAGTATGCTAACCTTTTTCAAGAGTGTTGGCTGCTTTGATGTGCTATTGATAAGGTATACTTTCCGCTTAACCATAAAGAATTATTGAGCATACTTAAAACGCCTCAATAAGAATTAATTATATATATGTGGAAAAACTTAATTATATTTAATGTATTAGTTAAAAATTTCAATTCAATTCAAAATGTATGAAAAGGTGATAGGAAATGTTAAGGGAAAAAAACATATATAAGGCTATATCTCCATTGGTTGCTGCTGTGCTTTTAATAGCATTTACTATGGCAGTAGGGGCTCTTATAACAGCATGGGTAACAAATATCACGAAATCAAGTAAGGAGAAGGTTGAAGAAGGGCAGAAGAAAATAGAGTGTAGCTATGCAAGTATAGATGTGAGAAACGAATTCTCTCGGCTTAATTCCTCATATAATGGAGATGTAATAGTAGAGGCTTATGTTGTTAATAACGGTCTTGAACCTATTGCAATAACCCAAATACAAATATATGACACATCAGGAAAGGGATCAAGGGTGTATAATCTCAAAAATCCAATTTCTTTGAACAAAGATGAAAGCAAATATATAGATGTAAATATTACTCTTCCATATGATGAGTTGAAAATCTCAGATGATAATGATTTAGATAAAATCAGATTATATACAGAATGTGAAGGCATCACCGCACTTATAGCTAAACCTTATGGTGGATGGCCTGCATTTGATACTCCTGTAGCCACAATCTCTGATCTTTTGCCTGTAAGTTAATTAGATAGGGTGTAAAAATGTTTCATGGGTGGTTTGATTCATCCTTAATTGGGAATGTGCTTTATATTTTTGAAGATATGGGCTTGTTTGATTATGCTTTACCTTGGTTATTGTATTTTGTTATTATCTATGGTTTATTATCAAGGGTAAACATATTTGGTAAAGAGAAAGGAAAGAATGTAGAGAGAATTAATAGATTACTTGCAATAACAATGGCTACTTTGATTATTTATTATGCTCCTCAAACAAGAACAATAACTGAGTTCTTATCTGAGTTATTTACAAAGTGGGGTGTATTGGCTGTAACTTTGTTATTAATACCTTTAACCTTATCAATATTGGGAGTAAAATTTGGTACAGATATTGTTAAACAGAATAACACGCTGAAATATGTGATAGCAGGTATTATAACGATTGTGATTTTCATATTGTTTTATGAAACCTTAGGATATATGTTTAGAGATTTCTGGATAGTTATAGATCCATATACTGTTGCAATAACTATAACATTAGTAACAATAGGGTTTATTATTGTTAGCGTGACTGATATTGTGGGTAGGGAATCAGAAGAAAGTGAAGAGGAGGGAGAAGAGGAAGAAAAGAAAGAAACAGAGTGAGATATCATGAAATCATCTATGAAAGGAATCTCACCATACGTTGGTGCTGTAATGCTAGTAGTTATAGCTGTAAGTGTTGGGTTTTTTCTTTCAGGTTGGTACTCAACATTAGTTAAAGGAAAAACAGAGGAATATGAAAATCAATATACCAAAATTAGGCAATGTGAAAAGATTGATTTTTCATATTATGGAATGGAGTTCAATGTTACAGGAGATAACTATTTCAGGATGTACATTAAAAATCAAGGAAGAATACCATTCACATTATCAAATATCTCGGTATTTGGGCATAATGGAAATATACAAGAGATAAACAACACTTATAGAGTGGATATAGGAGTAACAAAAAGAATTTCATTTAAAATAAATTCAAGTATAATAGATAAAATAGATCTCATTACCATAACAGTCAAAGAATGTCCAGAAAACAGCATAGAAATTGAAAGTTATGAAATTGTGACAGGATAAAAGGTGTAAAAATGTTTCATGGGTGGTTTGATTCATCCTTAATTGGGAATGTGCTTTATATTTTTGAAGATATGGGCTTGTTTGATTATGCTTTACCTTGGTTATTGTATTTTGTTATTATCTATGGTTTATTATCAAGGGTAAACATATTTGGTAAAGAGAAAGGAAAGAATGTAGAGAGAATTAATAGATTACTTGCAATAACAATGGCTACTTTGATTATTTATTATGCTCCTCAAACAAGAACAATAACTGAGTTCTTATCTGAGTTATTTACAAAGTGGGGTGTATTGGCTGTAACTTTGTTATTAATACCTTTAACCTTATCAATATTGGGAGTAAAATTTGGTACAGATATTGTTAAACAGAATAACACGCTGAAATATGTGATAGCAGGTATTATAACGATTGTGATTTTCATATTGTTTTATGAAACCTTAGGATATATGTTTAGAGATTTCTGGATAGTTATAGATCCATATACTGTTGCAATAACTATAACATTAGTAACAATAGGGTTTATTATTGTTAGCGTGACTGATATTGTAGGAAGAGAATCGGAGGAATAGCATAAAGAGGTGATCACAATGGATTTATATGACAAGATAAAAATGCTGTCAGAATATAAGCCAGAAAATAAAAGAAAGAAATCTCAACTTCAGGATCCAAAAAAGGCAGCACTTGAAGAGATGTTAAAAAGGGTGGAAAGTTATTGATAAAGTGAAACAATGCAAAAAGTCCTGTGTCTTGATATAGGCGGCAGTAAAATAGCATATGCTCTTATAGAAGAAGGGAATCTTTTATTTGAGGAAAAGATATATTACGATGAACATAACATCTTTGATAAAGAGGTGTTTATCAACACGCTAAATGATTTATTTATTAGATATTCTCCAAATAAAATCTCAATCTCTATTGCAGGATTCGTGAAGAATACAACCATTTTAATTTCTCCAAATGCTATGTGGATGAATAATTTAGATTTTGCGAAGATATTTCCAATAAAAGAGATATATGTTGAAAATGATGCAAATGTGTTTGCTTTTTCGCAGTTTCTTAAAACCAAAATTGAAAACTTAGTAGGTATTGTGTGGGGAACTGGAATAGGTGCAGGAATAATCCATAAAGGAAAAATTTTTAAAGGAGAAAACTTGTTTGCTGGTGAGATTGGGCATGCGATATGCGATTACAAAACTAAAAAAACATATGAGCAATTGCTTGGAACAGAGGGTATCATGAAAGAGTACAAAAAGAAATACAATGCTGTTAGGTATCCTTTGCAGATATATAGAGAGAATGAAGAATTGTTCGAGGAATATACTCTCGATGCCCTTTCATGTTTGTTAGCCACAATATATCAAATATTAGGAATAAAAACATTCATTTTTGGAGGAGGAATAGGAAGCAACCTACACGAGAGTTTTTATAAAAAACTAAAGAAAAAAGTAACAAACATAATTTTGAATAACCCAGATAAAGATATCGCAATATTAAAAGCAAAAACATCGCAAAGAGATATATTTTATGCGCTTTATGAAATAACAAAGATATCAAAGATTTAAGATGAGATTTTTGGTTGAGTTATTATCTCATCTTTTATCTCTCTATAAACATTCATAAAGAACTTATCAGCCTTTCTCACTTTTCTCTCCTTTTTAATTGTTTCTCTTATATATAAAAACCTCAAAAGTTCTCCTTCTTCTTTCCAATTCTCTCTTTTAAAAATAAGTTCTCCCAATCTGTTAATGATTTCATCATATTCTTCTTTAAGCTTTTTCCATTCTCCTTCCTCATAGCTTGCCCATCTCTCGTATCCTAAAAGAATATGTCCTATAATAATCTCTTTTTCCCTTTCTTTTAAATCTTCTATATGTATCTCTTTCTTGGAGATGAAACCTCTTACTATGCCATTCAATGTCTCTGTAGTAATCAATGCAAAACCTATCACTAATAATCCTAAGCCCATATATATCGGAAAGTTATATATTATGTTCTTCCATCCCTTATCAATATGATAGAACACCTTTCCTATCTTTTCTATTTGAGCTTGATATGGCAAAACATCGAACATTGTGAAATGTTTATTATGATAAAGATTGTATAAGAAATGACTAGCCATTTTATATGTTTGAGGATCAGTAACAAACTTGAAAGTTTCTTGCCAAAAATAGAGATTGCTTTTTACAAATGCCTCAGCCTTGTTCATTATTCCATCTATTTGCTTATAATTTAAGAACAATCCTGGTGCTGCTCCCATACCATAAATTTTAAGCATGAAATCATATGCTTTATCACATACCTTACGTACAATTTTTCCTCCTCTTTTATCCTCATACAACTCCAAAAAAGAATTCAAAATCCTCTCATACTCAATAGGAGGTTTTTCTTCCATAATTAATACCATTATAAAAAAGTAAAATTTAAAAATACATTTTAATTAACTGAATTGGTGGCATTGTCCGATAATTCTCTATTAACAAAAAAAGTGCTATTTGCGCGTTAAATTTCCGCTTAACAATAAAGAATTATTGGACAATGCCTGAATTTGTTAATTGGTTACGGAAGAAAATCGCTTCCACAAGCACCTTGGAGCATGCTAACCCATTTTAAAGCAATATGGTTGTAAAAGCGATTTCCTCGCGTTAACCAGATTTTTTAAATAAAATAAAATGGTTAAGGGGAAAAATAACCTTTTCATTTTGCGTATGGAAGCAGCTAACCTTTTCAAGAGGTTAGCATGCTGCAAACCTTTTATGAGAGGGATTTCCTCGCGTTAACCATATCTTATTATTTTTTAAAATGGTTAAGGGGAAGCATAACCTATTCATTCAGCACATCACAGCAGCTAACCATTGATAGAGGTTAGAATGCTGCAAACCTTTTAGTGATGGTTATGCTTCCCGTTAACCATTTTTTATTTTTGAAAATTTGGTTAAGGAGAACTGCATATCATCAAGAAAACATATTGAAGCAGCTAACCATTGAAAGCGGTTAGCATGCTGCTATGTGCATTGGAAAGCGATTTCTTGCGTTAACCAGATTTTTTAAATAAAAATTTAGTTAACGCAAAATATACCTCCTCTAGAGAGCATATCGTAGCATGGTAACATTATAAAGAGGTTGATAGGTGGAGAAATTCTTATTGCGTTAACAAACTCTTTATCAAGATTATTGGCACATTTTCCATATATAGTAGGATTTGATAAATTCAATTTCGTCTTTGTTCAAAATCTTATTTATTGGAATGTTTGAGAAATAGGTATCTATTGTGATATCCCCTATATATTTAATAATTTTTGAGATTTCCTTTTTTATCTTTCTTGATTTAATTTTTATTTTTTGTTCATTATATGCTCTTTTATATTCCTCTTTAACTCTCATTCTTCCGTTTACACTCTCAACAAAAGAACAACCGCAATCAATAATTATAAAGGATCCTTCCTCAATCATGCCATAATTATCTCCCTTTCCTATAATATCACACATCCCCAATTTATCTAGCATACATTTTTGAGATATATCAAATTTGCCATTAGGCTCGTATTTAACATATACAGATAATAAATAATAAGGTCTCTTTTTATAGAAATCAGGATTGTTAATCTCATTAATTATCTTTATTCTCTCTCCCTCAATAACATATCTCTTCGGTACTTTAAACCCATAAAATTTCAAGATTTCCCCTGTAATGTACTCATAGATTGGTTGATGCTCAACCTTTAAAGGAGTACCTGTAAGATTTTCTCCAATAAAAGAGTATTTCACATAAACATAGAGATCATTAAGATATGCAAAACCTCCTGGATTTGATCCTTTTCTATTAGATACAATCCTTAAGCTTGATATCATAATTTAGTATTTTTATTTCAAAAATATTTTAAATTAAACGATAATTAAGGAGGAAAGATAATAGAGTATTGCATCCCCAAAGAGAACAGTAAAGATGAATCCAAAAAGAAAAGAGGGAATATATCTAACCATATCCTTTACCTCAACTACCTTATTTGGCCCATATGCCTTTATAAGGGCATCAATCTCTTCTTTACTAATAGCATCTAATCTCTTGCATTCAAAATTTGCTTTTTTAAATGTTCCAAGAACAGTATCTCCCTCTTTCACATCTTTTAGTTTTATTTTTTTTGTAAATAATATCTCATCTGATAACTTAGCAAACACATAAAAAAAGTAAGATATAAATAAAATTAGCGGAAAAGCAATCACATAATAAGATGATTCAACAAAAAAATACATCACGAAAGCCAAACAACTTCCAAGAAGAAACACAAGAAAAGCATGTTTTAAAGAAAGCTCTTTCTTAAGATGCGCATAGAATTCTCTATTTCTTAAGGAAAATATAAAAGCATACATCAATGAATAAAATACACCAAAAATGGCAATATTAAAAAATAGCACATACCAATAATATATGACCTTGTTAATAATAACAAAGTGCAACGGAACAAAATAAGGAAAAGGATATATGAAGTATATGCTTCCCAAAACAATGGCATCTCCCTCTCCCCATTTAGAAAAGAAATACAACAGATACCCCATAAAAAGAAAAATTGCAAGAGAGGAGATACCAAAAAGAATATATTTATATTCATGAAGAAGGAACGCAAACAAACCATGGCAAATTAAAGCTAAACAATCAAAGAAAATAACTGCTCTAATATCAATCAGAGATGTTTTTAAATCACAATAACTAACAACCAATAAAAAAATAATAGCGATAAGCAACATAATTCCAAAATATAGAGATTCCAAATTTCCAAAATGAAATATCATATGTCTTCCTCCTTATTTATATATTTCTCCTTAGCAGATTTTATTGTGCCACTCACACCAAGAACATGTAATGTAACATCCCAGGACTTTATCTTATCAACCTGCATCAATATAAACCTTAAATCTTCCACATATTTTGGCATGACACTAATCACAAAAATATGCTTCTCCTTAAAATATAAATCCTTTATTACATTCATATTGCTTAGGGAGACATAAGCATAACCACCATACTCATATGCCTTTTTCCAAACAGCAGAGATAATGTCCTCTATATTTATCTCTTCATCTTTCTCTTTCGCATAAATTTTCACAATAATGTACCTTTTTTTATCTCTTAAACTCGGCTTTAACATTGCTATCATCCTCAATTATGTATAGCCCTGGTAATACTCTCTTAGAATTATTTAACTTTTTAATAAAATCAGAAAACTGTAAAGGATTATCTGATGTGGACTTAAGGGAAAACTCGAGGTTTCTGTATACGATATAGAAGAAAGATGCCAAATCCCTTGGATGCTTTATTTCCATTACATTTCTAGCGCAAGATACGGCTATGCTCATAGTATCATATTTTTTGGCAATCTGCAATATCTTTCTCATATTTCTAAGATAAACAACTCTCTCATTTTTACTCATCCTTTTGAAAGAATTAAAATCAAAAATCAATGCAATATTTTTCTCAGAGCATAACTTTATAATCACTTGATCAACTCCAAACATCTTAAAGGATAGCGGAAGATTGTATAAAGCATCAACTTCTCTTTTATCAACGGCATATCTCAAAACTTTATAATTACGAGATTCTAAGATCAATGCCTTAACACCTTTATATTTTTTCATTTGATTTATAAATTTCTTTTTTTTCTCCCTGAACTCCTCTATTTCCTCTGCCTTTATCATATAAAAAATTATGAATCTATCAATTAATGACTCATTAACCATGTATTCGATCATTTCCTTAGCGCTCTCTTCATTAACGCAAATCCCCATTACCTCAAGTTTTATTTTGTCAATAAATGCGAGCATATCTCTCAGAGCATCCTTACTTTCAGGACAAATCATTAAATCTACATATCTTCTCATAACAAACTCACCAATCCAATTAACCATAAAATTACATAAATAATTATTAATAATTCTCCTAACATTAAAAGATAAAGTATTAATCTTGGAACCTTGCTTTTCGGTCTCTCACCACGCATAGCCTTTCTCTTTCTTATTACTGCATAAAGTATAAATATTAATGTCCACAATAAAGAGATTATTGGCGTAAGATTTCGTCTCAAAGCCAATAAAGGAGGCTTTGGATATACCTTAATGATTACAGGCATAAAATCATATGCTCCTTCATCAGAATATGCAATCACTATTGCTTTGCATTCCTTTGATTTTACAGGCTTTGATTTTAGGTATAGGAATATTGTCTTTGACTCATTAAGATTTAATGTTTCTCGTGAAGAAGAATATTTTTCTATGCACTCTTCCACATTCTCTATTCTCACACTCACATTATGTAGCACCTTTCTTCCTATGTTTTTTATCAAAATAGGCACAGTAAGATTGCTATCCTCTCTGATCTCAATCTCCTGTGCCATCTCAATAATCTTCATCTTAGCCAATTTCTTAGCAAATAAAACTTTTATGGTGATATACGCTATATCCCCTATGGAATCTCCAATCATTGCCTTAACTGGTATCACATATATACCAGGAGCAACATTCTCATCAACAGAGAACATCAAAGTTCTATTAACCTTTTCTCCAGGATTAAGAACATCTATATATGCTTTGCTTTGATTCCATAATGCTGATGGAAGTATCGCTTCGATTGTGATATTATTGGCTGTTGAGTTACCTATATTCTCTACCTCAAAATATGTTGGAAAAGTATCTCCTTGATATACCACATATGTATCATTTAGTGGTCTCAAAACTATCTCAACCTTTGGAAGATGATATTCACTAATCTCAGGTCCAGTTTCAGGTTGTGGCTCAGGTTGTGGCTGAGGAGTTGGCTGTGGAACTGGCTGAGGAGTAGGAACTTCAACCTCAGTTTTCGGTATGCTTATCATAAATAAACCTGGTAAGAAATCTTCATCTGCCATATAAATAGAATCGTTGAAATATGCTGGAAGAATATATTCAGAATATATATTTGTTCGAGCCGTCACTTTGAACTCTACCTTGTCATTCTCTGAAATCAGAGAAGAGCCATCACAATATACAATATTGCTCGCATTATCCACGCGACATTCACATTGAACACCATCTACAAATGAACATGATTTTATTATAAACACCTCTGGGAATGATATGTTTATGGTCCAATTTGATGTGGAAATTGAGGAAATATAATCTGCTGAAATCAAAAATTCCTCGTCTTTTTCTGCTGAGAATGTCCTTCTTTTCTCAGTTGTATTAGATGAGAGAACAGTCAAATCAAACATAAATGAAGGCAAAGGCGAAAGATGCATTAATTTGTATTCCTCCTTGTTATAATGTAAGTCATTCTCGGAAATCTCATACTTCTTTTTATCTCCCTCACATTTATGAGAACCTTTTGCCTCAAACTTATATACCGAATCATTATACACCACTAAATATGGAGGTGGTGTAAGCTCATACTCCAAAATTACATAATCTCTTGGAGAAAGAGACTCAGACATATTAAACTGCAATGATCCAATCTCACCTGTTGATTTATTTGTGGTAACAGCACAAGAATACTGGGATGAATTTACACATTTAAGTGAGATTTTCTCGCAAAGAGATGAATTGGAATATGCGCAATCATACAAATAAATTCTCTCTTTTAATGTTATGTTCTCTGCAACTTTGTCTCCTCTATTAAATAAGACCAACCTAACCTTTGTTGTTATACAGGATTGTGAATCGTTTATACAATCTGGATCCTGATATATTTGCTCCGGCATCTCACGAATAACAAGAATAGGAGAAGGTGTTGTTTCACCTATAGCTTCTACCAATTCAAAATGCACGGTATCATTGACAGTACCATTACATGTAAAATATCCTCCTTCATAAGATACATTTGCATAGTATGTGGAATATGTTCTTGCTGTATAGTTCCCAAGAGGTAAGCCGTATGTGTACCATATCAAGAAGAAAAAGGTGTCATCTAAAGGATCAACCTCTTCCTCTTTATCACGAGCATACGCTACAATATTTGGAGGTAGAATAACAAACTTTTCCTCTCCTGGATATATGACATCCTTTTCAACTGAGATGTTGGTTGTTTCGTTAAGAGGCACATTACCAAGATTTTCAAATATGCTCAGCCAAATCACAGTAGTATTAACCAATAACTTATCCTCATCAGGCAATAGAAAAATACTTGCCTGACAACTTGGGGCAACCTTTACACTAATATTTACAATATCATATATATGTGGAGAAGAGGAAAAACCAAAATATCCTGATTCCACCTCATTTCCTTCCTCATCACTAACAAAGATTTTATAGAAATAATCTCCCTCAATATCTATAGTAAAATTAAGATAATAATATGAATCATTTATCTTTGTCATGTTATAAATCATCAAACTTAAATCTGGTTTAAGTAGATATATTTTTGTGCTGTTTATGTTTGGGGAATAATTTGTTGCATTTGTGGTATCGTTTATTATTGCATATATTGTTATGTTTTCACCTACGCTCAATATTCCTTTATGAGAGATATAAGAACCAAGTATCTTTGGATAATATCCCTCTGAAACAAAACTCATCTCCTCACTAACTGATACATTTCCATAGGTATCATTTGAAAAAACTTGAAATTTATAAATGGGATCAAAAACTCCATATTTATAGAGCGATATTATTGAAGGATCAAAACTTCCATACCATAGCGATAAATTCCCTTCCTCAGAAATCTTTGTTAAAGAAACATTTGCTATCTCAGGTTCCTTAATCATAACAATGACTGAAGAAACATTGTATTCTATCATGGAATTATTTCTATAATCCACCCATCTTCTCATTGTAATATAGAACTCAACACTTCCATTGTCCCATTTAACAGAAGAGTTGTAGGCTATGCTCTCAAAATATGGGAACTTAGCACTTTCAAATGTATGTGTTTGGGATTCTGATGTCTCATTATTTGTGTTAATAGCATATACCTTATATAAATATGTTCCTATCTGCGAAGGATTATATGTAAAGTAGTATTTATTTGTTTGGCTATCAATAAATTCCTTTTTTATCCAAGAAAGGTTCTCTTCTACCGGAGAAAGTATGGAGACCCATACCTCCTTTTCCCCAGCATCTATTCTGTTAATAACCGCGGTTATAGTTATGTTTCCATCATTATATGGAAGTGGATCATAGAAATCCTCAACATCAGATATCACAACAGGAGTAGAATAAGAAAACTTAAATAACAAAAAGAGCGCTATTAGATAAAAAACAATATTTAAATATTTATACTTGTTTAACATAAATAATATTTATTGAGATAAAATATATTAAATTTAATTTCACAAAGGGAGGATAAGATGAGTAAACCATACATTATAATGACATCAGAACTTCTTATCTCTTGGTCCTCACTTGAAGAGAAGTTTAAAAAAATCTTCTCTGTCTCTCCATCAGAGACCTCATATTTATATGAGAAAACAAAGCTAATATTTAAAGGTTTAGCATCAGAGGAAAGCGTGGGATATGATTATAGAGTACTTTTAAAGAGAAATCTATATGAAGAGCTATATATAAATCTTGATACCTCTCTACTCAGATGGATTGAAAAGCATAGAGAAAAATTTAAATTCATACTCATCTCGCAAATAAAAAACTATAGGAGTTTGTTTAGAGAGCATCTACAATTATTTGATAAGATATTTTCCTCATATGAATATAACAAGCACTTTACTGACAAGCTATTCCTAAAGACAATTTTTTCCTATGCTTATTATGAAACCCAAAACCCTTCCTTGATCAACATATTAACAAGCTTTGAGATAATAAAAAACAGATTCAAGGAGATTGATTATAACGTAAGAGTATACCTGATAGATGCCTTTAATGAAGAAAAAACTCTTAAAAAAATAAAAATAAAAACCGAAAGAGATATAGAAAACATGCTATCATGATATCTCATCGATTTTGCCCAATAATGTATTTTGAAAATTTGGTTAACGGAAAAATGCTTTTTCAAACCACCTCACAGCATTGTAACCACTTCAAAAGGATAGGTGCTTCTCAACCGCTTAGAAAAGTTAGCTGCTTTGATATGCTCTCTTGAGAGGCTACGCTTCCCGTTAACCATTTTTTAAAATAACTGGTTAAGGGGAAAACTCTTATCAAACCACATTGCAGCATGGTAACCATTTTAAAAGGTTAGATGCTCTCTAACCTCTTGAAAAGGTTAGATGCTGTGATACGCCGAATGAATGGCTATGCTTCCCCTTAACCAGTTATTTTAAGATAAAATATGGTTAACGGGAGGAAATTCCTTTCACAACCACATTGCAGCATGGTAACCTCTTGAAAAGGTTAGCTGCTCCAATGTGCTTTCTTAAGAAAGTATGCTTCCAGTTAACCAATTTTTATTTATCAAATGAAATGGTTAACGGGAAGAAATCCCTTATCAAACCACATTGCAGCATGCTAACCCTTTACAAAAGGTTAGGTACTCTCTAACCTCTTGAAGAGGTTAGATGCTGTGATACGCAAAATGAATGGTTATGCTTCCACTTAACCAGTTATTTTAAAAAATGGTTAACGGGAGGAAATCCCTCTCACAATCATATTACAGCATGCTAACCTCTATCAATGGTTAGCTGCTCTGATATGCTCTGGATATGGCTATGCTTCCCCTTAACCATTCTTAATTTGGTTAACGCGAGAAATTCCTTTTCCCAAAGCACATCACAGCATGCTAACCTTTTTTAAGGGTTACCTGCTCCAAGATGGTGGAGATAATGGCCATGCTTCCCGTTAACCATGTTTTATTTTAAAATAAAACATGGTTAACGGGAGGGATATCCTATCACAAGCATATTATAGCATTCTAACCTTTTTTAAGGGTTATCTGCTTCCATACGCAAAATGAAAAGGCTATGCTTCCCGTTAACCAAATTCTTTTTTGAAGCATTCTTTATTTTTTCTACTTACTCTTTATACATTACTTAAGCTATCAATGATGCTGTCTATTACACCAGAGAACATACCATTAATAACTAAATATGATGCTACAAACATAGAGGTACCAATCAAGGTTAACTTCCAAATCTCGTGTTTTTCCATTATCTCATCATATCCATATTGGGTACGCGAGATAAATATACCAAGAATATATAAGATCTCAACAATGTATATTCCAATAATAAGGAGGGTTATTGAGGAAGGTATGGCTTGCTCAATATCAAACACAAAACCTGTTTCCATTAAGCTCTGTGCCTCCTCTGCAGATAATTGGGATGACAAAGCAGAATAAACACCTGACATCTTAAGAAGTAAAATCAAAACTAATTTGCTTACTGCAACAATAACACCTCCAACAATAGGTATGAGAACATAAGCATTAAATCTCATACTTGAAAGCGTAGAGCTTAGGAGATCCTCTATTTTTTCTTGTGTTGTTCTTATGTCTCTCAAATATCTTGATATGGTAATCATTGCCAAAGCAGCATTTTCAGTTCCTTTCTCAATAACAGATGATAAGATATTCAAAATATTCTTAATGAGCTCTGAGGGATAATATTTAATGACACCATACCGCGGATGGAACAAAGCACCTTTGAAAGTCAAACTAAACTGATGCATATTCCTAAGGATATCCTCAAACAAGTTTTTGATTTTGAGATTTCCTATATCTGATACCGCTCTAACAAGTCCTTTTTCTACAGGCACTCCTCCTGCAAGTGAATTTCCTAATGCAAACAAAGCCTCCTCAAATTCCTTCTCTATCTCCTCTATCTCCTTTCTTAAAGATAACCTATTTGCACTCGTTAAGAATCCATGTAGCATGATCATTATCGCAAAAGAAATCACACAAAGCAAGGCAAATGTAATTGATAAAGAGGAATTGCCATCAAGATAATAATTATATAAGAAAAATATGGAAGAAGGTAAGAGAAAGAAAAATAATGCGCCATAAAGCACATGAGATATTTTAATGTCAATGGTTTTTTCTTTATAGCACATTCTGAAATACCCTTTTTTTGGCAGTGATGGATGCCTGCTAACATCTACTCTCCCAAAAGTAGGAGGTCTCTTCTCTAAGGTGTTATTAATAAAGAACATAAGAACAATAGGAAGAACAATATCATAGAAAGATATTAAATAAAATGATAAGTTTTTTATTGAATCACTCAGCAAGATTGTCAAGATAGGCAATACAACCATACCCAACACTGGCAAAATAATACCAAATGCATGTATAACCTGAATAGGCAACTCCAAAGCACGAGAATATGCCTTCATCTTCTCATTATAGGAATCCAAAACAACGCCCAATGCCTTCTCCAAAAGCATGTCTCTACGCGAGGTCTCTGGCTCCATCATAGCTTCGTTGATTAGATATATTGCCTGAGAGAACTCCTTCATATAATCCTTCCATAAGTTCGCATAATCATTGAGAGCTTCATAGGCACTTAGATATCTTCTCATCTCAATCTTCCATAAAAGCTCATTGAGATCCTGAGAGACTTTTCCTCTTGTATTCTGAGCAGCATATCTTAAAGCACCTTCTAAGTTCCCAGAGGTTCTAAGATAAACTATCATATACACTATAGCCATCAACAATTCCTCTCCATATCTCAATCTGTTACGTGTGGATATCATAAAAGGATATTTATAAAGAAAATATGCTCCTATTACTCCTATTAAAATAGGGAGAAATTTTATAATAACGGGCCAATTTCCTGGATATAGAATTTTCCCAATGAGATTTTGAGGTTCACTAAGTTTGCTCTCAAGAACCTTGATTGCTATGTAAAAAATTATTTGAAGGAGCAAGGAAACTAAGAAGAAAGCAGAAGGTATTAAAAACACGTCTCTGGGCTTTATATTCAATCCTGAGAATCTTATCCCTCTCTCTATTTTTTCTCTGTCCTTTGGAGATAATTCAATATCAATAGCACTAACATAACCTGCTAATTTCTCATACCAATGTCTTCTTTTTCTGCTCTCATCTATGGTTTTCTTGAATTCTCTATACTCCTTAGATGTGATATCTTCCAATGATGATACATATTCCTCTCTAATACTATTGTTTTCCATATTCTCTCACAGCATTATCCACCCAATTCTTCCATAACGCAAATATTCTTTCATGATCAAGTCCTCCAAAATCTTCTATGACTTCTCCTGTAATTACATGGAACTTCTCATTTGCCATAACCACAAAATCAGCTTCCAAAATCTCTGGTTTGTTATATCTCTCGCTAATCTCCACAAGATATTGCTTCATCTTCCCTCTAAGCAATATATTCTCCCATACCAACTCCCAATTATCCTTAAAATCTTTTATTTTTCGCATAATCTGGTTAAGGATAAAGCTCTCGCCATTTAAAAGCGTATCCGTTGGCTCTAAAGCGTCTTTTTTTGCATTATATTCCATCAATTTAACAAACCCTTTCTCCCTCATTGGATCCTCTTCCCAGTCCTTTCTTACCTCTGTTATCTCAGAAACTCTCCTAAAATATCTCAATCCATCCGCTGATCTTAATCGATTTGCTATTATTATAATATCAGTAGCCTTAAAACTTGTCCTTGGAACCTCTAAATCATTCACTACCCTATCAAAAACACCATATGGAGAATCGCCATGTATAGTTCCAGCAACCACATTTGCTAAAGCTCCAATTCTCATGCTCTCATATAATGCCTTAGCCTCCACACTTCTAACCTCTCCCACAATCAAACAACTATCTCCCAGCCTTAAGGATGTTCTAATTGCCTCATCTGCTGGCATTTCATTCTCAACATTGCTTAATGCTGATCTTGCTTTTAGTCGCTCAATATTGTATCCCAATCTCACAAGATACTCTACTGGCAATTCTAATGTATCTTCTACAGTAACTATCCTGTGCTTTCTTGGAATCTCCACCATTACACTACCTAATAGCGATGTTTTTCCAGTACCTCTCGTGCCTGCGATCAATAACGTACGAGCACCATCAACTATAAAGCTAATTAACCCTGCCGCAAGAGGATTAAGCATCTTGTATTTTATAAACAAAGGTAATGTCCAAGGTCTGTCTCGATGTCTTCTAAACGCAAATGACAATCCATCAGGTGAAAGATTGCGTGTAACAGCAGCTACTCTTGCTCGAGCATATTTTAGAAGAATCTCAGTATCCAGCACAGGAGAGCTCTCATCTAATGGTCTCCCAGATTCTATTCTGAAACGTGTTGCCCATACATCTGCATCTTCCCTACTTGGAATAATATTGGTTTGGCACTCTCCATATTCTGCATGATTTATAAAAATTGGAGTAATGCCTATTGGTGCATTTATGAAGAAATCTTGCACATTTTCATCCTCAAGAAAAACCTCTAATATGCCATAGCCAGCAGTATATCTTACCAAGATATTTGCGAGGAAATCAATATCCTTTGAGGATAGTGAAATCTTTTTGTTGTCCGCGATCTCTATTATTAGATCCCTTCCAATGTTATAGAATACCTCTCTCATCCTCTCAGGCATTGCAAAATCACTTTGTTTTGGCTTATATTGAGAAAGAAATGTCCTTGCAGTTTCCAATATCTCATATTTTTTTTCATCTAAATTGAACTCATCTGGAATGAGATGATAATGATACATTGCCTTGTCTCTTAATCTATAAATCTCAACCTTCGCATCTTTCAACTTATATTCCCTTATTTTCTCTGCGTTTTTTGGAGGTAAAAGCATGTATCTTGTTATCATAAAATTTGGCCTTATGAGAGGATAGAAAATCTCCCTGTATATATCACGCTCGCCTTTATATCCTATTAATTTGCTTTTAACAGATTCTACAAGCTTTGTTTGTTGTAATGCCTTTTTTAGAGGAAGTAGAGCATTTGCAAGATAGTATTCATAGCTATACCTCTTTTTTGCATCCTTTTCTGTTTTAGCATATGCCTCATATTTTACTATTTCTCTCTCCAAATCAATATATGCCTTTAAAGGATGTGTTCTCAACTCTCTCAAAAGGATTCTTTGGACAAATGCCACTCTATCTCTAATATCTTCATCCTTGTATGGAGTGAGCTTGTTAATCGATATTATCTTTTCTGTTTTAACAAATCTTTTTATGATATGGGCAATCTCCCTAAGAAGCTCTACTTGTTGACTGTCATATACAAAATCCCGTGATTGCCTTATTACAATAGTTTGAGCATCCTCATATTGAAGCAAAGCATCTATAGCAGTTGACATCCAAATTTCATAATCCTCTATAGAAGGAGGATAAATGCTAGTTCTTGCATCAATTATTATAGTTCTTGTATCCTTATCATAAGAAACAATGGATTCTTTCCTACTCTCCTCTGAGCTCTTTTTTCCCTTTTCAAATACAACCATAAAATATATTTGGATGGGTAGAATATTTATTTGTTATTCTCACGCCTTCTCCTCCAACTCCTTAAATCTCTTTTCCAATTCCTCTAACTCCTCATCTGATATCTCATCAGATAGTATTCTTTTCTCGAGATCATTTCTTTTTTTCTTTCTGCCTTTCTTGCTTATTTCTTTTAATTCTTCATCAGCCTCTATTATCTTCTCAATCTCTTCCTCTATTCCCAATTTTTCTATTAAATCCTTATATCTATTTCTTATGGTTACCTCTGTAACCCCCACAACATCCGCAATATCTCGCTGTGTTCTTCTCTCTCCCTCTAATACTGCAGCAATATAAAGTGCAGCAGATGCAATACCTGTTGGCCCCTTACCTGATGTAAGGTCTTCATCTTGTGTCTTTCTTAATATTTCCCTTGCCCTTGCCTGTACTCTTCCTGATAAACCTAAAAGAGATGCAAATCTTGGAATGTAATCTTCTGCCTTTGCTGGTAATATTCTAATACCCAAAGCTCTTGCTATATATCTATAAGCTCTGCCTATCTCTCTTTTCTCTATTCCAGAAGCCGCGCTCATCTCATTAAGCGTACGAGGAGTACCTTCCTCTCTTGCCACTGCATAAATCAATGCTGTGATTATTGTCTCCATGGATCTTCCTCTAACCAATCCCATTTCAACTGCCTTCTCATATAATCTCGTAACCTTCTCATATACTGATTTAGGTAAACCTAAATAACTTACCTGTCTTGCTAACTCAGATAAGGAGTATGAAAGATTCCTTTCCTTTGATTTTGTTAATCTCTTGTTCCATCTTCTCAATCTATAATACTGGGCTCTCTTTTTAGCAGGTACTTTAAAGAGATCCGTTATTCCCTTTCCCATTTCAGTTGCTAGACCTCTATCATGCTTTGTTAAAGAGATAGGAGATCCTGTTCTTGATTTCTTCTCTTGTTGTGTTGCATCAAATGCCCTCCATTCTGGGGATGTAACTATTTTCTCCTCCTTTACTATGGTACCGCATTTCTTACAAATTATCTCCCCTGTAGTTTCATCCTTAAAAAAGTCTGTGCCCCCACATTCAGGACATTTAACCTTTTCTTTTTTTTCCACATTACCACCTCATGGCGAGAATAATTGAAGATAATTTTTTAAATTTATCCCTATTAAACTATCTATCTTCACACAATATATTTAAAAAATTTTTGTTAATCTCTACCATTAGGCATTGTCCAATAATTTTCTATTTGTTAAGCGGAAAAATAGCTCTTAAAGAAGCGCATTAAAGTAGCAAACCTTATAGAGCTAATGCAATTACCGCTATAAGTGCTATTTGCGCGTTAAATTTCCGCTTAACAATAAAGAATTATTGGACAATGCCAGTTTTGTTTTCTATATGCAAATATTTAAAAATCTAACTAAAATAATGATATCTTAATTTTATGATATGGGAAGATAAAAAAAGATTAAATGAAGTTATATATAAAATGCTGATCAATTATTTAGGAAATCCACAAGATGTGTTTGGTGGAGAAAGAAAAGAAATAAATGTCTTAGACTTTGGATGTGGATATATGCCATACTTAGATGCCTTTATCTCATATTTCTCTCAGATAGAAAAAGTTAAAAAGGTTAATATCGTGGGTGTAGAGCCCTATGTTCCATATCTCTTTTATTTAAAAGAAAAATTATCTAAGGATTATCTAAGAAACGCACATCCTAGAATAGAGATTACAATAATTCCTATGAGTGTAAGCGAATGTAATTATAAAGATCTCATAAAATTTTCAAAGATAGAGAAATATGATTTGATTACCTTTTTTGCTCCAGGAATGAATCCACATATGGAAGAGAAATATAAATATGTTAGAGGTGTCAAAGATTATTATGAAACTGGAAGATATTTCCTTGGGGGAATAGAGAAATTACTCCCAGAAATTTTAAAAGAAAACGGAATGATATTTGCTGCATGTATTCCTCAGTTTGTTGAAAAGAAAACCTCCGTAGCAAAAAAGGTTGAAGATCTCAATATATCAAACAAAGAAGAGCTAAATAAAAAGGAAGTTATTACAGCAATAAGTATAGAATGTGAAAATGAAAAATATCACATCAAAAAAATTGAAAAATATGTGGTTATAAAGGAAGGTTCTGTATCAATACCTCTTGGAATTTCATCAAAAATGCTAAAGGAGACCCTAATGAAAGTTAACATTGATATCATAAAAGAGGAAAAGAATAAGTATTTTGAGGAGTTAAAAATGATTGAAGAAGAGGAAGAAATACCTCATATCTATAAGGACATATTAATAGGAAGAAAAAGAAAATAAAAGAAAAGATTTCTTAAATTTAATTTCTTTTTAAATAGCCTTCAATATGGAGATATTATGAAGATATCTTTTACAATAAAAAAACCAAAGGAGATTCTTGATAAGGCTTTTAGAAGAGCAAGAGAGATTAAAGCGCATGGTAAGAGAATAGAAGATAAAAAAGAGAAAGCATTAAATAAAGTTTCAACGGTAGAAAATGTTATAAACAATGAGCTATCAAAGATAGTAAAATCTCTTCCAAAGATAGATTCTTTTTCTGATTTCTATAAAGAACTTTTTAAATCATACGCTTGCATGAGCACATACAAAAAATGTCTCTATCATATCTCCTGGACAAATCGAAAGATAAGACAGCTATCTAATAAAACCCGTAAAAAAATAAAAACTTATAGAAAAGTGGAGGAAATAAAAAAGGAAATGAGAAGTTTTTATGGGAGAGTTTCCTCTTTAATAGAGGATTTAGAGGAATGCTTAGATTATCTTATATATGTAATTAAGATACTTAGAAAATTTCCTGAGATAGATGAGTCAAAAGTGGCTTTTGTTGTGGCAGGATATCCAAATGTAGGAAAATCCTCATTAATAAAGGCAATAACACGTGCAGACATAAAGATAGAACCATATCCATTTACAACAAAAGATATCTTAATAGGCAATAAGGAGCATTATATGCTCATAGATACGCCTGGTCTATTGGAGAAAAACTTTGAGAAGCTAAGTGATATAGAACAAAAAGGATATTTGGCATTAAAATATCTCTCCAAGAATATCATATTTGTGATAGACTCTACCATGACATCAGGATATATGTTAGAGGATCAAATGGAACTTCTTAATAATATAAAAAGGCATTTTAAACCACAAAACATCTTGATTGTCTATACAAAGATTGATCTTCTAAGTGATGAAGATATCAAAGCATTAAAAAAAGATAAAAGCCGTAGAAATGTCTTTTTTGTATCTTCTATAACAGGAGAAGGATTGCCAGAATTGGAAAGAGAATTGGATAAACTTTCTCTCCAATATTTGTCTTCTCATCTAAAATCCTATAGAAATAAAAGCTAACCATAGATTTCTTTATAACATTCTTTACATAGCCATTTGCCATCAACATTTATTAATTCCTCAGAATACTGCTCACAGTTCTCACATATTCCTTCCCTTGTAATGGACTCTTCATTAGATGGCTGTGAGCTTATGTCTTGTCTTTCTTCCATCAAGTTTTCTTGTAGCAATTCATATAAAGCTGGAATTACTTTCAATAATTTCTTTTCGCCAAGCACCCCAATAACCTCTTTTTTATTATTTAAAACAGGAAGTCTGGAGATGTTATATTTCGCCATTTTTAGTAGTGCATCCTCTAAAGGATCATCCTCATAGGCCACAATAACATTTTTAGTCATAATTATCTCAATATGCTCTTTTGGAGATATGCCCTTTCCTATTGCAGAAACAATATCTCTCAAAGTAACAATGCCCTTTACATTTCCTTCTCCTTCAACAATTATTGATTCTGATGCACCTAAGTTGGTTATGTCTCTTGAGACATCTATTATTGTATCCTTAACTCCATTAATCACAAATTTCTCATCCATCACATCTTTCACTTTTAACTCCTTGATTTTTTCAAATGTGTTCATTGTACCACCATATGTGTTAAAGGCGTGTATTAATTTAAAAAGGTTGCTTTATTATCCTTTTAAATACATCAAATGCAAAACTGAAATCTCCATCATTCGTGATTAAGGCATTATATTCCTCAGCTAATATATCAAAATTCTGAACATCTCTCATTACAAATCCTATTGCTATCATATCACGTGAATTGTTCTTTCCAACAATATAATCATCCTCATTATCACCAAAAACTAACCCGTAATCTTTATCCTTTATTACTTCATAAATATCGCGAAATTCTTTAAGGTTGATAAGATATTTTGAAAAGCCTGTTATTAATGGTTCTTTCCATCCAACCATCTTTCCATTGGAATCCCATTCCAATTCATTGCTTATAACATACACATTATCATAATTGATTCCATGCACATCTAAGTATTTATGTACAGCATAGCTTCCAAGACCACAAGATGAAATTATAATAATAGGAACTTTATATTCATGTGCAACTCTAAAAAATTCCTTAACATATTCACGCAATTTACCTTTAAAATACGATACTGCCTTATCAATATCTTGTCTTCTTAATCCTTTCTCTATGAGTAAAGAGTAATGCTCCCTCCACCATCTTTGCATCAAACTATTTTTCTCTTCAATATTCAATGAAGGATCATGCTCGTATGGATGATATTTATTGAATAACTCATGTGCTCTTCTAATATAATCTTCACCAAGTATTCCAAATTTTGGATCTCTAAGAACAGATATCAAAGAAGGTATCTTTTTGTTATTTATGCAAGTATACGTTAGTGTTCTATCAAAATCTGTAATTATGTATAGTTTCTCAGGATGCTTCGCAAATTTTGATATCTTTCTAAGAAGATTCGCATAATCCTTTATATACAGCTCTAAACCTCTTGATTTCATATAAAAATGCTTCCACTATAAAAATTTAAAAAATTTCAATCTTACAAAGCTCTGTAATGATATTAGCTGCCCTAATGTTTTTTGTAAATGGTTAACGGAAAACATAACCTCATTATTCAGCATATCGAAGCAGCTAACCTTTCTAAAGCGGTTAAGAAGCAGCTAACCTTTTGGAGAGGTTAGCATGCTGCAATGCGCTTATGATAGCGATTTCCTCCCGTTAACCATGTTATCTTAAAAATAAAATATGGTTAACAGGAAGAAATCCTTATTACGAAAGGTCTTGAAGTATGGTAACATATAAAAACCCGTTGGACAGCAGCTAACCTTCAAAAAAGGCCACCATGTCGCAATATGCTGTGTGAAATGAATTTCCTTCCGTTAACCATTATTTTAAAATAATTGGTTAACGGGAAAATATCTTGTTTCTTAGCATAGTGCAGCATGGTGGCCTTTAAAGTGGAATGCTGTGAGATGCCTGATGAAGAGGCTAAACCCTATAACTATCCTTTGGGCATTGGCCAATAATTGCATTAGCTCTACAGGATTTGCTGCTCTGATGTGCTTCTTTAAGAGGTTACTTTTCCGCTTAACAAAATTCTATTAATAAGGGATTATTGGACAATGCCTATCCTTTGCTTGACCCCTTAACATATATATAATTCTCTATCACTAAAAATATTTATGATTGATGAAAAATTGGAAGGATATCTAAAAAGAGTTATATACGTTATTATCATAATGAGCCTTTTGATATCGTTATATCTTAACAATATAAAATATGTGCTATTGAGCCTGATAGGTGCTGGATGTTATTTTTTCTCATATAGATACAAAGATATAGTATCGATATATCTAGCTTTTATATTTTTTGCAATGCTTGGATTCATATTAACCATCCCAAACTTAAAAGAAGCATTTATCATAGAACTACTTTTTATACCTTTATTTATCTCCATATCAAAAATCTTTGAAGGCATCTCTACCATAAGTAAAATCAAAGCATATATATTATTTCGTGTAGCATATTATCTTGGGATATTTATGTTTATAGTCATTAATACGATACTCATAGGAAATGGAGAAGGAATTATAAATGCCATTATATTCTTTATAGAATTGTTTTGTATAAACATCATTAGTTTTGTTTCTATATGTTATGCTATCAACAAGATAAGCAATGCTGATCTCTCTAATATATATTTTTCAAAGAAAAAGATAATATTATATTCTTTTATATATGCCATCCTCATTGTATTGATAACAACATTTGTGTTTATCATACTATAATGGTGAAGCCTCATGAAACTTCAACAGAAAATTAAAAAAGAAAATACAAATGCGAGAATTATAATGCTGACCTTAGATGGATTTAAAAGTTTTGCTAATAAAACATCTATTCCTTTTTATGAAGGCTTCAATGCCATAATAGGCCCCAATGGGGCTGGTAAATCAAATATAGTGGATGCCTTTGTATTTGTATTGGGAAGTGCCTCACGTGATATTAGAGCAGGAAGGTTAGAACATGTAATTTATAATGGAGGTTATGGAAGAAAACCAGCTGAATATGCAGAGGTAAGCATAGTAATAAACAACAAAGACAGATTGATTGATCACATAGATGAAGATACAATCACTATCTCACGAAAAGTAACTCGCAAAGGTAATGTGTATTATAAAATAAATGATAAAGTAGCCACAAAAGAGGAAATGATGGAAATACTTGATAAGATAGGCATAAGACCAGGAATGTATAACATAATCCAACAAGGTGATATTATAGGATTGCTAAAAATGAAACCAAAAGAAAGGAGAGAAATCATTGATAGAGTTGCGGGTATAGATGAGTACAATAAAAAGAAAGAAAATGCTTTAAAAGAATTAGAAGTAGCAGAGAAAAATTTAAATGATGCAAAGATAGTACTTGAGCAAAAAAGAGAATTTCTTGAAAAGTTGAAGTATGATAGGGACTTAGCACTAAAAGTAAAAGAACTTGAAGAAAAGAAAAATGCCCTTAAAGCACAATTAAGCTATAGCAGATACAAAATCATAGAAAATGAGATGGAAAATGTTAATGGGACTTTGGATCTCAAAGAGAAGGAACATGCACATGCAAAAAAGAAAATAGAGAATTATGATTTGGAAATAGAGGCAATTGAAAAAGAAATCAGCAGTATAGATAAAAAGTTAACGGCTTTTATACAAGATGCTGAAGTCAAGCAAATCAATGAAATAGCGGAAAAGATTTATGAAAGGGAGAGCAAAATAAAACAAAACGAAAATGAAATTGCAATGTTGCTTAAGAATATAGAACATTACAAACGCATGCTTGAGGCACAGAAAGAAAGAAAAGAATATGAGCTTTTAAAGTTACTTGAAAGGGAAAACATAAGGGTAATTGGGCTTTTTAGGGATATTATACATCACAATCCAAAGTTCTCTACAGCAATAGAGATTGCAATGGGAAATCATGACAAGGATATCGTAGTTGAGACTACAAAAGATGCGCTTAAAGGCATTGAATTCTTAAAAAGAAACAACCTTGGAAGAGCAAGATTCTTACCACTTGATAGACTTGAAAAGTTCAAACATTCTCCACATGTTGAAATGTTGAAGTCAAATCCTGGCATTATAGGGTATGCATCTGAGATTGTGGAGTATGATTCGCGATATAAGAATGCTGTGGATTATGTATTTAGAGACACTTTAATTGCTGAGAGCATGGAGGATGCAAAGAAGATAAGAGGTGTAAGAATAGTTACGTTAGATGGTGAGCTGTTTGAACCAGGAGGAGCAATAATAGGAGGTTCAATAAAGAAGTCTCATGAAAAAGATAGAATTCATGCGATTCAATCTGAAATAAAGAACGCTGAAAAGAAGATAAAGATATTGAATGAGGAAAATAAGATTCTTGAGCAAGAGGTAAAGGATTTCAAAGATTTATTAAGGAACTTAAAGAAAAAGCAATCACAACAGAGTAAGGATCTCTCGTCGCTGCTTGATAAAAAGAAGATTTTGGAAGAAAAGCTCAAAAAGATTAAAGATGAAAGAAAAAGATGTTATGAAAAAATGCTTCTATTAGAGAGTGAGATAAACAATCTTAAGATAAGAAAGGCAAGATTAGAAACAGAATTTGAAAACATAAAAAGAGATTTTGAGCAGTATAAAGAAACATTGCAGGATTTAAAGATAGAGGATCCATTAAAAATAGAGCGTCTAATCAGAAAAATTGATTCTGCATTGAAAGAAATAGGGCTGGTAAATATGAAAGCAATAGAGGATTATGAGACCTTCAAAAAGGAATTTGATGAGTATAACGAAAAGGTAAGGAAGCTATATGAAGAAAAGAAAAGCATAGAGGAAATGATAGAGAAAATTGAACAGAGAAGGAGGATCATATTTATGGACGCTTTTGAAAAAATAAATAAAAACTTCTCTGAGCTGTTTAGAAAGATTGCAAAAGGTTATGCAAAATTAGAGCTTGAAAGAGAAGGAGATATTGATTCCGGATTAATCATTAAATCTCAGCCATATGGGAAAAAATTACAGAATATAGATTCGTTATCTGGTGGAGAAAAAACGCTTGTTTCTCTTACTTTTCTATTTGCAATTATGCATTATAAAAAAGCGCCGTTTTATTTGTTGGATGAGGTTGATGCTGCATTAGATAAGAGGAACTCTGAACTCATAGGAGAGATGATCGCAGAATATAGCAAAGACTCTCAATTTATCGTTATTTCGCATAATGATATAACTGTGCAAAAGGCTCAAAGAGTTTATGGAATCTCCATGCAAAGAGGAATAAGTCAAGTATTCTCGGTGGTGCTCAATGAACAAGAAAGATAATAAAAAGGGAAAGAGAAAAAGTAGAATCGACATTCGCATTGGTATTGGAGATGTGATAAAGCTGATTGTTATTGCAATACTGTTGATGTTCAGTTTATGGATCATGCTAAAAGTAAGCGGTAAGTAAGAAATCTTCATGATTTGGTGATAAGTCTCATGAAATATAAAGGCTTAACGACACAAGAAGCAAAGGAAAGGTTAATAAAATATGGAAAAAATGAAATTAAGGAAGAGAAGAAAATATCACCGCTAAGCGTGTTTCTTTCTCAGTTTAAATCTCCTCTCATATTGCTCCTAATAGCTGCAAGCATTGTTTCGTTTTTGGTAAATTATTATAATCATGAAGGATACTTTGACTCAATATTGATTCTTATAATAGTTTTAGCAGCGGGTATATGTGGATTTATCCAAGAATGGAAAGCAGAAAAAACGATAGAATCGCTAAAGAAACTTGCAACGCCAAAGGCAAAGGTGATAAGGGATGGTAAGGAGCAGGAAATTGATGCAACAGAAATTGTTCCAGATGATTTGATTGTTTTGGAAAGCGGAGATGTAATACCTGCAGATGCGATAATCATAGAGGGAGAATTGGAAGTGAACGAGTCCATACTGACAGGAGAATCCAAAGCTGAGATGAAAAAAGAGGAGGATAAGATATTCTCAGGATGCAGTGTCTATACTGGTAAAGCCATAGCCAAGGTTTTTGCTACTGGAATGAACACGCAATTAGGAAAAATAGCATCAAAAATGCAAGAGATAAGAGAAGAAGAGACACCATTTCAGCATCATATGAAAAAATTCACAAAAAAACTGGTGATCTTCACACTCCTCATAATTCTTATTACCTTTATTGTTGGATATAGGAAATTTGGTTTAATAGATGCTGGGTTGATTGCTATTTCCTTGGCTGTAGCTGCTGTGCCTGAAGATTTGCCTGCTGTAATCACTATCGCGCTCTCCTTAGGCGCAAGAGAAATGGCAAAGAAGAATGCATTGATAAGAAAATTAGCAATCACAGAATCCGTAGGGGCTATGGATGTCATATGTACTGATAAGACAGGTACATTAACAGAAGGAAAGATGAAAGTAAGGGATATTTGGCTAATAGACCAAAACAATGAAAAGCATAAGGAAATGGCATTAAACTGTTGTTATTTCTGTAATGATGCTAAAACAATATTGAAAGATAATAAAGAGATATGGGTTGGAGATGAAACTGATATCGCGCTTAAGCAGTTCTCAATGAGATATATAAATAGGAAAGGTGAAAGAATAGATGAGATACCTTTCTCATCTGAGAGAAAAATGATGAGTGTGCTATGTAAAATAGATGGAAATTCCTTTGTATTCTCAAAAGGGGCTCCAGAAGTTATTATAGAGAAATGCGATTTATCTAAGGAAGTAAAAGAGAAAATACTTGAAGAAAACAAAAAATTTGCATCTAAGGGATATAGAGTGTTGGGTTTGGCATATAAAGAAAGCAATAAACTTGAAGAAAAGGATCTTGCATTTCTTGGACTTGTTATTCTTTCCGATCCTCCAAGGCCAGAGGTTAAAAAGGCAATAAAAGAGTGTTATGATGCTGGTATAAATGTGATCATGATCACAGGAGATAATCCTTTAACAGCCAAAGCAATTGCTCAAGAAATAGGGATGAGAGAAGGCAATGTGGTGACAGGAGATGAAATTGATAGGATGAGTGATGAAGATCTTGAGAGAGCTCTTGAAAGAGCAAATATATTTGCAAGGACAAATCCTTTCCATAAATTAAGAATCCTTGAGATATTGCAAAGAAAACATAACGTGGCTATGACAGGAGATGGAGTAAATGACTCTTTAGCATTAAAAAAAGCAAATGTTGGAATTGCTATGGGCATCAAAGGGACAGAGGTTGCTAAAGAAGCAAGTGATATCATTTTACTTGATGATAACTTTGCATCCATAAGGAATGCCATAAAGGAAGGAAGAAGGATATTTGATAATATTAGGAAGTTTGTTGATTATTTGTTGACATGTAATGTAGCAGAAGTTGTGACTGTCTTGATTGCAACTATGTTCATGCCTTTTATTTCACTTTATCCCATACAGATTTTGTGGATAAATTTAATCACAGATGGTCTGCCTGCTCTTGCATTATCTGTTGATCCCCCACGACCAGATGTAATGAAAAGAAAACCAAGAAAAAAAGAGGAGGGAATAATAAACAAAAAACTCGGATTTTTAATAGTAGCAATAGGAATCAAAAAAGCCATGGTGTTATTTTTTACTTTTCTCATCGCCTTATATTTATGGGGAGAAGAAAAAGCAAGAACAATTCTTTTCACAAGTTTCATATTATATGAATTTGTCAGAATTGCAGTGATAAGATATAACGAGAAACTTCTCTCCATAAAAGAGAACCTCAAAAATAAATATCTCATCTTCTCGCTATTTGCATCCATTATCCTTCAATTAATGATACTCTATACCTCCCTCTCTGGTTATTTCAAGGTAATTCCATTAGAGATTAGCGAATGGATATTGCTATTTATAGGGGCAACAATAGGATTTATATTAGGCATATTGATCGCATGGATCTCTGATAAGATAATAAAGGAAGAGTATTAGAAAGCATTCCTTTTCTTTTTGACCTCACAGATATTTTGGATATTTGGTGTCCCTATCTATCCCCGCTCTCTCTCCAAGGAATTTCTTCGGTGGAGGAGGTGATCCAGCCGCACCTTCCAGTACGGCTACCTTGTTACGACTTAGCCCCCCTCGCGAGAGATAAACTCGACCCCTCCTAAAGGAGAGGCCTCGTTTACCTCTCACTCGGGTGGCTTGACGGGCGGTGTGTGCAAGGAGCAGGGACGTATTCGCCGAACGGTGCTAACGTTCGACTACTAGGGAT